>NZ_JAJNKD010000004.1:0-465991 GCF_021043325.1 Ideonella azotifigens
GCCAAGGTGTTGCGCGAGATGTCGGTGCCGCCGAAGCGGCCCAGCAGCGCCGCCTGGCGGTACAGCGGCAGCCCGTCGAGGTACTTCGCCTGCGGGATGATGTCGAGTTGCTCGGTGGCCTCTACGCCGATCTCGCGCAAGGCCGCGCCGTCGTGCGGGCACACGCGCTCGCCCTCGGGCAGTTCGTGGCGCACCACCTCGCGCGGCAGCGCCGGGTCCAGCGGCTTGCGCCCGCGCTTGGCGCGCTGGTGGCCGGGCACGTCGACCTTGTCGGCGTCAGGGATCTCTTCGGCAGCCGGCTCGGCCTGCGCCCCCAGGCTCTCGGCCTCGTCGAAGAACATGTCCTTCTGGTGCTGGCCGGTGACCTCGCTGCTGGCGGCGAACAGCTGGCGCTTGAACTTGTTGAGCTGTTCCTTGAGCAAATCCCGTTCGGTGCGCACGATGCGCAGCTCCCCTGTGGTCGTGCGCAGCTCACCGGCCAAGGCTTCGTTGTGCTGGCGCGCCTCGGCCAGCGCCTGCTGCAGGGCGTTGAACTGTTCGAGCGTGGGCATGTCGGCCATCTGCCAAACAGTGTCCCAGCCCATGGTCGGCTACGCCATTCGGATGTGCCGCAATGGCGCGGCCGCCATCGAACTGATCTCAGCCTACGCGCTCGTACAGCCGCTGTGGATGACGCTGCACCAGGCCGATGTCAATGCCTTCGAGCAGCCAGTGCAACTGCTCCACCGTCAGCGTGGGCACGTCCGCCTCGCTGGGCCAGATGAACCGGTCCTGCTCCAGCCGCTTGAGCAGCAGCCAGAAGCCGTTGCGCTCCCAGCCCAGCACCTGGACCCGGTTGCGCTGGCGGTTGCTGAACACGTAGACACACGCGGCGAACGGGTCCAGCCCGAGTGCTTGCTGCACCAGGGCAGCCAGGCCGTTGATGTTGAGCCGGAAGTCCACTGGCGCGCGGTGCAGGTAGACCTTCAGCCCTTCGTCGAGCCGGAACACCTCAGCCTCCCGAGTGCTTCAATCAGATGGCCGGCATGTCGTGCGTCGACACCCCGCAGATCGAACGCCACGCCGTTGGGCAGACGGGCCTGCAGGTGCATCGCAGCACTGCCATCGGCCGGCGTCGCCGTGGTCTGCATCACCGGCACTGCCATGAATGCCGACGGCGGCGAACTCACCTGCGCAACGGGTGCGACAGGCACACGCGGGCGGCGCACATGGCCGTGCTCGCGCAGCCAACGGCTGACCTGATTGGCATTGACGCCGCACTCGCGCGCCAGGCGCGACACCGACGCACCGGGCTGCAAACACAGCGCCACCAGCTCCGCCTTCGCCTGCGTGTCGTACACGCTGCGCCCGTCGTTCTTGCGGCCCACCACCAGCCTGCGCCTGAGCTCTTGCAATTCGTCTGTCATCACGTTCCCACGTTCGTCTACGTGGGAACGTAGGCTGCCAGCTCACAGCCGATGGCTCAAGGACGGGGTCTATTGACCGCTTACCGTCACTTATTCAATGGGCGTAAAAAAACCGCAGCCTAGGCTGCGGTTTTTGTTTGATTTGCTAACTGCTAAGCAGCAATCAAATCAGAAGTCGTACTGGGCCGTCAGGCGGAACTTGCGAGGATCCGAGTAGCTGATCACTCGGCCATAGGCCGGGTTGACCACGCCAGCGCCGTAAGTGGCTGACGAGTCGTGAGCTTCGTCGATCACGCGAGCGGTTTGACGGTTGAACACGTTGAAAACGTCCACGCGGAGCGCCAGACCCTTCACGTAATCAGGCTTGTACACAGCGTTCAGGTCCAGAGCGGTACTCCAAGGCAGGCGGCCTTGCGAACCACGCGGCGTTGCAACACCGTCGCAATAGAAGAACACTGCGCCGTATCCGCCACCGCCAATGTCGGTGCCCGTGCCACCGTAATCGCCGAAGCAGTTCTTCGGACGTCCCGATTCCAGCACCATGGTCGTGCCAAAGCCCCATTCAGGCGTCAGCTGATAGTAGCCGTAGCCCTTGATCTGGTGGGTGCGATCGTTCGGCAGATAGCCATACGAGCCTTCCATCAGCTCCTTGAAGTCCCAAGTCGAAGTTACAGCCACATCGGTCTGGGCATTGTCGGACTTGGTCTGGCCTTCGGTGTTGCCCTTGTTCTTGGAATACGTGTAGTTGATCTTGCCGTACCAGCCATCGCTGAACGGGTGTTCCAGGAACAGGTCAAGGGCAAAGTAGGTACGCTTCGGCTTCGGCACACCGATGTCGGCAGCCTTGAGCTTCACCTTGGTCAGGGTGCCGTCACCGGCATAGTCCACCAGGAAGGTATTGTCGCTGCCCGGATTGAAGGTCGCGCAACCGAAGCCACCGTAGTTGCTCGTGTCGATGCCGTTCGCATCAGCATAGGCATAGAACGGACGGTAGTCGCAGAAGTCGTCGATGGTCTGCTTCAGCTTGCGGTAGGTGACCTTCGCGCCGCCGACCAAGCCCTGCGTCAACGCGCCTTCAACACCCAGGGTCAGTTCATCCTGATAGGTCGGCTTCATGTCCTGAGCCGCCACGGTCTTAGGGTTCTTGGCCTGACCGTATTCATTGTTGGACGAGTACGGCTCACTGTTCAGCGCAGTCAGGCCAGTCGGCGCACCCGTTACTGGATCAACGCCGGTGTAGGCGAAGTACTGGTCAACGAACAGCGAGCGGCTGGCGCCACGCACGGCCACGTGCGTCGGGATTTGCAGGCTGTAGCGGCCGGCAGAGCCGTAGACCTTCAGCGACGAGTTGCCGAGCACATCCCACGATGCCGACAAACGCGGGCTGAAGAAACCGTCCATCTTCAGGAAGGTATCACCATCACCATTCTTGTTTTCGAAGGATTCGCGACGCACGCCAGCCGTCAGCAGCACTTCCTTCGTCACTTGCCAGCGGTCTTCAATGTATTGCGCCGACTGGTTCGAATCTGCATTCGTGACGGTGTCAAAATGGCGCTGACGAGCGTAATAGTACGTGCCGTTCACAGGCACTGCGCCGGCGTCGATCAGGCTGATCCGGGTGCTGGGGCCTGCGCCGGAATAGTTGCCGTTAGTGGTGTGATAGTAACGCCAGTAAGAACCACCCACATTGTCGTAGCTGTCGCCCGCGTTCTTGGACTTCAGCCGATTTTCATCCAGACCTGCACGGATCAGGTGATCACCCAGCTGGTATTCGAGGTCGAATCGGAATGATTTGGTGGTTTCCTTCGCATCATTGCCGATACCGGTAGTACCGCCGGGAAGCGGATTGGCCGGGTTGGTCGGGTAAGTCAGGTTTGGATTCCTGTCAGCATCGGTCGGAATGAAAGTTTCCGGGTCCGTCGGCTGGAAACTGTAGCCTTGCTTGTGCGGGCTGCTGCTTTGGCCATACAAAGCCGTCAACAGAAAATCGGACGTAATCTGGCCGCTGTACTTCAGGACTTGGGCATCGCCGCCCACACCGGTGGTGTAGTCGGACAGGTTCTTCGAATACTGGCTGAAGACGTAGTTGGTCTTCTTGTGCGCTGCGTAGTCGTAGCCGAAATAATCGTCCGTCGTCTTGTAGTTGTCGCCGATCAGGGTGGCTTCCAAATGGTGATCGGAAGTCAGGTACCAGTCGAACTTACCCAGATAACGGGTGTTGGTATTCTGCGATTCAAGCCAACCCGTGGTCGAGACTGCAGAGGAGCCTGGGGTGGAGTTGACCGCCTTGGTGTTCAGCTTGGTGACATCCGCCGCCACGAACATGAACAGCTTGTCCTCAACCAACGGGCCGCCAACGTACGCGCCGTAGCTGGTCTCTTGACGATAGTTGTCCTTGCGATAGAAATATTCAGTTCCGTCGGTGGCCGCGCCATTCTTCGGATAATAAATATTCTTCGGATTCGAACGCAGCGAGTTCGGCTCGATCGTGACATCGACCCCGCCGTGCCATTCATTGGTGCCGCTCTTGGTGATGATGTTCACCACGCCACCCACCGAGCGACCAAACTCAGCACCGAAACCACCGGTTTGCACCTGGGCCTGCTGGATGGCGCCAAATGGCAGTTCCATCGAGCCCAACTGCGTCAGTGCGTTCGTAACGGGGAAACCGTTGATGTAGTACGAGTTTTCCGAGGGAGCGCCACCACCGATGCTGATACCGCCGGAATAACGCGCGTCGGCCTTGGTCGTGTTGGCCGCGAGGGCCACAATGCCGTTGACGTCTTTGCTGGCAACCGGGATAGCATCCAGTTGCTTGGCGGTGAAGACGGAAGCGTTGACGGTATTGGAGGTGTCAATGCCGCGCAGCTTGCCAACCACCTGCACGGTTTGGGTGGCGTTGCCGGCGCCTGCGAATACGGCTTCAGCACCTTGGCCCGCCAAAACGTCCAATTCAGCCGTCGAAACGACCTTGCCGTCCTTCACCAGTTGAATCTGGTAATGGCCGGGAGCCAGGTTATTGGCTTGGAATCGACCGCCTTCGCCAACGGTCACCGTGCGCTTGAAGCCCACAGCCGCGTTTTCAATGACGATTTGGGTACCGGCACCCGTTGCAACCTGACCGTACACCGAGCCAACGGCGGTAGATTGCGCGTAGACCGCGCCGGACATGACGCTGAGGCCGACCGCCACAGCGACAGCTGACCGCCGCCACAGGGTGGAAGAATTTTTCATTTGAGCCACTGACTTCTCTCCAGAAAGGTTGATCGATAGACCCATTTCAGAAGCAAGGCACATGCCGGTCTTGTGAAGCCATGATGTCCTCGCTCCAGGAACGTGTAAATTGATTGTCACTGAAGGTCTTTTTGGTCCCCACCCCCACAAACCCTCTTTGCAATTTTCGGTGGATTTTTGTTGCTATTTCGCTGCAACTGCCGCCTTAGCAGCGGCGTTCAGGCGGGGTACGGCGTCGATCAGACGCCTTGTATAGACATGTGCGGGGTGTTGCAGAACGGCCTCGCATGAGCCCTGCTCAACGATCCGCCCGGCCTGCATCACGGCGACCTCGTCGGCGATGTACTCGACCACGCCGATGTTGTGCGTAATGAAGAGGAATGCGACGCCGGTGTCGCGCTGCAGATCGAGCAGCAGGTTCAGGATCTGCGCCTGCACCGACACGTCCAGTGCAGAGGTGGGCTCGTCGCAAACGATGAGGCGCGGCTGCACCGCGAGTGCTCGGGCGATGGCTATGCGCTGGCGTTGGCCGCCCGAGAATTCGTGCGGATGGCGCGCCAGCGCTTCGGCACGCAGGCCGACCTGGTCGGTGAGGTTTAGCAGACGGGCGCGCCGCTGAGCGGCGTCCAGATCGGGCCGCAGGGCCAGCAGGCCTTCTTCGAGGATGTCGAACACCCGCATGCGCGGGTTCAGCGAGGCAAATGGGTCCTGGAAGATGATCTGGACTTCGCGGCGCGCGCGCTGCAGCGCCTGCGAGTTCATGGCGAACAGGTCCTGGCCGTCCAGCAGCGCGCGGCCCTGGGTCGTGGCCATGCGCCGCAGCAGTTGCACGACGGCCTTGCCGGTGGTCGTCTTGCCGCAGCCGCTTTCGCCGACCAAGGCCAGCGTCTGCCCTGCCCTGACCTGGAACGAGACGCCGGCGACCGCATCGAAGTGCCCGCGCACGCGTTGCAGCAGCCCGCCGCGAATGGGGTAGCGCACATGCAGTGACTGCACGTCAAGCACCACGTTGGCAGCTCCAGGGGCTTTCGTCGACGCCGAGGGGGCCACTTCGACAGCCGCCGCTGCTGGTTCAACCTCATGGACGGTTTGTTCACGCCCTGGCGTGTACAGGATGCAACGCACCGAACGGGTGCCTGGCTGGGCCCATAGTGCGGGCCGTGTCTGGGCGCAGGCGGCTTCTGCGAGGGCGCAGCGTGGCTCGAAGCGGCAACCGTGAAAGCTTTGTGTCAGCGCGGGCACCGTTCCGGGGATTGCGGCCAAGGCCTGACCCCGGCGATGCGCATCGGGCAGTGCCCGCAACAGGGCTTGGGCATACGGGTGCTTGGGCGCGGAGAAGAAGCTTTGCGCGTCGGCGGTTTCAATGATCTGGCCGGCGTACATCAGCGCCACACGGTGCGCCATGCCGGCAACCACGGCGAGGTCGTGCGTGATTAGCAGCATGCCCAGGCCGGTCTCGGCCTGCAACTGGCGCAGCAGGTCCAGCACCTGCGCCTGGATTGTCACGTCGAGTGCGGTGGTGGGTTCGTCGGCGACCAGGAAGTCGGGCTCGGCCGCAAGCGTCATCGCAATCATCACGCGCTGCTTCTGCCCGCCGCTCATGCGGAACGGGTAGTCGTCCATGCGGCGTTCGGGCTCGGGGATGCTGACACGGCGCAGCCAGTCCAGTGCCCGTGCGCGTGCCGCGGCGCCGCGCAGCGAGGTGTGTGCCTCGATGGACTCGACGATCTGGTCGCCCACGCGCATCACAGGATTCAGGCTGGTCGAAGGCTCCTGGAAGATCATGCCGATGCGGCCGCCACGCACCGCGCGCATCTGCAGCTCCGGCAGGGCCAGCGTGTCGGCCCCTTCCAGCGCCACGCTGCCGGCCACCACGCGGCCGTTGTCCGGCAGCAGCCGCATCAGTGCCAGCGCGGTCATGCTCTTGCCGCAGCCGGACTCGCCGACCAACGCCAGCGTTTCGCCACGCTCTATGCACAGCGTGAGTTGGTCGATGGCCTGTACCAGGCCGGCTTCCGCATCCAGCTGAACGTTCAGTTCGTCAATCTTCAGCATCGGTGCGGCTCAGGCAATGGTGGGCTTCTTTGGGACAAGGCGCACGCGGAAGGCGCGGGCCCGCGGATCGAACGCATCGCGCACGCCGTCGGCAAACAGGTTGGCCGCCAGCACCAGCGTCACCATGAAGAAGAAGGCAGCGCTGAAAGACCACCAGACGACAGGGTCGCGGCTCATCTCGTTGCGGGCCAGGTTGATCATGCCGCCGAAGCTGCTGGTGGACGGATCCACGCCCACGCCAACGTAGGTCAGCACTGCCTCGTAGAGGATCAGGTCCGAGAAGCTCAGCACGGTGGTGATCAGCACCAGGTGCATCACGTTGGGCACGATGTGGCGCGCCATGATGCGCCAGTGGCTGACGCCGAAGGCAGTCGCCGCCTGAACGAAGTCCAGTTCGCGCAGTTTCAGCGTCTCGGCGCGCACCAGGCGGCACAGCGTGGCCCAGCCTGTGAGGCCGAGGATCACGCAGAGCAGGAAGGTCTTCAGGTCGGCCCGCTCCAGGCCGGTTTCGAACAGGTCGGGGTTCTTGTCCAGGAAGACCTGCACCATCAGCACGCAGGCGGCAATCAGCAACACGCTGGGCACCGAGCTGAGCGTCGTGTAGAGGTACTGGATCACCTCGTCCACCCAACCCTTGAAGTAACCCGCAAGCACGCCCAGCACGATGGCCAGCGGCAGCGTGGCCAGGGTCGACAAGGCGCCGATCACGAAGGCCGTGCGCACGCTTTTGAGCGCCAGCAGCAGCACGTCGTTGCCGGTGCGGTCGGTGCCCATCACGTGGTAACCACCGGCCAGCGCGGTGACGGGCCCGATCACGGCGCAGAGCGCCATCAAGGTGGCCAGCAGCGGCCGCAGCGGCAGCGCCGTGTGACCGCGCCACAGGGCCTGCCAGGCCGGACCGAGGCCACCGTGCGCGCGGCGCAAGGTGGCAGCCAGCGCCACGGCCAGGCCCACGAATGCCAGCAGACCGATGCCAAGCCCGGCCAGCACCCGACGCGTCACGTCCCCTGCCCAGTCGCGCACAGTATCAGCCAGGTGCGCACCGCCGAACTGCAGCCGCGGATAGATGCGCTGGATCTCGCCGTTGACCGTCACCGCGTCGCGCGTGTGCGCATGCGTGGCCAGCGGCGCGCTGTAGGTGGCTTCGCGGGTGGCGCGCAGGTGGTGCAAGGCCTCGTCCAGCAACGAGCTGGTGGTGGCGTCGTAGTAGACCGCGTGGCCCGTGCTCACTGTGGCCGGATTGGTCGGCAACGTCCGTCGGAAATGCACGCTGTCCAGCAAGGTGACGAGGACAAACAGCAGCAGCACGAAGCCGGCCGACAGCGCGGCCGGATCGTGCAAAACACGCTGCCATTTGCTGCGGCTCTGCGGCAGGCCGCGCAGGCGCACGGCGTAGACCGCGACTGACAGCGCCATCAACCACAGCGCGATGTCGGTCCAGAGGATGACCAGCTTGAAACCCATGTCATTCACTTCCTGAGGGCCGTCAAGCCAGCCGCACCCGGGGATCGACCCAGGTGTAGATCACGTCGATCAGCGCGTTCGACAGCACATACAGCAGCGCGCCCAGGAAGACCATCACCCGCACAATGGCGAAGTCCTGTCCGGCAATGCCGTCGATCACGAAAGCGCCGAGTCCGGGGATGCCGAAGAAGCTCTCGAACACCAGGCTGCCGAGGAACACATACGGCAGGTACGAGCCGGCGCTGGTGATGATGGGAATCAGCGCGTTGCGCAGCACATGGCGCCACAGCACCACCGCTTCCGAAAGGCCCTTTGCGCGCGCGGTGCGCACGTAGTCGCGGCCCATTTCCTCCAGGAACATCACGCGGTACAGCCGGGCCTCGGTGCCCAGCCGCGACAGCAGCGACAGCAGCACCGGCAGCACCAGGAACTTGACCATGTCCAGCCCGCCCGCATAGCCCGACAGCGGCACCAGCCGCAGCACGCGCGAGAACAGGAACTGGCCGACGATGATGTAGAACAGGCTGGAGATCGACAGCATCAGCACGCAGACCACCGTGCCCCAGAAGTCGATGCGCGAATGCCGGAAGAACACCAGCAGCAGCGCGAAGCCGGTGCTGGCAATGACCTGCAGCAAGAAGATCGGCACCGCCAGCGTCAGGCTCACGCCCATGCGGGTCTTGATCTCGTAGCCAATGTCCATGCTGCGCGCCGAGTCGGAGCGGCCGAAGTCCAGCAGCATCAGCGAGATCGAGCGCTCCCACAACACCGTGTGCGTGAGCTGCTCGGCGCCCTGCCCGGCGGCGTTCCAGTACAGCGGCTTGTCGTAGCCACGCTCGCCCTTCCACTTGTCGATCTGCACTTGCGTGACGCGCTTGCCGCCAATGTTCAAGCGGGCCATGTCGTCCGGCGTGTTGACGGTGA
The DNA here is from genome assembly GCF_021043325.1 of Ideonella azotifigens. Classification (NCBI taxonomy): domain Bacteria; kingdom Pseudomonadati; phylum Pseudomonadota; class Betaproteobacteria; order Burkholderiales; family Sphaerotilaceae; genus Ideonella; species Ideonella azotifigens. The sequence goes on from NZ_JAJNKD010000004.1 coordinate 9,084, forward strand.
AGAACAGGAAGAAGGTCAGCAGGTTCACACCCACCAGGATCAACACGCCGTAACTCAGCCGGCGCACCAGGTAGTTCCACATGTCGCGCTCAGCCAGGGTTGGAAGAAGTTGACAGCGAGGGCGCTGCGCCCTCGCCTGTCGTGCCACGGGCGGTTGCCAGCTCGCGCGCCTTGAAGCTGCGCCGCGCCACCCAGGCCAGCGCGACCGCCAGCAGCGCCAGCAAAGCCAGTGGCCAGTAGATCGGGTGGTTCCATTCGGCCTGCAGCTTTGCGCGCATGGCAGGGTCCACTCGGTAGTACCGCACCATGTCGCGCACCAGGATGCTGGGCTTGCCGTTGTGCACCCAGGGCTGGAAGGCCAAACCGCCCCACGGGATGTAGCCGAAGGACCAGGGAGCGTCCTCTTGCGTGATCTTGTAGATCTCGTCAACCACCTGCTGCTTGCGCGGCCCGTCATCCAGCGACTGCAGCTCGCGGAACAGCTTGTCGAAGGCCGGGTTCTCGTAGTTCGCGGTGTTTTCGCCCTGGGTCTTGGACTTGGCGTTGGGCCCGTAGAGCAGGAACAGGAAGTTCTCGGCGTCCGGGTAGTCGGCCAGCCAGCCGGCCCAGAACAGCTGGTGCTTGCCCTTGAGGGTCTTGTCCTGAAACTGGTTGAAGTCGGTCGCGCGAATCTCCAGCTGAATGCCCAGCTTGGCGAACTGCCGCACCATCCAGTCGTTCTCGGCCTTGAACTCGGGCGTGACCACGCGCTGGAAGTCGTAGTTCAGCACCAGCGGCTTGCCGGTGATGGCGTCGCGACCGCCGGGGTAGCCGGCTTCGGCCAGCAACTGCTTCGCATCTTCGATTGAGCGCCGTACCGGCTTGCCGTCGACCAGCTTGTGCGTCACAGGGTTGTAGAAGCCGGGTTGGCCCTCGTGCGAGCCGAACACGCCTGGCGGGATCGGGCCCATCGCCGCCACGCCGCCCTTGTGCTTGAAGATGCGGCCATAGCCCTCTTCCCAGTCGATGGCAATGGAGACCGCCTGGCGCAGCTTGCGGTGCTTGATGACTTCTTCCGGCGTACCGCCGGTGCCGACCACCGGGTCCAGCATATTGAAGCCCACATACCAGTTGGTGATGTCGGTGCTGAGCGGGAACTGGAAGCCGCGGGCCTCGTACTCCTGCTTCACCGCGTCGGACTCTTCCATGTCGTTGCGGAAGTCCACGCCCCATTCGGGCCGCTCGATCTCGGGCATGTCCAGGTAGCCCTGGCGGAACTTGCCCTTGCGCCCTTCCTTTTCCTTTTCCATCTGCACGTAAAGCGTGTCGATGAACGGCAGGCGCTTGCCGCAGTCGTCCAGCAGGCCGGCGGCCTTGTCTTCGGGCTGGCCTTCGCAGGGGTAGAAGTCGTCGGCCCGGTAGTTCGGGTTGCGCTTCATCACGTGCAGGCGATCACGCTCGAACGTGGTCATCATGAACGGGCCCGAGCCCACCGGCCACTGGTTCAACGACAGGCCGTTTTCGGTCATGCCGGGCTGAGAGTAGAAGGCGTCTGCCTCCCACGGCAGCGGCGCGACGAAGGGCAGCGCCATCCAGTAGTTCCACTGCGGGTACTTGCCCTTCAGGCGAACCCGCAGTGTGTACTTGTCCAGCGCCTGAGCCCCCGCCAGTGGCCATTTGCGGAAGTCCAGGAAGGGCTTGTCCTGCAGGTCTTCCGGCAGTCCGGCCAGCAGCTTGGCGTCTTCCTTTTTGATCAGCTCGGCATAGTCCTTCAGGCCCAGCACGTATTCGGCAAACACCGCGAAGACCGGCGCCTCGATGCGTGTCGTTGCATGGCGCTTCAAGGTGTAGACGAAATCCTCGGCCTCCACCTCGCGGGTGTCCGTGTGCTCGAATTCCCAGGGCGAATGCTTCTCGCCGACCTGGGCACGCGTCATGTGGTGGTAGAGGTACTGCCCTTGCGCATCCTTGGCGAAGGCCGGATGCGGCGCGTAGCGCATGCCGTGGCGGATCGGAATGTCGTAGACGCTCTCTGCAATGTGCTCGGCGGCAGCGTCGGCCGGCAACTCGTGGCCGGCGGCGTCCAGGTAGCGCGGCTTGACGACCTTGGCGGCGGCCTTGCCCTCCAGCTCATACGGCCGCTTCAGATAGTGGTACCCGTAAAGCGGCTCGTAGATGGCCATCGTGAAGGCCGACTCCGGATTGGAGTACGAGGCGACCGGGTCCAGGTAGCGCGGGGAGCGCTCCTCAAAGGCATAAAACAGCGTGTTCTCTTTTTCCGCGCCCAGCGGAAAGGGGCTGTTGCCACAGGCGGTCAAACTGGCCAAAGCGGCGGCGGCCATCGTCGCCTGCACGCCCAGCACCACCCAGCGCCAAACTGCGGCGCCCAACACACCGCGCATGCGGTCACTCCTTCAAGCACGCACGGCAGCATCGATGACCACGCACGCACGCACAAAACACAAGCCTCCCGTCAGGCGCACTTTTGGTGCACCCAAACGCGAGGCGAAGCGAAAATTCTAGGCACCGTCGCGGTGCCTGCCGCTCAGGGTTTACCGAGGGGCAACGCGGCGGACCGGCTAACGCAACGCAGCGTCAGTGCCAACCGATGAGCACGTCCCGTGCCTGTACCAGCAGCTGGACTTTGTGGCCCATCGGCATCGTCACCTTGGTCGGCACATGCCCGAATGGCAGCCCGGTCAGGACCGGCGTCTTCGTGACCTCGCGCAGGTAGGCGACGACGGTCTTCAGGTTGTAGCCGCGGTCCATCGGCGACTTGCGCCAGTCGCTGAATGCCCCCAATACCACCGCCTTCTGCGCGGCCAGCACGCCCGCCTGGTGCAGCTGCAGCAGCATGCGCTCGACCCGGTACGGATGTTCGGCCACGTCTTCCAGGAACAGGATGCCGCCCTTGACCTTGGGCCAGTGCCGGGTGCCCAGCAGCGAGCACAGCACCGTCAGGTTGCCACCCCACAGCACACCCTTCTCGGCCAAGCCATCGAAGCCGGCCTCGGTGCGAAAGCCGATGGCCTCCAGCTCTCCACTCATGGCTTCGTTGAAACAGTCCGGTGTGACTTCGTCCAGTTCGTCGCGGCCAAAGTCATCGGTCGCCATCGGTCCGCACCAGCTGGCGGTGCCGGTGTGGGTCAGCAAGCCCATCTGCAGCGCGGTCAGGTCGCTGTAGCCGACCCAGCGTGTGCCTTGCTCGGCTGCCTTGGCCAGCAGCGCCCAGTCCAGCCGGTCCAGCAGCCGCGTCATGCCATAACCGCCGCGCGTGGCCATGGCGACCGACGGCGCTTCTTCGGCAATGCGGTGCAGCGTGGCCAGGCGGAAGTCGTCGTCGCCGGCAAAGCGCTGGTGCTTGGCCAGCGCGCTGGCGTCCACCGTCACCTGGTAGCCCATGCCCTTCAGCCGCTTGGCGGCCAGCTTCACCGCGGCGCTCTTCAGCACCACGCCGGCGGGCGAATAGATCGTCAGCGTGGAAGGTGACGTGTGCACGTGGTGATGGTCGTGTCCATGTTCGTCGTGGTCCTGCCCGTGGTCGTGCGCCGCCTGGTCGGCATGCGGGGTCTTCTTCTTGGCGGCGCTCATGGGCGGTTCCTGTTGGGTTCGGTGAATTCGGGCATGTCGTCGGCGCCGGGCGGCGGCGTGAGCACCCATTCGGTGGCCTCGCCCGTCGGAATGACAGGCTCAGGCGCTGTTTCTGGTGCGGACCGAGGCGGGCTGAACAAAGCAGCGCGCGGTGCAGCGGCCGGTGACTGCGTGCTTTCGGCGTCGGCTTGGTCGGCTGCGCGCACGGCCTTCTGTTGGGCGCGGCGTTCGGCAAAAAACTCGCGCAACACCTGGCCACAGGCCTCGCCCAACACACCGCCCTGCAGCGCCGTGTGGTGGTTCAGCTGCGGCTGAGCAAACAGGTCGACCACCGAGCCGGCGGCACCGGTCTTGGGATCCCGGGCACCAAACACCACGCGCTTGAAGCGGGCGTGCATCAGCGCCATCGCGCACATTGCGCAGGGCTCCAGGGTCACGTAGATCTCGCACTCGGGCAGCCGGTAGTTCTCCAGCAGCTGTGCGGCGTGCCGCAGCGCCACCAACTCGGCATGGGCGGTCGGGTCGTGGGTGGTGATCGGCCGGTTGTAGCCGGTGGCAATCACCTGGCCATCGCGCATGATGACCGCGCCCACAGGCACCTCGCCCACCAGCCAGGCGTTCTGCGCTTGGTCCAGCGCCAGTCGCATCGCGTTTTCGTCGGCTGGAGTGGCCTCCTTGCCGAGAGATGCGGAAAACTCGCTCATGGGATCTCTCAGGAGCTGCGCAGCAGGTTTGCCCGGCTCACGCTGTGGGTTTGAGGGGCCAGCGTCCCAACACGAAGTACACGCTCTGGCCGATGAGGCTGTGCACCAGCACCAACTCCCTCGCGTGCCAGCTCACGGGCGCTATCGCCTGCGCCGGCACGGTCTTCAGGTCGTAAGCCAGCGTCATGTGCGGCGTGAAGCTCTTTTCAACCTCGCGGGCCAGGCCGGCATGCGCCATGCGCACGCCAACCTCACGCTGCAGCGAGATCACGCCGGACAGGTTCTCTTCGCTGCCCACCATCACAAACGGTGGGTTGCTGCTGTGCTTGCCGAAGCTCATCACGATGTCGAAGCTCAACGCAAAAGTGGGGTGGGCCAGCGTTTCGCCTGCCTGTCTGGCCCGGTTCACCATCAGTTCCGGAACCTCGGGAAAGTCACCCAGGTGATGCAGCGTGATGTGCAGCCGGTTCTCGCCGATGGGCCGGCCGCGTACGCCGTGCGCCATGCGCAGCTCAGCGCCGAGCTGGAACAGGCGCGCGGCGTCCTGCTCGTCCGGCATCAGCGCGAAAAACAGCCGGTTCAGCGCGGGCTTGGCCACTGGCGCATCACCCAGCAAGGACATCTGCTCGAAACCGTCGTTACCCATTTCCGTGCCTCCCATGCATGCGTGGCTGGTGCGCGCGCACCATCAAGCCATCAGGGCTTCTCGCCTTCGGCGTCGGCCCGTTCCAGGGCCTGCTGATGCAGAAGCGTCGCGGCGTCAATTTGCTTGCCGACCTCATTGGCCACCTGGCCAGGTGGCACCTGCCGCACGGCCTGGCCGTCGGTGACGGGCACCGTCACCGGCACGGCGACAGGCGTCTTCAGCCGCTCACGCACCAGCCAGCCGGCACCCAGCAGCGCGATCAACACCACGATCAGTCCCGCACCCCGCATCAGTTCACTCCCACTCGATGGTTGCCGGCGGCTTGCTCGACACGTCGTAGGTGACGCGGTTGATGCCGCGCACTTCGTTGATGATGCGGCCCGATACCTTCTTCAGCAGGCTGTACGGCAGCTCGGCCCAGTCGGCCGTCATGAAGTCGCTGGTCTGCACGGCACGCAACGCGACCACGTAGTCATAAGTGCGCCCATCGCCCATCACGCCCACGCTCTTGACCGGCAGGAACACGGTGAAGGCCTGGCTGGTCAGCTCGTACCAGTTCTTGCCGCTGACCGGGTCCACCGCGGCGCGCAGCTCCTCGATGAAGATCGCATCGGCGCGTTGCAGCAGCGTGACGTACTCGGGCTTCACTTCGCCCAGCACGCGCACGCCAAGGCCTGGGCCGGGGAACGGGTGGCGGTAGACCATGTCGTGCGGCAGGCCCAGCGCAACGCCGAGTTCGCGCACTTCGTCCTTGAACAGCTCGCGCAGCGGCTCCAGCAGCTTCAGGCCCAGCTGTTCCGGCAAGCCGCCTACGTTGTGGTGGCTCTTGATCGTCACGGCCTTCTTGGTCTTGGTGCCGCCGCTCTCGACCACGTCAGGGTAGATCGTGCCTTGGGCCAGCCATTTGGCACCTTTAGCCGAGGCATTGGCGGCCTTCAGCTTGGCGGCTTCGGCCTTGAAGACTTCGACAAACTCGCGGCCGATGATCTTGCGCTTTTGCTCGGGGTCGGTCACGCCCGCGAGGTGGCCGAGGAACTGCGCGCTGGCGTCCACATGCACCACCTTGGCATGCAGCCGGCCGGCGAACATCTCCATCACCATGCGGCCTTCGTCCAGGCGCAGCAGGCCGTGGTCGACGAACACGCAGGTCAGCTGGTCGCCGATGGCGCGGTGGATCAGCGCCGCGGCGACGGAAGAATCGACGCCGCCGGACAAGCCGAGGATGACTTCTTCGTCGCCCACCTGCTCGCGGATGCGCGCCACGGCTTCGTCGACATAGCTGTCCATCACCCAGTCGGCCTTGGCCTTGGCGATCTCCAGCACGAAGCGGTTCAGCAATTCACGGCCCTGCACGGTGTGCGTTACTTCCGGATGGAACTGCACACCGTAATAGCCGCGGCTTTCATCCGCCATGCCGGCGATCGGGCAGCTGGGCGTGCTGGCCATCAGCTTGAAGCCAGGCGGCAGCGCCGTGACCTTGTCGCCATGACTCATCCAGACCTTCAGCATGCCGTGGCCCTCAGCCGTGCTGAAGTCTTCAATGCCTTGCAGCAGCGCGGTGTGGCCATGCGCGCGCACCTCGGCGTAACCGAACTCGCGGTGATCGGCCGGCTCCACTTCACCACCCTGCTGCACCGCCATCGCGAACATGCCGTAGCAGATGCCCAGCACCGGCACACCCAGGTCCCACACGGCCTGCGGCGCCCGCAGTTCGTGGTCCTCGTAGGTGCTGGCGTGGCTGCCCGACAGGATGATGCCCTTGGGTGCGAACTCGCGGATGAAATCGTCCGACACGTCGTTCGGATGGATCTCGCAGAACACGTTGGCTTCGCGCACACGGCGTGCGATCAGCTGGGTGACCTGGGAGCCGAAATCGAGGATCAGGATCTTGTCGTGCATGGCGTTCAAAGGACGGGAAAGATTCGGGGGAATGTGTGGGCTCTCAGGCCGAAGCAGGGGCTTCGCGGCTTGCAGCGCGGCGCACGCGCGAGAAGTGCACCACAGCCATCACGGTGGCCAGGGCCTGCAGCAGCGCGCAGAGGTAGTAAGGCGCGCCAATGCGCCAGTCGCCACGCGGCAGGTGGGCGACTTCCTTCAACAGCAAGGGGCCGATGACCGGTGCGAGCACCATCATCAGACTGGACAGGCCGGACACCGCGCCCATGGTCTGGCCCTGGGATTTGGGGTCGGCAGCGTTCGAGACCAGGCTTTGCAGCGTGGTGGCAGCCGCGAAGCCAAAGACGTTGGCGGCAATCACCGCATACATCATCCAGCCCTCGGTGGCCGCGCCCCAGCCGGCATAGCACAGCGATGAAGAGATCAGCCCGACGATGGCCAGCTTCTCCAGCGGCATCCACTTGGTGAAGCGGCCGATCAGCACGCCCTGCACCAGCACCGACATCACGCCCACCGCAAACAGCGAAGCGCCGATCTGCTCCGGGTCCCAGCCGAACTTCAGCTCGGTGTAGAGCGCCCAGGTGGTGTGCAGGATGAACTGGGCGAGCGAGGCAAAGGCAATGACGACGAGCAGCGCGCCAATGCCCTTCAGTTCCATCAGGTGAATCAAGGAACCGACAGGGTTGACCTTCTTCCAGCTGAAGGGCTGGCGCCGGTCCGGGGGCAGCGATTCAGGCAGCACGAAAAAGCCGTACAGCCAGTTGCACAGCGCCAGCGTGCCGGCCACAAAGAACGGCAGCCGCAGGTTGATGCCGCCCAGCAGCCCACCAATCACCGGCCCGAGGATGAAGCCCAAGCCGAACATCGCGCCCAGCATGCCGTAGCGCTTGGCTCGATCTTCGGGCGGCGTGATGTCGGCCACGTAGGCGTTGGCGACGGCCGCGTTGGCCTGCATCGCGCCGCTGAACAGGCGCACCGCCACCAGCATCCAGTATTCGGTGGCCAGCGCCGTGCCGAAGAAGCTGACTGCCAGGCCGCTGAAGCCCATCAGCAGCACAGGCCTGCGGCCGAAGCGGTCCGAGAGCGCGCCCAGGATGGGCGAGCCAATGAAGTTGGCGAAGGCAAAGGCCATTGCCACGGTCGCGTAGGCGCCCACCTGTTCGGTCGGCGTGCGCGCAAAGGTGCCCACGAGCTTGGGCAGCACCGGGATGATCAGCCCGATCGAGATCATGTCGATTAACACCGTCAGCATGATGAACGGCATGGCAGCCGCTCGCTGTGGCTTGCCGTCTGGGTTCATGGGGGCGGTGTGGCCGGAAGGCTCGCTAGCGGGCATCTTGAAACGGGAGCGGTTTCAGAAAACGCTGCGCCCGGCCGAAGCCGGGCGCAGCAGCGGTCATCGCCGGGAATTTACTCGGCGCGGTAGTTCGGCGCTTCCTTGGTGATCTGCACGTCGTGCACATGGCTCTCGCGGATGCCGGCCGAGGTGATCTCGACGAACTCGGCACGCTCGCGCATGTCGTCAATGGTCGCGCAACCGCAGTAGCCCATCGAGGCGCGCAGGCCGCCGGCCATCTGGAAGATGATCGAGACCATCGAACCCTTGTAGGGCACGCGGCCTTCGATGCCTTCGGGCACCAGCTTGTCGGCGTTCGGGTTGCTGGTCTCGTCGGCTTCCTGGAAGTAGCGATCGGCAGAACCAGCCTTCATCGCACCGATGGAGCCCATGCCGCGATAGCTCTTGTAGCTGCGGCCCTGGTACAGGATCACTTCGCCTGGCGCTTCTTCGGTGCCGGCGAACATGCCGCCCATCATCACCGTGCTGGCGCCGGCCGCAATGGCCTTGGAGATGTCGCCCGAGTAACGCACACCGCCATCCGCGATCAGCGGCACGCCGGTGCCACGCAGCGCAGTCGCCACGTTGTCGATCGCGGTGATCTGCGGCACGCCGACGCCAGCGACGATGCGGGTGGTGCAGATCGAACCCGGGCCGATGCCGACCTTCACGCCGTCGGCGCCGGCTTCGGCCAGTGCCAAGGCCGCGGAGCCGGTGGCAATGTTGCCGCCGATCACGTCGATGTGCGGATAGTTCTTCTTGACCCAGCGCACGCGCTCGATCACGCCGGCCGAGTGGCCGTGCGCGGTGTCTACCACCAGCGCGTCCACACCGGCCTTGACCAGCAGCTCAACGCGTTCTTCGGTGCCGTCGCCCACGCCAACCGCAGCGCCAACGCGCAGCTTCCCTTGGGCATCGCGCGCAGCGTTCGGGAAGCTGGTCTGCTTGGTGATGTCTTTCACCGTGAACAGGCCGCGCAACTCGGAGGCGTCGTTCAGCACCAAAACGCGTTCGAGCTTGTGCTGGTGCATCAGCGCCTTGGCTTCCGCCAACGTGGCACCTTCGCGCACGGTGATCAGCCGCTCGCGCGGCGTCATGATCTCGCGCACCGGGGCTTCGAGCCGGGTTTCGAAACGCAGGTCACGGCCGGTGATGATGCCCACCACGCGACCGTCTTCAACGACTGGGAAACCCGAGATGCCGTGGGCGCGGGAGAGCTCGATCACGTCGCGCACACGGGCGCCAGGGGCGATGGTGATCGGGTCCTTCAGCAGGCCCGATTCATAGCGCTTGACCCGCGCCACCTCGGCGGCCTGCTGCTTGGGTGGCAGGTTCTTGTGCACGATGCCGATGCCACCTTCTTGCGCGATGGCAATCGCCAGACGGGCTTCGGTCACGGTGTCCATCGCCGCTGAAACCAGCGGCAGGTTCAGCACGATGTTGCGGGAAAAGTGGGTGGCCAGCGAAGTGTCTCGCGGCAGCACCTGAGAGAAGGCCGGGACCAACAACACATCGTCGAAGGTCAGCGCTTTGCCTAGAAGGCGCATGAGGAAAGCTCCAGACGCAAAAGCGGATTATACGGAAAGACCGGACACGCGTCACGGTGCGGCTTCGCGTGCCCGCACAGGCCGCCGCGGCCCCGCCCACCTTTCAGCCGCGGGTGGCGACCGCCCGGCTGCGGTGCACGGCCAAAGCGGCAAGAAACCGCGGTAACAGGGCGCTCGCGCCACGAGACGCCCACTACACTAAGCCCTGGTTTGGACGTCCGCTTGCGCATCGACATGAAGCTTTCCCGCCCTGGTTTTTCTGGTCCTTTGTCAGCGGTCTTGTTGGCGCTCATGGCGCTGTCCGCCTCGAATGCTTCTGCGCAGGCCATCTGGAAATGGCGTGACCGCGATGGCCACCTCCAGGTCAGCGACCGCGCACCGCCGGTGGACGTGCCGGACAAGGACATCCTGCAGCGCCCGGGCGCTGCACGCGGCGTGACCGTCAGCGCCAGTGCGCCGCTGGACGCCGGCACCGACGCATTGATCCCCGCGCCCGGCGCCTCCGCCCCGTCGACCGACCGCGAACTGGAAGCCCGCAAGCGCAAGCTGTTGGCCGACCAGGCAGCCCAGAAGCAGGCCAAGGAATCGGCGGACAAGGAGCGCACCGCATCGGTCAAGGCTGAAAACTGCCGCCGCGCGCGCAACCAGCTGAAGACGCTGGAAAGCGGCGTGCGCATTTCGCGGCCCAATGAACAAGGCGAGCGCGAGGTGCTGGACGACCAGGGCCGCGAGCAGGAAACCCAGCGCGCCCGCGACTTGGTCAACTCCAACTGCAACTGAGCGACTGGGGGGCTTGCCGCTCCGTGCCAGCCACTCAAGCCCGGCGCGGTTTGGTGCCTGTTTGCCGGCGATAGCGCTGGCGGCGCGCTTCTTTCGGGTCGACCTGCAAGGGCCGGTAGACCTCCACCCGGTCCGCCTCGCGCAGCACAGCGCTCAGCGGCTGCTGCCTGGCCCAGATGCCCACGCTGAACTGCTCGTCCAGGTGCAGCCCATGGCGGGCCACGATGCCGCTGGCATGCAGCGCGTCGGCCACCGTAGAGCCCTGCGGCAAACTCAGCTGAACGTGGTCCACGCTGCGCGGGCCGTTGCCGTAAACCACCTCGACATGCAGCAGTGCCGCAGGGCCTACCTCAGCGCTTGCCATAGACCTGCTCGGCGCGGCTGACAAAGGCGTCGACAAAGGTGTTGGCCACGCGGTCGAACACGGGGCTCAGCACCAGTTCCAAGGGCCGGCTGGAAAACGCATAACGCAGGTCGAACTCGATCTTGCAGGCCTGCTCCGCTGCACCCGGCTTGCCCAGCGGCAGGAACTGCCACAGGCCGTCCAGCGTCGAGAATGGCCCGTCCACCAGTTCCATGCGGACCTCGCGGTCCGGCACGTTGGTGTTGCGGGTGGTGAAGGCGTGGCGCAGCCCGGCATAGGCCAGGTGCAGCTTGGCGGTCATGCTGTGCGCGTCCTGCGAGAGGATTTCAGCGCGATCGCACCACGGCAGGAACTGCGGATAGGCAGCCACATCGGTCACCAGCCGGAACATCTCGGCTGGCGAGTACCAGAGCAGGACGGACTTCTTGACGTGCTTCATACAATGCAGGGCATTCTAGGCGGCCCTGCCTTTCCTTTGGCTTCGCCGCCCTCACCTTCCACCTCATGTCCACCACCTCTGCCTACATTGCCGAAAACCGCCGCGCGCGCTTCGAATACCACATCGACGAACAGTTCGAAGCCGGCGTGGTGCTCGAAGGCTGGGAGGTCAAGGCCATCCGCGCTGGGCAGGTGCAGCTGACGGACGGCTACGTGCTGATCCGCGGCGGCGAGCTGTTCATGATCGGCTGCCGCATCAATGCCCTGGGCAGCGCGTCCACCCACGTCAATCCCGAGGCCGACCGGACCAAGAAGCTGCTGCTGCACAAGGAGCAGATCAAGCGCCTGGTCGGCAAGGTCGAGCAGCGCGGCTTCACGCTGGTGCCGCTGAACCTGCACTACAAGGGCGGCCGCGTGAAGGCCGAGATCGCGCTGGCCAAGGGCAAGGCCCAGCACGACAAGCGCGAGACCGAAAAGAAGCGGGACTGGGAGAGAGAAAAGGGCCAGCTGATGCGACACAAAGTCTCATCCAATCCGAAGGATTGAGCGCAAAGCGCTGGCTGGGCCTTTCGATAAAAAGGCCAGCTGATGCGACACAAGGTCTCATCTCCCAGCAAGGACTGACCGGCCCGGCGACCAAGCGCGGGCCGGCCTCGGCGCTCAGGGCGTCAGCGTGACCTTGTACAGCGTGCCGTTGCTGTACTTGCTGCCGCCGCCGGCCGTCATGCCGTAGAGGTTGCCATCGGCTGCCAGCGTGGTGCCGCCCCACGGGAAGCGCCCGTCCTGCTTGCCGCCTTCACCGAAGTTATGCAGGATCTGGAAAGTGTTGTTCTTCGGCTTGATGGCATACAGCGCGCCGCGCTTGTTGTGGCCGCCCCAGCGGGTCGTGCCGAACAACACGCCGTCTTCGCGGCGCGCCAGCCTGGTGGTCGGGCCATACGGGTGCACGCCGTGGTGGATGAACGAGGACAGCGTGGTGATCGTGCCGTCCGTGCCGCGCTTGAAGACCGCACCGTCGCCAAATTCGCCGCCGTATTCAGACACGCCGTAGAGGTTGCCCTCGGCATCCTCAATCAGCGCAGCAGATGACAGCGCCGGGTCCTGTTCACCGCCGCTGTGCATGTGGTTCACGGTCTGGAAGCCGCCGTCGGCCGGGTTCAGGCGGAAGATCACGCCGACGTTGCTGTCGCCACCGCTGCGCGTCGTGCCGTAAAGCCAGCCGTCCTTGCTCAGCATCATGGGCGCCAAGGGATGCGCGCCATCGTCGCTGCCACCGGTGAAGTTGTGCAGCACCTGATAGCCGCTGCCGTCGGTGCGCAGCTTGAAGATCATGCCGTTGTCGCTGCTGCCGTCATTGGCGGAGGTGCCATACAGCCAGCCATCCGGCCCGGCCGTGAGGAAGGTGTAGCTGACGATCGCAAAGGGCTGCAGCGGCGAGAACGAATACAGCGTCTTTACCTCGTGGGTCTTCTTGTCGAAGCGGTAGACCGTGCCGTAGTTGTTCGCACCACCGAGCTGGGTCGTGCCATACAGCGCGCCGTCTGCGCCTTCCACCGGCGTGGAGCCGGGCTGGCCGCCCATGGTCTCGTTGCCCGGGAATCCGGCCAGCATCTTGACGATGCCCTTGTCATTGAGCCTGAACATCGCACCATGCAGGTAGTCGCCGGTGCCGCCAATCGTCACGCCATACCAGGCGCCGTCGCTGCCGCGGACCAGTTCGGTGCGGCCGTCCTGGCCATCGTCCAGCTTGAAGGCGTACAGCTGGCTCATGGTCGCCGGGATCGGCGTGGTGGCGATGGCCACCTTCGCTGCGCCACCCGCAGCTTGCGCCGCCTGCATCGGCAGGCCCAGCAGCATGGAGGCGGACAGGGCCAGTGCGGCAAACTGCCAGCCGCGGGCGCGTGAAGAGATGAAACGAGATGCCATGGTGAAGATTCGGCCTCCTGTGCCGTAAATCGCTGAGGTCTGGAACTGCGCGCCGAGGTTCGGCGCTTCATGAAGGCGTGCCTTTTGGGTTGCCCTCGCTCGTGCCTGCGACTTTGCAATATTGGGACCTGTTGTACGACAACCTGCACTTCATTTGTGGGGGTATCTTCAAAATAACTCCAAGGTGCAAACACCAATGGCAGGCCCCGGCCGCCGCGAGGGCGCAGTGGCTTGCCGGACAATGCGACGATGCGCACCGCCCTCACCTCTCTGGACCAAGTCCTCTATCCGCCCATCGAGCCCAACCGCACGGGCCGGCTCGCCGTGGACGAACTGCACACGCTGCACTGGGAAAGCTGCGGCAACCCGGCCGGCATCCCTGTCATCTTCATCCACGGCGGGCCGGGGGCCGGCACGTCGCCCAAGAGCCGCCGCTTCTTCGACCCGGCGAAGTACCACATCGTGCTGCTGGACCAGCGCGGCGCCGGCCAGTCCACCCCGCTGGGCGAATGCCGCGAGAACACCACGCCGCTGCTGATCTCGGACCTGGAACGGCTGCGCGAACTGCTGGGCATCGAGCGCTGGCTGGTGTTTGGCGGCTCATGGGGCTCGACGCTGTCGCTGGCCTATGCGCAGGCCCATCCCGAGCGCTGCCTGGGCCTGGTGCTGCGCGGCATCTGGCTGGTCAGCGACGAGGAGATCGACTGGTGGCTCTACGGCATGCGCCAGTTCTTTCCCAAGGAATGGGAAGCCTTTGCGCAGCAGGTGCCTGAAGGCGAGCGCAGCGACCTGCTCGCCGCCTACCACCGTCGCCTCGCCAATGACGATCCTGCCGTGCACACGCCCGCGGCGCGCGCCTGGAGCCGCTACGAAGGCTCCTGCCTGCAACTGATCCCCGATCCGGTGACGGTCGATTCATTCGGCGAAGATGCCATCGCGCTGGGCGTGGGCCGGCTGGAAGCGCACTACTTCCACCACCGCGCCTTCCTGCAGCCCGGCCAGTTGCTGGCCGGCGTGACCAAGATCGCCCACCTGCCCTGCGTGATCGTGCACGGCCGCTACGACGTGATCTGCCCGGTGCGCTATGCGTTTGCACTGGCAGACGCCTGGCCCAGCGCCAAGCTGGTCGTCGTGCCGGACGCCGGGCATTCTTCCTACGAGCCCGGCATCGCCGCCGAGCTGGTCAAGGCCACCGACGCCTTCACGCTGGCAGACGACGGCGGCTTCGTCGCCTAGCCTGCGGTCGCGGTGAGCGCAGGATCTGCAGCAGGCGCCGCAGTTTCGGCCAGCCTTGCCAGGCCTTGCGCCAGGTCGGCAATCAGGTCATCGGTCGCTTCGAGGCCGATGCACAGGCGCACCAGCGTGCCCTGGTAAGGCGTGGCCAGCTTGCGCATGCCCTTGGCCTGGTACGGCACCGCCAGGCTGACCGGGCCACCCCAGCTCCAGCCAATGTGGAAGTAGCGCAGCCCGTCGACAAATGCATCGACCTGGGCTGGCGTGTACTGTGCGTTGATCTCCAGCGTCAGCAGGCCGGCCGCGGCCTTGCAGTGCGAGGCCCAGTGCGCATGACCCGGCGAGCCGGGCAACGCCGGGTGCAGCACCCGTGCCACCTGCGGCTGGGCCTGCGCCCATTCGGCGATGCGGCGGGCCGAAGCGTCTTGCGCGGCATAACGCAGCGGCAGGTTCGGCAAGGCGCGCAGCACCAGCTCCACGTCGTTCATGCCCACGCCGATGCCAAGGCGGCTGTGGGTCCACGTCAGCTTGTCGTTGAGCGCGTCGTCGCGGCAGGCGATGGAACCCATCAGCACGTCGCCGCCGCCGGAAGGGTACTTGGTCAGCGCGTGGATGGTCACATCCACGCCCAGGCCTTCGCCCAGGTCGAAAGCATTGAAGGCAATGCCGGCACCCCAGGTGTTGTCCAGCGCAATGACGGCCTGCGGCGCCTTCTCGCGCACCGTGCGCACAAGGGCGCGCAGGTCCGGGAACTCCAGCGTCACCGAGCCGGCCGCTTCCAGCCAGACCAGCTTGACCTCGCGGTCCAGCTGCGCGGCCAGCGAGGCCGGCTGCATCGGGTCGTACAGGCGCTGGCTGATGCCCCAGCGCGCCAGTTCGTTGCGCGCGAAGTCCTTGCTCGGGTTGTACACGTTGTCCGGCAGCAGCATCGCATCGCCCTGCTGCAGCAGCGCCATGTCGACGATGGTCAGCGCCGACAGCCCGCTGGGCGCCAGGATCACGTGCTTCGCGCCCTCCAGGCTGGCCAGGCGCGATTCCAGCGTGAAGCTGGTCGGCGTACCGTGCAGCCCGTAGGTGTAGCCGCTCTTGTCGGCCCAGGTGCGCTCGCGCAGTGCAGCCACCGTCGGGAAATAGACGGTCGAGCCCTTGAAGACCGGGACCGCAGGGGATTCAAAATCCGCCGGAGGCTTGTACGGGTGATGGATCAGTTCGGTGGCCAGCGTGTCGTTGCGCTGGGGCGTGGGGGTGCTGCCTTCGGAGGTGTCGCTCATTCTTTTGAGGCCGGCGTTCAGATCGGCTCGCCGACCAGGTCGTGGCCTTCGGCGGCCACGATGCGGGCGCGGGCGAATTCGCCCATGCGCAGCTGGGTCGAAGCCTTGGCCGGCGGCAGCAGCCGCACCGTGCCGTCGATCTCCGGCGCATCCGCATAGGTACGCGCCACGCCACCGCGGCGGCCCATGGCTGGCGCGCTGTCGACCAGCACCTGCATCGTCGAGCCAATGCGACGGCGCAGCCGGTTGATCGACACCTCTTCGGCCACCGCCATGAAGCGCGCGCGGCGCTCTTCGCGCAACTCGTCAGGCAAGGCGCCCGGCAGCTCGTTCGCGGCAGCGCCGGTCACAGGGCTGTAGGCGAAACAACCGGCGCGGTCGATCTGCGCCTCGCGCACGAAGTCCAGCAGGTACTGGAACTCCTCTTCCGTCTCGCCAGGGAAACCTGCGATGAAGGTCGAGCGCACGACGATTTCCGGGCACAGCTCGCGCCAGCGCTGGATGCGCTCCAGGTTGCGCTCGCCGCTGGCCGGGCGCTTCATGCGCTTGAGCACGTCCGGGTGCGCGTGCTGCAGCGGCACGTCCAGGTAAGGCAGCACCAGGCCTTCGGCCATCAGCGGCACCACCTCGTCAACGTGCGGATACGGGTAGACATAGTGCAGCCGCACCCATGCGCCGTGTTGCTTGGCAATCTCGCCCAGCTTGGCCACCAGGTCCAGCATGCGGGTCTTGACCGGCTGGCCGTCCCAGAAGCCGGTGCGGTACTTCACGTCCACGCCATAGGCCGAAGTGTCCTGGCTGACGACCAGCAGTTCCTTCACGCCGCCTTCGAACAAGGCCTTGGCTTCCTTCAGCACATCGCCCACCGGCCGCGACACCAGGTCGCCGCGCATGCTGGGGATGATGCAGAAGGTGCAGCGGTGGTTGCAGCCTTCGCTGATCTTCAGGTAGGCGTAGTGCCGCGGCGTCAGCTTGATGCCGGCGCCCGGGATGCCGCCGGGAATCAGGTCCAGGAACGGGTCGTGCGGCTTGGGCACGTGCGTGTGCACCGCGTCCATCACCTCCTGCGTCGCATGCGGCCCGGTCACGGCCAGCACCTTGGGGTGGATCTCCCGCACCAGGTTGCCGCCGCCGTCGCCCTGCTTGGCGCCCAGGCAGCCGGTGACGATCACCTTGCCGTTGGCAGTCAGCGCCTCGCCAATCGCGTCCAGGCTTTCCTTCACCGCGTCATCGATGAAGCCGCAGGTGTTGACGATCACCAGGTCCGCGCCCTGGTAGGTCTTGCTGGTGCGGTAGCCCTCCGCAGAGAGCTGGGTCAGGATCAGTTCGGAATCGGTCAAGGCCTTGGGACATCCAAGGCTGACAAACGCAACGGTAGGCGGCTGCTGGCTGGTGACGGGCACCGGCGGGCTGGCGAGGTCTTGGCTCATGGACCCGATTGTCGCAAACCCCACCACCCAGCGCCCGGCGGCCGGCCCAAGCCCGGTGGCCTTTCAGCTCATTTGTGGCTCACTTGGGCGTTTTGGAGCCCACCGGCGGCACCGGAAACACCGGGAACAGCCCCCCGGCCTGCTTTTGCATCTGCTCCTGCATCTGCACGAAGAGGTTCTTGGACTGTTCCAGGTAGTTGCCCATCAGGCCCTGCATCATCGGTGCCTGGCCGCTCATGAACTGGGTCCACATCTCGGGCGTGAACGCTGCGGGATCGTAGAGGCCGCGGGCCTGGTCGCCCAGGCGGCTCTGCATGTCGACGAAGGTCTGCAGGTTCTTCTCGAGGTACGAGCCCATCATGCCCTGCATGGCATGGCCGTAGAAGCGGATGATCTGGGCCAGCATGCGGGCGCTGAACATCGGCATGCCGCCGGCTTCTTCCTCTAGGATGATCTGCAGCAGGATGCTGCGGGTCAGGTCTTCGCCGGTCTTGGCGTCGCGCACCTCGAATTCCGCCCCCTCCAGCACCATCACCTTCACATCGGCCAGCGTGATGTAGCTGCTGGTGCGCGTGTCGTAGAGGCGGCGGTTCGGGTACTTCTTCAGGATGCGGGGCGCACTGGCCGACTCAGCGGCAGGCTCGGCACTGCCGGGTGCATCCGGGCGGGGTTCGGTCATCAGCAAAAGCTCCCTTCGCGGCCCTGGCGGGCCCGCACGAAAACACGGAATGCAAAAAACCGGGGGAGCTCGGTCAAGCCTGCGCTGCCAGCGCCGACGCCTGAGGCCTCACGGCACGTTCAACCATGCAGCACAAGCAAGCTGCATGCGCTGCTGTGTTCGATTCTAGGGTGCGCGCCCTGACGTGCCGCCGGGATTTGCCCTTGTCCTGCCGCGCCAGTTGCGCGGCCGCCGGAGCCAGAAGCTACCGGCGGCCGCGGCGACTCGGCGTTTTCAGTCGAGCGCGTTCAGGCCGTTTCGCACCGCATCGTTGATGACGTGCAGTTCGGCCAGCGTCGCGTCGATGTGCGCGCGCTTCTGCGACAGGTCGGCAATCGCCTGGCTGGTGCGGTCGAACACATACTGCATCTGCTGGCGCCGGCCTTCGCCTTGTGTGCCATACAGGTCCAGGTAATGCTTGATTTCGGCCAGCGACGAGCCGATGGCCTTGGCGCGCAGGATCAGCGCGAGCCGCGCGCGGTCGCGCCGGGTGTAGACCCGCGTGCCATTGACGCGGCGCGGGCTCAGCAGGCCCTTGTCCTCGTAGAAGCGGATGGCGCGCAGCGAGATGCCGAAGGCCTTGCACAGCTCGGTGATGCCAAAGAGCTCGGCGGTGTCGTCGTCATGGTGGGCGGCCACCGCGTCTTCGGCCGACAGGCCTTGCATCGCGGCGTCTGAGGGCACGAGGTTGAGGACGGGGGAGGCAGACAAGCTGTTGGCCACACTGGTGGCGAAGTCGGTCGCTGCCATCACAGCACCCGCTGCAGTTTGAGGGCCACGCTCATGTCGCCCGAGACCTTGAAGCGCCCGGTCATGAAGCCGGTGGTCGGCTCCAGGCGGCCTGCAATCAGGTCGTCCAGTGTCGACAGGTTGAGTGCCACCGTGCAGGCGGCGTCGCGGTTGTGGTTGTCCACCGTGTTGGGTTCGGCGCTGCCATCGATCAGCACGACGCCTTCGTCGCCGCAGTCGAATTTCAATGTGGTGTTCAAGCCGCTTTGCGTGCCAACCTTCTCGCGCAAAGATGCGGTCGCGGAAGCCAGATCCATGGTTGTCTCCTGTGCTGTTGTATCGCGGGTGTGTTCGCTTTGTTATGTCATCTGGGCGACGAGCACCCGGGCCGCATCGTAGGCCTGCGCAACTGGCGCAACATCAGCGTATTTCCCTATCAGAAATACAGTTGACGTTAACGTCACCCTGTCGCCAAATCCGGCGAAGAAGCAGCGCTGTGTTCACCGCAGCCGCCGCTCACGCCAGAGGCCCCGGCCATGACCGGGTGCACGGCGCCACACAGGAGACAAGACATGACGGCCCATTCCGCGCCGCGCCCTGCCCTGGGCGTTCCCGCAAGCGCCTACGACAGCGTGTTCCGCCCCGGCCTGCTGGCCGGCCAGCGCATCTGGGTCACCGGCGGTGGCTCCGGCATTGGCCGCTGCGTCGCCCATGAACTGGCTGCGCTTGGCGCCGAACTCATCCTCAGTGGCCGCAGCGAAGACAAGCTGCGCCGCGTGGCCGGCGAGATCGCCGAGGACGGCGGCCAGTGCAGCTGGCGCGCCTTCGACATCCGCGACGGAGCCGCCGTCAAGGCGCAGGTGGCCGAGCAATGCGCCAGCGGTCCGGTGCACGGGCTGGTCAACAACGCCGGCGGCCAGTTCCCGGCGCCAATGATGGCCATCAGCCAGCGCGGCTTCGACGCGGTGGTGGCCAACAACCTCACCGGCGGCTTCCTGATGATGCGCGAGCTGTACCTGCAGAGCATGCAGGCCCACGGCGGCGCCATCGTCAACATGACGGCCGACTTCCGCAACGGCATGCCCGGCATGGCCCACTCCGGCGCCGCGCGTGCCGGCATGAGCAACCTGACGATGAGCGCGGCCTACGAATGGGCGCCGGCCGGCGTGCGCGTCAACGCGGTGGCGCCCGGCTGGGTGGCCTCCAGCGGCATGGACACCTATGGCGGCGCGATGAAGGCCATCATCCCGCAGCTGAAGCAGCATGTGCCCATGGGCCGGCTGGCCTGGGAGGCCGAGGTCAGCGCGGCCATCGTCTTCCTGCTCTCGCCGGCCGCGGGTTTCATCACCGGCGTGACGCTGCAGATCGACGGCGGCGCCTCGCTGGGCAGCGCCATCTTCCCGATCCAGGAGGCCTCGCGCTCCACCGCCTGGAACGGCTTTCACCGCGCCAGCGTGCCGCAGGTGTTGCAGCAGGATGGGCAAGACGGGGAGGCGCGCTGATGCCCGCGCTTGTCTCGCAGCTGGACCTGCAAGCGCCCGCCTTCCAGGCCAATGTGGCGCGCATGGCCGAGCGCCTGGCGGAAGTGCGGCAACTCGAAGCGCTGGTGGTGGCCGAGTCAGCCGGTAAAGCGGCGCAGTTCGAGAAACGCGGCCAGTTGCTGCCGCGTGAACGCGTGGCCAGGCTGCTGGACCGCGGCAGCAGCTTCCTCGAACTGTCTGCGCTCGCCGGGCTGGGCATGCATGACGACGATGGCAAGCGTGCCGTGCTCGGTGGCGGCAGCATCGTCGGCATTGGCCAGGTGGCCGGCAAGCGGGTGCTGATCTCCGCCAGCGACTCCGCGCTCAAAGGCGGCACCGTCTCGCCGATGGGCCTGAAGAAGGCGCTGCGCGCGCAGGAGATTGCGCGGGAAAACAAGCTGCCGCTGATCTACCTGGTCGAGTCCGGCGGTGCCAACCTGATGTACCAGAGCGAGATGTTCGTCGAGGGTGGCCGCAGCTTCGCGAACCAGGCGCGGCTCTCGGCCGCCGGCATTCCGCAGGTCGCCGTGGTGCACGGCTCGTCCACCGCCGGCGGCGCCTACCTGCCGGGGCTGTCGGACTACGTGGTGCTGGTGCGTGGCAAGAGCCGCATCTTCCTGGCCGGCCCGCCGCTGGTGAAAGCGGCCATCGGCGAAGACGTGACCGACGAGGAGCTGGGTGGCAGCGAGACGCACGCCAGTGTCACCGGACTGGGCGAATACGTGGCCGAGAACGACGCCGACGCGATCGCGGTCACTCGCGAGCTGCTGGACAAGCTGGCGTGGGACGAAACGCCCGCTCGCGCCGCCGCGCCAGCGCCGCTGTACGAGCCCGAGGAGCTGATGGGCCTGGTGCCGGCCGACGACAAGACACCTTACGACGTGCGCGAAGTCATTGCCCGGCTGGTCGACGGTTCGGACTTCCTCGAATTCAAGGCGGCCTACGCCAGCGAAACCTTGTGCGGCCACGCGCGCATAGCCGGCCACCGCGTCGGCATCCTGGGCAACAACGGCCCGATCCAGCCGGCCGGCTCGACCAAGGCCGCGCAGTTCATCCAGCTCTGCGACCAGAGCGGCACGCCGCTGGTCTTCCTGCAGAACACCACCGGCTACATGGTGGGCCGCGAAGCCGAACATGCCGGCGCGATCAAGCACGGCAGCAAGATGATCCAGGCGGTGGCGAATGCGCACGTGCCCAAGTTCACCATCGTGCTGGGCGGCTCGTTTGGCGCCGGCAACTACGGCATGTGCGGCCGCGGCTTCGACCCGCGCTTCATCTTCAGCTGGCCCAGCGCCCGCACGGCCGTGATGGGCGGCGCGCAGGCCGCGCAGGTGATGGAGATCGTCAGCGCCGCGAAGCTCGCGCGCGCCGGCCAGCCCGTCGTGCCCGAGGCCTTGCAGGCCATGAGCGGCCAGTTGCGCCAGCGCATCGACCGTGAGTCGCACGTGCTGTTCGGCACCGCCCGGCTGTGGGACGACGGCGTGATCGCCCCGCCCGACACGCGCCGCGTGCTCGCGCTGTGCCTGGCGCTGGCCGCTGAGGCCGACAGCCGCACGCTGCGGCCCAACGCCTTTGGCGTCGCCCGCCTCTGAACAGTTTTCCGGTTCCCACAAGCAGAGGAGACCACCATGCAATTCACCCCCGAGCACCGCGCACTGGCGGACACCGTGACCCGCTTCGTCCAGCAGGAGATCAACCCCTTTGTGGCCGAATGGGAGGCTGCCGAGCAGTTCCCCAGCCACGAGCTGTTCAAGAAGCTGGGCAACCTGGGCCTGCTGGGCCTCAAGTACCCCGAGCAGTTCGGCGGCGCCGGGCTGGATTTTGGCTACTCCATGGTCATGGCCGAAGCGCTGGGCGAGGCCAACTGCGGCGGCGTGCCGATGGCGATTGGCGTGCAGACCGACATGTGCACCCCTGCGCTGGCCCGCTTCGGCACGGACGAGCTGCGCCACGAATTCCTCGCGCCGACGATTGCCGGCGACTACGTGGGCAGCCTGGGCGTGTCCGAAGCCGGCGGCGGTTCGGACGTGGCCGCGGCGAAGACGACGGCCCGCGTCGAAGGCGGCGACTACGTCATCAACGGCAGCAAGATGTGGATCACCAACGGCATGAAGGCCGACTGGTGCTGTCTGCTGGCCAACACCAGCGACGTGGCTGCGGCCGGCGGCCCGCACAAGAACAAGAGCCTGATCGTGGTGCCGATGGACGCCCCCGGCATCACCCGCCAGAAGATCCACAAGATCGGCATGGACAGCTCGGACACCGCGCAGCTCTTCTTCGACAACGTGCGCGTGCCCCGCCGCAACCTGATCGGCCAGGAAGGCATGGGCTTCATGTTCCAGATGCTGCAGTTCCAGGAGGAGCGGCTGTGGGGCGCCGCCTCTTCGCTGCGCAGCCTGGACCGGCTGATCGACCAGACGATAGCCTACACCCGCCAGCGCCAGGCCTTTGGCAAGAGCATCCTGGACAACCAGGTCGTGCACTTCCGCCTGGCTGAGCTGCGCACCGAGGTCGAAGCGCTGCGCGCCCTGACCTACCAGGCCGTGGACCTCTACCTCTCCGGCAAGGACGTGACCCGCCTGGCCTCGATGGCCAAGCTCAAGTGCGGCCGCCTCTCGCGCGAAGTGGCCGACAGCTGCCTGCAGTACTGGGGCGGCATGGGCTTCACGCGCGACAACCCGATCTCCCAGGCCTTCCGCGACGGCCGCCTGATCTCCATTGGCGGTGGTGCCGATGAGGTGATGCTCAGCATCATCTGCAAGCTCGAAGGCACACTGCCGAAGGCGACCAAGGCATGAGCCCGTTGGGCCGCCCCAAGGGCGAAACCGAAGCGCTTCAGCGCGAAGGCATGCCAGTCACCGAGCCGCTGTTGCTCGTGCGTCGGCAGGTGCTGCAGCCGGCGACCGCCGGCGCGGTGCTGCACCTCACGCTGAACCGCCCCGAAGCGCGCAATGCGATGTCGCTCGCGCTGGTGGACGCCTTGCTCGCCGCGCTGGCCGAAGCTGAGGCCGCGGGCGATGTGCGGGCCATCGTGCTGCGAGGTGCCGGCGGGAATTTCTGTGCCGGTGGCGACCTGAAGGACATGGCCGCAGCGCGGGCACGGTCCATGAACGGAGATCGCACCGGCGAAGACCCGTTCGAGCGCATCAGCGCCCGTTTCGGCGAGCTGTGCGTGGCCTTTGCCAACACCGGCATTGCGACGATTGCGTTGCTGCAAGGCGCGGTCATGGGCGGCGGCTTCGGCCTGGCCTGCGTGGTGGACGTGGCACTGGCCAGTGCGGACGCGCGCTTTCGCTTGCCCGAAACCTCGCTGGGCGTGCTGCCGGCGCAGATCGCGCCCTTCCTGGTCGAGCGCCTGGGCCCGGCCGAAGCGCGCCGCCTGGCCGTCACCGGCGCCACGCTGGACGGCGCACAGGCGCTGGCGATGGGCCTGGTGCACGAACTGCTGCCAGATGCGGAGTCGCTGGAAGCCGCGGCCGAGCGCACGCTGGCCGGCATCCTGCGCTGCGCCCCTCAGGCGCTGGCCGCCACCAAGCGCTTGATCGCCCAGGCACGCTGGCAGCCTGCACCCACGCTGGTGCCCGCCGCCGCGCAGGCCTTTGCCCGCGCGCTGCTGGGTGACGAAGGCGTGGAAGGCACGCTGGCCTTCCTGCAAAAGCGGCCGGCCTACTGGGTGCCGCAATGAGGGTGCCGCAATGAGCAAGCCGTTCACCAAAGTCCTGATCGCCAACCGCGGCGAGATCGCCTGCCGCGTGATGCGCACCGCGCGCGCCATGGGCTACCGCACCGTTGCCGTCTACAGCGAGGTGGACGCACAGGCGCCGCACGTCGTCCAGGCCGACGAAGCGGTGTGCATCGGCCCGGCGGCCGCGGCCGAGAGCTACCTGAGCATCCCCGCGCTGCTGGACGCCGCCCGCCGCACTGGTGCGGATGCTGTTCATCCCGGCTACGGCTTCCTGTCCGAACGAGCCGACTTCGCGCAGGCCTGCGCCGAAGCCGGCCTGGTCTTCATCGGCCCACCGCCTTCGGCCATTGAAGCCATGGGCGACAAGGCCGGCGCCAAGCGCCGCATGCTGGCCGCGGGCGTGCCTTGTGCGCCGGGCTACCTGCCCGCTGAAGGCGAGCCGCAGGTCGAGGATGAACAGCTGGTGCGCGAGGCCCGCCGCCTCGGTGC
The DNA here is from genome assembly GCF_021043325.1 of Ideonella azotifigens. Taxonomy (NCBI): domain Bacteria; kingdom Pseudomonadati; phylum Pseudomonadota; class Betaproteobacteria; order Burkholderiales; family Sphaerotilaceae; genus Ideonella; species Ideonella azotifigens. Next base: position 33,366 of record NZ_JAJNKD010000004.1, read on the forward strand.
GCCGTTGCTGGTCAAGGCCGTGGCCGGCGGTGGGGGCCGTGGCATGCGCTTGCTGCGTGAAGACGCGGACCTGGCCGATGCCTCCTTGGCCCAGGCGCTCAGCGGCGCCCGTCGCGAAGCCGAGAACGCCTTTGGCAACGGCCGGCTGATGCTGGAGCGGCTGATCGAAGGTGGCCGCCACATCGAGATCCAGGTGTTTGCCGACGCGCACGGCCAGGCCGTGCACCTGGGCGAGCGCGACTGCACGGCCCAGCGCCGCCGCCAGAAGGTGATCGAAGAAGCACCTTCGCCCAGCGTGTCGCCCGAGATGCGCGCCGCGATGGGTGCTGACGCGGTGGCCGCGGCGCTGGCAGTGGGTTACGTGGGCGCCGGCACGGTGGAGTTCATCGTCGATGCCGAGGGCCGCCACTTCTTCCTGGAGATGAACACCCGGCTGCAGGTCGAGCACCCTGTCACCGAGGCCGTCACCGGCTTTGACCTGGTGCAGTGGCAGCTGCGCGTGGCGGCCGGCGAGCCGCTGCGGCACTGGCTGCCGCGCGGGCAGGACGACGTGCGCTTCGATCCGGCGCGCATGGGCCACGCCATCGAGGTGCGGCTATACGCGGAAGACCCCTACCAGGGCTTCCAGCCGCAGACCGGCACGGTGCTGCACTGGCAGCCGCAGCACGCCGTGGCCGCCGGCCAGCTCGCCGGCGGCGGCCAGCTGCAAGCCTCGGCCTCGGTGCGCATTGACGCCGGCATTGCCGAGGGCGGCCAGGTCTCGCCCTGGTACGACGCGATGATCGCCAAGTTCATCGCCCATGGCACGACGCGCGAAGACGCCCGCCGCCGGCTGATCGCCGCGCTGCAGGACAGCCCGCTGCTGGGCCTGGCCACCAACCGCCGCTTCCTGATCGCGCTGCTGCAGCACCCGCAGTTCATCGCCAGCGAACTGACCACGACGCGGCTCGACGAATGGGCCGCCGAAGACGCGCCGCCGCTGCAGCGCCCTGCCCCCAGCGACGCCGACTGGCGCCTCGCCGCCGCATTGCGCTGGTGGTCCGCTTCATCGCCTGGCGGCCTGGCCAACGGCTGGCGCGGCGCCGGCATGGCAAGCCAGACCGTCACGCTGCGCTGGCGCGAGGCCCAGCGCAAGCTGCGCCTCACGCTGTCCGGCCAGGGCGACGCCATGACCGTGACCGACGACAGCAGCGAGCAGACGCTGAAGTTGCTGTCCCGCGACGGCGCGCGCTGGCGAATCTCCGCTGATGGCGTGGCGCAAAGCTGCATTGCGCTGAGCGACGCGCAAGGCGGCTTGCACTTCGCCGCCGCCAACGCGGACTTCGTCTTCACCGAACCCGCCGCCGCACCGCGCGCCAGCGACATGCCAGATGCCAGCCGCCTGTGCTCGCCCGTCGCCGGCACCGTCGCCAGCGTTGCGGTGCAGCCGGGCGAGCGCGTGGCCCTGGGCCAGCCGCTGGTCTGCGTCGAGGCGATGAAGATGGAGATGTGGCAACACGCCCGCGCCGCAGGCACGGTGCGCGCGGTGCACGTGGCACCCAAGGCCTCGGTGCGCAGCGGCGCGCTGCTGGTCGAGCTGACCCTGGAGGCGTCTTGAGATGAACGACAACGTGATCCTCACCTGCGCGCTGACCGGCGTGCTGACCGACCCCAGGCAACACCCGGTGCCGGTGACGCCCGCGCAAATGGCCGCCGAGGCGCGCGACGCCTTCAACGCCGGGGCCTCCGTCATGCATGTGCACCTGCGCCAGCAGCAGGACGGCATGGGCCACTGGCCCAGCTGGGATCCGGACGTGGCGGAGGCGGTGACCGCCGCGATCCGCACCGCCTGCCCCGGCGTCATCATCAACCTGACCACCGGCGTGATCGGCCCGGACATCAGCGGCCCAGCCGCCTGCATCCGCCGCGTGAAGCCGGAGATCGCCGCCTGCAACGCCGGCAGCCTGAACTACCTGAAGCTCAAGGACAACGGCCAGTGGGCCTGGCCGCCCATGGTCTTCGATAACCCGGTCACCAAGGTCCAGCAGTTCCTGGACGTGATGGCCGAATGCGGCACGCACCCCGAGTTCGAATGCTTCGACGTCGGCATCGTGCGCTCGGTCGCGATGTTTGTGAAAAGCGGCATGGCGCCCGCCGGCCACCCGGTGGACGTGAACTTCGTGATGGGCGTGGCTTCCGGCATGCCGTGCGACGCCGACCTGCTCGCGCTGCTGCCCCGCTGGCTGCCCGACGGCGCGCTGTGGCAGACCACGTTGATCGGCCGCGCCGAGATCTGGCCGGTGCACCAGAAGACCGCCGAGCTCGGCGGCATGCTGCGCACCGGCCTGGAAGACACCTTCTACCTGCCCGACGGCAGCCGCGCCAGCGGCAACGGCGCGCTGATCCAGCACCTCGCCGCCTGCGCCGAGCGTGCCGGCCGCAAAGTGGCTTCGCCCGCCATCGCCCGTGAATTGCTGGGCTTGCCGGCAGCTTGACGCTGCCCCGCCCATGACTGTGACATTGCACAACCGTTCACGCCCGTCGTTGATGCGGAGAACCAGCAACGCAGTGGCCGCATTTGCCGTTCTGGGCGATTGAGGCGGTTCACCTGCTGCGCCACAGCGCCCACAGCATCAGGTCGGCCAGCAGCAGAGTGGTCACCCCCTGCAGCGCCAGGAAACCCTGGCCCAGCGCTGTGGTTGCAAACGCAGCGCCAAAAGCAACCCAGGCGCAGTCCAGCGTCCAGCCCAGGTTCAAGAGCGCCACGGCCCACAGCAACGGCCGAGGCAGCCGCTCACGCGTGGCCAGCCAAGCCAGCGCCGCCACCCATGCGAGCAGGAACAGCCCGGCGCCGAACAGCAGCGCGGTGGGCAGGCCGGTGAGCCCGCCCAGCCAGTTGGATGCGACCAGCATCGGCAGCGCGCTGGCGGCGCTGAGCGCGGCGTCCACCTTCAGCAGGCGACGAAGAAAGGCCGTCTGCGGCGTGGCGCGTTCGGCGGCCGGGAAGGCAGAGGTCGAAGAGATCGTGGTCATGGCAAGACTCCTTCAAAGTGGATGAGGACAACGGCTTTGATGCTGAGCGCCAGCCCGCCCCGTGGCGATGACCTCCCAGGTCATGGCCGCTGGCATGCAGGCGCGCTAAGGTGGCGGCCATGCTTGCTTCCTCTTCCTCCCCTTCCCAGGCGGCCCCGGTCGGCACGCTGCTGCGCGAATGGCGCCAGCGCCGCCACTGGAGCCAGTTCGAACTGGCCGACGAGGCGGGGTTGTCCACCCGCCACCTGAGCTGCCTGGAAACCGGCCGCGCGCTGCCCAGCCGGCAGATGCTGCTGCGCCTGACCGAGCGGCTGCAGGTGCCGCTGCGCGAGCGCAACCGTTTGTTCACGGCGGCCGGCTACGCGCCCATGTACGCCGAACGCGCGTTGGGCGACCCGGCGCTGCAGGCCGCGCACGACGCGGTGCAGCGCGTGCTGCAGGCCCACGAGCCCTACCCTGCGCTGGCGGTGGACCGGCACTGGCAGCTGCTGAGCGCGAACCGCGCGATTGCGCCGCTGCTGGCCGGCGTGGCGCCCGAACTGCTGGCCAGCCCCGTCAACGTGCTGCGGCTGTCGCTGCACCCTGGTGGCCTGGCGCCGCGCATTGCCAACCTGCCCGCGTGGCGCAGCCATTTGCTGGCCCGGCTCGCGCAGCAGATCCAGGCCAGCGGCGACCCGGTGCTGGCTGCACTGGCCGATGAATTGCGCGCCTACCCCTGCCCGGCCGACGACGAGCCGCATGCCGCGCCCGGCATTGCCGTGCCGCTGCAACTGAACACGCCTGCCGGCCTGCTGTCCTTCATCAGCACCACCACGGTTTTCGGCACGCCGGTGGACATCACGCTGTCCGAGCTGGCGATCGAGGCCTTTTTCCCGGCGGACGCGCAGACTGCGCAGGCCTTGCAGGCGCTGATGGCCGCCGAAACCCCGCCTACCCCCGGGACAACCACGAGGTGACAAGGTCGCGTGGGTGACGGACAACCGGACTGGCGCAGGCGATAACGCTTGCCAGGAGACAGACATGAACCACACCCCCGTTCAGGCCGCCGACGGCACCACGACCCACTACCGCATCTGCCCGCTCTGCGAGGCCTGCTGCGGGCTGGACGTGCAGGTGCAGGACGGCAAGGTCATCCGCATCCGCGGCGCGGAGCACGACGTCTTCAGCGCCGGCTTCATCTGCCCCAAGGGCTACGCGCTGAAAGACCTGCACGAAGACCCGGACCGGCTGCGCCAGCCCATGATCAAGCGCAACGGCCAGCATGTGGCGGTGAGCTGGGACGAGGCCTTTGCCGAGGCCGAGCGGCTGCTGAAACCCGTCATCGCCCAGCACGGGCGGGACGCCGTGGCGCTGTCGGTGGGCAACCCTTCGGCCCACAAGATCGGCCTGCTGCTGTACTTCGCCAAGTTCGCGCGCGTGCTGGGCAGCCGCAACATTTTCTCGGCCTCCACGCTGGACCAGATGCCCAAGCAGCTGCAGTCCGGCCTGATGTTCGGCCACTGGCTCAGCGTGGCGGTGCCGGACATCGAACGCTGCGACTACCTACTGGTGCTGGGCGCCAACCCCATGGCCAGCAACGGCAGCATGTGGACCGTGCCCGACTTTCGCGGCAAGGCCAAGGCGCTGCGGGCGCGCGGCGGCAAGCTGGTGGTGATCGACCCGCGCCGCGGCGAAACCGCCGCTGTCGCCGACGCGCACCACTTCATCCGCCCAGGCGGGGACGCCTTCCTGCTGGCCGGCATGCTGCACACGGTGCTGGCCGAAGGCCTGGAAAAGCCCGGACGGCTCGCGCCCATGCTCAAGGGGCTGGACGACGTTCGCCACGCCGTGGCGACGTTTTCGCCCGAGGCGGTGGCCACGCGCTGCGGCGTGCCGGCCGAGACCATCCGCCAACTGGCGCGAGAGTTCGCCAACACGCCGCGTGCCTGCATCTACGGCCGCATCGGCACCTGCACCCAGCGCTACGGCACCGTGGCCAGCTGGCTGATCGACACGCTGAACGCCGTTACCGGCCACCTGGACAGCGAAGGCGGCGCGATGTTCCCGCAGGCTGCCGCCTTCGCCGCCAACACGCAGGGCAAGCCCGGCCAGGGCCGTGGCGTGACGCGTGGCCGGCACGCCAGCCGGGTCAGCGGCGCGCCCGAGGTCTACGGCGAGCTGCCGATGACGCTGCTGGCCGAGGAGATCGAAACCCCCGGCGACGGCCAGGTGCGTGCGCTGATCAGCGTGGCCAGCAACCCGGTGCTCTCCAGCCCCGGTGGCCCGCGGCTGGCCCAGGCGCTGCAAAAGCTGGACTGCATGATCAGCCTGGACATCTACCTCAACGAGACCACGCAGCACGCGCACGTGATCCTGCCCGGCCTGTCGCCGCTGGAAGAAGCGCACTACGACGTGGCCTTCCCGCAGCTCTCCTTCCGCAACCATGCGCGCCACAGCGCACCAGTCTTCGCCCCGCCTGCAGACCACTCACCCGAATGGCAGACGCTGCTGCGCCTGGCCGCGATGGTCGCGCCCGAGGGCAAGCTGCCGGCCGACCCGCTGCTGGCCGACGACGCCTTGCTCTTGGACGACCTGAATCGCAGCGCCGGCCCACAAGCCCAAGCGCTGATGGCCGCCCTCTCCGCCGACGGCCTGCGCGGCCCCGAGCGGCAACTGGAACTGGCGCTGCGCAGCGGCCCCTATGGCGATCAGTTCGGCCGCAAGCCAGAAGGCCTGACGCTGGCCAAGGTGAAGGCCGCGAACGGCGGCATCGACCTCGGCCCGCTGCAGCCCCGCCTGCCCGAACTGCTGCGCACGCCCAGCGGCAAGGTGGAACTGGCGCCCGCGCTGTGCCTGGCCGACCTGGCCGAAGCCGCGAAGGAACTGGTGCCAGCGACATCGGCAGCATCGAAAGACGAACTGCTGCTGATCGGCCGCCGCGAACTGCGCTCGAACAACAGCTGGATGCACAACCTGCCCACGCTGGCGAAGGGCCCGATGCGCTGCACCGCGCTGGTCCACCCGCAGGACGCCCAGCGCCTGGGCCTGTCAGACGGCGGCCGGGCCGAACTCTCGCGCGGCGGCCAGTCCATTGAGGTGCCTGTGGTGCTGAGCGACGAGATGATGCCCGGCGTGATCAGCCTGCCCCACGGCTGGGGCCACGACCAGCCAGGCACGAAGCTCGGCCTGGCCGCCCAGCGCCCCGGCGCCAACCTGAACGCCGTACTGGACGACACCTTGCGCGACCCGCTCTCGGGCAACGCTGTGCTGTCCGGCGTGGCGGTCAAGGTGCGGGCCTTGCAGCCCGCGGAAGTGACCTGAGGCCTCTGCGCGCCGCTGAACAAGGCTCTCAGGCGCGAAGGCGGCGCCCGGGATCGGTTTCGTGCAGGTGCACCGCCAAGGTGTCCCAGGGCAAGTCCGCCGGAATCTGCTTCAGGATGCGCCCCACCTCGCCGCGGTGGTAGCCGCCATGCGTGACCACGTGCAGCAGCATTTCCTGGCGCGTCATGCAGCCCTGGTCGCCATCGGTGAAGGTGAAGGCAACGGGTTCCGACAGCTGCGCTGGCGTGGCCGTCTCGGCGTAGGTTTGAAACCAGTCGTCCAGGGCCGCCAGCGAAGCGCGCAAGGCCTGCGGCGTGGGCGTCTCGGGCGTGTTGTCGGCCGTGAAGCCATGCGCGGTGCCGGTGAGGTGCGCCTTGAAGATCTGGTTCACCACGAGGCAGTGGTTCAACAGCCGCAAGGCCGTGCGACGTTCCTCGGGATGCCGATCAGCATCCAGGGCTTCAAGCTTCTGCAGGAAGGCATCGTGCGCCCAGGCTTGGTAGCGGAGCAAGGTGGCAAAGATGGCACTGGTGCTCATGGTTCGCATGTCCTTTCAGGTGGCAACGGGGCGCCCTGGCCGACCCCTATCATGAAAGGAAATCTAGGTTCCCGCCGCTGCCATGTCCACTCGCGTTCCCCTTTCGCCGCCAACGCCGCGTCGAGCCCCGCGCCAGGCGCGTTCGCGGGCCTTGGTGGAGGCCATCGTGACGGCAGGCGCTCGCGTTCTGGGCACGCGTGGGTGGACCGGATTCACCACCAACGAGGTGGCCCAGGTGGCCGGCGTCAGCATCGGCTCGCTCTACCAGTACTTCCCGAACAAGGTCGCCCTGGTCGACGCGATCCGCCGCCGGCACCTGGAAACCGTGCTGGCCGCAGTGAGCGCAGGCTGCAATGGCGACAAGCCGGCGGGCCAACTCGTCGACGACCTGGTAGGCGGCCTGATCGCCGCACACAGCATCGAGCCCGAGGTGCATCGCGTGCTGCTGGACGAACTGCCGCGCGCAGGCCAGGCCGACGCCGACAAAGCCGCGTTCATGGCCGAATACCTGGCCAGCTACAAGCTGCTCATCGCCCGCCACTGCGGTGGCGCGCCGGAGGCCGTCAGCGACCTGAGCGCGCAAGTCCTGTCCGCCACCGTCGAGGGCGTGATCCACGACTTCGCACGCCGCGGCATGCTGGACGCGCCGACGCTGCAACAGGAACTGGTTCGGCTGGTGCGGGCCTATCTGCTGGGCCTGCAGGCCCAGGGCATGCCCGTGCTTTCGTCAAACCAGTGACCGCCGCATCAGCACATCGGCGCGAGCGTAGTAGTCGGCCACGGGCAGCTCGTCTCGCGTGATGCGCTCGAAGCCTGCGGCTTCGTAGAGGTGAATGGCCGGCTGCAGGCGCGAGTTGGTGCCGAGGAAAAGGCGGGTGCCACCGAGTTCGGCGGCCCGGGCGATCGCGGCGTCGACCAGCCGGCGGCCGATGCCGGCCCCTTGCGCCTCGGGCACGACCCCCATCTTCGCCATCTCGAAGATGCTGCCTCCGAGGGACAGCAGCGCCACGCATCCCACCACCTCGCCGTCGCCGAGGCGAGCCAGCAACACGTCTCCCCCGTGCGCCAGGATGCGGCCTTGCGGGTCACCCAGCACCCGTTGGTCTTCCTCGGTCAGGGAAAACAGGCGCGAGATCCATGCTTCGTTGATGTTGCGAAATGCCAGCGCGTCAGCGGGTGTGGCGAGGGACGAGACGGTGACTTCGGTTTGGACGTTCGGCATGCGGCAAGCCTAAGTCCGCGGGATTCATGCGTCCAATACAAACGAATGCGCTCATCCATACACTGGAAGTATGGATGCCCGAATCGAACTGCGCCATCTGCGCTATTTCCTGGCCGTGGCCGAAGAACTGCACTTCGGTCGCGCTGCGCACCGCCTGCACATCGCCCAGCCGGCCCTGTCGCAGCAGATCCGCCAGCTCGAAGGGCTGATGCACGTGCCGCTCTTCACGCGCACTTCAAGGGCCGTGGCGCTCACCGAAGCGGGGCGCAGCTTCCGGCCGCGCGCCAGCGAACTGCTTGCGCGGCTGTCGTCCGACCTGGACGAGGCCCAGCGCGTGGCTCGGGGTGAATCCGGCCGCATCGACCTGGCGTTCATCTCCTCTGCCTCCGGCATGCTGAGCGCAATGCTGCGCTGCTTCATCGCGCAGCGCCCGGGCGTGCAGGTGCAACTGCATGAGGGCTTCACCGCGGAGGTGATGGAGCAGCTGGCCCGCGGCACGGCCGACCTCGGCATCGTCCGGGATGCGGAAGCACGCGAAGGCATCGCGCTGACCACGCTGCTCGAAGAGCCGTTCATGGCGGTGCTTTCGACGGACCACCCACTCGCTGCGGCGGCGAGCGTCACCGCCGCAGAGCTGGCCTTGTCACCCCTGGTGCTGTTCCCGTATGCCGCAGGCTCTCTGGCCCATGCCCGCAACCTGCAGCCCTTCCAGGAGGCGGGGCTGGAGCCGGAGATCCGCTTTCGCGGATCGCAATGGCGAACGATCTGCCAGCTCGTGGCCCAGGGCCTGGGGGTCACCGTCGCGCCGGCCAGCGCGGTCGAGCCGCTGCCAGCGGGCGCCAGGGCCATTCCGCTGGGCGCCACCGAGGCCCGTAGTGCCATCCAGATCGCACACCGCGTCGATGACGACAACGGCCTGGTGCGCGCGTTCAAGGCCCTGGCCACCGGCACGGCCGGGCCCGTGACCTGAGCGCGGGGGTCCAGCGCCCTGGCGCTGGTTCACCCAAGCCTGGCCGCTCAGCTGCCCTGCGCAAACGCCTCGTCGAAGAAATAGTCCTTCCACGACGCGGCCTTGTTCTTCAGCACGCCGAGCTTGAAGAGTTCGTCGGCGTAGACGGCCGTGCGGAACGGGACGATGGTGAAGTCGTTTTCGGGGTCTTCGATGATCTTGCGCACGAAGTCCAGCGGGAGCTTGGACTTCTGCGCGCGGATGAAGAGCTGGGCGGCGCGGGTCTTGTCGGCCTTCACGTACTGCTCGGCTTCCTTCAGCGCGGCGTAGAAAGCCTTGTAGGTCTTCGGGTTCTCGTCGTGGAACTTCTGCGTGGTGTAGAGCACGTTGAAGGTCGCCGGGCCGCCGAGGATGTCGTAGCTGCTCAGCACCTTGTGCACCGCCTTGTTGGCGTCCATGGCCTGGTAGTAGAACGGCGCGCTGGAGAAGTGCGAGTTGATCTCCGAGCCGCCGGCAATCAGCGCGGCCGTCGCGTCCGGGTGCGGCAGGCTGACCGAGATGGTGTCGAAGCGCTTGAAGTCGTCCTTGCCGAACTGCTTGGCGGTTTCGATCTGCAGCGTGCGGGACTGGAAGCCAGTGCCTGCGGCCGGCACGGCAATGCGGTCCTTGTCGCTGAAGTCCTTCAGCGTCTTGACCTTGGGGTTGTTGGTGATCAGGTAGTTCGGCAGCGAGCCCAGCGCCGAGATGGCCTTGACGTTCTGCTTGCCCTTGGTGCGGTCCCAAAGTGTCAGCATCGGCGGCACGCCGGCCGAGACGACGTCCAGCGAACCCGACAGCAGCGCCTCGTTCATCGCGGTGGCGCCGGAGATCTGGTTCCACTCCACTTCCACCTCGCCCAGGCCCTGCGCCTTGGCGTGTTTTTCGATCAGCTTCTGGTCCTGCACGACGTCGAGCAGCAGGTAGGCAATGCCGAACTGCTGGGCGATGCGGATAGTGCCTTCGGCCCGTGCAGCCAGCGGGCTGGCGAGCATTGCAACGGCTGCGATCAAGGACGGAATTCGGTACTTCATGGCGGTACTTTTGGAGAGAAACGGAGCGGGTTGGGGACTGGGAATTCGGAGGCGATCACTGGTTCGTGCGCTGCATGCCCCAGCGTTGAACGGTCAGTCTTTCCAGGGTCCGGAAGACCAGCGCTTCGACCACCAGGCCGATGACCACGACCATCGCCAGGCCGGCGAACACGCGGTCGGTGTAGAGCTCGTTGCGGTTCTGGAAGATGTACCAGCCCAACCCGCCCTTGCCGGACGAGGCACCGAACACCAGCTCGGCCGCGATCAGCGTGCGCCATGCAAACGCCCAGCTGATCTTCAGGCCCGAGAGGATGGCCGGCAGCGCCGCGGGTACCAGGATCTGCAGCACGTAGCGCAACCCGCGCAGGCCATAGTTGCGGCCCGCCATGCGCAGGGTTTCGGGCACGGCCTGGAAGCCGGCATGCGTGGCCAATGCAAGCGGCCACAGGACAGAGTGCACCAGCACGAACATCAGGCTGCCCTGGCCCAGGCCAAACCACAGCAGCGCCACCGGCAGCAGCGCAATCGCCGGCAGCGGGTTGAACATGGCCGTCAAGGTGGACAGCAGGTCCCGGCCCACGCGCGTGGCGGCCGCCAGGCTGGTCAGCACAAAGGCCGCGGCGATGCCGATCACGTAGCTCTTCAGCAGCACCGAGAGCGAAATGCCGGTCTTCACCAGCAACTCGCCCGAGGCCACGCCTTCAACGAAGGCGCGCAGCGTCTGCACGAAGGTCGGCAGCAGCAAATCGTTGGCCTGCCAGCGCGCCAGCGCCTCCCACACCGCTGCCAACACGACCAGCACAATGCCGCGGCGCACGCCATCGTGCTGCAGCACGCGGCGCCAGGCCGGCAGCGCGCGCGGCTTGAGGGCCGGCGGCGCGGCGCTCAGCACATATTCCACATCCGGCCGAACGGTCAATACAGCGGCGTTCATGCTTCCACTCCTGCGGCCGCGCGCGGCGTTTCAAACAGCAGGCCGTGGATGCGCTGCGTGGTGGCCTGGAAGTCGGCGCTGCCGGCGTTGTTGAAGCCGAAGCGCTCGCTGTCGATCTCGGCACGCAGGCGGCCAGGGTGCGGCGACAGGATGGCGATGCGGTTGCCCACCACCAGCGCTTCTTCGATCGCGTGCGTCACGAACACCAGCGTGAAGCGGAACTCGTCCCACAGCGCGAGCAGCTCGTCCTGCATGCGGCGGCGGGTCAGCGCATCCAGCGCGGCGAAAGGCTCGTCCATCAGCAGCAGCTCGGGCTGCATGGCCAGCGCACGGGCAATCGCCACGCGCTGCTTCATGCCGCCGGAGAGCTGGTGCGGATAAGCGTCCGCGAACTTGGCCAGGCCGACCTTGGCGAGGTACAGCTCGGCCCGTTCGGCCGCTTCCTTGCGGCCGCAGCGGCGCGCCGCCAGCAGCGGAAACAGCACGTTTTCGCGCACCGTTTTCCACGGCGGCAGCTGGTCGAATTCCTGGAACACCACCGCCCGGTCAGGCCCCGGCTGCGTGATGCGCCGGCCGGCCAGCGTGATGCTGCCTTCGCTGGGCGTGACGAAGCCGCCAATCGCCTTCAGCAAGGTGGACTTGCCGCAGCCCGAGGCGCCCAGCAGCACGAAGCGGTCGCCCTGCATCACGCTGAGGCTGATTTGATGCGTGGCGCGCACCCAGTGCTCGCCTTGTGGGTAGTCGATGCTGACCTGGGCCAGCTGCAACAGCGGCGTGGCGGACAGGGCCTGGGGCGGCGCATCGGCGCCAGGTTGGGTCAAGGGCAACTGCATGGTCAAAGCCTTCAAAACGGTGCGTCGCCTTCGACAGTCGTGCGATTCAGGCGGCGGCGCAGATGGTCCGGCGTGCCTGCCGCCAAATGCATCACCGAGCGGTTGTCCCAGAACACCATGTCGTGCGGCTGCCAGACGTGGCGGTAGACGAACTGCGGCTGCACGCTGAAGGCGAACAGCTCGGCCAGCAGCGCGGCGCTTTCCTCTTCCGGCAGGCCGACGATGCGGGTCGTGAAATGCTCGCTCACGAACAGCGCCTTGCGGCCCGTCTCCGGGTGCGTGCGCACCACCGGATGCACCGCAGGCGGCACCTCGGCCAGTTGCGCGGCGGTCAGCTTGGGCCGCCACGGGCTCTTGGCGCGCAGCTCCTCGTACTTGGCCAAGTAGCTGTGCTCGGCCTTCAGGTCGGCAATGCGCGCCTTCAGGTCTTCGGGCAGTGCGTCGTAGGCCGCATGCTGGTTGGCGAACAAGGTGTCGCCACCCTCTTCCGGCAGCTCCTGCGCGTGCAGCAGCGAGCCCAGGCTGGGCGTTTCCTTGTACGACAGGTCCGAGTGCCAATACTGGCCCGCATCGCCCAGCCCAATCGGCTGGCCCTGCTCGTTCTTGATGTTCGAGACGACCAGGATCTCCGGGTGCCCGGCCAGCTGGAAGTTCTTCAGCACATGGATCTGCAGCGGCCCGAAGCGCCGGCTGAAGTCCACGTGCTGCTGCGGCGTGATGCGCTGGTCGCGGAACACCAGCACATGGTGGTCCAGGTGCGCCTGGTGGATGCGCCGGAAATCAGCCTCGCCCAGCGGCAGGTTCAGGTCCAGCCCAATGACCTCGGCGCCGACGCCGCTGGGGCTCTCAGACAGGCTGCGGATCTGGATCTCTTGCGGCGCGGCCGCGGGGTCACCCGGGGTGGCAGTCAATACAGCAGACATGGGGCCATGAGTTTTGTGTCGTCGAAGCGGCCACTCTAGAAGCGCAGCGCGTATCGGCGAACAAAGCTTTCCGGCATAGGCCATGCGGGATTCGAGTAAGTCGTCAGACAACCTTGTGCGCCCCGCTTTTGTCAGGCTTGACTCTGTCGATTACATGCGTAATCATCGCTTCATGTTTACACCTGTAATCGAAACACCATGACTCCACCCGTCTCACCCGTCAGCGACGCCGAAGCCCAGGTCATGGAAGTGCTCTGGCAATCCAGCCCGCGCAGCACTGACGAGATTGCCGCTTCCCTGCAAGGCCAGCGTGAATGGCAGATCGCCACCATCAAGACGCTGCTGAATCGGCTGTTGAAGAAAGGCGCCGTGGCGGCAGAGAAGGACGGCAGGCGCTACCTCTACAGCGCCGTGCTGTCGCGCGAGGCTTGGCTCAGCCACCAGAGCCTGGGCCTGGTGGACCGTCTGTTCAATGGCAGGCTGGCGCCCCTGGTGGCGCACTTTGGCGCAGAGCGCGGGCTGTCGCAGGCCGACGTGGACGCATTGAAGGCGCTGGTGCGCACATACGAGAAAGCGCCCAAGCCATGACCGCCGCACGTTTCGTGGATGTGCTTGCGAGCCAAAGCCTTTGGCTGAGCGCGCTGGTGCTGGTGACCGGTCTGGTGCAGCGTGTGCTGCTGCACCGCTTCGGCGCCGGGCCGGTACTGGCAACTTGGTGGCTGGTGCCGCTCGGTCTGCTTGCCACCTGGTTGCCGGCGGCGCGCGTGCCGGCAGACCTGGCGCTGGTGCAGTGGCTGCAGTCCCCGGTGATCATGGTGCCCCAGGTGCGTGGGCCGCACACCGCCCCGCCCTCCTCGTCGCCCGCCGTGGCAATCGGCTTGGCCGTTCTGTGGGCCGCGGGCGTGGTCACATCCCTTGCTGTGGCCTGGCGAGCCCAGCACCGCTACCTCAGTTCCCTGCGCCGGGCCGCTGTCGGCCCATGGCGCGCACCTGCTGGCAGCAGCCCGGCCGAGGCCGGCGTGTGGCACAGCCTTCTGGTGTTACCGGAAGACTTTGAGCAGCGCTTCAGTCCCGCCGAGCAAGCCCTGGTGCTGGCACACGAAGCCGTGCACATCCGGCAACACGACAACGCCTGGCGCTTACTGGCGCTGCTGCTGTGCGCGATGCACTGGTTCAACCCGCTGGCCTGGCGCGCGGCGCGCCGCTTTCGGCAGCACCAGGAACTGGCTTGCGACGCCGCTGTGCTGCGCCAACAACCAAAAGCGCTGGCCACCTACGCCAATGCGCTGATGAAGTCACACGCCCCGGTTACCGAAGTTCCCACCGCCAGCAGCGCCTGGCATTCCACCCACCCCTTGATCGAAAGAGTCCACATGCTCGAACTTCATGCCACCCACGCTGCCCGCCAGCCCGCTGGCCGATGGCTGGCCGCCACACTCGCCGTGCTCGGTGCTGGCGCCGTCTACGCCACCCAAGTCCAGCCCACGGAACCGGCCGCCAAGACGACTTCGGTGATGCTCACGCTGAACCTCATCAACGACGGGCTGCCTGGCGGCTCGCCGCAGGTGCTGACCCAACTCGGTCAACCGGCCACGGTCCGGGTGTCGCCCAAGGATGGCACGCCCGGCGCGAGCTGGGAGATCGAGCTCGTGACCACCCAACTGGCCGATGGCCGGCTGCAGGTCGAAAGCCGCTACCGCACCGGCGAGCCTGCCCAGGATGTGGCGAGGTACACCCAGGTCATGGCGTCGGACCAACCGTTCCAGTTCGTCGTGGTCTCAGACGAGCATGTGCTGAGTGGCAATCAGACGGCGCGCCTGCTTGCAGCACGCTGAACGCACCGCTCAGCGCTTGCCCTTCGCCTTCACCGTCATGTCCGCCGGCGCCACCGGCCCCTTCACCGCGGCCTGGGCCAGCTTGAAGAACACGTCGGTGTTGTCGATCACGCCGACGAAGCTGAAGGCGCCGGGGCCGAAGGCGGACAGCGGCACGTCGGTGGCGGTGTGCACGGCCGATTCGCCGGGGACCTGGCCCGTGATCAGGTAGTTGCCCAGGCCGTCGCGTTCGGCCGGGTTTTCGGGGTACCACTTCAGCGGCTCGGCCTTCACCAGCGGCTGCTGACTGTCTTTCACGGGCTGCGGGTTGCTGCGCCAGTCTTCGTAGCGGTCGGCATTGGCGCCGTAGGCCACCAGCAGGCGGAAGTCGATGTCGGTGGTTTCGGGGTAGCCGTCGGCGGCAATGCGGTACTTCGGGAATCCGGCCTGCTCGTAGACGCCCACGACCTTGTCGCGCAGGTTGGCCGAACCGCCGGCCTTGCCGAGCTGCTGCAGCACGGCGTCGGTCACGCGGCTGGCGCCGATCAGCGCGGCGCCAGAGCATTCGTGGTCGGCCGTGACGATGACCAGCGTGTCGCCGCGGTCGCGGGCGAAGTCCTGCGCCACCTGCACCGTGCGGTCGAACTCGATGGTGTCCAGCATCCAGCGCTCGGTGTCCATGTTGTGCGCCTGCTTGTCGATGGACGCGCCTTCGATCATCAGCACGAAACCTTGCGTCTGGCGGGCCAGCGTGGACAGGGCCTTCTCGGCCATTTCGTCGAGCATGGGCTGGTCGGGGAAGCCGTAATCGTCGACCACGCTGCCGGTCAGGCCCTGCTTCTTGCCGCGCCGGCCGTCGATCTTGTCCAGCGCCACGTTCATGTTGGACAGCGAGAACAGGCCCAGCAGCTTGCCACCCTTGGCGGCGTCCAGCTCGGTCTTGCTGGCGGCGTACTGGAAGCCGGCGCCCTGGAAGTCCTTGATCAGGTCGCGGTCCTTGTCCAGCGCGCCGGGCGAAATGCCCCAGCGCTTGGCGATCTCGGCGCGGTGCGGGTCGGCCGCGTCGAACACGTAGTCGGTCTTGTCGCCGCGGGCCGAGCCCGGCGTGGCAGACGGCAGGAACCACTTGCGGCCGCCGCCCATCAGCACGGTCAGCCCGGTGGCACCCCGGTCGTCGAAGAACTGGTCGACGATGCCGGTGCCAGCGCCGCGGTTGCTGGTGTGCACCGCATTGCCGGCCGGCGTGGCGTCGAACACATCGGCCGTGGTGACGATGCCCAGCGCCTTGCCCTGCGTGCGGTGCAGGTACTCCGAGAGGTACTCGATGCGCGGGTTGTCGAAGGCGTCCGTCGTGTCGTCCGGGAACACGCCTTCTTCATTGTTGTTGTTCTTGTTGCCCAGCACGTAGGAGGTCATGCCCGGCGAAGAGTCGGTCACCACCGAGTTCAGCGACGAGGTCTTGACCAGCGCAGTCGCCGGGAAGGTGTCCATCGCCAGCGGCGCGATGGCCTTGCCCTGCGCGTAGCCGTTCTTCACGATGCGCGCTGCCGTGCGCTGCGCCGCGCCCATGCCGTCGCCCAGCAGGATGATCACATTCTTGACCGGCTTGCCCTGCGGCGTGTTGAACGGGATCACATCGAAATTACCCCGTGCGCTGAGCGTCTGCCCATCGTCCTGCTCAGCCTCGATGCTGAACTCATGCCGCCCGGTGGCCGCCACGCTGAACGCGCGCAGCGAAGCGATCACCGCATTCGCGGGCACGCCCGTAGCGCAACCGCTGGCGCAGTCGCGCAGGGTCACGTTGCCCGCCACCGGCTTGCCGTCCAGCAGGAAGCGCGCAGCGCGCAGGCTGCGGCCTGCATCGGGCCGCAAGGTGGCCTGCAGGTCGAAACGCTGGCCGGGCAGGAAGCGCGCAATCACCGGCTCGGGCCGGCCCGAGCTGAACAACTCGCTCGGCGGCGTGAGCCGGCTCACGCTCGGCGCGGCGATGGCGCCGAGTGGCGCCAGTGCCAGCACGGCGATCAACTTGAGACGGTGAAGGCGGTCAGCGTTCATGGTGGGCATGGGTTGGATTGGATGAATGTCTTGTGCGAATTCAGGGCTGGGCCAGCTGCAGTTCCAGCCAGGCAACACGCCCGTCCGGCGCCACCGTGCGCCCGTAATGCAACCTGCCCTGCAGCTCGATCAACCCAGGCTGATGCGGCAGCACCCGCGAAGCATCCGGCAGCCGCACCAGCACCGTGGCCGGCGGCAAGTCATCCGCATCCCCATCCGCGTGCTCGCTCATCTGCACCGGCCGCGCCGTCAGAAGGAAAGCACCCGGCGCCGGGTCTTCCTGCGCGACCATCCAGCCGACCAGGCGCACCTGCTGGTCCTGCGCCGCGAGCAGGCGCTCGGTGGGCTGCAGGCCGGCCGCGCCGACGGGGGTCTGGAAGAAATCGGCGAAGCGGAGGGTTTGGGGGGCGTTGTCCGCGGCTTGGGCGGAGGAGAAACCACATGCCAGCACCAGGCTGGCGGCCAGGAAACTCAAGCGGAGGTTGTTCGGCATCTTGGGGGCGTAGATCAACAGCGCATCATCGAGGCTCAGCATGACCAAACGGTGACAGCGCGGTCGGAGTACCGGGAGGTAAAACGTCGACGAGAAGCCCGCCTGTGAAAACCGGGCTCGCGCGGCCATCCGCGCCAGCATCCTCATCCGTTCACCAAGGCTCACCAACACGTGGCTTCGACGCCGGTAACATCGCCCTCCCCGAGGCAGGAGCCGGTGCCATGAGAAGAATCGCATTCGCCACGCTTTACCGCGCCAGCCCGCGTGAACGGCAGTGCGTGGTCGAGATCGTCGAGCTGGACCTGCCGGCACAGGCTTCCAACCGCTACGTCGTGACGCTGCGCCAGGGCCTGCTGAAGGGCGGCGTGGTGCTTGAGCCGCAGGAGTCTTCGCTGACGGCAACGCCGTGCACGCTGGACGAGGCCCTACGCCGCGCGACTGACTTCATTCAACGCCGGCTTGCCGCGGGAGAACGGCTGCAACAGCACCAGGGCCTGCCCGGTCTCTCCACCGCTGAATCGCTTGCGCCATCCAGCCCCCGTGCCGCAAAGGCGCCGGCCAGTGACGCCGTGCCGCCCAGCATCGCTGCGCTGGTGGCCCGCTTCGCTCCCGAGCGCTGGCAACTGCTGCCGGCGTCGCAGCGGTCCCGCGCCGTGTGGCGCGTCGCCGAATGCAGTGATGCAGCCGGTGGTGCCGGCCAGCGTGCGCTGGTGGCGCTGGTGCCCCGCCTGGTCGAACTACTGGAGAATGGCGATGACCTGCTGGACCTGTGCATTGCCGTGGCCCTTGCCCGCCTGGGCGATGGCGGCGCCGCGGTGGCCATGCAGGCGCTGGCAGGCCGGGGCCGCAGCCCGGCCACCCGGCGTGCGGCGCACCAGGCCTGGCTGATGCTGCAAGCGCCCGACGCGCTGCGCGCGCATGCGGAGGGCCTGCTGCCCGATTGGCAGGCCGAGGTCGAGAGCACCGCGCCCGCCGCGGAGCGCGCCACCGCGCTGCAGGACCGCGTGACGGCCCGCGGGCCGGGCTGGGTGCCGCTGCTGGGCGACTGGTACGACCTCGCGCTGGTGCGCCCGGCGGCGCGGGCCAGCCTGCTCGCATTGCTGGCCGAGTTGCCGCTGCAGCCCGGCCCGTTCCAGGCGCTGCGCTACCTGTACAAGGCGGCCGAAATTCGCCGGGATGCGCCGGTGCTGGGCCTGCTGCATGCACGCTTCGAAACCACGCGCGCCTATTTCAACCGCCCGGCCTACAGCGGCAACGGTTTCACCGATCCGGCCACGCAGCGCTGGGTCAAGACGCCCATTGCCAAAGAACTGTGCCAGCCGAATCCGCGCCTGGCCTACGGCAGCGCCACGCGCGACTACCTGCGCCTGCGCGGCTGGCGCACGCTGCGGCGGCTGGCCGCCATCGGTCACTCGCACGCCCCCGAACTGTCGGTGCAGTTGCTGCTGGGGCTGGCGGACGATGCCTTGCCAGCGGCGCGAGTGGAAGCGCGCTGGGATCGCGTCGACGGCCAGTACCAGCGGCATGACCGGCACTACCACCAGGCAGCCTACTGGCTGCTGGTGCCCAAGCTGCTGCTGGCGCAAGCCCCGGGTGTGCATGTCAGCGCCCGCGGCAAGCGCTGGTGGACCGATCAGCCGCTGGACACCAGCGCCGCGTTGCCCCAGCGCAGCGAGGGCCTTCAGGACATGTGGAACGCCCACCCTGAAGCACTGCTTGCGTTGGCGCTGCAAAGCCGCAGCGCGCTGGTGCATGCGGTGGTGGCGAGGGCGCTGCAGGACCACGCCGGATTCGTGGCACAGCAACCGGTGGCCGTGCTGAAGGAGCTGCTGCAAAGCGCGCATGCGCCGACTGCCCGCGTCGGCTTCGAAGCCGTGCGTGCCCGCGTGTTGGCCAGCAGTGCGCTGCAGGACCAGGTGCCGTGGCTGCTGTTGCTGGCCCAGAGCAGCGACGGCGCTGCCCGTGAGTTCGCCTTCGTGCACATCGCCTCGGACCCGGCCGGCTTTGCCGTGCACGCCGAACTGGTGGTGGCGCTGCTGCTGTCGGCCCACGAACGCACACGACGCCAGGGCCAGGGCCTGGCCTTGATCGCCTCGGCGCCGGCCCTGGTCAGCGAACTGCAGGGCGCGCTGCTGGCCGCCGATGCGGATGCACCGGGCCTGCGCGACGGCCTGGTGCTGGTGGAACAGTTGCTGCGCGGCCCGCTGGCCGAGGCTGCGGCGCAGGCGCCGACCGAAGCGCTGCTGTGCCTGCTCGACCATGCCGATGCAGCCGTGCTGCACCTGGCGGTCGTTTGGCTGCTGCTGCATGCCCATGGCGCCGCGCTGGTGGCGCCTACCACGCTGGCACGCCTGCTGGTAGACGAGGACCCTTACCGCCGCGCCTCGGGCGTGCGTCTGCTGGCGGCCTTGCCCGACGAGGTGCTGCGCACGCAGGCCGAACTGCTGGGCGACCTGGCCGTGAGCCCGCATGCGGGCATCCGCGAAGCCCTGGCGCCGGCATTGCAGCGGCTGGCGGGCGACCCCGACTTCGCCTCGGCCCTGGCTGCGCGCCTGCATGCCTCGCTGTTCACCAGCGAAGCCGGCGAAGGCCAGCACGAGGACGCGCTGCGCTGGCTCACCACCACGCTGCAGCCCCACGCCCCGGCGTGCGACGCCTCGGGCGCGTGGCGCGCGCTGCATGCGCAAAGCGCCGGTGCACAGCTTTATGGCGCCTGGGCATTGGCATCATTGCCCAGCACCGAGTTCAGCCTGAAGCAGCAGGCCACGCTGGCCCGCCATGCGGACGCTTCGGTGCGCGCCTGGGCCATGGCCGCGATCGACCACACGCTGCCGGCCGTGCCCAGCCCGGAACAGTCGGCCCAGCTCTTGCCGCTGGCCGACACGCTGTTCGACGACGCCCGTGCCTACGCCCACCAGTTGTTCGCCGAGCGCCTGCCGGACGCAGCGCTGACGCCCGAGCTGCTGATCGCCTGGGTCGACCACCCGCAGCCCTGGGTGCAGGCACTGGGCCGCACGCGGCTCGTGCGCCGCATGGCCGCTGGCGAAGCCAGCCTTTGCCTCACCCGGCTGAGCCAGCACCCGAGTGCCAGCGTGCAGCTGTTTGTCACCCAGTGGCTTCTGGAACTGCCCCGGGACGACGACGCCCAGCTCGCGGCGCGCCTGCGCGAATTGACGCCCTACTTCCTGACCGTGCTGAGCCAAGTGAACCGTGGCCGCGTGGCCAAGTCGCGCATCACCGCCTTCCTGCGTGAGGCGAGCGACGCGCCGCAAGCCGCTGCAGTGGTGGCCGAGATCTTTGCGCGCCAGGTGGTGACCTGCAGCCTGACCGACAAGCCGCAATACATCGCCGGGCTGCGCGACATTGCCGCGCGCCACCCGCAGATCGCCCTGCCCTTCATCGCCTGGGCGCCGCCACCGGTGCGCAGCGCGGCCAACGCCACGGAGGGCGCATGAAGTTCCAGTACCGCTACTACGGCAGCACCTCGGTCGATTCGAGCGACGCCACGCAGGCCTTCAGCCTCGCGCCCGACACGCTGCGCCCGCCCACCAGTTTCCAGGGCGAGCTGGGCCGCAGCGGCGGCATGCACCTGGCCTTTCGCGAGGCCTTGTCGGCGCTGCATTCGGTGGTGGTGAGCGACCAGCGCTACCGCGGCCGTGACCCTTCGGCCTACAAGACCTGGCTGGAGGCCAACGAGAACACGCTACTCGCGCAGTACATGCAACAGGCCCAAACACTGCGTGCCGAGGCGAGTGCCGTCACCAGCGAGCTGAAGACCCTGCGCAACCAGAAGGACGCGCTGCTGCGCCCGTTCTACACGGCAAGGCAGAAATACTTCAACTGGCTCTACCTGGCCAACCGCGACGCCTGGTACGTGCTGGATCCGGTCATCACGGTGCATCCCGAGCGCCTGCTGTTCGAGGCCTTCAGCCAGGACGAGTCCAGCTACTGCGCAGTGAGCGTCAGCCACAACGTGTTCCGCCGCACCGCGGAGATGGCCTGCGGCACCACCAACATCGACTACTCCATCGGCCTGTTCGACGAGTTCCAGAAGATTCGCGACTACAAGGCCACGAGCTTCCAGGTGGACCCGGCCGGCTTCAGCGTGGCCACCGGCAGCGACCCGGCCTTCCGCGAAGAGAAGATCGACCTGCCCGACAGCTGGGTGCGCGGCTTCCTTCAGGTCTCCAGTGCGATGACGCTGCCGGCCACCGTGCTGGAGCTGCATGCCATGGACCTGCACAACCTGTGCGCCACCTTGCGCCAGCACAAGGAGCGCGCTGGCCCGCGCTCGCTGCGCTTCGAGCTGGCGCCGGGCCAGCCGGCACGCATGGTCTTCGAGCCCTGGGGCATCGAGCTCACGGCCCGGCGCAGTGCCATCGTCGGCCCGCCGCTGGCCGAGCCGCGAAGCATCCGCCTGTGGGGCCGGCGCCGGCTGCTGACGCTGGAGCGGCTGATCGCGCTGGCCACGCGCGTGCGGGTCCACCTGCTGGGCACCGGCATGCCGAGCTTCTGGGTCATCGAGATGGGCGAGATCAGCGTCACGCTGGGCCTTTCGGGCTGGACGGCCAACGACTGGTCCGCCGCCGGCCGCTTCAACCTGCTGGCGCCGCGCCACAAGGTCAGCGACGCCACCAAGCAGAGCGTTGCCTCCGCGCTGCAGCGCGACTGGGTGGCCACACCGGCCGAACTCGCCGCCCGCACCGCGCTGCCCGAAGCGGACGTGAGCGCCGCGCTCGCGCTGTGGGTGCAGGCCGGCCGCGCGGTGTACGACCTGCCGGGCCGGCGCTATGCCTGGCGCGAGCTGTCGCGCGAGCCGCTGCCGCTGGAAACGCTGCGCTTCGCCAGCCCGGAGGAAGACGCGGCGCTGAAGCTGGTGCAGGCGCGTGGCGGTGTGTCGTTGAAGGACATCAGCGCCGCCGACAACGGGCAGCTTCGCGTCACCGGCACGGTGAAGGACGGCAAGCGAGAGTTCTCGCCATCGCTGCTGCTGAATGCCGACGAGCAGCTGCGCGACGCGCAATGCGGCTGCAACTTCTTCCAGCAGAACAAGCTGCGCCGCGGTCCGTGTGCGCACATGCTGGCGTTGCGGCAGGTGGCACAACCAACGTTGAATGAAACCAGAACACAGCGCGCCGTGACGGCTGGAGAAGCGGCATGAGCACTGATAGACTTCTTGCGGGTGCAGCGCGTTGGCTCTTGCAATCCGGGCGATGTTTCGTCGCCCTTGCCAACCGCCTGTTCATGCGTCACGGGTGCCGTCTTCACTGTGCCGCGCTCGCGCCCTGTGCGCAATTGCGGTTGGGCTTGTCTCAAGCCAATTGGCGCACAGGGCGCGGCGCGGCGTCGAGTGGACAGCCTCCGTCCTCGGAGCCCCCTGGGCTCTTCGATGAGAAACGCGCTGCACCCACCCTTCCCGTTCCCGGAGCGATGGCAGCATGAGCGGCGAGCGTCAACCGACCCGCGCCGAGCTGATCGCGCGCATTGCCGCCTCCAGCAAGGACGCGGTGGTGCTGAAGGAGATGCAGCGCTCGGGCTTCTGGCCAGCCGATGCCGCCGCCCCCACCGTCGAGGCCGCGCTGATCCAGCGCGAAGCCGAGTTGGTGCAGGTGCTGAACAAGCTGCAGGCCGAGCTGCGCGAGAAAGGCGACCCGCAGGGCGCGCTGAAGGCCATGCGCCAGCAACGCATGGCCGAGGCCAGGGAACGCCGCGAGGCCACCGCGCAGAAGCTCGAACGTGAACGCTACGAGCGCGCAGTGCAGTGGCGCGAGCGCAGCCGGCATGAGATCGGCTACCTGGGCCAGGGGGTGTCTGCCGGCTTGCAAGCTCGGGCCGACAACGCCGGCTCGCACGAGAAGCTGCAGCGCGAGGGCCTGCCATTGTTGGACACGCCACAGGCCCTGGCCGATGCGATGGGCGTGCCCGTGGCCGAACTGCGTTTCCTGGCCTTCCACCGCGAGGTGGCGCGCACGCAGCATTACCGCCGCTTCTCGCTGCCGAAGAAGACTGGTGGCGTGCGCACCATCAGCGCGCCGATGCCGCGGCTCAAGCGCGCGCAGTACTGGGTGCTGGACAACCTGCTGGCCAAGGTGCCGGTGCATGCCGCCGCGCATGGCTTCCTGCCCGGCAAGTCCATCGTCAGCAATGCCGCGCCGCATGTGGGCCAGGCCGTGGTCATCAACCTGGACCTGAAGGACTTCTTCCCCAGCGTCTCGTTCCCGCGCATCAAGGGCGTGTTCCGCGCACTGGGCTATGGCGAGGCCACGGCCACGCTGCTGGCCCTGCTGTGCAGCGAAAACGTGTGCGATGAACTGCAGGTCGATGGCGAGCGCTTCTTCGTGGGCCGCACCGCCCGCGAGCGTGTGCTGCCACAGGGCGCGCCGACCAGCCCGATGCTGACCAACATCCTGTGCCGCACGCTGGACAAGCGGCTGCAAGGCATTGCCACCAAGCTCGGCTTCACCTACACCCGCTATGCCGACGACCTGAGCTTCTCGGCCTCGGGCAACGCCGCCGGCCTGACCGGGCGCCTGCTGCGCCAGGTGCACCACATCCTGAAGGCCGAAGGCTTCACGCCGCATCCCGACAAGCAGCATGTGATGCACGCCGGCCGCCGGCAGGAGGTGACGGGGGTTGTCGTCAACCAGCAGCCCGCCGTCTCGCGCGAACAGCGCCGTGCGCTGCGCGCCGCGCTGCACCGCGCGAAGCACAAGGGGCTGGACGCCGCCACCTGGCAAGGCGAGCCCGCTGCGCGCAATGTGCTGCTGGGCTACGCGCAGTTCGTGGCGATGGTGAACGCCAGGCATGGCGCGCCCTTGCTGGCGCAGGCCAAGGCGCTGCCTTCCGCTGCCACACCCGCCGCGAAGGTGCCCCCTAGCCAATTCCGCCAGCACGCCGCGGCAGGCAAGGCGCCGCCGCGCGCCAACGGTCTTTGGTGGCAACCTGCACCCAAGCCCGAGCCGGTGCTGCTCAAGACGGCTGGCCAGATCAAGGCCGAGCGGCGAGCCCATCTGGCGGCCCAGCGTGCAGAACGCGACGCCGCCCGGAAAGCGGCCGAGATCGCGTCATCCCCTCGCCGCGCGTTGCGCGCCGCCATGCAGGCTGCGGCAGCCGCCCCCGCGCCTGAAGGTGGCGCGCCGCAGGAGACTCATGCCCCGCTGCTGCCGCTCATCCGCTGGCCATTGGTCATCGCCCAGGCGGCCCTGCTGGTCTACCTCTCGGTCAAGCTCAAAAGCCCCGGGCTGTTCCTGGCGGGTGGGCTTTGGCTGGGCTGGCGGGTGATGCGGCGCAAGTTCGGCTGGCCCTCGTATTTCCTGGCCCTGTTCGTCATCGGCTTCGTCGCTGGCATCCTGCACCTTTGACGACGCTTCAACCGCCACCGTCAGGCCGGCGTGGCCGGCCCGATGGCGTAGCCCTTTCAGACAATGTTGAGGTCAACCGCAACCCCGTCGGCAACAGCAAGCGGCAGTGGGCAGCGCCCACGTTGCAGCCCCATGCAAGGGCTTCGGAAAAGACTGCGGCAAGGCCGCGACAAAGCGCAAACAAGTTCGCGCTGATCCGGCCTTTGTCGCCATCTGCTGCCCCGACAATGTGCGCCATGTTTGCGGAAGCCCCCCGTTCGCCGCCCTCCTCTTTCCTGCCCGACCTGGACCGCCTCAGCGACGAGGCGACCGACCTGGCGCTGCGCCGCGAGGCCATTCGCTTCACGATGGGGTTTGTCTGGCACAGCGTGCCGCTGATGGCCCTGGTCGTGGCGATGATGCTGTGGCTGGTGCGCCACCGGCCGGAGGCCTGGCCGCTGGCCGCGCTGGTGGCCTTGCTGGCAATCGCCAGTTGCACAGGCCGCGTGCTGCTGCAGCGTGAGAGCCGGCAGGCGGAGCTGCAGGAGCCCGCCGAACTGCGCCGCTTCGAGCGCCGCATGGCCTGGTACCACGGGCTGTGCTGTGCGGCGTGGATCATCGCCACGCCAGGCCTTTATGCGTTCCTGGACGCAGAGGGGCGCGCAATCTACACGGTGCTGCTGGCCGGCTCGGCGTCGCTGTCCTGCTTCTACATGGCCATGGCCGGGCGCTGGGGTGAAGGCGTGCTGCTCGCGGTGCTGGTGCCGCTGGTGGTCCAGACCCTGTTGCCAGGCACACGTTCGTGGCCGATGGCGCTGGTGGCGCTGGCTTTCCTGGCCGGGCTGTGGCGGGTGCTGCATGCCGTGCGCCGCACCACCATGCTGGCCATTCGCCGCGGCTTCCAGGCGGACGTGCACAACCAGGCGCTGCGCGAGGCCATGGCCCAGGCAGAAGAAGCGGCCGCGGCCAAGTCGCGTTTCCTGGCGACCATGAGCCACGAGATCCGCACGCCGATGAATGGCGTGCTGGGGGCCTTGAGCCTGCTGGGCAGCGCGCCGCTTTCGCCCGAAAACGCCAAGCTGCTGGAAGTGGCGCGGCAGTCCAGCGAAAGCCTGCTGGACGTGCTGAACGACGTGCTGGACTACTCGAAGATCGAGGCCGGCCACCTGGACCTGCACGACAACCCGGCCCAGCTGGCGCAACTGGCCGGCGGCGTGCATGCGCTGTTCGCCGCCAGTGCAGACGCGAAGAGCCTGCCGCTGAAGCTGGCGATGGCCCACGGCCTGCCGAGCTGGATCAGCGTGGACGAGCACCGGCTGCGCCAGGTGCTGATGAACCTGGTGGCCAACGCACTGAAGTTCACGCCTTCGGGCAGCGTCACGCTGCGGCTGCGGCCAGCCGGCATCAGCGGCGGCCAGCCGCTGATCCGCTTCGAGGTCGAGGATACCGGCATCGGCATTCCGCCCGAGCGCATGTCGCAGCTGTTCCAGCCCTTCCAGCAGGTGGACCAGGGGCACCAGCGCGCGTTTGGCGGCAGCGGCCTGGGGCTGGCCATCTCGCAGCGGCTGGTGGAGCGCATGGGCAGCCGCATCGATGTGCGCAGCGTGCCCGGCCAGGGCAGCTGCTTCGGCTTCACGCTGCGCCTGCCGCTGGCCCATGCGCCGGCTGCGCAGCCGGTGGCGCCGGTGGCGGAGGCTGCGTCCACACTCAGTGGCCGCGTGCTGGTGGCCGAAGACAACGCTGTGAACCTGATGATTGCCGCGCAGCTGCTGCGCGACATGGGGCTGACGGTGCTCGAAGCGCACGACGGCGAAGAAGCGCTGGAAACCCTGCGCAGCGAGCCGGTCGACCTGGTGCTGATGGACGGCCAGATGCCGGTGATGGATGGCTACGCTGCCACCCGCGCCTGGCGCGCCCACGAGCAGGCCAACGGGCTGCCGCGCCGGCCCATCATGGCGCTGACGGCCAATGCACTGCCGGAAGACGTGCGCATGGCGCTGGACGCCGGCATGGACGACCACCTCGCCAAGCCCTACGGCCCGGGTGAGCTGAAGGCGCTGCTGGCACAGTGGCTGCCGCGCACGCCGGGTTGAATTCGGGCCCTCAAGCCGCGGCGCGATGCTGCGGCGGGTTCACCGGCACGGCCCTGTCCGCATGCTGGGCCAGCCACTCGTGGGCCAGCTCGTCGTCCTGCTGTGAGGGATGGAAGTCGGTGTGCAGGTAGCGGCGCCAGGGTCCAAACAGCTCGCGCACCAGTCCGCCCTGGCCGAACAGGAAGCGCGCGCCGCTGGACCAGGTGGACAGGCGCCACAGGCTGCGGTCGTGCCAGAGGTTGTTCACCGTCTGGCGCAACAGGTCGGTGGTGAAGTGCCAGGTCACGATGTAGAACAGCCGGCGCCGCCAACGCACGTCGCCGCCCAGCGCGTAGTACAGGTCGAAGGCCGTGCAGCGGTGCTCGGACTCTTCGCTGGCATGCCAGCGCCACAGCAGCTGCAGCCGCTCCTCGGTGCCGGCCAGCGGCGCTTCGAAGCTCAGCAGGTGCTCGGCCATGATGGCGGTGAAATGCTCGGTGGCGGCGGTCAGCCCCAGCCAGACCCGGGGCTCCATGCCTTCGAGCCGCTTCAGGCGATGTTGGATGCGCCCTTCCCAGTGGTTCACCAGGCCTTGATGCTGCAGGTGCTGGTTGAACAGCTGGTGGATGCGCCGGTGCGTGGCCTCCTGGCCGATGAAGCCTTTGGCCTCGGCTTCGTGGCGCTCACGCAGCTCGGGCGAGAGCGTCTGCAGCCCGAGCTTCACCGAGTCGATGAAAAACTGCTCGCCCAGCGGGAAGCTCATCGACAGCGCGTTGAAGAAGGCCGTGCGGAAGGCGTCTCCCCCGTTCCAATGACGCGTCAGCGGCGTTTCCATGTCGATCAGCAATCGACGAATCACCAAATCTGTCATCACGGCTCCTTTCGGGGGGCATGAGCGCCGCAATCAGTAGTGCGGCGGCAGGTCGTCTCGCAGGCTGCGGAATTCGCCATTGCCGCTTTGCGTGGGCACTTGCTGGCGCAGTTGACGCAGTTCGTTGATCAGCAGGTCGAGCTGCTGCTGCTGGCGCACGATGACCTCGTTGAGCTGTTCGACCAGGTCTTCGGTGAAGCTGGCCTTGATTTCCAGCGCCACGAGGCGTTGTTCGACTTGTTCGGAATCTGCAGGCATGAAGGTAAAGGATAGGCCGGCACAACGGATCGGGAAAATCCCCGCCGTCGGATGGGCCATGCACTCTAACAATCGCCGGTTGCCCAGCTTCAAGACCATCCCCCATGTCCACGCCCTACCCTCATTTGCTGCAACCCTTGGACCTGGGCTTCACGACGCTGAAAAACCGCGTGCTGATGGGCTCGATGCACACCGGCCTGGAAGATGGCCGCGACCTGCGCAGGCTGGCCGCCTATTTCGCCGAACGCGCGCAGGGCGAGGTCGGCCTCATCGTCACCGGCGGCTTTGCGCCCAACATCGTCGGCTGGGCCAAGCCTTTTGCCGGCATGCTGGCCAGCAGCGGCGCAGCCCGGCGGCACCGGGTGGTGACCGATGCCGTGCATGCCGAAGGCGGCAAGATCGCGCTGCAGATCCTGCACACCGGGCGCTACGCCTACCACCCGCTGGCAGTCGCCCCTTCGCGCATCAAGTCGCCGATCTCGCCGTTCACGCCGCGTGCGCTGTCTGGCGCCGGCGTGGAGCGGCAGATCGCCGCCTTCGTGCGCTGTGCCCGGCTGGCGCGCGAGGCGGGTTATGACGGCGTGGAGATCATGGGCAGCGAGGGCTACCTGATCAACCAGTTCATCGCCGCACCGACCAACCAACGCGAAGACCAATGGGGCGGCGCCTACGAAAACCGCATGCGCCTGCCGGTGGAGATCGTGCGGCGCACACGCGATGCACTCGGGCCGGACTTCATCCTCATCTACCGCCTCTCGATGATCGACCTGATCCCCGGTGGCTCCAGCTGGGAAGAGGTGGTGCAACTGGCCCAGGCCATCGAGGCGGCCGGGGCCACGCTGCTGAACACCGGCATTGGCTGGCACGAGGCCCGGGTGCCGACGATTGCCACCAGCGTGCCGCGCGCCGCCTTCGCCTGGGTCACGCGCAAGATGCGCGAGCACGTGCGCATTCCGCTGATCACCAGCAACCGCATCAACACGCCCGAGGTGGCCGAGCAGTTGCTCGCCGCGGGGGATGCCGACATGGTCTCGATGGCCAGGCCGCTGCTGGCCGACGCCCAGTTCGTCAAGAAGGCACGCGAAGGCCGGGCGCAGGACATCAACACCTGCATCGCCTGCAACCAGGCTTGCCTGGACCACATCTTCGTCAACAAGCTGACGAGCTGCCTGGTCAACCCGCGGGCCTGCCACGAGACGGAGATCCGCCTGCTGCCCACGACGCACCGCAAGCGCATCGGCGTGGTGGGCGCAGGGCCTGCCGGGCTGTCGGCCGCGACCACGCTGGCCGAGCGCGGCCACGAGGTGCACCTGTACGACAGCGCGGCCGAGGTGGGCGGCCAGCTGAACCTGGCCAAGCGTGTGCCGGGCAAGGAGGAGTTCCACGAGACGCTGCGCTACTGGGCGCGGCGCGTGGAAGTGACCGGCGTGCGGCTGCACCTGAACACGCGCGTGGACGCCGCGGCGCTGCAGGCCGAAGGGTTCGACGAAGTGGTGATCGCCTCCGGCGTATTGCCCCGGGACCCGAAGATTCCCGGCCGGTCGCATGCCAAGGTGCTGCGCTACCTGGATGTGCTGCAAGGCGCGGCTGTGGGTGAGCGCGTGGCGGTCATTGGTGCCGGTGGCATTGGCTTCGACGTGGCCGAATTCCTGGTTCATGACGGTCACTCCAGCACCTTGGACCTGCCGGCCTGGCAGGCCGAATGGGGTGTGACCGACCCGGCGCTGGCACGCGGTGGACTGGCCACCGAAATGCCGCCGCAGGTGCCGGCCAAACGCCAGGTGACGCTGCTGCAGCGCAAGGCCGGCAAGCTGGGTGCGGGGCTGGGCAAGACCACCGGCTGGATCCACCGCGCAGCGCTGAAGCAGCGCGGCGTGCGCATGCTGGGCGGGCTGAACTACGAGCGCATCGGGGACGAAGGCCTGCTGGTCAGCGAAGGCGAGCAGCGCGAGAACCAGCGCTGGCTGGCGGTCGACCACATCGTACTGTGCGCGGGCCAGGAATCGCTGCGGGAACTGCAGGCGCCGCTAGAAGCTGCGGGCATCAAGGTGCACATGATCGGGGGCGCCAAACAAGCCGGCGAGCTGGACGCCAAGCGCGCGATCGACCAAGGGGTGCGGCTCGGCGCGATGCTCTGAGCCCTCCGGAGATCCCATGGGAAGGCTGGTTGCACCGGCCGAGCCGCAGCGGCCTGCACAAGGCAGGCCGCGAACTCGAAGCAGGAATTACTTCTTGCTGTTTTCGTTGCCGATCACGCCACCGATGACGCCGCCAGCAACAGCGCCGCCGGTGGTGCCGCCGGTGATGACGGAACCTGCAATCGCGCCGAGGCCGGCACCGACTGCCGTGTCACGGGTCTGGTTGGACATGCCGGCGCAAGCCGTCAGCGAAATCAGCGAGGCGCTCAGGGCGGCCACGGCGGCCAGACGGAGGGATGAAGACATGGTGTGAACTCCTTTGGGGTTGGCGGCACTGCGATGCCTGGATCAGGCGCCGACCCATGTGCCGAGGTCAGTGATGTGGAGTCTGGACCTGCGCAAGCATCTCGCTCATCGGTCATGGCCCTCTCCGGCTGTCAGACCAGGACGACGCGCGGCCAGGCAGGTCTTTGCAACCCATGTGGCCCTGCAGGCGCGGCACCTCGCTTGCCCTGGGGCAAAACGATCGTGCGCGACCGCGCCAACCTCCGCTCAAAGGACTCCCATGAAAAAGACCGACGCTCGCTCCGCCAGCCCGCCCACCGCTGCGCCCACCCGGCCCGCTGCGGCCAGCCGCGGTGCCGCTGGCGCCAGCGAGGGCGCCGCCCAGCCTGGACCCGACGGCATTGCCACCCAGGCCAGTGCCGCGCAGGCGCTGGTGGCCAGCCTGCCGCACAACAGCAATAAGCCAGGCGAGATCGGCCACGCGAACGCCATCTCGCCGCCGGAAGGCCAGCACGCAGACGGGGCGCAACCGGTCGTCTCGGCCAGCACGCTGAGCGAAGCCAATGCCTCGGACAAGACGCGTGGCCCGCATGCCCCTGGCACCAACGCCTGGCAAGGCGACCTGGAAGCCGCGCGCGCCGACGCCAGCGGCCAGGTGCTGACGACCAACCAGGGCGTGGCGATTGCCGACAACCAGAACTCGCTGAAGGCCGGCCTGCGCGGCCCGGCACTGCTGGAAGACTTCATCCTGCGCGAGAAGATCACGCACTTCGACCATGAGCGCATCCCGGAGCGCATCGTGCATGCCCGCGGCTCGGCGGCACACGGTTTCTTCGAGTGCTACGAGGCGATCCCGGACCTGACCAAGGCCGCGCCCTTCCAGGCCGCCGGCAAGATCACGCCGCTGTTCACGCGCTTCTCCACCGTGGCCGGCGAGCGCGGCTCGGTGGACACCGCGCGCGACATCCGCGGCTTCGCGGTCAAGTTCTACACCGACGAAGGCAACTGGGACCTGGTGGGCAACAACATCCCGGTCTTCTTCATCCAGGACGCGATGAAGTTCCCGGACCTGATCCACGCGGTGAAGCCCGAGCCGCACCACGGCATGCCGCAGGCCGCCTCGGCGCACGACACCTTCTGGGACTTCGTCTCGCTGATGCCCGAGAGCACGCACGTGCTGATGTGGGCCATGAGCGACCGGGCGATTCCGCGCAGCTACCGCATGATGCAGGGCTTCGGCGTGCACAGCTACCGGCTGGTGAACGAACAAGGCCAGTCGCAGTTCGTCAAGTTCCACTGGACGCCCAAGCTCGGCGTGCATTCGCTGGTCTGGGACGAGGCACTGAAGATCGCCGGCATGGACCCGGACTTCCACCGGCGCGACCTGTGGGAGGCCATCGAGAGCGGCCAGTACCCGGAATGGGAACTGGGCCTGCAGGTCTTCAGCGAGGAGCAGGCCGAACAGTTCAGCTTCGACGTGCTGGACGCCACCAAGATCGTGCCGGAGGAGCTGGTGCCGGTGCGCCCGGTGGGCCGCATGGTGCTGAACCGCAACCCGGACAACTTCTTCGCCGAAACCGAGCAGGTGGCCTTCTGCGTGGCCCACGTGGTGCCCGGCATCGACTTCAGCAACGACCCGCTGCTGGCCGGCCGCATCCACTCCTACGTGGACACGCAGATCTCGCGCCTGGGCGGGCCGAACTTCCACGAGCTGCCGATCAACGCGCCGCTGGCGCCTGTCGCCAACAACCAGCGCGACGGCATGCACCGCCGCACCGTGAACCGTGGCCGCGTGGCCTACGAGCCCAACTCGCTGGCAGGCGGCTGCCCGTTCCAGGCTGGCGCGATGAAGGGCTTTGTGTCCTTCCCGCAGCCAGTGCAGGAAGACAAGGTGCGCGGCAAGCCCGAGAAGTTTGCCGACCACTACACCCAGGCCAGCCTGTTCTTCGACTCGCTCACCCCGCCGGAGCAGCGCCACCTGGCCGCCGG
The DNA here is from genome assembly GCF_021043325.1 of Ideonella azotifigens. NCBI lineage: Bacteria > Pseudomonadati > Pseudomonadota > Betaproteobacteria > Burkholderiales > Sphaerotilaceae > Ideonella > Ideonella azotifigens. Next base: position 65,462 of record NZ_JAJNKD010000004.1, read on the forward strand.
CTTCCGCTTCGAGCTGAGCAAGCTGACGGTGCCGGCCATCCGCGAGCGCATGGTGGCTTCGCTGGTCAACGTGTCGCCTGAACTGGCAGCCGCGGTGGCGGAAGGCCTGGGCATTGACGTGCCGGCCCCACTGCCACGCGCGCTTGAAACGCCGGCCAAGCCCGAGGTCACGCAATCGGCCAGGCTGTCGCAAAAGGCCTTCCCGGGCGACGGCCGCATTGCCACGCGCCAGGTGGCCATGCTGGTGGCCGACGGCGTGGACGGCGCCGCGCTGGCCGCGGTGAAAAGCGCGCTGGAGGCCGAGCAGGCTGCGGTCACCTTGATCGCACCCAAGCTGGGCAACGTGATCGCGGCGGACGGCAGCAAGCTGGCCGTGCGCGGCACGCTGGAGAACTCGCCGCCGGTGGTGTTCGACGCGGTGGTGCTGCCGGCCGGTGAAGCCGCCGTGGGCGCGCTCTCGCAGCTCGGCCACACGCAGGAGTTCATCGTCAACCAGTACCGGCATGGCAAGACGCTGCTGGCCCTGGGCGAAGCCAGCGCGCTGCTGGACCAGGCGGGCATACCGCGCAACCTGCCCGATGGCAGCGCGGACCCCGGCGTGATCGAGCAAGCGGGTGGCGATGCGGCTGCTGCGGCGAAGGCCTTCATTGCAGCACTGGCGCTGCACCGCCATCCTGCACGGGAAACCGACCCGCCGCGGGTCTGAGTCAGCTGGCGGCCGTCACCGTGCCTGTCGCGGTGACGGCCGCCATTCACTCGGTGGTCATCAGGCGGACCTTGTGCGCCAGCTCCGCCACCTCGAAGGGCTTGGTCATGACGGACATGCCAGGCGCCAGAAGCCCGTTGCCGACGGCTGCGTTCTCGGCATAGCCGGTGATGAACAGCACCTTGAGTTCCGGCCGATCGACGCGAGCCTGGTCGGCCACTTGGCGGCCATTGAGCCCGCCGGGAAGGCCAACGTCGGTCACCAGCAGGTCGACCCGGACGTTCGACTGCAGCGCCGCCAGCCCGCTGGGCCCGTCCGCCCGGCAGATCACGTGGTATCCGGCCTCCTGAAGCACCTCGGCGACGAGCTGGCGGATGTTCTCTTCGTCTTCGATGACCAGGATGGTCTCGCCGTCGCCTGTCTCGACAGCGGCCACGGCGCTGGCGTCCTCCTCGTCCTGCGCAGCGCCAACGTGGCGCGGCAGGTACAGGCACATCGTGGTGCCGCGGCCCAGCTCCGAATAGATGCGCACCTGCCCTCCTGATTGCCGCACGAAGCCGTAGACCATGGACAGGCCCAGCCCGGTGCCCTGCCCCAAGGGCTTGGTCGTGAAGAAGGGGTCGAACACGCGCTCGATGACGGCCGGGGCCATGCCGGAACCCGTGTCAGTCACCGACAGGGCGACGTATTGCCCGACCGGCAGATCGTGTTCCTCGGCTGCGCGCTCGTCCAGCCACTTGTTGGCGGTTTCGATGATTACCCGGCCACCGTCGGGCTGCATCGCATCGCGGGCATTGATGCACAGGTTGAGCAGCGAGTTTTCCAGCTGCGAGGGGTCGACCCGAGTCGGCCAGAGACTCGCCGCGCCCACCACTTCGACCTCCACGTTCGGGCCTACCGAGCGGGCGATCAGGTCCGCCATGCCGGCGACCAGCCGGTTCACGTCGGTTGGCTTGGGATCGAGCGTCTGGCGGCGCGCAAAGGCCAGCAGGCGCTGGGTCAGTGCGGCGGCCCTGCGCACCGAATCCCGGCCAATGCCGATGTAGCGCTCCGCGCCGTCCAGCTTGCCCTGCGCCAGCTTGCGCTGCAGCACCTGCAGGCTGGCACTCATCGAAGCCAGCAGGTTGTTGAAGTCGTGGGCAATGCCGCCGGTGAGCTGGCCCACGGCTTCCATCTTCTGGGCCTGGCGCAGCGCGTCTTCCGCGCGCTGCAGTTCCTGCGTTCGGGACTGCACGCGGGCTTCCAGCGTCTCGTTGGCCTCGCGCAGGCGCTGTTCGCTCGCCCGCAGCGCCGCTGCATTGCGGGCCCGCTCCATCACCGCACGCGTCCTTTCGGCCACCTCGCGGAGCAGGTGAACCTCCTCCGCGGACCACTGGCGAACCTGCGCATGGTTGACGAACATCACGGCCACCAGCCGCCCCTGCTCCATCAACGGCACGTTCATGAACGAGCGGCTGCCCAGGCGCTCCAGCACGCCGGCCGACATGGCCGTGCGCACGTCCTGCCGTACGTCGGCGATGCAGATGACCTCACCCTTCTTCAGCGAGTCGACGAAAGAGCCGTATTCGCGCAGCGGCACGGCGCCCGCCAAGGACTGCACGCCAGGGGCCGTCCAGTCCCGCCGCACCTGCAGCATCTCGCCGGCATCGTCCCATGTGCCGAAGCCCACACGGCTGGCCCCCAGGACTTCGCTGACGATCTCCGCGGCATCGAACTCCAGCTCCGCCGTTTCATCCAGCTCCCGAAAACGGTCGCTCAGGCGGATCAGGGCGCCCTGGCGCATGTCCGCCCGGCGCCGCTCGGACACGTCGCGCATGACGGCCAAGGTGCCGATGACGCTGCCCGACGCATCCTTCAACGACGAGACGCTGGACTCGACCTCGATGCTGCCGCCATCGGCCAGCCGGTGAACGGCTGAGACGCGCTGGCGGCCATTGTCTGGTGCACCTGCGTCCATCTCGCCCAAGACACTCGCCGCAGCCTCGGTGAACACCTCGTGCCGGCCACGGCCCAGCACCTCGGCCGCCAGCACGCCGTAGCGGCGCTCTGCCGCGGCATTCATGTAGATGACGTGGTCCGAGGTGTCGAATGCGAAGACCGCGTCGTCCATCTGGCCCAGCACGTCCTGCCGAAGACGGTTGGTGGCCGCGTGCGCGCTTTCCAGCACGTAGATGTCGTCGTTGACCACGATGGCATCCACGTCGCCACGCTGGATGGAGCCTATCGTGTCCTCCAGCTCGCCCAGGCGGATCCTCAGCTCGGCGTTTTCCGCTGCGAGCGCCTTCAGGTCCGACGTGGAGGCATTCGCCTGGCGCGGGCTGTCGATGGAGGATGGCATCGCGGTCAGACAGGATCCAACGGTTTCAGGCCCAGCGTGCTCCGAAGCCGTTCAGTGTTGGACATGTCGCCAATGAATTGGCGGCGAGGCAGCGGCAACAATCGGATGAGGGTCGGCGATGCCACGATCTGGTCGCCGCGGGCAGCTTCGACATGGGAGGCAATGTCGAGCACCTCCAGGCGATGCTTTCCCGGGAGATGGGCATCGAAGAAGACCCGGGCGTTCACGATGGCCCTCGAAGACACCGGCGACGCCGAACTCACGTACAGGCGATACACATGCCTGCCATCTTCGGCGAGGCTTGCCTCGGAAGACGAGCCCTGTTGCGCGGAAGGCTGGGTCATGCTCTCGCCACGATGGGCCGGACATCCAGGCCGACCAGCACCCGTTCCTCGTTCGACAGGTCGCCAATGATCTTGCGGATGGGCTCCGGGAACTTGCGCACCAGCGTCGGCACCGCAAGGATCTGGTCACCCGCGGCCAGCCTGGGGTTGACCAGCAGGTCCACCACTTCGATGCTGTAGCGGCCGGCAAGGTGGGTCTCGCAAAGCCGCTTCAGGTTCTCGAGCGCAGCGGTGGACTTGGCGGTGTTGCCAGCCACGTAAAGCCGCAGCTGCCACTCGGGCTTGCCTGCCGGCTTCGCGGCTTTCGGTCCGGCAAGCTTGGCCTTGGCCGCCGCCGGTTCGGCAGCTGTCGGTTTCGCAACCTTCGGCCCGGCGCGCTTGACCGCCACTGTCTTGACGCCTGCGGTCTTGCCTGCCATCTCAGGCCCCACCCGACTTGCTGCGTTTGGTGACCTTGGGCGGCGGGGCAGCGCGCGCTTGGGCAATGTCGCGGACCCGCGCAGCGATGCCCTCGGCTTCGAAAGTCTCGCGGGCGATGGCAAATTCGACCTCGCCGGCGCGCTCATCGGCTTCCAGCAGCAGGCTCGCGATCTGTGCATCCAGCGCCTTGCGGCGGTTCGCCAGGTCGCGCATGCGGCGTGCGTGGTCGCGGCCCCGCAGGTCGGTGGCCGCCTGGAACCGTGCTTCGTGGGCAATGCGGGCGGTGCCGGTCAGCACCTGGTCGCCGTGCAGGTAGACGTCGACCAGGCCGACGCCTTCATCGGAGAACGTGAATTCGCGGACCTGGTTCGAGTGCGCCATGCCGCGCGACTTCAGGACCTGCAAGGTGCGGGTGCGCTCGCCGTTGTAAGCGAGGTTGGTGAGCAGCAGCCAGCTGTCCATCAGCGACGACACGCCGACTTCCGAAGACGCGACGGCCTGCGGGCCACCGTCCGGCGTCAGGGTGGTGAACATTGCCGTGGCGTTGGAGGTCTTGAGGAAGTCGATCAGCCGCATCAGGGTCAGCTGCAGGCCAGCGTCGTCGCCGCCCGCGGTGAGGTTGCTGATCGGGTCGACCGCCACCACGTCGGGCTTGAATGCGCGGACCAGGTCGTACATGTGCACCAGGTGCTGTTCCAGTCCATGCAGCGTGGGCCGGGTCGCCTCGACGTGGAGCAGGCCCTTGTCGATCCAGTGCTGCAGGTCCAGCCCGATGGACTGCATGTTGCGCAGCAGCTGGCTCCTGGACTCTTCGTAGGAAAAGAGCAAAGCGCGCTCGCCCCGTGCGCAGGCGGCGTCGGCAAAGCTGGCGGCAACGCTGCTCTTTCCGGTCCCCGGGGCACCCGAAATGAGCACGCTGCTGCCCCGGTAGAAGCCCAACCCGCCGAGCATCTGATCCAGGCCCGGGATGCCCGTGGGCACGCGCTCGTGAGAGGCCGTGTGCAGAAGCGCAAGCGACGTGATCGGCAGCACGGAGATCCCGTTGGTGCCGATCAGGAACGGATATTCGTTGGTGCCGTGTGCAGAGCCGCGGTACTTCACCACCCGCAGCCGCCGGGTCGAGATCTGGTTGGCGATGCGCTGGTCCAGCAGGATCACGCAATCGGCCACGTATTCCTCGAGACCGTAGCGCGTGAAGCTGCTTTCGCCCCTCTCGCCGGTGATGACGGCCGTGAGCCCCCTGTCCTTGAGCCAGCGGAACAGGCGACGCAACTCCGCGCGAAGGATGGCGTGGTTGGACACGCCGGCGAACAGCGCCTCGATGGTGTCCAGCACGACCCGCTTGGCGCCGATGCGGTCGACCGCATGACCCAGGCGAATGAACAATCCTTCCAGGTCATATTCGCCGGTTTCCTCGATCTCGCTGCGCTCCACGCGCACGAAGTCGATGGCGATCTTCTTCTGGCGCTGCAGCTTCGCAAGGTCAAAACCCAGCGAGCGCATGTTCTCGGTGAGTTCGGCGGCGGTTTCTTCAAACAGCATGAAGACACCGGGCTCCCTGAACTGGGACGCGCCCCGCACCAGAAATTCTGCGGCCAGCATGGTCTTGCCAGACCCGGCAGCGCCGCACACCAGCGTGGGCCGCCCCGCGGGAAGGCCGCCCTGGGTCAACTCGTCCAGGCCGGCAATGCCGGTCGGCACCTTGGAGATCGACTGGACAAAGCTTTCAGATGGGGAAGTCGGTTGACGTGGCATGGATGGAATGATGGAACTTGCTGTGAGGGCGCAGCCTGAGACGGCCGGGCGATCTTCGGGCCCACGGCTGTGACGCCCCCGGCAACGTGTTTGTCAGAACGACAGCAAGCCATGCAAGTTCGCGGAAATCCATCAGCCCTGCGCTCCAAAATGCGAAACCGTTGAACTCCGGGGCACACGGTGTGCCCACGCCCGTTGCGCCTTGGCGCTCAAGCGCTGGAGCTGCGCAATTGATCGCGCTGGGCGACGGAGCGCGCGTCGCCGCACCACACGTCAATGCGGAAGTCCGGCTCGACCAGGCTGCTCAGCCGGCTCAGGTCCAGCGCGCCATGCAGGCGCTGGTGCAAGCCATCGGCATCCAGCGCGCAGCCATCGATCTGCGGGCGCCAGTGGCAGGCCAGCACGGTGCCGCCTGGCAGCAAGCCACTGCGCAGGCGCTGCAGCAGTTGCTGGAACTCGGGCAGGGTCAGGTAATACACAAATTCGCTGAGCACGATCAGGTCGAACTGCCCGACCGGCCAGTCCTGCGGCACCCAGCCCTGGCTGACCTGCACATGCGGCTGGTCCGCCAGGCGTTCGCGGGCGATCTGCACCGCACGCGGCACACCGTCGCTGCAGCACAGCTGTTCGCAGCGCAGTGCCAGCAGCCGGCTGAGCTCGCCGTTGGCGCAGCCGGGCTCGAAGGCGAACCGGTAGCGTGGCGCCGGCAGGCAGGCCATGGTCAGCGCGCGCTTCCTGTGTTCGTACCAGGTCGAGCGAAAATGCCAGGGGTCTTCTTCGGCGGCGAACATGGCCTCGAAGTCGTCGCGGGTCGGGGCCATGCCGTGCCTTCAGCAGAAGAAGAATTCGGCATGCCGCCCGGCACGCGCAATGATCTGCTCGCCCAGCACCGGCAGTTCGTCGCCAGGCCTGGGCGTGAGCTGGCTGCTGTGCGCGGCCAGCGCCTGCAGCTTGGCGGCGCGCGGTGCGATGGCAAGCGGCAAGGCATGCAGGCGCTGCCATGGCACCCGGGCATCGTCCGGCCTGGCCCAGTGCCACATCCACACCGGCGCCGCGGCGAAGCGGCAGCCGAGCTGGCGCGCCGCGGCCTCGGCGGCGCGGCCGCAGGCCTCGTGGTCCGGGTGCCCGTCCTGCGACCAGGTGCTGATCACCAGGTCCGGCACCGGCGACGCGCGCAGCAGCGCCGCGAGCCGCACCTGCAGCGCGCCTTCGTGCCGCGCAATCTGCCCGTCCGGCAGACCCAGCCGCACGACCGCGGCTGGCGAGACGCCCAGCCTGGCCAGGCCGGCGTCGCTCTCGGACCGGCGCACGGGGCCCAGTACTTCGGCCGGCCACGGGTCGCGGTCGCCGTGGCTGGCTTCGCCGTCGCTCACGGCAATCACGAGGCTGTCGCCCCCCTGCCCGGCATGGCGTGCCAGCAGGCCACCGCAGGCCAGCACTTCATCGTCCGGATGCGGAGCCACCACCACCAGGCGGCAGTTCGCGGGCAACCAGGTGGCCAGGTCCAGCGCCGGCAGCCTGGCCATGCCGGGCCAGTCCAGCCAGGTGGCTTCATCGGTGCCTTCGCCACGGATGGCGCGCTCGGGCAAGCCAGGATCGGATGCGATCTGGGGCGCAATGTCGGAGAAGGTTTGCAGGTCCATGTCACAGGCTCCAGGGTTCGGTGGCTGGCGTGAGCAGGTTTTCGCCGAGCGCCGCCAGATCGCGTTCGGCATGGCTTTGGCGGATGAAGACGGGCAGGTCGGCGGCCAGGCGGGCGAAATGCGCATCACGGCAGAACGGGCCGGCACCCAGGGTGCGACCCACTTCGTCCAGCACCTGCCGGGCGCAGGCTTCGGCCGATTGCCGCACGCGCAAGGCCAGCGCACGGGCCTGCACCTGCGGCTGGGCGTCGATGCTCGCCGCCGCCTGGCGCAGCAGCGCGGCCGTGGCCTGCAGCGCCACGTCGACCTTGCCGAGCGCCGCCAGCCGCAAGGCGTCACGGCTGGCATTCGGCGAGCTGAGCTGGGCGTACAAGGCTCGCGCCACGGCTTGCGCGCCGCCATACCAGCAGGCTGCAATGCCGGCGCCGCCGTGCCAGAAGCCGGGCCGCGACAGGTAGTCGCCCGGCTGGCCCACGCGCACCGCCAGCACCGCATCGAAGCTCACGTCCAGGCTTGCACTGCCGGCCATGCCAACCGCCTGCCACGCCTGTGCAGAGACCGACACCCCAGGCTGACGCAGCGCCACCGCGACCAGTTGCGGCCCGTGCCCTGCCCGGTCGCCTTCCGGCCAGGCCGTGAGCAAGGCATGGCTGCCGCTGGCCGCGCCCGAGCACCAGCACTTCAGGCCACTCAGTCGCAGCGTGCCATCCGGCCGCTCGTACAGCGTGACACGTGCACCCGGCGGCTCGGCGGCCCACACGCCCCATGCGCAGCGGGTGTCGGGAAAGGGTTCGGCCTTGAGCTCGTGCAGGATGGCCAGCGCGTCGGTGTGGCCCTCGTAGAGCTTGGCAAGCGACAGGTCGAAGGCAGCGACTCGGGCCAGCGCCTGCCAGCGCAGCAGCGTCTGCCCGTGGCCGGGCAGCGGCAGCGTGTCCAGCCCGGCGGCCAACAGCCGGGCCAGCGCGTGCGCCGGGGTGGTCTGCGGGTCGAGCTCGCCCAGCGCGCCGTCAAGCCGTGGCAACAGCCCGGCAAAAGCGGCGTCGGCCTGAATGCCGGGGGCGTTCATTCGGCTGACTCCCGGCTCAGCTCATGCGCCATGCGCAGCAGCGTTGCGCCGAAGCCGGCCGGCGCTCGGTGGTCGCGCCGCGCACTGGTCGTCACCCGGGGCCGGGCCGACCAGGCGATGCGCGCGCCACGCTGCTGCAGCGCGGCCACCAGCGCCACGTCTTCGCTGCTGACCAGCGGCGGGAAGCCGCCTGCGTCCACATAGGCCCGCGCACTGACGGCGAGGTTGGCACCGTGGATGTGCCGGTGGCCATCGGCGTCGGTGTAGAGCGCGTCGTGGTGGCGGCGGGTTGCCTCGCAGTGCAAGCCCCAGTCGGTGATGGCCACGGTGCCGCAAACGGCGTCGCAATTCAGATCCAGCTGGGTGCTGAGCCAATCGGGCGCGACCAGGGTGTCGGCGTCAGTGAAGGCCAGCCAGCGGGCACCGAGCGACAGCGCACGCATCGCACCGGCAGCCCTGGCAGCACCGACGTTGCGTGCCTGAACCGCGATGACCTCGGCGCCGTGGCGCAGCGCAATGGCTTCGCTGCGGTCGCTGCAGCTGTCCAGCGCCACGATCAAGGCCACGGGCTCGCCATGGAGCTCGGGGCAGGCGGTGGCCAACCGCAGCGCGGCCAGGCAGGCATCCAGGTGAGCCTCTTCGTTGTGCGCAGGCACGATGACAGCGAGCAAGAGCTTCTCCAACCACTGACCGGCGGCCAGACGGGACCGAGTATCAAAGCGCGGCCTGTCTCCCAGCGTCGGCCGCAGGCGGGCCTTTGCGTAGGCTGGGCCCTACTGCTGCGGCGAAGGCAGTGCCGCGGCCGTCATCGGACTGAGCCTACAAGCGTTGCGCGGTCTGGCCGACTTGAAAGCCGACCGCCGGGGCGTAGCCTCGCAAGGTCGCGTGGCCAACAACCCACGACTGCATCGGCAGCGTCCCTTCCTGGCCGCAGCCGTGCCTGCTGTTCGCCGGAGGATCACTTGCTACAACAACCCGCTGCGGAACTTGAACCGGCCACCTTGTCCGTGCCGGTGCCTGCCCACGTCGATGTGCAGGTGGCACCGCCGCGCTGGCGGCCGACCGGCCCTTCCGCGGCGCTGACCATCATGGCCACGCTGTTGTGCATCTACACGCTGCACTGGGCAGCGGCTGTGTGCATCCCGGTGCTGTTCAGCGTGATCTTCAACTACGCGCTGTCGCCGGTGGTGACGCGGCTGGCCAGGTGGCGGCTGCCGCGCTGGCTGGGCGCCGCGCTGGTTGTTTCATCCATCGTCGGCGGGCTGGGCTGGACCGGCTACGCGCTGGCCGACGACGCGTCGCAGCTGATGGAGTCGCTGCCCGAGGCCGCGCAGAAGCTTCGCCAGACGCTGAAGGCCCGCCACAGCAACGAGCCCGGCGCGCTGGAACGTGTTCAGAAGGCTGCGGCCCAGCTGGAGCAGGCCGCTGACGAAAACGCCCTCACCGCCAGCGCCGCCAACACCAAGGGCGTGCTGATGGTGCAGACGGTCAAGCCCAAGTTCAACGTCAAGGACTATGTGTGGACCGGCACGCTGGGCCTGCTCGGCCTGGGCGGCCAGGCCGCCGCGGTCTGCCTGCTGACTTATTTCCTGCTCGCCTCCGGCACCAACTTCCGCCGCAAGATGGTCCGCCTCGCCGGGCCGACGCTGACGCACAAGAAGGTCACCGTGCAGGCGCTGGACGAAGTGGTGCGCCAGGTCCAACGCTATCTGATGGTGCAACTGGTGCTGAGCGCCATCGTCGGCCTCACCACCGGCCTGGCCTTCTGGGCCGCTGGACTGCAGCACGCGGCGGTCTGGGGCCTGGTCGCCGCCGTCTGCAACCTGGTGCCTTACGTGGGCACCGTGGTGGTGACCGGCGGCGCGGCGCTGGTCGCGCTGATGCAGCTGGGCACGCTGGAATCCACCCTGCTGATCGCCGGCCTGTCACTCGGCATCCGCTTCATCACCGGCCAGTTGCTCGCCCCCTGGCTGACCAGCCGCACCAGCCGCCTGAACCCCGTGGCCGTCTTCATCGGCATCCTGTTCTGGGGCTGGCTCTGGGGCGTGTGGGGCATGCTGCTCGGCGTGCCCATCCTGATGATCGTGAAGGTGTTTTGTGACTCGGTGAAGGGGCTGCACCCAGCGGGGGAACTGCTGGGAAACTGAAGTTCAGGGATGTCCTGCTTCGGTTGGTGCGTGCAGACGCATTGGGTAACTGCTTCCGCTCCCCCGACTGGACTGCGCCCAGTCTCCTCCTTTACTTCGCTTCAGCAGTCACCCAACGCCCTTGCCTGCAAAGGCTTGGACTTGGCGACCGTCGCACAGCCAATACCCGTGCCGGATCAGGACGGTGGGGCGTGTTGCGCAGCGAAGTAAAGGGGGAGAGCAGGCGCAGCCTGGTCGGAGGACATGAGCGGAGCAATACGCCCCGGCGGCCTGATCTCGCTCAGGCTTCACCAGGCTTTCAGCCCACCCACTTACGGGCATTGCGGAACATGCGCATCCACGGGCTCAGCTCGTCGACCGGGCCACCGGTCCAGCTCATCAGCACATTGCGGAACACGCGCTCGGGGTGCGGCATCAGCACGGTGAAGCGGCCGTCGGCGGTGGTGACGGAGGTGAGGCCGTCGGGGCTGCCGTTGGGGTTCAGCGGGTAGACCTCGGTGGGCTGGCCGTTGCCGTCGACCCATCGCATGGCGCGCTTCACGGTTCCCGCGTTGCCGCGTTGCGAGAAGTCGGCAAAACCTTCACCGTGGGCGACAGCAATCGGCATGCGGCTGCCGGCCATGCCCTGGAAGAAAATGGACGGGCTTTCCAGCACCTCGACCATCGCCAGCCGGCCTTCGAACTGCTCGCTCTTGTTGCGCGTGAACTTCGGCCAGTCCTGCGCGCCGGGGATGATGGGCGACAGCGCCGCCATCATCTGGCAGCCGTTGCAGATGCCCAGCGCGAAAGTGTCTTGCCGACCGAAGAAGGCCTCGAAGTCTTCGGCCAGCTTGGGGTTGAACATGACCGAGCGGGCCCAGCCTTCGCCGGCGCCCAGCGTGTCGCCATAGCTGAAGCCGCCGCAGGCGACAAAGCCCTTGAAGTCGGCCAGCCTGGCGCGGCCGCTCTGCAGGTCGCTCATGTGCACGTCGTGCGCGTCGAAGCCGGCCAGGTTGAAGACGTAGCTGGTCTCCACGTGGCTGTTGACGCCCTGCTCGCGCAGGATGGCGATCTTCGGGCGGGTGGTGCTCTTCAGGATGAATGGCGCGGCCACGTCTTCCTTCGGGTCGAAGGTCAAGGACAGGTGCAGGCCTGCGTCGCCGCTGCCGGCCAGCGCGTGTTCGCTGTCGGCGCAAACGGGGTTGTCGCGCTGGCGTGCAATGCGCCAGCTGACCTCGTCCCACTGCTGCTGCAACTCGGCCAGCGGCGCACTGAACTGGCTCTTGGCATCGCGCCAGACTTCGATCACGCCCTTGTCGTTGGTCTTGCCGACGACGTGGCTGTGCTTGGACAGGCCATGCGCGCGCAGCGTGCCCAGCACGGCGTCGCGGTCGGTGGTCTTGACCTGGATCAGCGCGCCCAGCTCTTCGTTGAACAGCGCCTTCAGCGTCAGTTCCTCGCGGCGGCCACTCACCTGGCTGGCCCAGTTCTTCGAGTCGCCCATCTCGGCGCGGCTGTCGGAAATGCCGTCGCCTTCGGTGACCAGCATGTCCACGTTCAGGCTCACGCCGCGGCGGCCGGCAAAGGCCATTTCGCAGGCTGCTGCCCACAGGCCGCCGTCCGAGCGGTCGTGGTAGGCCAGCAGCTTGGCCTCGCTGCGCAGCGCGTTGATGGCGGCGACCAGGTTCTTCAGCAGCGCGGGGTCGTCCAGATCCGGCACGCTGTCGCCGAAGCGCTGCAGCGTCTGCGCCAGGATGGAGCCGGCCATGCGGGCCTGGCCCTGGCCGAGGTCGACCAGGATCAGCGTGGTGTCACCGTCCTGCAGCTGCGGTGTCAGCGTGCCACGCACGTCTTCCAGCGAGGCGAAGGCGGTGACGATCAGCGAGACCGGCGCGACCACTTGCTTGGTCTGGCCGTCGTCCTGCCAGCGGGTGCGCATCGACAGGCTGTCCTTGCCGACCGGCACCGAGATGCCCAGCGCCGGGCAGAGTTCCATGCCCACGGCTTTGACGGTTTCGTACAGCGCAGCGTCTTCACCCGGCTCGCCGCAGGCGGCCATCCAGTTGCAGCTGAGCTTCACGCGGCTCAGCTCGAACGGCGCGGCCAGCAGGTTGGTGATGGCCTCGGCCACGGCCATGCGGCCGGAGGCCGGTGCGTCGAGTGCGGCCAGCGGCGTGCGCTCGCCCATGCTCATGGCCTCGCCGCGGAAGCCCTTGTAGTCGGCCAGCGTCACGGCGCAGTCCGCCACCGGCACCTGCCAGGGGCCGACCATCTGGTCGCGGTGGTTCATGCCGCCCACGGTGCGGTCGCCGATGGTGACCAGGAAGCGCTTGCTGGCCACGGTGGGGTGGCGCAGCACGTCGCGTGCGGCTTTTTCCAGCGGCACGCCGGTCAGATCCAACGCGGGCAGCTGGCGGGCCACGCTTTTCACGTCGCGCAGCATCTTGGGCGGCTTGCCCAGCAGCACGTCCATCGGCATGTCGATCACGCGCTCGCCGCCGGGGCCGTCTTCGAGGATCAGCTCGGGCTCGTCAGTCGCCACGCCGACGATGGCAAACGGGCAGCGCTCGCGCTCGCACATCTGCTCGAACAGCGCCAGCTTGGACGGGTCGATGGCCAGCGTGTAGCGCTCCTGGCTCTCGTTGCACCAGATTTCCTTGGGCGCCAGGCCGGATTCTTCCAGCGGCACCTGGCGCATGTCGAAACGCGCACCCTTGCCGGCGCCGTCCACCAGCTCCGGGAAGGCGTTGGAGATGCCACCGGCGCCCACGTCGTGGATCGCCACGATGGGATTGCCTTCGCCCAGGCTCCAGCAGTGGTTGATGACCTCCTGCGCGCGGCGCTGGATCTCGGGGTTGCCACGCTGTACCGAGTCGAAGTCCAGCGACGCGGTGTTGGTGCCGGCCGCCATCGAGCTGGCGGCGCCGCCGCCCATGCCGATGCGCATGCCCGGGCCGCCCAGCTGCACCAGCAGCGTGCCGGCGGCAAACGGCAGCTTCCTGGTCTGGCCGTCCGAGATCATGCCCAGGCCGCCGGCGATCATGATGGGCTTGTGGTAGCCGCGGCGGATGGCGTTTTCGCTGCCGTCTGCGCCCTCGCCCACGGTCTGCTCGTAGACGCGGAAGTAGCCGCCCAGCGCGGGCCGGCCGAATTCGTTGTTGAACGCTGCCCCGCCCAGCGGGCCCTCGGTCATGATCTGCAGCGGGCTGGCAATGTGCTCGGGCTTGCCGTAGGGCGTTTGTTCCCAGGGCTCATTGGTGCCGGGCAGGTTCAGGTTGGAGACACTGAAGCCGGTCAGGCCCGCCTTGGGGCGTGCGCCACGGCCGGTCGCGCCTTCGTCGCGGATCTCGCCGCCGGCACCGGTGGAGGCGCCGGGGAACGGCGAGATGGCGGTCGGGTGGTTGTGCGTCTCGACCTTCATCAGCACGTGCGCGGTTTCCTCGCGAGCACCGTACTTCGGGGCGTCGGTGAAACCCGCAGTTGAGGATTCAGGCAGCCAGCGTTCGACCGGGCCGCCTTCCATCACCGCGGCGTTGTCGTTGTACGCAATGATGGTGTGCTGCGAGTTCAGCTTCTCGGTGTTGCGGATCATGCCGAACATCGACAGCGGCTGGGCCTCACCGTCAATGCGGAACTCGGCGTTGAAGATCTTGTGGCGGCAGTGTTCGCTGTTGGCCTGGGCGAACATCATCAGCTCGACGTCGCTGGGGTTGCGCTTGAGCGTGGTGAAGGCGCTCACCAGGTAGTCGATCTCGTCGTCGGACAGCGCCAGGCCGAATTCGCTGTTGGCCTTGACCAAGGCCGCGCGACCCTGGCCGATCACGTCCACATGGGCCAGTGGCTCGGCGGCCTTGTCGTCGAACAAGTGCTGCGAGGCTTCGCGCTCGAAGACCACGCTTTCGGTCATGCGGTCGTGCAGCAGCAGCGCACAGGCCGCACGCTCATCGGCCGTCATCGGCTTGTTGCCGCCGGTCAGCGTGCTCATCAAACCGCTTTTCAGCGTGAGGCGGAATTCGGTCACGCGCTCGACGCGGTGGATCGGCAGGCCGCAGTTGTGGGCGATGTCGGTCGCCTTCGAGGCCCAGGGCGAGACGGTACCCAGGCGCGGCAGCACGACGATCAGTTCGCCCTCGGCCTGCGCCTCGTAGGCGTCGCCGTAGGTCAGCAGCTCGGCCAGCTTCTGGTGCGCGTCGGCCGCCAGCGGGGCGTCGCTCCAGACCCAGTGCACATGGCGGGCGGACACGCCAGCGATGCGCGGGCATGCGGCCTGCAGGGCCGGCAGCAAAGCGGCGGCGCGAAACGCGGAAAGGGCGTTGCCGCCCTCGAAGTGCATCAGGTGCTTGGAAGCTGTGGACATGGGGTTCCGTCGGTTGGCGGCGGTGCGGGCGCGGGTTGCGGGGTCTGGTGACAAAGCCAGCGGCAGGAATGCCCACCATCTGCTGACTTGGTTCCCCAGTTGCGCCCGTGGAAACCCGGCATTTTACGATGCGATGGGATAATCAGTGGATGACGATCACCCTGAAATCCGCAGCCGACATCGAAGGCATGCGCGTCGCAGGCCGCCTGGCCTCGGAAGTGCTGGACATGCTGACCCCGTACGTCAAGCCCGGGATCACGACCGAAGCGCTGGACAAGCTGGCCCACGACCACATCGTGAACGTGCAGGGTGGCATTCCCGCGCCGCTGAACTACCAGCCGCCGGGCTACACGCCCTACCCAAAGTCGGTCTGCACCTCGATCAACCACCAGGTCTGCCACGGCATTCCGAACGACAGGCCGCTGAAGAATGGCGACATCGTCAACATCGACGTCACCGTCATCAAGGACGGCTGGCACGGCGACACCAGCCGGATGTTCGTCGTGGGTGAAGGCTCGATTGCCGCCAAGCGCCTGTGCGCGCTGACGTATGAGGCCATGTGGAAGGGCATTGTCAAGGTCAAGCCGGGCGCGCGCCTGGGCGACATCGGCCATTCGATCCAGACCTTCACCGAGAACCAGGGTTTTTCCATCGTGCGCGAGTTCTGCGGCCACGGCATCGGCCTGAAGTTCCACGAGGAGCCGCAGGTGCTGCACTATGGCCGCCCGGGCACGCTGGAAGAGTTGGTGCCAGGCATGGTCTTCACCATCGAGCCGATGGTCAACGCCGGCCGCCGCGAGATCAAGGAAGCCGGGGACGGCTGGACCATCGTCACCAAGGACCGCTCGCTGTCGGCCCAGTGGGAACACACCATCGTCGTGACCGAGACCGGCTATGAAGTGCTGACGGTTTCCGCAGGCAGCCCGCCCCCGCCGGCCTTCGTCAACGGCTGAACAAACCGGATGTCTGCAGTCCTAGAGTCCGTCATCCAGCCGCCGATCCCGCCGCAGGCCGCCGTGCCGGTGGCCGAGCTGCGCCGCCGCTTCAAGGACGGCAAGGCGGCCTTGCTGACCCATTTCCGCGAGGCCAGGCCCACGGTCACCAGCGCAGCGCGACTGGCACGGGCGCTGGCCCGGCATGTGGACGCGACGCTGGCCCAGCTGTGGTTCCAGTCCTGCCTGCCGCGGGGCGCAGTGCTGGTGGCGGTGGGCGGCTACGGGCGTGGTGAGCTGTGCCCCTATTCCGACATTGACGTGCTGGTGCTGCTGCCGGCCGGTGCCGAGGCCGACCCGGCCTGCCAGGCGGGCGTGTCGGACTTCATCACCGGCTGCTGGGACATCGGGCTGGAGATCGGCTCCTCGGTGCGCACGGTGGACGAATGCGTGGGCGAAGCCCGCAATGACGTGACGGTCCAGACGGCGCTGCTGGAAAGCCGCTTCCTCTGCGGCCCGCGCCGCCTGTTCACCCGCTTCCGCCGCGCGACCGACGAAGCCATGGACCCGGTGGCCTTCCTGCGCGCCAAGGCGCTGGAAATGCGCCAGCGCCACGTCAAGTACGAAGACACGCCCTACTCGCTGGAGCCCAACTGCAAGGAAAGCCCGGGCGGCCTGCGCGACCTGCAGGTGGTGATGTGGGTGGCCCGCGCCGCAGGCCTGGGCAAGACCTGGGGCGAGCTGGCGGCCAAGGGGCTGATGACGCAGTTCGAGGTCAAGCAGCTGCAGCGCCAGGAAGGCACGTTGAAGCTGATCCGCGCGCGCCTGCACCTGGTGGCGGGCCGGCGCGAAGACCGGCTGGTGTTCGACCTGCAGACCGCCGTGGCCGAGAGCTTCGGCTACCACGGCACCGGCAACGAGCGCGCCTCGGAAGTGCTGATGCGGCGCTACTACTGGGCCGCCAAGGCGGTGACCCAGCTGAACCAGATCCTGATGCTGAACATCGAGGAACGCATCATGGGCTCGGAGACGGCGCCGATGCGGCCGATCAACGCCCGCTTCCTCGACCGGGCCGGCATGCTGGAGGTCATCCGCGACGACCTTTACCTGGACAGTCCGCATGCCATCCTCGAAACCTTCCTGATCTACCAGCAGACACCCGGCATCAAGGGTCTGTCGGCCCGCACGCTGCGCGCGCTCTACAACGCCCGCAACGTGATGAACAGCAGCTTCCGGCGCGACCCGGTGAACCACGCGCTGTTCATGGAGATCCTGCAGCAGCCCGAGGGCCAGACCCACGCCTTCCGGCTGATGAACCAGACCTCGGTGCTGGGCCGCTACCTGTGGGTGTTCCGGGCCATCGTCGGCCGCATGCAGCATGACCTGTTCCACGTCTACACGGTGGACCAGCACATCCTGATGGTGCTGCGCAATGTGCGCCGCTTCTTCATTCCCGAGCATGCCCACGAATACCCGTTCTGCGCCCAGCTGGCGGCGAACTGGGACAAGCCCTGGCTGCTCTACATCGCAGCCTTGTTCCACGACGTGGCCAAGGGCCGCGGCGGCGACCATTCCGAGCTGGGCGGCACCGAGGTGCGGCGCTTCTGCCGCGACCACGGCATCGACAAGGCCGACGCCGCGCTGGTCGAATTCCTGGTGCGCGAACACCTGACGATGAGCCGTGTGGCGCAGAAGGAAGACCTGTCGGACGCGGACGTGATCGCCGCCTTTGCCCGCCACGTGGGCGACGCTCGCCACCTCACCGCGCTGTACCTGCTGACGGTGGCCGACATCCGCGGCACCAGCCCGAAGGTGTGGAACGCCTGGAAGGCCAAGCTGCTGGAAGACCTGTTCCGGCTCACGCTGCGTGCGCTGGGCGGCGCGGCGCCGAACGCGGACGCCGAGATCGAGGCCCGCAAGCAGGAGGCTCGCCACCTGCTCGCGCTGCACTCGGCGCTGCCGGGCACCGAGGAGCCGCTGTGGGCCACGCTGGAGGTCAGCTACTTCGCGCGGCACGACGGCTCGGAAGTGGCCTGGCATGCCCGCTCGCTGTGGCGCCACCTGGCGACGGACAAGCCCATCGTCCGGGCCCGGCCCTCGCCCATCGGCGAAGGGCTGCAGGTGCTGGTCTATGCCCAGGACCGGCCGGACCTGTTTGCCCGCATCTGCGGCTATTTCGACAGCACCGGCTTCTCGATCCAGGATGCCAAGGTGCACACCACGCGTACCGGCTACGCGCTGGACACTTTCCAGGTCGTGAACCCGCTGGCCGACGACCAGGGCGCCACCGCCTACCGCGACATGATCTCGCTGGTCGAGACGCAGGCCGCGCTGGCGCTGGCCAGCAGCGGCCCGTTGCCCGAGCCCAGCCGCGGCCGGGTCTCGCGCCGGGTGCGTTCGTTCCCGGTCAAGCCGCGGGTGCAGTTGCGGCCGGACGAACGGGGCCAGCGCTGGCTGCTGTCGGTCAGCGCAAGCGACCGCTCCGGGCTGCTGTACGCGATTGCCCGCGTGCTGGGCGCGCACCAGATCAGCCTGCAGCTCGCCAAGGTCTCGACCCTGGGCGAGCGGGTGGAAGACACCTTCCTGATCAGCGGCATGACGCTGGCCCAGCCCAAGGTGCAGCTGCAGATGGAAAGCGAGCTGCTGGACGCCATCGCGCCAGCAACTTGAAGCCAACGCCAGCAACTTGATGAAGCCACGAGGCGCCCTTTCAGCGCCTCGCCTTCAGTTCACTCGCCGCTGGTGCACAGGCGGAAGTCGCCCGAGCCGTCCAGCGCGGTCACGGTCCAGCGCAGCATGCCGGCTGGCGCGGTCTTCGTCGTCACCGTGCCATCGGTGCTCACGCTGGTCGACGAGCCGATGACCTGCCATTGGCCGTCGGCAATCTTCTGCTCCAGGTAGAGGTCGAAGTCCAGCGGGTAGATCTCGTCGTGCATGAAATCGGTCTGCACCGTCATCTTCGCGCCAACCTTGCCACCGGCCGAGTCGAACTTGAAGCGTGCCGCCTGGCCGCGGTACAGCGTGCCGACGTGCTGCGTGGTACCTGATGGGCAGGCCGCGCCGGTGTAGCCGCCACCGCCGAGCTCATAGGTGGCAGTGAGGGCGACGTTGCTGTAGCTGTCGAAGCTCCTCAGGCCGATGTAGTAGGTGCCGGCCTTGGGCGTGGGGAACACGCAGGTTTCGTTGGCGCCATTGCCGAACACGTCCGAGCTGCAGTCGTATTGCCACCAGCTTGGCACCTCGCCGCGGCTGACATACATCAGCAGGTCGGCCGAGGTGCTGCCGGTGGTCGCCACTGTCAGCTTGCCGGCGCCTTCGGGCACGTCGATCTTGTAGTAGTGCATGTCGCTGTCGCCCCAGCTGCCGCTGAGGCCGGTCAGCGGCACGCCGTTGCCCAGGTCGGTCAAGGGCGACGGGGTGGACAGCTGGGCCGTCAGCGCGACGTTCTGGAAATCGGTGTTGCCTGTCACCTTCACGTACCAGGTGCCGACCTTGGGGAAGCCCTGGTCGCAGCTCATGCCGCAGCCATTGCCGTCCGGGCTGGGTTCCTGCTGGTACTTCATGGACAGGCTCACATCGCCGCTGCCGCCGGCATTGCTGACCACCAGGTGCGAGGTGCCCTTGGGCACGCTGACCTTGTAAAGCACCGAGCTGCCGGCCGCGCCGGACACCTGCGCCGGCACGCCGGACGCCAGCTTGATCGCCTTGGGCCCCTGCTGGGTGCCCAGGGTGTAGCTGGCCAGCAGCTGCGCATCGGTGTAGCCGCCGATGTAGATGCTGCTCAGCATGACCGTGTAGCGGCCGGGCTTGGGGTTGTAGAAGGTGCAGACGTCGTTGTTGCCTTCGGCGCCGGTGTAGCAGTCATAGTGCATCTTGCTGACCGGCTTGCCGGCGGCGGCCATCCACATGTCGGCATCGCCGCTGCCGCCGGTCACACTGACGGTCAGCGAGCCGGCGCCTTCGGGCACGTCGATTGTGTAGAAGCGCTTGGTGTCGCCACCGTCGCTGACGGCCAACACCGTGTCGTTGGCCAGCGCGATGGCGCCGACCGACGAGGCGGGCGTCTTGTAGGGATCCGAGGCAGCGCTGGCGGCAGCGGTGGCCAGCAGGCCCCAGGCCAGCCACGCGGGCCGGGAGAACAAGGCGAGGGACGAGGTCCGGGACTGGGACATGGGGATGAGCTCCGAAGGCAGATGAAAGCAAAAACCGGCATGCAGGCACGCCGGCAACCAATGCGGCGAAGCATGCCCAGCAGTCCGGCAACGGAGTCCTCGCCGGTCTTGGTTTTTTCTGGTTTTTGCCGGTCTCCCGGCAAGCGTGGCAAGGATTTGGCAACGGAGGCCTTTTCGAGGGCTGGCCGTGACCGCTGGCCTGTCTTTGATCCAGCGGACAATCGCCGCGATGCCCGCCTTCCTCCCATGAGTTTTTCTCCCATCCAGGTGCCGGACTGGCTGGCCCAGCCAGCGCAGTTCGATTGCGTGATCGATGTGCGCTCGCCGGCCGAGTTCGCCGACGACCACCTGCCGGGCGCCGTCAACTGGCCGGTGCTGGACGACGCCGAGCGCGCCCATGTCGGCACGGTCTACACCCAGGTCTCGACCTTCGAGGCTCGCAAGCAGGGCGCGGCGCTGGTCTCGCGCCGCATCGCCGACATGCTGGAGCGCCACGTGGCCGACAAGCCCAAGGACTGGCGGCCGCTGGTCTATTGCTGGCGCGGCGGCCAGCGCTCGGGCAGCCTGTCGCTGGTGCTGGCGCAGATCGGCTTTCGCACCCGCCAATTGCAGGGCGGCTACAAGGCCTTCCGGGCCCAGGTGCGCGAAGACCTGGCCACCCTGCCCGGCCGCTTCCAGTGGCAGGTGCTGCGCGGGCGCACCGGCAGCGGCAAGACCCGGCTGCTGGCAGCGCTGGCGGACGAGGGGGCACAGGTGCTGGACCTGGAGGCGCTGGCCGCCCACCGCGGCTCGGTGCTGGGCGGCCTGCCCGGCGTGGCCCAGCCAGGGCAAAAACAGTTCGAGGGGCAGATCTGGCAGCAGCTGCAGGGTTTCGACCCGCGGCGGCCGGTGTTTGTCGAGGCAGAGAGCCGGCGCATTGGCGCCCGCCAGCTGCCGGACAGCGTGCTGGCCGCACTGCAGGCCCCGGCAGGCTGGGTGGAACTGCAGATGGACATTCCGGCGCGCACCGAGCTGCTGCTGGACGAGTACCGGTTCTTCACCGCGCAGCCCGAAGCGCTGTGCGAGCGCCTGGCCGAGCTGAACAGCCTGCGCGGCAACGCCACCGTGGCCCATTGGCAGGCGCTGGCCCGGGCCGGTGCCTGGGCGCAGCTCCTGCCCGAGCTGCTGAGCCAGCACTACGACCCGCTGTACGACAGGCAGCAGCGCCGCGGCAATGCGCCGGTTCGTGCGCTGCCGCTGGCGGACGGCCAGGCGGCGGCGCTGCAGGCGGCTGCACGCAGCCTGCTGACCTGACTCAGCCGATCGCGGTGCCAATCCCGGGCGGCAGCATCTCGCGCACCTGGGCCGCCAGCTTGGTCACGTCAATCGGCTTGGAGAGGTAGCCGTCGCAGCCGGCTGCGCGCATGCGGGCGTCGTCGCCCTTCATCGCATAAGCGGTGAAGGCCACCAGCACGATGTGGCGCGTGGCCGGGTCGGACTTCAGCCGGCGCGCCAGTGTCAGCCCGTCCAGGCCAGGCATCTGGATGTCGAGCAGGATCAGGTCCGGCGGGTTGGCCTGCACCCGGTCCAGCGCGGCCAGGCCGTCCTCTGCAGCATCGACCTCCAGGCCATCGGCGCTGAGCACGTAGCTGGTGAGCTCGACGTTCATCGCGTTGTCATCGACGATGAGGATGCGCGCGGCGCGGTGGGTGTCAACGGTCACAGCAGGTCTCCTTCGGTCAAGGCCACCACAGGCGGCCGCCAGCGCCGCAACGCGCCCAGGGTGTCGGCCAGTGCACCGCCGCCCTTGCCAAGCACGGCACGGGCCGAGGTGGCCAGCCGGCCGTACTCGTCGTCGGTCAGCACCATGCTGGTCCACACCAGCACCGGCAGTTCGCGCCAGGTGGGCAGGCGCTGCAAGGCGTCCAGCATCTCGAAGCCGTCGAAGCCCGGCATCATCAGGTCCAGGATCAAGGCATCCGGCCGGTGCTGCGACAGGCTTTCCAGCGCTTCCCGCCCATCGGCGAGGCAGACAGCGTCAATGCCCAGCTGGGCCAGCGACGAACGCATCAGCGCCAGCGCCAGCGGGTCGTCGTCCACCACCATCAGCCGTGGCCGGCGGCTGACCGGCAGCGCCAGCCGGCCCAGCGCCTGTGACAGCTCGCCGTTCTGCAGCGGCTTGGCCAGCAGGTCGGCGACGGGGAAGCTCGCGGTCTCGCCGGTGTCTCCCGCCGGCATGCTCAGCGCCAGCACCGGCGCGCTGCGGCTGGGGCCGGACTCGCGGATGCGGGCCAGCACGCTCAGGCCGCCACGCCCCGACAGGCGCAGCGCCAGCAAGATGGCGTCATAGGCCTGCTGGCTGGCCTGGGTAACGGCTTCCACGGCATTGGCTGCCGCGTCGACCAGGAAACCGGTGTCGGCCAGGCTGCGCACCAGCCGCGGATCGCTCTCGATGACCAGCAGCCGGTGGCTGGCCGGCGGCAGCATCAGGCCGTCGGCAGGATCGGGTTTCACGCGCGGCAGCACCAGGTGGAACACGCTGCCGGCACCCAGCGTGCTGCGCACGCCCACGCGGCCACCCTGGGCCTGCACCAGCCGGCGGGTCAGTGCCAGGCCCAGGCCGGTGCCGGCGTGCTGCTTGTTGTAGCCGGTGTCCAGCTGCTGGAATTCGGCGAACAGGCGCGGCAGGTCGGCCTCGGCAATGCCGATGCCTGTGTCCTCCACCTCCAGCCGGAAATGCGCCGGGCCCTCGGGGCGCGTGCGGATGGTGACCTGCCCGCCTTCAGTCGTGAACTTGATGGCGTTGGACAGGTAGTTGTAGAGCACCTGCTTGAGCCGGCCCGGGTCCAGATCCACCGTGTCCACTGCCGGGTCCAGGTCCAGCACGAGGCGCAACTGCTTGCGCTGCATGCCAGGCTGCAGCACGTCGCAGACCTCTCGCACCAGCGGTGCCAGCGCCAGCTGCTGCGGGAAAAACTCGAACTTGCCGGACTCGACCTTGGACAGGTCCAGCACGTCGTTGATCAGTTGCAGCAAGTGCCGGCCGCTGGCCGCGATGTGGCCGAGGAACTCGCGGTTCTTGGGCGACTGCGCCGGTACTGCACCGCTGTGCAGCAGGTCGGCAAAGCCGATCACCGCGTTCAGCGGCGTGCGCAGTTCGTGCGACATGTTGGCCAGGAACTGGCTCTTGAGCCGGCTGGCGGTCTGGATCTGCTGGTTCTCGGCTTCCAGCCGCATGGCCTTCTGGCGCGCTTCCTGCGCCAGCTTGTGCTGGGTGATGTCGGTCACGATGCCCAGCATGCGGCCGGCCGTGCCGCTGTCGTGCAGCAGCCCGGCCTGCAGGCTGATCCAGTGCACGCTGCCGTCTGGCCAGCGCACGCGGCATTCGGCCTGCCAGTCGCCCTGCTGCTCGACGGCGGCGCTGAAACTCGCCTGCAGCTCGGGCCGGTCTTCCGGGTGCACATGGGCCAGCAGCGTGTTGAAGGACCATGAAGGCTGCAGCTGGCTGTAGCCGAAGCAGCGGTCATGGCGGATCGAACGCCGGGTGGCGCCGGTCGCCAGGTCCATGTCCCATTCGCCGATCTGGGCCGAATCGAGCGCCAGCCGCAGCCGGGCGTCGCTCTCGCGCAGCGCGGCCTCGGCGCGCCGCTGCGGGCTCAGGTCGCGCACGATCTTGGCGCTGCCCACGACCCGACCGGAAGGGTCGCGCAGCGGCGAGACACTGACCGAAACCTCGAAGTGGCGCCCGCCCTTGGCCCGGGCCACGGTGTCGAACGGCGGCACGCTGTGGCCCGAGGCAATGTCGGCAAGCATGTGTGGCTCGGCCATCGCGTGTTCGGGGTTGGCAATGACCTGCACCGGCTGGCCCATGACCTCGCGGGCGGTGTAGCCGAACAGGGTTTCGGCAGCATGGTTCCAACTGGTGACCCGGCCATCCAACGACTTGCTGACGATGGCGTCGATGGACGAGTCGACGATGGCGGCCAGCCGCAGCCGCTCGGCTTCGATCTCCTCGATCTGCGTCAGGTCCCGGAACACCAGCGTCATGCCGCGCTGCTCGCCGCCTTCACCGTCTTTCGGGGCCAGCGTGGCGCGCACTTCCAGGGGGGTCAGGCTGCCGTTGCGCGAGCGGATCAGGTCATGCCGGGTCACCGGGCCGGCCGTGGCCAGCAGGCTGCGCACCACCTCCACCGGATTCTCGCCGGTGAGGGCCTCGTCGCGTCCTTCGCCCACCAGCACGTCCCACAGCACGCGGCCACGTGCCTCCGCGTCCGCCCAGCCGGTGACCCGCTCGGCGACCTCGTTCATGCGGGTGACCTTGCCCTGGGCATCGGTGACGATGAAACCGGCGCCGATGCTGTCCAGCGTCAGGGCCACGCTTTGCTCGATGCCTGCCAGGTGCTGCTCGGCGCTGCGGCGCTTGCTGACCTCGGCCTCCAGCGAACTGACCGCGCTGCGCAGCTGCGCTGCCGACGGGATGCGCAAGGCGCGTGGCAGCAGCACCCAGAGGGCAACGGCGGTGACGACCGAGATGGCCGCGGTGAAGACCTTGGCCAGCACCTGCAGCCCGTAATCGGCCTGCCAGATGGTCCACACGTCCATCACATGCGTGATGCCGCAGGCAAAGATGAAGGCGCTGAACAGCCAGGCCACCGGGCGGTAACCGATGTCCGGGCGCTTGCGGTAGAAGCTGACGATGGCCAGCGGAATGGAGAAATACGCCGCCGCGATCAACCCATCGGCAAGCACCATCGGCCACAGCAGGCCTGGCGCCCAGGTGAAGCAGTAGCCGTGCGGCAGGAAGCCGTTGCGTCCGAGCAAAGACAGCAGGAAATCCATGACAGCCCTTCTGTTCACCCCCTGACCCGCCGCCGTGCGTCGGGCCTCCCCTGGAGGTCATGTGCCTCGTGACGGCCGTGAGGCAGTCCGCCAGACATGGTCTGCCGCGGCAAGGCTGCGGTCAATCACTGCAGCGGCCGGGATCCCGTGTGCTGCCAAAAAATCGCAAAAAAGAGACTGTGCCGGGCACCCGGGCGGGTATCCGGCACAAGGCCCGTCGCGGCGCGATGCCAGCGCGATGCCGCTGTCACAGACCAAAGGCTTCAGCCCATGTGCAGGCCGCCATTGCAGGAGAAATCAGCACCGGTGGTGAAGCCGGAGTCTTCGCCCGCCAGCCAGGCGACGATGGCGCCGATCTCTTCGGGCGTGCCCAGGCGCTTGACCGGGATCGTCGCGACGATGCGCTCCAGCACCTCGGGCTTGATGGCGCGGACCATGTCGGTGCCGATGTAGCCAGGGCTGACGGTGTTGACCGTCACGCCCTTGGCAGCCACTTCCTGCGCCAGCGCCATCGTGAAGCCGTGCATGCCGGCCTTGGCGGCCGAGTAGTTGGTCTGGCCGGCCTGGCCTTTTTCGCCGTTGACCGACGAGATCTGGATCACCCGGCCCCAGCCGCGCTCGACCATGTCCGGCACCACCTGCTTGGTGACGTTGAACATCGAGTTCAGGTTGGTGTCGATGACGGCATGCCAGTCCTCGGGCGTCATCTTCAGGAACATGCGGTCACGGGTGATGCCGGCGTTGTTGACCAGGATGTCGATCGGACCGTGTTCGGCCTTGGCCGTCTTGAAGGCCTGCACGGTGGATTCCCAGTCGGCCACGTTGCCCACCGAGGCGTAGAACGTGAAGCCCAGCGCACGCTGTTCGTCCAGCCACTTGGTGAAGTCACGGCTGGGGCCGCAGCCGGCGATGACCTTCAGGCCGCTGTTGGCCAGGCGCTGGCAGATCGCGGTTCCGATGCCACCCATGCCACCGGTCACGTACGCTACTTTTTGAGTCATGTCTTTTATCTCCTGAGCTTGGATATCGAAGGGAAAGCAGCGGTTTCAAACCACTATCGCGCGTCGGCCCGGCCGCACACGTCCGTACATTCCCTGCGTCTCGCTGTGGTTCAACGCTCGACCGTCAGTGCAACACCCATGCCACCGCCAATGCACAGCGAGGCAATGCCCTTCTTCGCATCCCGGCGCTGCATCTCGTGCAGCAGCGTGACCAGGATGCGGGCACCGGATGCACCGATCGGGTGGCCGATGGCAATCGCGCCGCCGTTGACATTGACCTTGCTGGTGTCCCAGCCCATTTCCTGGTGCACCGCGCAGGCCTGCGCGGCAAAGGCTTCGTTGATCTCCAGCAGGTCCAGGTCGGCCGCCTTCCAGCCGGCACGCGCCAGCGCCTTGCGCGCCGCCGGCACCGGGCCCATGCCCATGATGGCCGGGTCCAGGCCGGCGCTGGCATAGCTGGCAATGCGGGCCAGCGGCGTCAGGCCCAGCGCCGCGGCCTTGGCCGCCGTCATCACGACCACGCCGGCAGCGCCGTCGTTCAGGCCGGAGGCGTTGCCGGCTGTCACGGAACCAGCCTTGTCGAAGGCGGGGCGCAGGCCGGCGAGTGCGTCGGCGTTGGTCTTGCGGTTGATGAATTCGTCGGCATCAAAGACGATGGGGTCCCCCTTCTTCTGCGCCAGGCTGACGCCGACGATCTCGTCCTTGAACCTGCCGGCGTCCTGCGCCGCGGCGGCCTTCTGCTGCGAGGCCAGCGCCAGTGCGTCCTGCGCTTCGCGGCTGATGCTGTACTGCCTGGCCACGTTCTCGGCGGTGATGCCCATGTGGTACTGGTTGTAGACGTCCCACAGGCCATCGGTGATCATGGTGTCGACCAGCTTCCAGTCGCCCATGCGCTGGCCATCGCGCGAGCCTGGCAGCACGTGGGGCGCCAGGCTCATGTTTTCCTGGCCACCGGCAATGATGATTTCGCTGTCACCGTCGCGGATGGCTTGCAGCGCCAGCATCACGGCCTTCAGGCCCGAGCCGCAGACCTTGTTGATGGTCATCGCCGGCACGCCGTTCGGCAGGCCGGACTTGATGACGGCCTGGCGCGCCGCGTTCTGGCCGGAGCCGGCGGTCAGCACCTGGCCGAGGATCACTTCGTTGACCTGTTCACCGGCCAGGCCGGTGCGGCGCAGCAGTTCCTTGATGACGGTGGCGCCCAACTCGGGGGCCGGGGTCTTGGCCAGGCTGCCGCCAAACTTGCCGACGGCAGTGCGGGTGGCGGCGACGATGACGATGTCGGTGGTCATGGGATGAGACTCCTTGCTGTGGATTCGGGCCGCGAGGCAAACGGCAACGCGCGGCGGGGACAGGGGTGATGGTGCTGAGGATGCGCGTTGGCAAGGCCTGCGGCCATCGGGTCAAGCGCGCTGTTTGACGTAGCGGCCGGGCGCAGGCTCGATGGCCTTGTGCTGCTTGCTGCCAGGCGCTTTTGGCGCAGGCACCTGCTTGCCGGCGTGGGTGGCGAGCCACTGGCTCCAGTCGGTCCACCAGCTGCCGCGATTTTCCTTGGCTTGTGCCAGCCATTCATCGGCCGTGGGCGGCAGGCCTTCGTTGATCCAGTGGGACCGCTTGCCGCTGGAAGGCGGGTTGATCACGCCGGCAATGTGGCCGGAGGCGCCCAGCACGAAGCGCTTGGGGCCTTTGAACACCTTGGTCGAGCCGTAGGCGCTCTTCCAAGGCACGATGTGATCTTCCTTCGAGCCATAGAGGTAGACGGGCGCCTTGATCAGCCCCAGGTCCAGCGGCACGCCGCAGACAGTCAGCTTGCCGGGCTGCTTCAGCTCGTCCTGCAGGTAGGTGTGGCGCAGGTACCAGCAGTACATCGGGCCCGGCAGGTTGGTCGAGTCGCTGTTCCAGTACAGCAGGTCGAACGGCGGCGGCATCTCGCCCTTCAGGTAGTTGCCGACGACGTAGTTCCACACCAGGTCGTTGGGCCTCAGGAAGCTGAAGGTGGTGGCCAGTTCCTGGCCCTTGAGCAGCCCGGGGCCGCCCGGCGCTTCGGCGCCCAGCGTCATCTCGCGCAGCTGCACCGAAGACTCGTCGACGAACAGGTCCAGCACGCCGGTGTCGGAGAAATCGACAAAGGTGGTCAGCAGCGTGACCGACGCGGCCGGTTGCTCGCCGCGCGCCGCCAGCACGCCCAAAGCGGTCGCCAGCAAGGTGCCGCCCACGCAGAAGCCCAGCGTGTCCAAGGTCTTCGCGCCGGTGATCTCCTGCACCGTGCGAAGCGCCTGGATCGCCCCCTGCTCGACGTAGTCGTCCCAGGTGTGGGCGCGCATGCTGTCATCCGGGTTGCGCCAGCTGACGACAAACACCCGGTGGCCTTGCGAGACGGTGTAGCGGATCAGCGAGTTGTCTGGTTGCAGGTCCAGGATGTAGTACTTGTTGATGCAGGGCGGCACGAACAGCATCGGCCGCTCGAAGACGGTGGCAGTCAGCGGCTTGTATTCAATCAGCTGGAAAAATGCGTTTTCGAACACCACCGAGCCTTCGGTGGTGGCCACATTGCGGCCAACCTCGAACAGGCTCTCGTCGGTCTGCGAGACATGGCCTTGCTGCAGGTCGTGGAACAGCTGGCGCAGGCCTTGCGCAATGCTCTCGCCGCGGCTCTCCAGCGCCTTGCGCTGGACCTCGGGGTTCAGCGCGATGAAGTTGCTCGGGCTGGCCGCGTCTATCCACTGCTGCACCGCGAAGCGCACGCGGGCGCGGGTCTTGTCGTCGCCCTGCAGCGCATCGGCCAGCTGCAGCATCATGCGGCTGTTCAGCAGGTACATCTGCGCGGTGAAGGCATTGCCCGGGTGGCTGCCCCAGTCCTTTGCGGCAAAGCGCCTGTCGGTGATGGCCAGCGGCTTGGCCTCGGCCGGTGCTTCGCCTGCACCGCTTGCGCCCTTGGTCAGCACGCTGTTCCAGATGGCCGTGGCCTGTTGCAGATAATCGTCGCGCAACTGCGTCAGCGCGGGTGCCGGCACGCTGATGCCGGACCACGATTTCAGCAGGTTGCCGACGGCATGGCCAAAGGCATCGGCGTGCGCTTGCGCCTGGGCACCCATGTCTTCGAACGACGACGGGGTAAAACGCTTGTTCAACGGCTTGTCTCCTGTTGATCAGCCCCACGGTCACTTGCCGCATGCGGCAAGGCCGGAGGCCCTGATGCAGCTTACCGCAGCAAGGCCTTAATTTCCGTTAAGCGATATTGCGAATCACATCCCGAAAAATGCACATCGTTGCTGCCGCTTGGATCTTCGTCGCGCTGATGATGGCGCTGGCCGAGGCCACCGCCACCGAGGGCAGCGTGCTGGGCGCGCTTTTCACCTTCTTGTTATACGGCGTGATGCCACTGGCCATCTTGCTCTATGTCATGGGCGCGCCCATGCGACGGCGTGCTCGCAGACTGGCCGAACAGCAACAGTGGGAGGCCGAGCGCGCCGCGCAGCCCGGTCCGGCTGGCAAGCCGTCTGTCGACCCTTCTGTCAACCCATCTGTCAACGATCGCGCGGCCCCGACGCCCGATTGAAGGCGGGCGACTCAGCGTCGCCAGATGGCCGCAGCGTGCCGGCCGGTCACACCGGTGTCACGCCGGTAGGAGTAGAAGCGCACGGCATCGCTCGCGGTGCACCACTGGCCCCCGCCGATCTGCTGCACGCCAGCCGCGCGCAGCCGCCGGCGCGCCAGGCCCGGCAGGTCGGCCCACCATTTCGGCGGCAAGCCTTCCGGCGTGGCAACTGACCGGAAGCAGGGGTCGCCCGGTTCGGCGCCGAACGCGATGCGCACCTCGTCTCCCACCTCGAAGCGCTGCGGCCCGATGCAAGCGCCCAGCCAGGTCGTCACTTCCGAGGGCTTGCAGCCCGCGGCTTCACAGAGCGCCGCCAGCGTGGCCTGCAGCACACCACCCGCCAGCCCGCGCCAACCCGCGTGCGCAGCGCCCACCGCCCGCCCCTGCGGCGCCGAAAACAGCACCGGCAGGCAGTCGGCCACCAGCACCGTGCAGGCCAGGCCGCGCTCGGTGGTGATGCTGGCGTCGGCTTGCCAGAACTCGGTCGACCGGCCTTGCGCGTCCACCGGAGTTTCACCGGCCCGCAGGTGCACCACCCGCGTGCCGTGCACCTGGTCCAGGTAGACAGGCTTGGCGCCGCCCAGCGCGGCGGCAAAACGCTGCTGGTTGCGCCAGATCGACTCGGGCACGTCGAGGTTGTCGCCGCGCAGGCCCGGTGGCCGCAGGTTCAGGCTGGCCCACGGTCCAAGGCTGACGCCGCCGGCCCGGGTGCTCATCAACCCTGCAGCCTCCGCCGGCAAACCGCTGGCGTGCAGCCAGATCGAATCCGTCACCAACTCATTCGGCATCGGGACAGCGCGCTGGATGCGTCTCGCTGAACGCTGGCAAGGCCATGCAGGCGTCGAAGACCTTCATGACCTGCGGCACATGGTCCAGCCGGCACTGGAAACGCTGGGCGTTGAAGATCTGCGGCACCAGCACGCAGTCGACCAGCCCCGGCGTGTCGCCCATGCTGAAGCGGCCCGCCTGCACTTGCAACTGGCGCTCGACCGTGGCCAGGCCGGTCTCGGTCCAATGCCGGTACCAGCGGGTCTTGTCCTCTTCCGACAGGCCCAGGTCCTTGACCAGGTAGCGCAGCACGCGCAGGTTGTTCAGCGGGTGAATCTCGCAAGCCATGTCCAGCGCCAGCGCGCGGGCCTGGGCCCGGCCCAGCGGGTCCGCCGGCAGCAGCGGTGGCTCGGGGTGCGTCTCGTCCAGGTACTCGATGATGGCCAGCGACTGGTGCACCGAGGCTTCACCGTCGCGCAGCAGCGGCACCAGCCGGGTGGCCGACACGGCGGCGTAGGACTCGCCCATCTGCTCGCTGCGTGCCAGGTGCACCGGCTTGTAGTCATAGGCCAGGCCCTTGAGCGCCAACGCAATGCGCACCCGGTACGAGGCCGCCGAGCGGAAGTAGTTGTAGAGCTCCATCACGGGTTTCGTGTCACGCACCTGCAACGATCTCGACCACCAGGCTGCCCAGTCCGGTGATCTCGCAGCGCAGCGTGTCACCCACCTTGACCGCGCCAACCCCTGCCGGCGTGCCGGTGTAGATCAGGTCACCGGGCGCCAGTTCCCAGCCCTGGCTCAGCACCGCGATGGTCTCGCGCACGTTCCAGATCAGGTCCGACAGGTCGCCTCGCTGGCGCAGCTCGCCATTGACTTCCAGTGTGATCGCGCCGCTGGTCAGCTCGCCGGTGCTGGCGACCGGATGCAGCGGGCCGATGGGCGCGGACTGCTCGAAAGCCTTGCCGATCTCCCACGAGCGGCCCTGCTTCTTCATGTCGTTCTGCAGGTCGCGGCGGGTCATGTCCAGGCCGATGGCGTAGCCCCAGATGTGCTCGCCTGCGGCTTCGGCGCTGATGTCCTTGCCGCCCTTTCCGATGGCCACCACCAGTTCCACTTCGTGGTGCAGGCTGTGGGTCAGCGTCGGGTAGGCCATGTGGCCGGTCTCGCCCTGCGGCACGGCCAGGATCGCGTCGGCCGGCTTCATGAAGAAGAACGGCGGCTCGCGGCCGGTGGCACCCATCTCGATGGCGTGTTCGGCGTAGTTGCGGCCGACGCAATAGATGCGGCGAACCGGGAATTGATCGCTGCTGGCGCCGGCGACTGGCACGGTGATGACGGCGGGGGCGGGAAAGACAAGGCTCATGGCGGCACGGAGCCGGCGCCGTGGCGGCTACCGGCGGCAAATGAGGGGGAAAACGAAGGGTGGACGACGATGATGCCATGCAGCCGGCAAAGCGCTGCGGCCTGCCCGCTACACTGCAAAGCCATGCTGCTCGAGCGCTCCATTCGTCACTGCCGCGCCTGCGGTTCGCCCACCGCCTACATCGTGCCAGCGGACGACAGCCGGCCGCGCGCGGTTTGCAGCCAGTGCCACACCGTGCACTACGAAAACCCCCTCAACGTGGTGGGCACTGTGCCGGTCTGGCAGGACCAGGTGCTGCTGTGCCGCCGCGCCATCGAGCCGCGCTACGGCCTGTGGACGCTGCCGGCCGGGTTCATGGAGCTGGGCGAAACCACGGCCCAGGGTGCAGAACGCGAAACCGACGAAGAAGCCGGCGCGCAGATCGAGATGCAGGGCCTGTTCACCGTGCTGAGCGTGCCGCGCGTCGGCCAGGTGCACCTGTTCTACCTGGCCCGCATGCTGGACACCACGCTGAACCCCGGCCCCGAAACCCTGGAAGCCAAGCTCTTCCGCGAAGACGAAATCCCCTGGGACGAAATCGCCTTCCGCACCGTGCGCGACACCCTGCTGCACTACTTCGAAGACCGCAAGACCGGCCGCTTCGAGGTGCACACCGGCGACATCCTGTAGCTGCCCGCGTTTCGCGTCAGGAGCTGCCCGTCGCCGAATCGGGATGCCGCGCCCGCCAGGCGCGCATCGCCTGGCGGTACTCGTCCATTGCGAGGTCGTAGAGGTCGAACACGCAAGGGTCGCAGCCATTGCCGCAGCAGGCGTCCAGGTCGGGCTGGAACGGGGGCGTGGGCATCGGGTCGGCGGCGGGCGTCGGTGCGGCGTCCACGGCTGAGTTCGGTATGGTGGGTCGGCCCTCAGGCCGCCAGCGCGTCGGCCGGCACCGCGGCCGGGCCGGTGATGCCGTCGATGTTGCATTGCCACAGCGCGTCGGCGTCGGCGGCGTCGGCCACACCTTCGGCGTACACCTTCAGGTCAAGGCCGTGCAGCATGCGCACGCTGCTGGCCACGTGCTGGATGCGGGCGTCGTCGTGGGCCAGGCCTTCGGTCACGCTGGCGTCGAGCTTGATGAAGTCGAGACCGGCCTCCAGCAGCACGCCGGGTTCGGCGATGTGTTCGCCAGCATGTTCCAGACCGACACGGGCGCCATGGGCATGCGCCATGCTGACCAGTTCGCGCAGCAGGCGCAGTTCGTTGAACGCGCCGGCTTCATCCACTTCGAGCCACAGGCCGGGCGAGGCCGCGCGGTGCAGGTCCAGCAGGCTGCGCAGCTGCGGCATCAGCGCGCTGTCTTTCAGCGAGTGCGGGCTGAGGTTGACCGAACGGGGGATGCCGTCGCGGGCGATCGCGCGCAAGGCCAGGTCGGCAGCGACCAGGTCGATGCGGGCGGTCAGCTGGGTGCGGCGCGCCATCGGCAACCACTTGGCACCGGACAGCGGCTCCGCCCCTTCGTCGAGCTGCAGGCGCAGCGGGCATTCGCGCAGCAGCACGGCGCGGGACGCGTCGATCAGCGGGAATTCGACCAGGTGCGCGCGCTCTGCCGTCAACGCGGCCTCGATGCGCGAGCGCCAGCTGTCTTCGCCCAGCATCACGCCGTCGCCGGTGTCGTCCAGTTCGACCGCAAATGCGCCCTTGGCCTCGGCCCGCGCCAGCGCCTGGTCGGCCGCGGCCAGCAGCGATGAAATGGGCGCGCCATGCCACCAGCGCACCGCGCCGACCACGGCCGAGACGCCGCCCAGCCGCTCGCGGCCGGACTCGCGCAACAGGCTGCGCAGCCGGGCCGACACGTCCACCGCAGGTTCACGCAGGGACGCCGCTTCGGGCAGCAGCATCGCGAAGTCGGAGCCGTTCAGCCGGCCGACCTCGAAGGAACCGACACGCGTGGCGGAGTCGATGATCGCGTGGCCGGCATCGCGCAGCATCGCGTCGGTCGCCACGCGGCCCAAGCGGCGGTTCAGGCCCTGCAGGTCGCTGATGCGCACCAGCAGCAGCGCGCCACCGGCCACGCCGTCTTCCGAACTCAGCAGGCCCTTGAGCCGGCTCATGAAATGCGGCCGGTTGGAGACGCCGGTCAGCGGGTCGCAATTGGCCTGGCGCCGCAGCATCTCGACCTGGCCGGCCTGCTCGTCGAACATGGCCTTGAGGCGGTCGACCATCAGGTTCATCGCCCGGGTCACGTTGCGCAGCTCGGGCACCGAAGGTTCGCTGACGGTGATGAAGCGCCGCTCGGTCAAGGCCTGGGCCTGGCGCACCGTGGCTTCCAGCGGCACCCGGATGCGGCGCAGCAGCAGGTGGGCCAGCGCACCCAGCGCAATCGCCAGCAGCGCAAACGCGGTCAGCGTGCGCAGCATGCCGCGCCACAGTTCGCGGTAGGCAAAGCGGGTGTTGCCCCGCACTTCCAGCGAGCCCACGCTGACGCCGTCGGCCACCACCGGCGCCAGGCCCTGGGTCACGTTCAGCGACAGCAGGTCGGCAAACCAGTCCGGCACGCCATCGGCCATCGGCGGCGCTTCGCGCGACAGCAGCGTGCCGCCTTGCGGCGTGCGCAGCCGCAGGTGCTCGTAGAAGCCGATCTCGAACTGGCGGTCCAGCGTGGCGGCCATGCTTGGCAGGTCGCCATGCTGGCCCGCCAGCGTCTGGGCCAGCGATTGCGCGCTGTCGTGGTTCTTCATGGCCAGTTGCGTGGCCAGGTATTGCCGGGCCGACAACATGGACAGGCCGAAGGCGCCGGCAAAAGCCAGCGTCAGCGTCAGCAGCAGCAGCAACCAGACTTGGCGAATCAAACTCATGGGCAGGTTTCCGTTTCCTCTGTCGCCCTTATACCTTCTCCCGGCCGGCATCAAAGCTGCAAAATCGACGCAGAAACGGGGCATAACCCGCAGGCTTTGCGCATGCCCAGCGCGGTTCGTCCCAGTGAAACACGCGAATTTGGATAGACTCGGCGGGCTTTGGGCAGCGCCAGTCGCCGCCCGGCCCATTTTGTTGCTTGCCTGCCCACTTGCCACCTGACCGCCTGCCCATGCTGTTTGCCCGTGCCCCACTTGCGTCCCAGGCGATTCTTCACGCTGACCGGGCCGCCGGGCCGGTGCGAAGCCTGAGCTGTGGCTGGCTGCTGGCCCTGAGCGCGCTGGTCAGCCTGCCCGCAGGCGCACAGACCACCGCCCCGGCGGCGGCCTCAAAGCCGGCCGCGGCGTCACCCGAAGCAAGCGAAGTGCAGCGCCTGATCCGCGAAGGCCAGCACGCGCAGGCGCTCAAGCTGATCGACGAAACCCTGGCCCGCAACCCCAAGGACGCGCAGATGCGCTTTCGCCGCGGCGTCGCGCTGTCCATGCTGGACCGCAAGCAGGAGGCGCTGACGGTGTTCCAGAAGCTGGTCGAAGACCACCCGGACATGCCGGCGCCGTACAACAACATGGCCGTGATCTACGGCTCCATGGGTGACTACGACAAGGCCCGCGAAGCGCTGGACAAGGCGATCCGCACCAATCCGACCTACGCCACCGCCTACCAGAACCTGGGCGACGTCTACGCCCAGCTCGCCAGCCAGGCCTACAACAAGGCGCTGCAGCTGGACAAGAACGATGCCACCAGCGCACCCAAGCTGGCACTGCTGCGTGAACTGACGGCCGCGCCCAATGTGGCCCCGCCGCCGATGCCGAGCAAAAAGCCGCCGGTCATCGCCGCTGCACCTGCCGTGGCCCCGTCGGTACCGGCACCAACACCAGCGATCGCGCCTTCCGCTGCCTCAGCGTCGGCCAGCACGGCGGCGGCCATGGCCAGGCCGAAACCGGAACCCGCCAAGGTCGAAGCCACCAAACCTGAAGCGGCCAAGCCGACGCCAGCCGCCGCACCGGAAGGCCAGGCCGAGGTCGAGGCCGCCGTCAAGGCCTGGGCCGCCGCCTGGAGCAGCCGTGACATGAGCGGCTATTTCGCAGCCTACGCGCCGGACTTCAAGGGCAGCGCCGCCTCCCGCAAGGCCTGGGAACAGGACCGCGAGGCCCGCATCGCGCCGCGCAAGAAGATCCGCGTCGAGCTGGCGGACATGAGCGTGCAGGTCAAGGGCAATCAGGCCACGGTGCGATTCCGCCAGGCCTACAGCTCGGACACTTTGAGCACGACAGGTCGCAAAACGCTGGAAATGCAGCGCTCGGATCACGGAAAATGGCAAATCAAGCAAGAGTCCGTTGGCGGGTGAGCCTGCCCGCCACCGGCCCTGCCCTGGTGGCGGCCTGACATGCGCTGACCCGCCGCCCCTGACCTGATTCGATGACGAGTGAACAACGCCCCCTGACGACCCGGCGCCGCGGCGCATGGCTGCTGAGCCTGGTGGCCGGCGCCGTGTTGCTCGGCTGGGCCGCGCAAGGCCGCCACGCCTGGGACGCCCGCGCAGCCGTCGCCCCTGACGCATTGCGCGGCAGCGGCAAGCTGAAGCTGGCCGACGAACTGCCCACCTGGCGCGACAGCGAGGTCGCCGAGCCCGAAGCCCTGAGCGGCAGCGCCGAAAGCCGCCTGCTGGCCGCCTACCGGCTGGTGGGCGAGCGCCGGCTGGACGCTGCGCTGCAGGTCACCACCGCGCTGGCCCGTGACTACCCGCAGTTCCGCCTCGGCCAGCTG
This sequence comes from Ideonella azotifigens, assembly GCF_021043325.1. NCBI lineage: Bacteria > Pseudomonadati > Pseudomonadota > Betaproteobacteria > Burkholderiales > Sphaerotilaceae > Ideonella > Ideonella azotifigens. The sequence goes on from NZ_JAJNKD010000004.1 coordinate 101,531, forward strand.
CTGCATGCCGACCTGCTGGCGGCCCATGTGCAGCCGCTGGCGGGCTTCGGCCGGCCGGCCGCGGCGATGGCCGTTGCACCCGAGGCTTCTGCCACGGGGGACGCCCTGACCGGTCTGCAACAGGAAGCCGCTGCCCGCCTGCACGCGCTGCAGCAGCGCCCGCCCGCCGGTCTGGTACCGGCCGAGCTGGTGCGGCTACCAGCCTCGGTGCCGCATGCCATCGTGGTGGACGCCTCGCGCTCACGCCTGTACCTGTTCCGCCATGACGTGCAAGGGCTGCAACTGGTACAGGACTTTTATGTCTCGGTCGGCAAGCAGGGCGTGGATAAGCAAGCCGAGGGCGACCAGAAAACGCCGCTGGGGGTGTACTACACGCTGAACGCCGTGGCGCCCGCGCAGTTGGACATCCGCTTCGGTGCCGGTGCGCTGCCGCTGAACTACCCGAACGCGCTGGACCGCAACGACGGCCGCACCGGCAGCGGCATCCTGCTGCATGGCGTGCCGATCGGCACCTACTCCCGCCCACCGCTGGACAGCGACGGCTGCGTGGCGATGGCCAACGACGACCTGCTGCGCCTGATGGCCACGCTGCCCGAACGCGACACGCCCGTGGTCATCACCCGCGAGATCCACTGGGTGGCGCCTGCCCAGGCCGGCGCTTTGCCAGCCAGCTTCGAGCAGGCCTGGAGCGCCTGGCAGCGCGCGCGGCTGCAAGGCACGCCCGCGCTGCTGGACCCGCTGTACGCACCCAATGCCACACTGGCCGTCACCGGCGAACAGGCCGAGCGCTTTCGCAGCCGGCTGCAGGTGCCACCGGCCGCGGTCGACGAAGTGAGCGTGCTGACCTGGCACGACCACACGCCCATGCTGGTCGTGACCTTCCGCGAACGCGCGGGCGCCACAGTCAAGCGCGACCGCGTGGTGCGCCAGTACTGGGGCCAGCAAGGCGCGGACTGGCGCATCGTCGCCGAAGGCCCGGTGCGCTGAGCGTCTGGTCGCGCAAGCGCGGCCGGACCACAATCTCCGGCATCACTGCCGGAGCCGCTCATGTTCCCTGCTTCACGCCAGTGGCCGGCCGCGCTGGCCAGCGCCACCTTGCTGGTGGTCACCAGTCCAACCCTGCACGGCCAGGTCACCGCTGACCCGTTCACCCCGGTGGCCTGGCTGGCCGGCTGCTGGCAGCTCGACGGCGGCGAAGCCGGCACGGTGGAGCAATGGATGGCGCCGGCCGGCGGCGCAATGCTGGGCATGAGCCGTACGCTGCAGCGCGGCCAGCTGCGCGAGTTCGAGTTCATGCAGTTCCAGCTGGACGCGAGCGGCAAGCTCAGCTTCGTGGCGCAGCCGCAAGGCCGGCCGCCGACCGCCTTTGCGCTGGCCGCCGCCGGTGAGCGCCAGGCGCGCTTCAGCAACCCGCAGCACGACTTCCCGCAGACGGTGATCTACCAGGCGGTGGGCAACGACCGGCTGCTGGCGCGCATCGAAGGCCCACGGAACGGCGAGTTGCGTGGCATCGACTTTCCGATGAAGCGCATCGCCTGCGACGGGCCGCGCTGAGCTGGAAATGAAAAGGAGCCGGCCCTTGCGGGTGCGGCTCCTCGGGGTTTTGCGGAGAAGCGCCGAATCAGCGCTTCTGCGGCGGCAGGTCCGTGCAGGAGCCATGTGCCACTTCCGCCGCCATGCCTAGGCTTTCTCCCAGCGTCGGGTGCGGGTGGATGGTCTTGCCGATGTCCACTGCGTCCGCGCCCATCTCGATGGCCAGCGCGATCTCGCCGATCATGTCGCCGGCATGCGTGCCGACGATGCCGCCGCCCAGGATGCGGCCATGGCCGTGGGCCTCGGGCGAATCGTCGAACAGCAGCTTGGTGAAGCCTTCGTCGCGGCCGTTGGCAATGGCGCGGCCCGAGGCCGTCCACGGGAACAGGCCCTTCTTGACCTTGATGCCTTGCGCCTTGGCCTGGTCCTCTGTGAGGCCGACCCACGCGACTTCCGGGTCGGTGTAGGCCACGCTGGGGATCACGCGAGCGTCGAACTGGCTCTTGGCCAGTGCATCGTCGCCCTTGATCTCACCGGCGATGACTTCCGCGGCGACGTGGCCTTCATGGACCGCCTTGTGCGCCAGCATCGGCTGGCCCACCAGGTCGCCAATGGCGAAGATGTGGCGCACGTTGGTGCGCATCTGCACATCGACCGGGATGAAGCCACGGTCGCCAACGGCCACACCGGCGTCTTCAGCGCCGATCTTCTTGCCGTTGGGCGTGCGGCCCACGGCCTGCAGCACCAGGTCGTAGGTCTGCTCGCTCTTGGTCCCGTCAGCCGCCTCGAACTGCACCTTGATGCCTTCGGGCGTGGCTGTCGCACCCACGGTCTTGGTCTTCAACATGATGTTGTCGAAGCGTGGCGCATTGAGCTTCTGCCAGACCTTCACCAGGTCGCGGTCGGCGCCCTGCATCAGGCCATCCAGCATTTCGACCACGTCCAGGCGCGCACCCAGCGTGGAGTACACCGTGCCCATTTCCAACCCGATGATGCCGCCACCGACGATCAACATCTTCTTCGGCACCGCCTTCAGGTTCAGCGCGCCGGTGGAGTCGACGATGCGCTCGTCCTGCGGGAAGAACGGCAGGCGCACCGCCTGCGAGCCGGCGGCGATGATGGCGTTGTTGAAGCGAACGACCTTCTTCGCGCCGGTCTTGGCCTGGCCCTCCGCACCTTCGGTCTCTTCGACCTGCAGGTGGTACGGATCGATGAACTGGCCGACGCCGCGCACGGTCGTGACCTTGCGCATCTTGGCCATGGCCGTGAGGCCGCCTGTCAGCTTGCCGACGACCTTGTCCTTGTGGCCGCGCAGCTTGTCGATGTCCAGCTCGGGCGCGCCGAACTCGACGCCGAGGGCTGCCATGTGGCTGACTTCGTCCATCACCGCGGCCACGTGCAGCAGCGCCTTGGACGGGATGCAGCCGACGTTCAGGCAGACGCCGCCCAGCGTGGCGTAACGCTCGACGATGACGACCTTCAGGCCGAGGTCAGCAGCGCGGAAGGCGGCGGAGTAGCCGCCAGGGCCGGCGCCGAGCACGACGAGGTCGCATTCGAGGTCGACCGCGCCGCTGTACGAGCCCGCAGGTGCGGGTGCGCTCACAGCGGTGGGCGCCGGAGCCGGAGCCGGTGCGGGTGCGGAAGCCGCGGCTGCAGGTGCAGGTGCCGCAGCGCCTGCTTCGGCCGCTTCCAGCATCAGGATCGCCGAGCCCTGGTTGACCACATCGCCCACCTTCAGCTTCAGTTCCTTGACCACGCCGGCGTGCGACGACGGGATTTCCATCGAGGCCTTGTCGCTCTCCACCGTGATCAGGCTCTGGTCGGCTTTCACCGTGTCGCCGGGCTTGACCAGCAACTCGATGACGCCCACGTCCTTGAAGTCGCCAATGTCCGGGACTTTCACTTCGATCAGTGCCATGTCGTGCTCCTGATCAAAGTGCGATGCGGCGGAAGTCCGCCAGCAACGAAGCGAAATACACATTGAATCGAGCGGCTGCGGCGCCGTCGATCACGCGGTGGTCCCAGCTCAGCGACAGCGGCAGGATCAGGCGCGGCTGGAAGGCCTTGCCGTCCCATACCGGCTCGATGCTGCTCTTGCAGACGCCCATGATGGCGACTTCAGGCGCGTTGATGATGGGCGTGAAGTACTTGCCGCCAATGCCACCCAGGCTGGAGATGCTGAAGCAGCCGCCGCTCATGTCGGCCGGACCCAGCTTGCCGTCGCGTGCCTTCTTGGCCAGGTCGCTCATTTCCTGGCTGATCTGGAAGATGCCCTTCTTGTCGGCATCCTTGATCACCGGCACCACAAGGCCATTGGGCGTGTCCGCCGCAAAGCCGATGTGGAAGTACTGCTTCATCACCAGCTTCTGCGCGTCGCCCTCGCCTTCCAGGCTGGCGTTGAACTCGGGGAACTTCTTCAGCGCGGCCACGGTGGCCTTGATCATGAAAGCCAGCATCGTGACCTTGATGCCGCTCTTCTCGTTTTCCTTGTTGAGCTGCACGCGGAAGGCTTCCAGATCGGTGATGTCCGCGTCGTCGTGGTTGGTGACGTGCGGGATCACGACCCAGTTGCGGTGCAGGTTGGCGCCGGAGATCTTCTTGATCCGGCTCATGTCCTTGCGCTCGATCGGGCCGAACTTCTCGAAGTCCACCTTGGGCCATGGCAACAGGCCCGGGAAGGCGCCGCCGCCCGTCGCCGCTGCAGGTGCCTTGGCCTTTTGCGCGACCGTCTGCACCGCGCCGGCCATCACGTTCTTGACGAAGCCTTCGAGGTCGCCCTGGGTGATGCGACCCTTGGGGCCGGAGCCCTTGACCTCGGCCAGCGGCACGCCCAGTTCACGGGCGAACTTGCGGATGCTGGGCGAGGCGTGCGGCAATTGGCCATTGGGCGTGCCGGGTTCGTGCGCGGGCAGCGCCGCGGTGGGCGCGGTGCGCTCGACCGGGGCGCTGGTGAGCGTGGCTGGCGCCGGGCTCGCCGCGGCGGCGGCCTGTGCGGGTGCTGCGGCCGGCGCAGGCGCAGCAGCGCCCTCGCCTTCCAGCACGGCAATCAGCTGGCCCTGGTTGATCTTGTCGCCCAGCGCCACCTTCAGTTCCTTGACCACGCCGGCATGCGACGAGGGAATCTCCATCGAGGCCTTGTCGCTCTCGACGGTGAGCAGGCTTTGCTCGGCCTTGACCGTGTCGCCGACCTTGACCAGCAGCTCAATGATGGCCACGTCCTTGAAGTCGCCGATGTCGGGCACGACGACCTCGATGCGCGACGGGCCAGCCGGCGCTGCAACCGGCGCAGGCGCCGGTGCGGCAGCTTGTGCGGGTGCAGGCGCCGGAGCCGCTGCGGCAGCAGCTGGCGCGGGCGCGGTAGCAGGTGCAGCGGCGCCTTCTGCTTCCACCGTCAGCAGCACGGAGCCTTCGCTGATGGTGTCACCCAGCTTGACCTTCAGTTCCTTGACCACGCCGCCGGTCGAGGCCGGGATTTCCATCGAGGCCTTGTCGCTCTCGACCGTCACCAGGCTCTGCTCGGGCTTGATGGTGTCGCCAACCTGGACCAGCAGCTCGATGATGGCCACGTCCTTGAAGTCTCCGATGTCCGGGACTTTCACTTCTACCAATGCCATTCGGATGTCTCCGTTGAATTCACTACGCAACGCGTCAATCAATTCCCGCGGCGTCCGCAGAGCCGGCTTTGCCGGTCTGCAGGCGCGCCCCCTTGAGGGGGAGGCGCTACGCGCCTCGGGGGTGATCACGCATACAGCGGGTTGATCTTGTCGGCCTTGATGCCGTACTTGGCAATCGCCTCGGCCACCTTGGCAAGCGGGAGCGTGCCTTCGTCGGCCAGCGCCTTCAGCGTCGCGACGACGATGTAGTGCCGGTTGATCTCGAAGTGCTCGCGCAGCTTGCTGCGGAAGTCGCTGCGGCCGAAGCCGTCCGTGCCCAGCACCTTGTAGGTCTTGCCCTTGGGGATGAAGGCGCGGATCTGCTCGGCGTAGTTCTTCATGTAGTCGGTCGACGCGATGACCGGGCCGGAATGCGCGCCGAGTTGCTGCGTGACAAACGGCACGTGCGCGGTCTCAGTCGGGTGCAGCAGGTTCCAGCGCTCGCAGGCCTGGCCGTCGCGGGCCAGTTCGTTGAAGCTCGGGCAGCTCCATACATTGGCCGCAACGCCCCAGTCCTTCTCCAGCAGTTCCTTGGCCGCCTGCGACTCACGCAGGATGGTGCCCGAGCCCAGCAGGTTGACGGTGGCGTTCTTGCCCTTGGCCGCCTCGTCCAGCAGGTACATGCCCTTGATGATCTCTGCCTCGGTGCCCGCCTTCAGGCCGGGCATCGGGTAGTTTTCGTTCAGCAGGGTCAGGTAATAGAAGACGTTTTCCTGGTTCTCGACCATGCGCTTCAAGCCGTGCTGCATGATCACCCCGACCTCGTGCGCGAAGGTCGGGTCGTAGCTGACGCAGTTCGGGATCGTGCCGGCCAGGATGTGGCTGTGGCCGTCTTCGTGCTGCAGGCCTTCACCGTTCAGCGTGGTGCGGCCCGAAGTGCCGCCCAGCAGGAAGCCGCGCGCCTGCATGTCGCCCGCGGCCCAGGCCATGTCGCCAATGCGCTGGAAGCCGAACATCGAGTAATAGACATAGAACGGGATCATCACGCGGTTGTTCGTCGAGTACGACGTGGCCGCGGCGATCCAGGAGCCCATGCCGCCCGCTTCGTTGATGCCCTCTTGCAGGATCTGGCCGGCCTTGTCTTCCTTGTAGTAGGAGACCTGGTCCCGGTCCTGCGGCGTGTACTTCTGGCCTTCGGGGTTGTAGATGCCGATCTGGCGGAACAGGCCTTCCATGCCGAAGGTGCGCGCCTCGTCCACCAGGATGGGCACGACACGCGGGCCGAGCTGCTTGTCGCGCAGCAGCGCGCCGAGGAAGCGCACGTAGGCCTGGGTGGTGGAGATCTCGCGGCCTTCGGCCGTCGGGTCCAGCACCGACTGGAAGAACGGCAGGTCCGGCACCGGCAGCGCCTCTTCGGCCTTCACGCGGCGCTTGGGCAGGTAGCCGCCCAGGGCCTGGCGGCGCTCGTGCAGGTAGCGCATTTCCGGCGTGTCTTCGGCCGGCTTGTAGAACGGCAGCGACGCCAGCTCGCTGTCGGGAATGGGAATGTTGAAGCGGTCGCGGAAGGCCTTGATGTCCTCGTCGGTCAGCTTCTTGGCCTGGTGGGCGGTGTTCTTGCCCTCGCCGGCCTTGCCCATGCCGAAGCCCTTGACGGTCTTGACCAGCATGACCGTCGGCTGGCCCTGGGTGTTCACGGCCTTGTGATAAGCCGCATAGACCTTCTGCGGGTCGTGGCCGCCGCGCTGCAGGCGCCAGATGTCGTCGTCGCTCATCTTGGCGACCATTTCCAGCAGCTTGGGATGGCGGCCGAAGAAGTTCTTGCGCACGAAGGCGCCGTCATTGGCCTTCATGGCCTGGTAGTCGCCGTCCAGCGTCTCCATCATGACCTTCTTCAGCAGGCCATCCTTGTCGCGCGCCAGCAGCGGGTCCCAGTAGCTGCCCCACAGCAACTTGATGACGTTCCAGCCGGCGCCGCGGAATTCACCTTCCAGCTCCTGCACGATCTTGCCGTTGCCGCGCACCGGGCCGTCCAGGCGCTGCAGGTTGCAGTTGACGATGAAGATCAGGTTGTCGAGCTTCTCGCGCGCGGCCAGGCCGATGGCACCCAGGCTTTCCGGCTCGTCCATCTCGCCGTCGCCGCAGAAGACCCAGACCTTGCGCTTGGAAGTGTCGGCAATGCCGCGGGCATGCAGGTACTTCAGGAAGCGTGCCTGGTAGATCGCCATCAGCGGGCCCAGGCCCATCGAGACGGTGGGGAACTGCCAGAACTCGGGCATCAGCTTCGGATGCGGGTAGCTGGACAGGCCCTTGCCGTCGACTTCCTGGCGGAAGTTCAGCAGTTGCTCTTCGCTGATGCGGCCTTCCATGAAGGCGCGGGCATAGATGCCGGGCGAGGAGTGGCCCTGGATGTAGAGCAGGTCACCGCCGTGCACGCCGTCGTCGCCGTGCCAGAAGTGGTTGAAGCCGGCACCGAACATCGTGGCAACCGAGGCGAAGGACGAGATGTGGCCACCCAGGTCGCCGCCATCGGCCGGGTGCAGGCGGTTGGCCTTGACGACCATGGCCATCGCGTTCCAGCGCATGTAGGCGCGCAGGCGCTCCTCGATTTCCAGGTTGCCCAGGCAATGGGCTTCGTCTTCCGGCTCGATCGTGTTGACGTAGCCGGTGGTGGCCGAGAACGGGCGGTCCACGCCGTGTTGGCGGGCGTGCTCGAGCAGTTGCTCAAGCAGGAAATGGCCGCGATCACGCCCCTCTGAATCGATGACGGCGGACAAGGCGTCCAGCCACTCACGGGTTTCTTGCGCATCGGCATCAACGGCCGACGCGCCCAAGAATGATTCAGGCACGGCTGACATGGTGTCTCCTCAAACGGGGTTCTAAAAGGTCGGCGCGCAGTTTGGCACAGGGTCCGTGAATTTTCAAATTGCGATTGTGCTTTTCACATTATGAATTCGCCATCCTCCTTCAGGCCTGGAACCGGCTGCCCCAATGGTTGGGCAAACCTGCAGCACCGGCCCACGCGAAAACCCGGGCCCAGGCGCTGCCCCAAGCCGCAAGCGGCATCGATAATCGCCCCGCCATGCCCGTTGCCCGAGACATCCCTTCCGCCAGCCACCCCAACAGCCTGCTGCACCGCCTGTTCCGGCGCTGGTGGCGGCAGCAATCTCCCTCGCGCCAGGACCGCTTTGCAACCATCGCCCCGTTGATTTCGGTGCTGATGTTTCTCGCGACCATCACCGCCACCTTCTGGTACCTGCGCAACGAGGAGATTGAACGGGCCGGCGAAGCACTGCGGCGCGACACCGAAATCTCCCAGCAGCAGATCCGCCTGCACCTGATCGAGAACCAGGAACAGCTGGTGCGCATGGCGCGCGAGCTGGCAACGCGCGACATCGCGCCCGAGGAGTTCCTGCCGCATGCCGCCGCCTTCCAGCGCGAGCGCCCCGAGGTCCGCCACCTGACCTGGGTCACTGCGCAGCGCCAGGTGCGCGCCTCCCAGGCGGTGCTGTCCTATGAATCGGTTGCGTCCGAAAAGCCCGCCAAGCACAACCCGTCTTTCCCGGGCGAAGGCCTGGCACTGGCGTCAGAAGCCGCCTTTATCGCGGCACGGGACACGCGCCAGCCGGTGTACTCCCGCCCGTTCACCGACGCCGACGGCATGGCGGTCTTCCAGGTGCAGGTGCCGCTGATCGACCGCGGCAACTTCGCCGGCACGCTGATCGTCGAATATTCGATCGAGTCGCTGGTGCGCTACTACGTGCCCAGCGAAGTTTCGCGCCGGCACATCATCAGCGTGGTCGGGCCGGAGCTGCAGCCGCTGGCCAGCACCGTCACGGCCATGCCGGGCCAGCCCGTCGTGCCCCCGTCGTTGCAGCATGAGGTGCCGCTGGCGCCGATGGCCAACGGCCTGATGCTGCGCGGCCAGGGCTACCGCACCTCCATCGGCCTGATCGGCAACACCCTGTTCTGGATGGTGGTGGCCCTGTCGGTGCTGACGGTCTGGATGCTGCTGGGCACCTGGAAGCACATGCGGCGGCGGGCGCAGATCCAGAACGCGCTGGCGCAGGAAACCAACTTCCGCCGGGCGATGGAAAACTCCATGCTGACCGGCATGCGGGCCATGGACATGGAAGGCCGCGTGACCTACGTGAACCCGGCCTTCTGCGCGATGACAGGCTACGCCGAGGCCGACCTGCTGGACGGCAAGCCGCCCTTCCCGTATTGGCCGCCCGACCGGGTCGAGGAAAACACCCGACTGCTGCAACAGGAACTGCAGGGCCGCAGCCCGGCCGGCGGCATCGAGGTCAAGGTCATGCGCAAGGATGGCTCGATCTTCGACGCCCGCATGTACGTCTCGCCGCTGATCGACCCGCGCGGCCTGCAGACCGGCTGGATGACCTCGATGACCAACATCACCGAGGCCAAGCGCATCCGCGACCAGCTGTCGGCCTCGCACGAGCGCTTCACCACGGTGCTGGAAGGGCTGGACGCGGCGGTGTCGGTGCTGTCGGTCCAGCAGGGCGAGCTGCTGTTCGCCAACCGCTCGTACCGGCTGTGGTTTGGTGCCGACGCCCGTGGCCATGGGCAACTCGCCCACAGCACGCCGGCGCAAAGCTACCAGGCCGAGGCGGACGAGGAGGTCGACGGCCTGTCCGGCCTGCCGACGCAGGAGCTGACCGAAGCTGGCGCGCACCCGCACGAGATCTACGTCGAGCCGCTGGCAATGTGGTTCGACGTGCGCACCCGCTACCTGCAGTGGACCGACGGCCGGCTGGCGCAGATGCTGATCGCCACCGACATCACCAGCCGCCGCCGGGTCGAGGAACAGGCCCAGCAGCAGGCCGAGAAAGCCCAGGTCACCAGCCGGCTGATCACCATGGGCGAGATGGCCTCGTCGGTCGCGCACGAGCTGAACCAGCCGCTGACGGCGATCAACAACTACTGCAACGGCATGGTCAGCCGGGTGCGCAACGAGTCGATCAACACCGAAGACCTGATCGCCGCGCTGCAGAAGACCGGCCGCCAGGCCGAGCGCGCGGGGCAGATCATCCACCGCATCCGGGCCTTCGTGAAGAAGAGCGAGCCGCAGCGCCAGCCCTCGCAGGCCAGCGAGATCGTCGACGATGCGGTCGAGCTGGCGGGCATCGAGCTGCGCCGGCGCAAGGTGGCGATCCACACCTATGTCGCGCAGCGCCTGCCCACGCTGATGTGCGACCCGATCCTGATCGAGCAGGTGCTGATGAACCTGCTGAAGAACGCCGCCGAAGCGATCGACAGCGCCGGGCTGCCCAGCGCACGCCGCAACATCGAGCTGCGCGTGGTGCCGCGCCACACGGCCGAAGAAGGCGGCGTGATCGAGTTCAGCGTCAGCGACATGGGACCGGGCATGAAGGAAGAGGTGCTGTCGCGCCTCTACGAAGCCTTTTTCTCGACCAAGGCCGAAGGCATGGGCATAGGGCTATCCCTGTGTCGGTCCATCATCGAGTCCCACCGCGGCCGGATGCGGGCGCAGAACCTCTACAATGGCACAACCGTGACAGGGTGCCGGTTCGCCTTCACCCTGCCTGTTGACCTGACCCAGCGCGTGGATGCCCAGCCGGTGCCAGAGGTACCTGATGTGGCAGCCGCAGCCAACCCGAACGCCACAGCTTCATGAGCCTGATCCCCAAAAAAGGTACCGTCTACGTGGTCGACGACGATGAGGCCGTGCGCGACTCGTTGCAGTGGCTTCTGGAGGGCAAGGACTATCGGGTCAAGTGCTTCGATTCCGCCGAATCCTTCCTGTCCCGCTTCGACCCGCGCGAAGTCGCCTGCCTGATCGCCGACATCCGCATGGACGGCATGAGCGGCCTGGAACTGCAGGACCGGCTGCTGGAGCGCAAGAGCCCGCTGCCTGTTGTGTTCATCACCGGCCATGGCGACGTGCCGATGGCCGTGACCACGATGAAGAAGGGCGCGATGGACTTCATCGAGAAGCCCTTCAAGGAAGAAGAGCTGGTTTCGCTGGTCGAGCGCATGCTGGACCAGGCCCGCTCGGCCTTCTCGCAACACCAGGAACAGGCCAGCCGCGATGCCTTGCTGTCTCGCCTGACCACCCGCGAAGCCCAGGTGCTGGAGCGCATCGTCGCCGGCCGCCTGAACAAGCAGATTGCCGACGACCTGGGCATCAGCATCAAGACGGTGGAGGCGCACCGCGCCAACATCATGGAAAAGCTCAACGCCAACACCGTGGCCGATCTGCTGAAGATCGCCCTCGGTGCATCCCACAAGGGGTGAACTTGAGTTTGGCGCCTGGCGCCTGCAGATAACGGGGCCTTCGGGCCCCGTTGTGCCTTCTGAAGCGCATCGCTTCCCCCAATCCTTTCCGCCTCCTCTCCCTCGAAAGCAGCCCGCATGACCGCCAAAGTGATCGACGGCAACGCCCTGTCCAAGCAACTCCGCGCCGAAGTCACCACCCGCGCCGCCGCCCTCACCGCCCGCGGCCACCAGCCCGGCCTGGCGGTGATCCTGGTCGGCGAAGACCCAGCCTCGGCCGTCTATGTGCGCAACAAGGTCAAGGCCTGCGAGGACAGCGGGCTGCTGTCCGTCTTCGACAAGTACGAAGCCACGCTCAGCGAGGCCGCCCTGCTGGCCCGCATTGCCGCGCTGAATGCCGACCCGGCGATCCACGGCATCCTGGTGCAGATGCCGCTGCCCAAGCACATCGATTCAGGCAAGGTCATCGAGGCGATTGCCACCCACAAGGACGTGGACGGCTATTCGGTGCTGTCGGCCGGTGAGCTGATGGCCGGCCTGCCGGGTTTCCGGCCCTGCACGCCCTACGGCTGCATGAAGCTGATCGAGTCCACCGGGGTGTCGCTGAAGGGCAAGCATGCGGTCGTGATCGGCCGCAGCAACACCGTCGGCAAGCCAATGGCGCTGCTGCTGCTGCAGGCCAATGCGACCGTCACCGTCTGCCACAGCGGCACCCCCGACCTGGCCTATCACACGCGCCAGGCCGATGTGGTGGTGGCCGCGGTCGGCCGGCGCAACACCCTGACCGGTGACATGGTCAAACCCGGCGCAGTCGTCATCGACGTGGGCATCAACCGCAATGATGAGGGCAAGCTTTGCGGCGACGTGGACTTCGCCTCGGTCAGCGAGGTAGCCTCGCACCTGACCCCGGTGCCCGGCGGCGTTGGCCCGATGACCATCACGATGCTGCTGGTCAACACCGTGGAAGCCGCCGAGCGCGCAGCCACGCAGGCCGACGCCTGAAGCCACCTGTTCGCACGGCCAATTCATTCCCAGGGAACCACAAGATGACCAATCCGCTGCTGCAGTTCGACACGCTGACCGATTTCCAGGCCATCCGGCCTGAACACGTGACGCCGGCGATGGACCAGTTGCTGGCCGATGCCAGCACCGCACTGGAACGCGCCGTCAGCGCAGACGTGCCGGCCGACTACGACGCGCTGTCCGCCACGCTGGGCGTGGCGACCGAGCGGCTGGGCCGGGCCTGGGGTGCCGTCGGCCACCTGAACCAGGTGGCCGACTCGCCCGAGCTGCGCGCCGCACATGCCGAAAACCTGCCCAAGGTCACCGAGTTCTTCACCCGCCAAGGCAGCGACGAGCGGCTCTACGCCAAATACAAGGCCGTGGCCAGCAGCCCCGCCGCTGAGCAGCTGAACCCCGCACGGCGCCAGGCGCTGAACCACTGGCTGCGCGACTTCAAGCTCGGCGGCGCTGACCTGCAGGGCGATGCCAAGACACGCTTTGCCGCCATCCAGGACCGCATGGCCGAGCTGTCGCAGGCCTTCTCCAACCACGTGCTCGACGCGACCGACGCCTTCGCCTACTACGCCAGCGCAGAAGAGCTGGCCGGCGTGCCTGAAGACGCGGTGGCCGCTGCACGCAGCGCCGCCGAGGCCGAAGGCAAGGACGGCCACAAGATCACGCTGCACTTCCCGAGCTATTTTCCGGTGATGCAGTACGGCAGCAACCGCGCGCTGCGCGAGACCCTCTACCGCGCTTACGCAACCCGTGCCAGCGAGTTCGGCCCGGCCGACCGCGACAACAGCGCGGTGATGAGCGAACTGCTGACGCTGCGCGCCGAAGAGGCCGCACTGCTGGGCTACGCCAACTACGCCGAGGTCTCGCTGGCCAGCAAGATGGCCCGCAGCCCGGCCGAAGTCATGAGCTTCCTGCGCGACCTGGCGCAGCGCGCCCGCCCCAGCGCCGAGCAGGACTTGAGCGACCTGCGCGCCTTTGCCAAGGCCGAGCTGGGCCTGGCCGACCTGCAGGCCTGGGACGTGGCCTACGCCAGCGAGAAGCTGAAGGAGGCCCGCTATGCCTTCAGCGACCAGGAGGTCAAGGCCTACCTGCCGCTGCCCAAGGTGCTGCAAGGCCTGTTCGGCATCATCGAGACGCTGTTCGAAGTGGCCATCCGCCCGGCGGACGCGCCGGTGTGGCACGAGAGCGTCAGGTTCTACCGCATTGAAAGAGGCTCGGAGCTGGTCGGCGAGTTCTACCTGGACCCGCACGCCCGCCCCGGCAAGCGCCCCGGCGCCTGGATGGACAATGCCCGCGACCGCTGGAAGCGTGCCGACACCGGCAGCCTGCAGACGCCGGTGGCCTTCCTGGTCTGCAACTTCGCCGCCCCGGTGGGCGACAAGCCGGCGCTGCTGAACCACGACGATGTCATCACGCTGTTCCACGAGTTCGGCCACGGCCTGCACCATTTGCTGACCCGCGTCGAGGACCTGGGCGTGTCCGGCATTGGCGGCGTGGAGTGGGACGCGGTCGAGCTGCCCAGCCAGTTCATGGAGAACTTCTGCTGGGAGTGGGAAGTCATCAAGCACCTCAGCGCCCATGTGGACAGCGGCGAGCCGCTGCCACGCGCGCTGTACGACAAGATGCTGGCCGCGAAGAACTTCCAGAGCGGGCTGCAGACGCTGCGCCAGGTCGAGTTCGGCCTGTACGACATGCGACTGCACACCGAGGCCGACGCCGCGCAGCGCGTGCTGCCCATCGTGCAGGAAGTGCGCGCCGAGGTCGCGGTCATGCAGGCGCCCGAGTTCAGCCGCACACCGAACACTTTCTCGCACATCTTTGCAGGTGGTTACTCGGCCGGCTACTACAGCTACAAGTGGGCCGAAGTGCTGTCGGCCGACGCCTGGAGCGCCTTCGAGGAGCAAGGTGTGCTGAACGCAGACACCGGTCGCCGCTACCGCCGCGAGATCCTGGAAATGGGCGGCAGCCGCCCCGCGCTGGACAGCTTCAAGGCTTTTCGCGGCCGCGAGCCGTCGATTGACGCCTTGCTGCGTCACCAGGGCATGGCCAACTGAGCTTGCAGGCCGCGGTCCCCCATGCCTGCGGGGGGACCGTGCCGAAGTGCCTGCTGCGCCCACGGCGTCACCGCCAGTGTTGGTTCCGCGCGGCACGTCGGACCGGCCTTTTTGCTACCCTCAGACCTTGTCGTTGGGCGCAGCCACGAGGTTGGCGCCATTAGATTTGGAATCCGCAGTCATGATGCTCAAGGTTTCGCTTCGCCATCTGTTGCCGCTGGCCACCCTGCTCTGCCTGGCGCCACTGGCCCAGGCGCAGTACAAGGTCGTCGGCCCGGACGGCAAGGTGACCTACACCGACCAGCCGCCCGCCGACCCCAAGGCCAAGGTGCAGGCCATTGCCACGCCTGGCGCCGGCGCAGTGCCCACAGCCAGCCTGCCAGTGGGCTTGCGTGGCCCGGCTTCGCGTTATCCGGTGGTGCTGTATGCCGCGCGCGGCTGCCAGCCCTGCGACGCGGGCCGTGGCCTGCTGGTCCAGCGTGGCATTCCGTTCAGCGAAAAGCGGGTTGAAACCCCGGCCGACATCGAGGCGCTGCAGCGCATGAGCGGCAGCCGGGCGCTGCCTTTGCTGACCATCGGCACGCAGCAGGTGCGCAGCCTGTCCACCGCCGAATGGAACGGCTATCTGGACGCTGCCGGTTACCCGCAGGAGTCGCAGCTGCCGGCCAACTACCAGCGCCCGGCCTCCACGCCGCTGACCACGCCGCCGGCTGCCGCCGCGCCCGCCCCGGTCAGCTCGCCGGACACTGCGCCGCCGCCAGCCCCGGCCCCTGCCACCGGGCCCAACATCCGGTTCTGACGAAGCGCCGGTTCACGGCACCACGCGCCGGGCCGGCCACTGCGCCAGCAGCACGATGCTGCCCATCAGCCACATCGGCGCAGCCGGCAGCGTGGCGGCGGCCAGCAGGCCGAACACCGTGGGCATGAAGACGGTGGCGCCGTTGGTCACCAGCATGCGCAGCCCCAGCGCCTGGCCATGGCGGTCCGGGGGCGTCACCTGGTGCAGCATGGCCAGCACCATCGGCTGAACCGAACCCAGCGCCAGGCCCAGCACCGCCGAGCCGACCAGCATGCCGCCGGTGCCTGGAAGCCAGGCGTAGAGGAACGACACTGCCGTGGCCAGTCCCATGGCCGAACGCAGCGCCAGCCGCTCGTCCAGCTTGTCGGCCCAGCGCGAGATCAGGAGGCGAACCAGCGTGGCCGCGGCGGCAAACGAGCCCAGCACCAGGCCGATGCTGGACGCGCTCATTGCCCGCACATGGCCCAGCACCGGAATCGCGAAGCTGTGCGCGTCCCAGCAGGAAGACAGCGCCAGGTTGACCAGCAGCAAGGCGCGCAGCTGCGGGCTTTTCAGCAGGTGCCATGCAGGCGCCTGCTTGGCCGCAGGCCCCGCTGGCGGCGCAGGCTGGCGCGGCACCCAGCCGGCAAATGCCCAGGACAGCAACGGCAGCACGGCGGCAAACACAAAGCCGCTGCGGTAGCCCACATGGTCGATCAGCAAGCCGACGACCACCGGCGCCAGCGCGTTGGACAGCGCCGGCCCCAGCGACACCCAGCTGAACACCCGCTTCAGGTCCTGCGCGTTGTGCGCCAGGCGGCCGGCCTCGCGCTGGATGCCGACGGCAGCCACCGCGACCGCGCCACCCGTCGTCAAAGCCGCCAGTGCCAGCGCCACCGGGTGCTGGGAAATGGCCGCCAGCAGCGCGCCACCCGCGCCCATGGTCACGCCAACGCCCAGCGTGCGGTGCATGCCGTGGCGGTCTGCCTGCCGGCCGGCCCACAGCGACAGCGGCAGTGGCGCCAGCGCGAACAGCGACAGCAGCGTGCCCACCATCCATTCCGGGTAGCCCAGGTGCAGCAGCAACAGGCTGGCGGTCACGCGGGTCGCGGCCATGGACGCATGCACACCGACCAGTGCGCCGATCACCGCGGGCAGCGCCCGGCGCATCGCCAGCTTGTCCTGCAGCGCGTCCTGGGCAGAAGCCGCGGCCGTCATTCGCCGGTCTCCCGCAGTTCATCCAGTGGTGCAGCCACCGCGCCCAGCAGCTTGGCCGCCTGCGGCTCGCCCATCTGCTCCACGCCCTTGAGCTTGCGCGCCATCACGCGGGTGCGCACCTCGGCCGCGTCAATGCTGGAACTGGCTTCCTCCAGCTTCTTCTTGGTCTTGGCCAGCACCTCGCCAAACTTGCCGAACTCGGTCTTCACGGCACCCAGCACCTCCCAGACTTCGGCACTGCGCTTTTCCAGCGCCAGCGTGCGAAAGCCCATCTGCAGGCTGCTCAGCGTGGCCAGCAGCGTGGTCGGGCCGACCAGCGTGATGCGATGGTCCCGCAGCAAGCCTTCCACCAGGCCCGGTCGGCGCAGCGCTTCGGCGTACAACCCCTCGGTCGGCAGGAACAGCAAGGCAAAGTCGGTGGTGTGCGGGGCTGCCACGTATTTCTCGCGGATGCTGCGCGCCTCCTGCCGCAGCCTGGCCTCCAGCGCGCGCGCTGCGGCTTCGGCTGCCAACGGGTCGGCCTGCTCCTGGGCCAGCAGCAGGCGCTCGTAGTCTTCACGGGGGAATTTCGCGTCGATCGGCAGCCACAGTGCCTGGCCGTCGTCGCGCCGGCCGGGCAGGCGGATCGCGAACTCGACCCGTGCGCCGCTGCCAGGCACGGTTTCTACATTGGCGGCGTACTGGTCCGGCGTCAACACCTGCTCCAGCAGTGCCGCCAGCTGCAGCTCGCCGAACACACCGCGGGTCTTCACGTTGTTCAGCACGCGCTGCAGCGAGCCCACGTCGCGGGCCAGCCCCTGCATCTCGCCCAGGCCCTTGTGCACCAGCTCCAGCCGCTCGGCCACCTGGCGAAAGCTTTCGCCCAGGCGCTGCTCCAGCGTGGCGTGCAGCTTTTCGTCGACGGTGGCGCGCATCTGTTCGAGCTTCTGCTCGTTGCCCTGCTGCAGCTGGGACAGGCGCTGCTCGACGGCCACACGCAACTCGGCCTGCTTGCGTTCGTTGGCATCGGACAGGCTTTGCAGCTGGCGCGTCAGCGCCTCGGCCAGCCGGCGCAGCGCCAGTTCCTGCGCCTCGCGGGCCTGGGCCAGCGTGCGGGCCGCGTCGCCGGCCTGGGTCATCAGGCCTTGCTGCAGGTGCGACAGGCCTTGGGCCAGCTCGGTGCGGGTGGCGCGGGCGCTGCCCTGCACCTCGCCGCGCAGTTCGCGCTCCAGCCGCTCGACCGCAGCGGCGCTGCCATCGCCGCGTCGCAGCCAGAGGGCCAGCACGGCGATCAGGTTCAGCACCAGCAGGGCCAGCAAGGCCGCCTCGACGCTGGTGATGGAAAGGCTGGAAACGGAAACGCTTGAAGAAGCAGCAGCAGGCAACACGGTCATTGCTGCCATTGTCGCGCTCGCCAAGGCGGCCAGCCCCGCGCAGGCCTCAAGTCCTGGCCAGTACCTCGGGGTTCAGGGCGGTCGGCGGCTTGCCGCCGGTCAGCGCGGCAATCAGGTTGTCGGCCGCCAGATTGCACATGGCCATGCGGGTGGGGATGCTGGCGCTGGCGATGTGCGGCGTGAGCACCACGTTGGGCAGGTCCAGCAGCG
Organism: Ideonella azotifigens; assembly: GCF_021043325.1. NCBI lineage: Bacteria > Pseudomonadati > Pseudomonadota > Betaproteobacteria > Burkholderiales > Sphaerotilaceae > Ideonella > Ideonella azotifigens. The sequence continues at coordinate 119,562 of NZ_JAJNKD010000004.1, forward strand.
CGGGCAGCACTTTGGGCTCGCCCTCGAACACGTCCAGCCCGGCCGCGGCAATGCGCCGTTCGGCCAGTGCACGCGCCAGCGCCGCGTCGTCCACCACGCCGCCGCGGGCAATGTTGGTCAGCGTCGCGCCCGGCTTCATCAGCGCCAGCTCGGCCTCGCCAATCATGTGGTGCGAGGCGGGGCTGTAGGGCACGACGATGACCAGGTGGTCGGCCTCGCGCAGCAGCGTGGCCTTGTCGACCCAGCGCGCCTTGACGGCCTGCTCGTCAGCCTCCGGCAGCCGGCTGCGGTTGTGATAGATCACCGGCATGCCAAAACCCAGCGCGCCGCGCCTGGCAATCGCCTGGCCGATGCGGCCCATGCCCAGCACGCCCAGCGTTGCGGCATGCACGTCGGCACCGGCCATCAGGTCGAAGCTCCAGTGCGTCCATTCGCCGCGGCGCAGGAAACGCTCGGACTCGGCGATGCGCCGCGCGGTGGCCATCATCAACGCGAAGCCGAAGTCGGCCGTCGTCTCGGTCAGCACATCGGGCGCGTTGCTGACCAGCACGCCCCGCGCAGTGCAGGCCGGCACGTCGATGTTGTTGTAGCCCACCGCCATGCTGCAGACCGCTTTCAGCTGCGGACAGGCCGCCAGCAGCTCGGCATTGATCGGCTCGCTGGCTGCGACGAACACGCCGTCGCAGCCTTGCAGCCTGGCTTGCAGTTCGGTGGCGCTCAGCGCTTGCTCGCTGTCGTGCGTGATCACGTCCAGGTGCTCGCGCAGCCGTGCAATGACTTCCGGGAAGATGGGCCGCGCGACCAGCACGCGAGGACGGACAAGGCTTGATGGCATCGGTGAAGGTGGGTTGAGAGAGGGCTCAGTCAGCCCGCAGCGGCAGCAAGGCCTGCAGCAAGGCAGCCGGCAAAGGCACCGGGCGACGATTGGCCCGGTCGACGTAGACGTGAACGAAATGGCCGGCCGCGGCGCTCATCTCGTCGCCCGCGCCAAACAGGCCGACTTCATAGCGCACGCTGGAGCGGCCGACATGCGCCACGCGCAGCCCGGCCTCGACGGCTTGCGGAAAGGCCAGCGGCGCGAAGTAGTTGCAGCGGGTCTCGATCACCAGGCCGATGGTCTCGCCGGCATGGATGTCCAGCGCGCCGGCTTCGATCAGGTAGCCATTCACGGCGGTGTCGAAGAAGCTGTAATAGACGACGTTGTTGACGTGGCCGTAGACGTCGTTGTCCATCCAGCGGGTGCCGATGCTGCGGAACAGCGGATAGGCTTCGCGGGGCAAGGCCATGGGGCGGGTGTCTTCGCTCATCAGGCGATTGTTCCATCGGCAGCTGCCAGCGGCTGTCGCCTGCCGGACGAGGCCTGCCACGCCTTCCAGCTCTCGCTGGCCAGTGCCAACGTGTGCCGCTGCAGTGCAACGGTGACGGCAATGTCATGCCCATAACCGCCGGCCATCGACAGCGCCACCGGCAGCCCGCGCTCGCGCAGCGCGTCCAGCACCAACCGGTCGCGCTGCGCCAGGCCAGCCGCGCTGACCTTGAGCCGGCCCAGCCTGTCGCCCTCGTGCGGGTCGGCGCCGGCCAGGTAGAAGACAAGGCCCGGTGGCGTGTGCTGCAGGCGTTGCCACACGGTGTCCAGGCCTCGCGCCAGCGCGGCCAGGTAAGCCGTGTCGTCGCAGCCGTCCAGCAGGTCCACGTCCAGGTCGCTGGGCACCTTGCGGAACGGAAAGTTGCGCGCGCCGTGCATCGAGAAGGTGAAGACGGTCGGGTCGTCGGCAAAGATCTCGGCGGTGCCGTTGCCCTGGTGCACGTCCAGGTCGATCACCAGCACGCGCAGCAGGCTGCGATGATGGCGGTGCCATTCGGCCTGCATCAAGCGCGCCGCCACGGCCACATCATTGAACACGCAATAGCCCGAGCCCTTGGCAGCGCTGGCGTGGTGCGTGCCACCCGCCAGGTTGGCCGCCACGCCTTCGCTCAGCGCCACCCGCGCCGCCGCAATGCTGGCGCCGACCGAGCGGCAGGCGCGCTCGGCCATGCGCTGCGACCAAGGAAAGCCGATCTCTCGCTGCTGCGCCGGGCTCAGCCAGCCTTGCAGCACGGCGTCGATGTAGCCAGGCTCGTGCGCCAGCGCCAGTTCGCCCTCGGTGGCTGGCGGCGCCTCGCGCAGCCGGATCTGCGGCAGGGTCTCGGCCACCGCATCGCGCAGCAGCGCATATTTACTCATCGGGAAACGATGCCCCGGCGGCAGTGGCAGCACGAAATGGTCGGACGTGAAAGCCTGCATCAAGTCTTGATTGTGTGGCCCTTCCGGTTCGGCTGCTTGGGGCCCATAAGGAAGGTAAGTTCCGCATGCGGCATCGCGATCTTCACATGAATTGCTGCAGCGCAACAAAAGACGCTTGCAATCCCCGCGCGCACCTCTATACTTCGAGTCATGTTGCAGCGCACAAAACAGTCCGCGCTGTCCTCACGGATCGAAAGATCCACCCGCCGCTGTTTTTCTTCACTGAATGGAGACTCTGATGCTGACTGCTGAACAACTGGTTGCCAACCAAAAGGCCAATGTGGAAACCCTCTTCGAACTGACCGCCAAGGCCTTCGAAGGCGTGGAAAAACTGGTCGAACTGAACCTGCAGGTGGCCAAGGCTTCGATGAGCGAAGTCGCCGAAACCGCCAAGGCCGCCATGTCGGTCAAGGACGCGCAGGAACTGCTGTCGCTGCAAGCCAGCCTGATGCAGCCGGCCGCCGAAAAGGCAGCTGCCTATGGCCGCCACCTGTATGACATCGCTGCGGCGACCAATGCCGAGCTGACCCGCGCCGCCGAAGCCCAACTGTCCGACGCGCAAGGCAAGTTCATGGCCACGGTCGACACGGCGGTCAAGAACGCCCCGGCCGGTTCGGAAAACGCCGTGGCGCTGGTCAAGTCGGCCATGGCCGCTGCCAACAACGCCTACGAAAGCGTGCACAAGGCTGCCAAGCAAGCCGCCGATGTCGCCGAAGCCAACTTCCAGGCGATGACCAACACGGCAGTCAAGGCTGCCCAGTCGGCCCCGAAGCCGCGCCGCGCCGCCACTGCAGCCTGAGCTTTGAGACACAGGGGGAGCAGATTCACCCTGTAACGCGGACGGCCGGGAACTTCCCCGCCGTCCGCTGCTCCATCTGGAGGGGCACCGCAGACAGCCACCTGCTGGTGCTCGCTCCATGGAAGGTTGTCTCCTCGGTGCCTTCTTCTCCAGTTAGGCACCTTCAAACCCGACTCTGGTCACGCTGACCCGGTCGGGTTTTCTTTTGGCAGAACCCTGCGCAGCGCCGGGTTTGCTGTTTCTGGCCTGGTCAGCGCGTCAAGGCCGTGATGCGCGCCTTCAGCGCCGCCACCTGCGCCAGCGCCGCTTCGCGGCCGGACTGCACGGCCTTGGCGCGGGACGCGAAATCGGCGCTGGAGACGCCGACCAGACCGGGGCGCAGCACGATGTCGGCGTCCTTCAGTTCGAAGCGGTTGATGCTGCGGCCCATGATGGCGAAGGTCTGCAGCAGCAGGTGAAAGGCGTCGCCGGTCGCGGCACCGTCGGGCGGAGACGAAATGTCGACCGCGATCACCAGGTCGGCCCCCATCTGGCGCGCAAAGCGCACCGGCACCGGGGACACCAGGCCACCGTCCACATATTCACGCGTGCCGATCTTGACCGGCTGGAACACCGCCGGCACAGCGCTGGAGGCGCGAACTGCCGCCCCGGTGTCGCCGCGCTGGAACAGCACGGCCGCGCCGTCGTCCAGGTCGGTGGCCACGATGCCCAGTGGCACCTTCATCTGCTCGATGTTCAGGTTGCGAGTCTGCGCGCGCACGTAGCGCGCCAGCGCGTCACCGCGAATCAGGCCGCGGCCGGGGAATGCCCAGTCCGTCAGCGCCGATTCGTCCATGCCTTGCGCCAGCGCGGCCAGTTCCGCACCTGACTTGCCGGACGCATACAGCGCCGCGACCAGGCTGCCGGCCGAAGTGCCGACCACCAGATCCGGCTTGATGCCCTGCTCTTCCAGCACCTGGATCACGCCAATGTGGGCAAACCCCCGCGCCGCGCCGCCGCCCAGCGCCAGGCCAATGCGGGGTGGCTTCGGCACTGCGCTGGGGATCAGCGGTGGCGGTGGCAACTCGACGTGCACCGGAGGCGGCGCAGGCGGGGTCGATTGGCAACCGACCAGCAGGCCGGTCAAACCGCCAGCAGCCCAACCCAGGCAACGGCGACGGGAACAACGCGAATTCATGGACGAGCAGGTCTCCAGAGACTTCCAGTGGCAACGGATTCTAGGTGGCGCATGAGCTTGGAAGATTTCTTCATATTCATTTGAAATAAACAATCAACTTTTATGTTCTTTTCAAGAATAAGAAGGCTTCCTACAGTGCATGGCATCGGGTGTTCCCTGCCCCCAGCCATCGCCATGTACAACTACACCGACTTCGACCGCCAGTTCGTCCGCCAACGCGCCGCCCAGTTCCGTGATCAGCTGACACGCAACCTGGCCGGTGAGTTGGGCAGCGAGGAATTCAAGCCACTGCGGCTGCAGAACGGCTGGTACGTGCAGCGCCACGCGCCGATGCTGCGCGTGGCCGTGCCCTATGGCGAGCTGAACAGCCGCCAGCTGCGCCAACTGGCCGGCATCGCCCGCGAGCACGACCGCGGCTTCGGCCACTTCACCACGCGCCAGAACCTCCAGTACAACTGGATTCCGCTGCCGCAGGCAGCCGATGTGATGGACAAGCTGGCCGAAGTCGACATGCACGGCATCCAGACCTCGGGCAACTGCATCCGCAACATCACCAGCGACGTGTTCGCCGGCATTGCGCCCGACGAAGTGGTCGACCCGCGCCCGTACTGCGAAATCCTGCGCCAATGGAGCACGCTGCATCCCGAGTTCGCCCACCTGCCGCGCAAGTTCAAGATTGCCGTGTCCGGTGCGACCGAGGACCGCGCCGCCATCGCCTGGCATGACGTGGGTCTCCAGTTGCTGAAGAACGAGGCCGGTGAAGTCGGCTTCAAGGTGCTGGTCGGCGGCGGCATGGGCCGCACGCCGGTGATCGGCAGCGTGATCCGGGAGTTCCTGCCCTGGCAGCAGATCCTCGTCTACCTCGAAGCCATCGTGCGGATCTACAACCGCTTCGGCCGCCGCGACAACGCCTACAAGGCCCGCATCAAGATCCTGGTGAAGGCCGAAGGCCAGAAGTATTTCGACGCGGTCAACGCCGAGTTCGACAAGCTGATGACCTCCGACCCGGCTGGCCGCGAACACACCATTCCCGAATCCGAACTGGCCCGCGTCGCCGCGAGCTTCCAGGACCCGGTGGGCGTTCACCCTGCCGTGGGCGGCTTCGACCCGCATCGCACCGGCCCGGCACCGACCGCGTTCCTGCGCTGGCTGGAGCGCAACGTGCACGGCCACCGCATCTCCGGCTACCGTGCCGTCACCCTGTCGCTGAAGCGCCCGGGCCAGGCGCCTGGCGACGTGACCGCCGAGCAGATGGAACTGGCCGCCACGATGGCCGACCGCTACTCCTTAAGCGAGCTGCGAGTCAGCCATGACCAGAATCTCGTGCTGCCCTGGGTGCGCGAGGCAGATCTGTTCGCCGTGTGGCATGCCGCCCGCGACGCCAGCTTCGCCACGCCCAACATCGGCCTGTTGACCGACATGATCGCCTGCCCCGGCGGCGACTTCTGCGCGCTGGCCAATGCCCGCTCCATCCCGGTCGCCGCCAGCATCACCGAGCGTTTCGACGACCTGGACGCGCTGTACGACCTGGGCGACATCGACCTGCACATCAGCGGCTGCATGAACTCCTGCGGCCACCACCACACCGGCCACATCGGCATCCTCGGCATCGACAAGGACGGCGACGAGTGGTACCAGATCTCGGTCGGCGGCTCGGACGGCTCCACGCTGAGCGGCGCCTCGGTGCCTGGCAAGGTCATCGGCCCGTCTTTCGCGGCCGAGGAAGTGCCGGACGTGATCGAGGCGCTGATCGACACCTACCGCGCCCAGCGCGAAGCCGGCGAACGCTTCATCGACACCGTGCGCCGCATTGGCGTGCCGCCGCTGCGTGCCGCGGCCGATGCCGTGCGCCACGCCACCGCCAAGCCCCAGCAAGACCAAGAGCTGGCCACCGAAGCGGCCTGAGCCGGTCACAGGACATCCACCATGAAGTTCGTTTCCCTCCAAGACACCGGCTGGCAGGCAGTTGACGCCGCCGAAACCGCGCCGGCCGCCGCGCCCCAGCGCCTGCTGACGCTGGCCCAGTGGCAAGCCGTGCGCGCCAGCTGGCCGGCCGAGCTGCCAGTCGCCGTGACGCTGCCCAACACCTTCGACGTGGAAGAGCTGGCCGCCGACCTGCCGCGCATCGCGCTGCTCGCGCTGCAGTTCCCCAAGTGGACCGACGGCCGCGCCTACAGCCAGGCTCGCACGCTGCGCGCCCGCCTGGGCTACCAGGGCGAAGTGCGCGCCACCGGCGAGGTGCTGGTCGACATGCTGTCGCTGCTGCAGCGCACCGGCGTGGACGCCGTGCAGCTGCGCGCCGACCAGCGCGAAGAAAGCGCCCGCCGCGCGCTGACGCTGGTCACCGAGAACTACCAGGGTGATGTCTCGCAGACCCGCCCGCTGTTTGCAAGGCTTGCTGCATGAGCGCCGACAACATCTCCGTCCTGCCCGCGCCCGACGCCGGAGAAACCTCCGCCCTGCCCTGGGCCAGCGCCGCGTCCAGCGCGATTGCGCTGTATGCACGCCACACGGCCGGCTTCGAAGCGCGCGTGGCGGCCACGGTCGCCTGGCTGCGCGAAGCCGCCGAGCAGCACCCCGGCAGCGTCGTGCTGGCCAACAGCCTGGGCGCCGAAGACATGGTGCTGACCGACCTGATCGCCCGCCACAAGCTGCCCATTGCCATCGGCACGCTGCAGACCGGCGCGCTGCACGCCCAGACGCTGGCGCTGATTCCGCAGATCGAGCAGCGCTATCAGCTGCCGGTCGAGGTCTACGAGCCGCGCAACGAAGCGGTGGTGCAGTTCGTGCGCAAGAACGGCGAAAAGGCCATGTACGAAAGCCTGGAGCTGCGCAAGGGCTGCTGCTTTGTTCGCAAGCTGGAGCCGCTGGGCCGCATGCTGGAAGGCCGCAGCGCCTGGGTCACCGGCCTGCGCCGCGAGCAGTCGCAAAACCGTGGCGAGATGCCCGCCAGCGAAGTCGAGGCCAACGGCCGCACCAAGTACAACCCGCTGGTCGACTGGACCTGGGCCGACATCTGGCACTACATCGAGCAGAACAACGTGCCGTACAACGCGCTGCACGACCAGTTCATGCCCAGCATCGGCTGCGCGCCCTGCACCCGCGCCATCGCCGTAGGCGAGGAATTCCGCGCTGGCCGCTGGTGGTGGGAAGACGAGAAGGCCAAGGAATGCGGCCTGCACGTTCGACCTGAAGCCGAGACGGCCGAAGCCTGAACCCGCGCATGTCCCTGCCTGCCAACCCCGCAACACCAGGCCGCGTCATCTTCATCGGTGCCGGCCCTGGTTCGGCTGACCTGATCACGCTGCGCGGTGCCCGGGCGCTGGGCCAGGCGCAGGTCGTGCTGTTCGACGCCTTGACCGACCCGTCGCTGCGCGACTTCGCGCCACAAGCCCTGTGGCTGGACGTGGGCAAGCGCGGCTTCACCGCCGCCACCGCCCAGGCGCGCATCAACGCCTTGCTGGTGCAGCACGCCGCGAGCGGCGCCGTCGTCGCCCGGCTCAAGGGTGGCGATCCGTCCATCTTTGGGCGTCTGGAAGAAGAACTGCAGGCGCTGGCCGAGGCCGGCATTGCCAGCGAAGTCATTCCCGGCGTGACCGCGGCGTTGGCAGCGGCTGCCGCCACGCAGCGTCCGCTGACCCGCCGCGGCCAGGGCCGCAGCCTGGCGCTGAGCACCGCGATGACGGCAGAGTTGGAGTTGCGTGCCAGCCAGCGCGCCGACACCGAAGTCTTCTACATGGCCGGCCGCCAGCTGGCCGACCTCTCCCGCCGGCTGCAGGACGCCGGCTGGGCAGGCGACACGCCGGTCAACGTGGTCTCTCGCGCAGGCTGGCCGGACCAGCTGATGTCCGACCATTGCGTGAGCACCTTGCCAGCCGCCTGCGTGATGCATGCCGGCCGGCCGGCTGTGGTCACCGTGGGCGTCGGCGCGGCACCGGTCTGTCGCCTGTTGGCTGCGCCGACTGCGACAGCAGTTGAAGGCCATCCAGCAAGCGCCGCCTTCCCACCGTAAAATTCGCTTTTCGCCAGCCGCTGCCGGCGCGGTCGACTTCGGTCGCCAGCCGCCGCGCAGCAAGCCACGCGTGCGTTCCTGCAGACGGGGCGCCCCCTTTTCTCATACAAACGATTCCGCCCCATGACCCACGTCGTCACCGAAGCCTGCATCCGCTGCAAGTACACCGACTGCGTCGACGTCTGCCCCGTCGACTGCTTCCGCGAAGGCCCGAACTTCCTCACCATCGATCCGGACGAGTGCATTGACTGCGCGGTCTGCATCCCCGAGTGCCCTGTGAACGCCATCCTGCCCGAGGAAGACGTGCCCGGCGACCAGCAGCAATACATCGCGCTGAACGCCGAACTCGCCAAGCTCTGGCCCAGCATCACCAAGCGCAAGCCCGCGCTGCCGGATGCCGACGAGTGGAAGGACAAGACCGGCAAGCTGGGCGAGCTCAAGCGCTGAGCGCCGCGCTCACCCGAACAGCCCGCCGCGTGCGGGCTTTTTTGTGGGCTTTTTGCGCCGGCCGGTCCGCCACCGTGTTGCGCGCTGGTTAAGGGCGATAATCCGCCCGCGCTGCCGTCTCTCTCACGACTGCAGCGCATCCGCTAGGGGTGTTGGCCCGTCCACCGGACGGGGCCGACTGAGACAGTCCCTTTGAACCTGATTGAGGTAATCCTCGCGCAGGGAAGCCATGTTGAGAGCGCGTGCCGGTCCTCGGCCGCCATTCACTGCATTGCCCTTGCGCCATCGACTGGAAGTCACCGATGGCCCGCCGCCTTTCTTCTTCTTTTCTTCGCCTGCCGCTCGCGGCTGCCGCGCTGCTGGCATTGACCGCCGGCGCCCACGCACAAACCACGCCGACCGAGGTCGTCACCGTGACGGGCCGCAGCAGCGCCCTGCCCGCCACCATCGCCGGCTTTGGCGACACGCCATTGGCGCGCTCGCCGTTCCAGGCCAGCGTGTTGAACACCGGCCTGCTGCTGGACAGTGGCATCGACTCGCTGGGTGAGATCACCAAGCTGGACGCCAGCATTGGCGACGCCTACAACGCGCCCGGCTACTGGGCCTCGATGCGGGTGCGCGGCTACGAGCTGGACAACCGCCACAACTACCGGCGCGACGGTCTGCCCATCAATGCCGAGACCGCGCCGCTGATGGACAACAAGGAAAGCATCGAGGTGCTCAAGGGCACCAGCGGCGCGCAGGCCGGCATCAGTTCGCCTGCGGGCCTGGTCAACTTCGTCGTCAAGCGCCCTCGCGGGGACCAGAAGAGCGTGCTGCTGGGCTGGACCGAGTCCGGCAGCCTGAAGGCAGCCGCCGACATCGACCAGCAACTGCTGGACGGCCAGGCCGGCCTGCGCATCAACGCCTCGGTCGAGAAGCTGGACCCGCTGCAGCACGACACCGAAGGTCACCGCCACCTGCTGGCCGCGGCCGGCATGCTGAGCCTGGGCAGCGGCGGCAAGCTGGAGGCCGAGGTCGAGTTCAGCCACCAGTCGCAACCCAGCGTGCCGGGCTACAGCATGCTGGGCGACACTTTGCCCAAGGCCTCGACCGTGGACCCGCGGCTGAACCTGAACAACCAGCCCTGGTCGCTGCCAGTGGTGTTCGACGGCCAGACCGCCAGCCTGCGCTGGACCCAGGCGCTGAGCGCGCAGTGGCAGCTCAGCGCGCAGGCCATGCTGCAGCGGCTGCAGACGGACGACCGCGCGGCCTTCCCGGTTGGCCTGTTCGACCCTGTCACCTACGACTGCGCGCCGTGCGACCGCTACAGCGCCGACGGCCATGTGTCGCTGTGGGACTTCCGCAGCGAAAACGAGCACCGCGACACCCGCACCGCCGCGCTGACGCTGGAAGGCAAGCTTGCCACCGGTCCGCTGACCCACCAGCTCTCCACCGGCCTGACCTGGAGCAAGCTCACCGCCCGCTTCGGCCCGCAGACCTACAACCTCGCCGGCACCGGCACGGTGGACGGCAAGACCGAGGTGCCGGCCAGCCCCGAGGCGCTGTACACCAACACCAACCGCGACGAGCGCAGCGTCGAACTGCACCTGCGTGACGTGCTCGACCTGAGCCAGGCCACCCGCCTCTGGCTGGGCCTGCGCCACACTCGGCTGTCGCGCGGCAGCGTGGCCACCGACGGCAGCGAGCCTGTCAGTTACGACCAGAGCTTCACGACGCCATGGCTGGCGCTGACGCAGCAGTTCACGCCCACGCTGATGGGCTACGCCAGCTGGGGCCAGGGCATCGAGAGCGACGTGGCACCGAACCGCCCGGTCTACAGCAATGCCGGCCAGCCGCTGCCTGCGTTGAAGAGCCGCCAGACCGAAGTGGGCGTCAAGTTCCAAGACCGCGAACTGGACGCCAGCCTGACCGCCTTCGACATCCACCGCCCGGTCAGCAGCGACCTGGGCAGCTGCTCGGACGATGGCAGTTGCACCCGGGTGAGCGCTGGCGACGCGCGCCACCGCGGCCTGGAAGCCAGCGTGGACTGGCACGGCGGCCCGCTGACCCTGCGCGGCAGCGCAATGGCACTGCGCGCCCGGCGCGAAGGCGCGGCCGATGCGGCCCAGAACGGCCTGGTGCCGGAGAACGTGGCCCAGCGCTCGCTGCGTGCCACTGCCATTTACGCACCGCCGCAAGTGCCCGGCTTGTCGCTTGTCCTCACCGCTTCACATGAAGGCTCACGCTACGTGCTGCCGGACAACTCGGTCGCCATTCCTGGCTGGACCACCTGGTCGCTCGCCAGCCGCTACCAGACCCGCATTGCCGGCCATGACACCGTGCTTCGCGTGGGCGTGGACAACCTGTTCGACCAGCGCGCCTGGCAGGAAAGTCCGTACCAATATGGCCATGTCTACCTGTATCCGGTGGCGCCCAGAACTTTTCGCGCGTCTTTTCAAGCGTTTCTGTGAGCCCCAGACCTGCCGCTTCGCGTCAGGCCCCCCGAGGGGGAGAAGAAAACTTGGGGCGGCCCGGCGTTTTCTTGTGAAACCCTTTAATTTCTGCCTATAATCTGAGGCTTCACTTCCCCGATAGCTCAGTTGGTAGAGCGCCGGACTGTTAATCCGTAGGTCCCTGGTTCGAGCCCAGGTCGGGGAGCCAGATCAAGACGCCAAGGTGCCACCGCATGCCTTGGTCGACATACCAAGGTCTCGGGATTTCCGGGACTGACGAACTGCCAGTCAAGTAATTCACTTGCTTGGACAATTCCTCGATAGCTCAGTCGGTAGAGCGCCGGACTGTTAATCCGTAGGTCCCTGGTTCGAGCCCAGGTCGAGGAGCCAAATCATGAGAGCCAGCAGATGAATGTCTGCTGGCTCTTTTTTTCGTGGCTTCGTCAGCGCCTTTTCAGGTCAGTTCTTCAAGCCAAGCTTGGGAATGAGGGCCTTGAAGGTCTCGTTGTCACGCGCCATCACCGCACGGAAGGTTTCGTCGTCTCCGTAGGCGTAGCCAAGGGACAGCTTCTCCATCGCTTCGCGCATGGCCGGTTCCTGCATGGTCTTTTGCGTCGCCACCTTCAGGATCTCCACCACCTCCTTCGGCGTGTTCTTCGGCAGCCCCAGGCCACGCCAGGTGCCCACGGCCACGTCAATGCCACGCTCCTTCAGGGTCGGCACCTTCTCAAACCCCTTCTGGCGCTGATCGGCCATGACCGCAAGCATCCTCAACTTGCCTGCCGCCACATAGGTCGCCACCTCCGCCGGGCTGACCGACACGGCGTCGATGTGGCCGCCCAGCAGGCTCAGCACCGCCGGGTTGGCGCCCTGGTAGGGAATGTGGCTGAACTTCGCACCAATGCGGTCTTCCAGCGCCGCGGCCGCCAGGTGCCAGATCGAGCCGTTGCCCGAGTTGCCGACCTGCAACTCGGTGCCCGGCTTCTTGGCGGCGGCGATGAACTCCTCGATGGTGTTCCACGGCGCATCGGCCTTCACCGTGATGGCGGCCGGGTCGGCGTTCATGCGGGCGATGGGCGTGAACTCCTCGTGGCTGAACTTCTGCAGTCCCAGGTGCGGCAGCGTGGTGAGTTCCACCGTCATCAAGGCCAGCTTGTAGCCATCCGGTTTGCTGTTGAGCACCTCCTGCCAGCCGATCACGCCGCTCGCACCGGGCCTGTTGTAGACCACGATGGGTTGCGGAAAGTGCCTGCGCGCAGCCTCGGCAAAGGCACGCGCCAGTGCGTCGGTCCCGCCGCCGGGGTTGTAGGGAACGACCAGCTCCACCGGGTGATTGGGGTAGTCGACAGCCAAGGCAGGACCGGCGCCACAGGCGGCAAGCAGGGCGAGGCAAAAGGCGATGCGGCGGTTCATGTGGTCCCAAATAGTCAGACCATTTGAGAATCGCAGCGTTTTCAAACCCTGCCAATCGGGTTAGCCCGGCTTTGGCGCGCCCAAGAGAGACTGTCGCGCGCCAGGCATGAAGCGCCGGGGCGCACACTTCAACCAGCCGAAACAGGCACCTGAAAAAAACAGGCCCACATGGGGCCTGTTTCATCTATCGATCAAGCGAGAGACGTGGGCTGAAGGCGCGCCAGGCGCCGTCCGCTCACTTGCTGGCTGCGGGAGCAGCAGCAGCGGCCGCGTCGGCCTTCTTCTTCGAGTGCTTCTTGTGCGAAGCCTTGGCCGGAGCCGATGCAGCAGCGGCCGATGCCTCCGGCTTGGCGGGCGTTTCGGTGGCGAAGGCACCGGCAGCAAACACGGTGGCGATCAGGGCAGCAGCGAGCTTGTTCATGGCAGTTTGACCGCGAGGTCAATCAAGTGGATGGTGCCGGTTCAACGCCACGTGTTTCTGGCACGTTGACGAATCAACCTGTCGTCAAGCTGTCATCGGTGCCGGCGTGTCGCGGTCGAAGCGGTCCAGCACGTGGCTCAGCATGCCGCGCGCCAGTTCCTCCTCACCATAGAAAACCGCGCCGATCTTGTCGCGCCGCAGCAGTTCGGACTCGTCTTCGCTGTGGGTGCGCAGCACCACCTCGATCTGCGGGTTCAGCGCGCGGGCGGCCTCGGCCATCTGGCGCACGTTCAAGGCGTCCGGCGTGGCGATCACCAGCATCGCAGCATTGGCAATGTGGGCCTGGATCAGCACGGCAGGATCGGCTGCATTGCCAGAAACTGCGGCCACACCGCGCTTGCGCAGGTCTTCCACGCGCTCGCGGTTCTGCTCGGCGACGACGTAGGGGATGCCGCGTGCGTCCAGCCCCTGCGCAATGCGCTTGCCCACGCGGCCGTAGCCGACGATCACGACCTGACCTTCCAGGTAGCGGCGCTCGGTGCTGGTAGGCAGTTCGGCGTACGGGTCTTCGCGCTGCTCCAGCCGCTGCGCCAGCGTCGAGCGCGCCAACACCCAGCGGCGAAACGGTTCCAGCGCGGCGAACAGCAGCGGGTTCAGCGCGATGGAGATCAGCGCGCCGGCCAGCACCAGGCTCATGCCTGCGGCCGGCAACAGGCCCAGCGCCACGCCCAGTCCCGCCAGGATGAACGAGAACTCTCCTATCTGCGCCAGGCTGGCGGCCACCGTCAGCGCGGTGTTCAGCGGGTAGCGGAACAGGATCACCAGTGCCGCAGCGGCAAGCGCCTTGCCCAGGATGATGACGGCCACCACCGCCAGCACATGCCCCGGCTGCTCGACCAGGATGGCCGGTTCGAACAGCATGCCGACCGAGACGAAGAACAGCACCGAAAACGCATCGCGCAGCGGCAGTGACTCTTCGGCCGCCCGGTGGCTGAACTCCGACTCGCGCATCACCATGCCGGCGAAAAACGCGCCCAGCGCAAACGAGACCTTGAACAGCACCGCAGCGCCGTAGGCAATGCCGATGGCCACCGCCACCACCGCCAGCGTGAACAGCTCGCGCGAGCCGGTGCGCGAAACCTGCCACAGCAACCAGGGCAACACGCGCCGGCCCACCACCAGCATCAGCACGATGAAGGCCGTGACCAGCAGCAGGGTCTGGCCAATGGCCCACCAAAGAGGCTGGCCAGCTTCGGCTTCGGGCACGGTGCCGCCCAGCACCCCCGCCAGTGGCGGCAGCAGCACCAGCACCAGCACCGTGGCCAGGTCTTCCACCACCAGCCAGCCGACCGCGATGCGGCCGTTCATGGACTCGAGCGTGTTGCGCGCCTCCAGCGCCTTCAGCAGCACCACCGTGCTGGCGCAGGACAGCGACAGGCCAAACACCAGGCCCTGCCCCCATGTCCAGCCCCACCAGTGGGCCAGCAGCATGCCCAGCAGCGTCGCAAACGTCATTTGCACGATGGCGCCGGGCACCGCCACGCGCTTCACGGCCAGCAGGTCCTGCAGCGAAAAATGCAGGCCCACGCCGAACATCAACAGCATCACGCCAATTTCCGACAGCTGCGACGCGATGTGCACGTCGGCTACATACCCCGGCGTGGCCGGGCCGATCAGGATGCCGGCCATCAGGTAGCCGACCAGCGCGGGCAGCTTCAAGCGCTCCGCGATGAAGCCAAGGACCAGGGCAACGCCAAAACCGGCGGCAATCGTGGTGATCAGAGAGGTGCTGTGTTCCATGTCTGGTTGACCTTACCAGACGCTTCCGTTTCTCCAGGCGATGGCCGGACGCTGCGACAAGAATAGCCTCAGCTGCGCGCGCCCAGTCGGCGGGACAAGGCCGCCGCGCTGGCCCGCAACAGCTGCGCAGCGGCACCTTCGGGCGACGGGTCCAGCGAGGCGCGCGGGCCAATGGCGGTCAGCGCCAGCACCATCGCGCCAAAGCCATCGAACACCGGCGCAGCCAGCGCCGAGATGCCCTGCACCGTACCGCCGTCGACGCTGGCGAAGCGCTGCGCGCGGACCTGCGCCAGCTCGGCCTCGAAGCTGGCGTCGATGCCCTTCGGCGGCTTCGCGCCGGCCGGCGCATGGGCCGCTTCGTCGCGCAAGGCCTGCAGCACCTGCTCGCGCGGCGCGAAGGCGGCGAACAGCCGGCCCGAGGCCGTGCCGCGCACCGACACCACCGTGCCATGCCGCATGTTGACGTGCACCGCCGTCGGCCCCTCCTCCAGCCGCACGAAGGTCGGTCCGCGGTTGCCCCAGATCGCGATGCCCACGGTCTGGCCGATCTGCCGCGCCAGCGCCGGCAGTTCGGCCGAAGCCAGGCGGATCGGGTCCACCTGCTGCAGGCTGATCAAGCCCATCTGCAGCGCCAGCGGCCCCAGGCCGTACTGCCCGGTGGCCGGGTCCTGGGCGATCAGGCCCAGCTTGCCGAAGCTGACCAGGTAGGGATGCGCCTTGGCCGGCGCCATGTCGGCTTCGCCGGCCAGTTCCTTCAGCGGCGCCGGCCGGCCCAGGTGCACCAGCGCCCGCAGCAGCCGCCCACCGACCTCGATGCTCTGGATGCCGCGCGAGCCGCCGCCCTCGTCTTCAACGCTCATCGTCACCACACATTGGTAGTTATACCTAAACGAATTGTTTTGACATTATCAAACGAATTGACCAAGATCAACACACTTTCACATTGCCTAATCGATTCGTCATGAGCAAAGAACCCACCAAGGCATTTGCCTCGCAAGCCGATCTGGAGGAGAAGAAAGTCTCGTTCACGCGGCTGTCGGCCAACGCCTATGCCTACACCGCCGAAGGCGACCCAAACACCGGCATCATCATTGGCGACGACGCGGTGATGGTGATCGACACCCAGGCCACGCCGGTGATGGCGCAGGACGTGATCCGCCGCATCCGCGAGGTGACCGACAAGCCCATCAAGTACGTGGTGCTGAGCCATTACCACGCGGTGCGCGTGCTGGGCGCCAGCGCCTACCAGCCGCAGCACATCATTGCCAGCCGCGACACCTACGACCTGATCGTCGAGCGCGGCGAAGCCGACAAGGCCAGCGAGATTGGCCGCTTCCCGCGGCTGTTCCAGGCGGTGGAGTCGGTGCCGGACGGCATGACCTGGCCCACCATGACCTTCACCGGCCGCATGTCGGTCTGGCTGGGCAAGCTGGAGGTGCAACTGATCCAGCTCGGCCGCGGCCACACCAAGGGCGACACCGTGGCTTGGCTGCCCGAGCAGAAGATCCTGTTCAGCGGCGACCTGGTCGAGTTCGACGCCACGCCGTATGCCGGCGACGCCTACTTCAAGGACTGGCCGCAGACGCTGGACAACATCGCCGCGCTGCAGCCGCTTGCGCTGGTGCCCGGCCGCGGCGCCGCGCTGACCACGCCCGAACAGGTCGCCGCCGGCCTGGCCGGCACGCGCGGCTTCGTGTCGGACGTGTACGCCGCGGTGCAAGCCGGCGTGGCGGCCGGACAGGACCTGAACGCGGTCTACAAGTCGGTCTACGCCCAGCTCAAGCCCAAGTACGGCCACTGGGTCATCTTCGACCACTGCATGCCCTTCGACGTGACACGCTGCTACGACGAAGCCACCCAATACGTCGACCCTCGGGTGTGGACGGCCGAGCGTGACCGCCAGATGTGGGAAACGCTGGAGGGCTGAGCCATGGCCGCGGTCGAAACCGATTTCCAGCAACTGCGCTTTGGCTACCAGCGCAGCGCCGACCAGGACGCCGTCACGCCGGTGCGCCGGCCGGTGGTCGTGGTCGGCGCCGGGCCGGTGGGCCTGAGCCTGGCCATTGACCTGGCGCAGCGCGGCGTGCCGGTCGTGCTGCTGGACGAGGACAGCCAGCTCTCGGCCGGCTCGCGCGCCATCTGCTTTGCCAAGCGCACGCTGGAGATCTTCGACCGGCTGGGCGTGGGCGAGCGCGTGGTCGCCAAGGGTGTGAAGTGGAACGTCGGCAAGGTGTTTTTCGGCAACGAGGAAATCTACCGCTTCGACCTGCTGCCCGAGCCCGGCCATGAGCGGCCGGCCTTCGTGAACCTGCCGCAGCATGCGGTCGAGGGCTACCTGGTCGAGCGTGCGGCCGAACTGCCGGAGCTGGACCTGCGCTGGCATCACCGTGTCACCGGCATCGCCCAGCAAACAGACCACGTGCGGCTGACCGTCAGCACACCCGAAGGCGACTACACGTTGGAGGCAGAGTACGTGGCTGCCTGCGACGGTGCCCGCTCGCCGCTGCGCCAGATGCTGGGCCAGGAAAGCAGCGGCCGGGTGTTCCGTGACCGATTCCTGATCGCCGATGTGCGCATGAAACACGCGCAGCCGGCCGAGCGCTGGTTCTGGTTCGACCCGCCCTTCCATCCCGGCCAGAGCGTGTTGCTGCACATGCAGCCCGACGGCATCTGGCGCATCGACTTCCAGCTCGGCTGGGACGCGGACCCGGAGGTCGAGAAGCGGCCCGAAAACGTGCTGCCGCGGGTGCGCGCCCTGCTGGGTGAGGACCAGGACTTCACGCTCGAATGGGCCAGCGTGTACACCTTCGCCTGCCGCCGCATGCCGCGCTTCCGCCACGGCCGGGTGCTGTTCGCCGGCGACTCGGCGCACGGCGTGTCACCCTTCGGTGCCCGCGGTGCCAATTCCGGCGTGCAGGACGCCGACAACCTCGCCTGGAAACTCGCCGCCGTGCTGCAAGGCTGGGGCAGCGACGCCCTGCTGGACAGCTACGCCGACGAACGCGAAGCCGCGGCCGACGAGAACATCCTGAACTCGACCCGGTCCACCGACTTCATCACACCCAAGAGCGAGATCAGCCGCGTCTTCCGCGACGCCGTGCTGCAGCTCGCCAAGCACCACCCGTTCGCCCGCAGCCTGGTCAACAGCGGCCGGCTCTCGCTGCCCAGCACGCTGACCGGCTCGACGCTGAACACGGCCAGCGAGACACCCGAAGGTTGCCGCATGGTGCCCGGTGCGCCGGCAGCCGATGCACCACTGCAAGCCAAGGGCGATCAAGCGCGGTGGCTGCTACGCGAACTGGCTGAGCGCGACCGGGGCTTCACGCTGCTGGTCTTCAATGAGGCGAACGATTGGTCTGACGCCGCATTGCGCCACGCCGCTGAAGGCTTGGCGCCGCTGCAGTTGCTGCACCTGCGTCCGCAAGACGACACGCAAGGCCTGCTGGCGCAACGCTACGCGCTGTTGCCCGGCAGCGCGCTGCTGCTGCGCCCCGACCAGCACCTCGCCGCACGCTGGGAGCGCCTGTTGCCCGACGCGGCAGGCCAGGCCGAACTCCGCGCCGCGCTGCAGCGCGCGCTGGCCCGCTGAACACCGGACACCAAGATGGCCCTGATCCTCACCCCCAACCTGGCAGCCCCCGACGACTTCTATGAAGCCCTGATCGCCGCGCACCAGGACCTGGACACCGCCGCCAGCCACGCGCTCAATGCGCGCCTGGTGCTGCTGCTGGCCAACCACATCGGCGAGCTTCCGGTGCTGCTCGAAGCGCTGCAGGCCGCGCGCGACAGCGGCCCCGCGCCCAAGAACAACGACCTGAGAGACAACGCATGACCGCCACCCACGTTTCCCGCCGTGCCGCCTTGCTGGCGACCTTGGCTTCGACCGCCTCCCCGCTGCTTGCGCAGGCCCAGGACCGGCCGCTGGAATGGGTGCTGGGCTACGCGCCTGGTGGCGGCTCGGACGTGGTGGCCCGCACCGTGGCCGATGCAATGAGCAAGACGCTGAACCGGCCCATCGTCGTCAACAACAAGCCCGGTGCCGCGACCAACATTGCCGCCGACTACGTGGCCAAGTCCAGGGACTACGGCAACGTGATGCTGACGGCTGACTTCGCCACGCTGGCCGCCAACCCGGCGCTTTTCAGCAAGCTCAGCTACAACGCCGAGAAGGACTTCACGCCGGTCGGCCTGCTGGCACGTTTCCCGCTGCTGCTGGTGGTCGCGCCCAATGTGCCGGTGAAGAACTGGAAGGAATTCCTGGCCTGGGCCAACAGCCATGCGGACGGCACCAGCTACGCCTCGGCCGGCGCCGGCAGCCCGCACCACCTGGCGACCGAGCTGCTGCGCGAGCGCACCGGCCTCAAGCTGATCCACGTGCCCTACCGAGGCGCCGGCCCTGCTGTCACCGACCTGCTGGGCGGTCAGGTCCCATTCGGCATGATGGACACCGCCAGCGTGCAGCAGTACCTGGGCAGCGGCAAGCTGAAGGCCATTGCGGTGGCCAGCCCGCAGCGCCTGAAGGTGCTGCCTGAGATCCCGACCTTCGCCGAACAAGGCCTGCCGAACTTCGTCGCTTATGCCTGGCAGGGCCTGGTCGTGCCCACCGGCACGCCGCCCGAAACCGTGGCCAAGCTGAACAAGGCCTTGCAGGCAGCGCTGGACAGCACCTTTGTCAAGGCCCGCTTCCAGACGCTGGCGCTCGAAGCCCTGCCCGGCACGCCGCAGCAGATGGCCGACCACGTGCGCGCCGAGCGCGAACGCTGGGGCCAGCTGATCCGCGCGAACCACATCACCCTCGATTGATTGATGCACCTCTTTTTCCATGTCTGACACATCCCTCCGCTACCTGAGCGGCTTCGGCAACGAGTTCGCCACCGAAGCCGTGGCCGGCGCCTTGCCGCAAGGCCGCAACAGCCCGCAGCGCGCGCCGTTCGAGCTTTATGCCGAGCTGGTCTCGGGCACCGCCTTCACCGCGCCGCGGCATGAGAACCGCCGCAGCTGGCTGTACCGCCGCCAGCCTTCGGTGGTCGCTGGCCGCTACCAGCCCTATGCACAACCTCTTTGGGTGACCGGCAAGCCCGAGGGCGCAGTGCTGCCGCCCGAGCCGCTGCGCTGGGGTCCGTTCCCGATGGACGATGCGGCCGCGCTCGACTTCGTCGACGGCCTGCGCACCGTCGCGTCCAACGGCGACGTCGAAGCCCAGCAAGGCCTGGCCGCGCTGGTCTACGTCTGCGGCCGTTCGATGGACCAGCGCGCGCTGGTGAATGCAGATGGCGAGATGCTGCTGGTGCCGCAGCAAGGCCGGCTGCGCATCACCACTGAAATGGGCTTGCTGGACGTCGCGCCCGGAGAGATCGCACTGCTGCCGCGTGGCATCGCCTTCAGCATCGCGCTGCCGGACGGGCCATCACGCGGCTACGTCTGCGAGAACCACGGCGCCCAGTTCCGCCTGCCCGAGCTGGGCCCGATCGGCTCGAACGGCCTGGCCAATGCGCGCGACTTCCAGGCCCCGGTCGCCGCCTTCGACGACACACCCATCGGCCCGGCCGGCAGCTACCAACTGGTCAAGCGCTTCGGCGGCCGGCTGTGGGCGGCAGACGCGCACCGCTCGCCGTTCAACGTGGTGGCCTGGCACGGCAACCTCACGCCGGTGAAGTACGACACCCAGCACTTCATGACCATCGGCTCGATCAGCTTCGACCACCCCGACCCGTCGATCTTCACGGTACTCACCTCGCCTTCGGACACGCCCGGCACCGCCAACTGCGACTTCGTGATCTTCCCGCCGCGCTGGATGGTCGCCGAAGACACCTTCCGCCCGCCCTGGTACCACCGCAACCTGATGAGCGAATTCATGGGCCTGGTCTACGGCCAGTACGATGCCAAGCCCGAAGGCTTCCGTCCTGGCGGCGCCTCGCTGCACAACTGCATGGTGCCGCACGGCCCCGACCAGGAAGCCTTCGAGAAAGCCAGCGGCGCCGAGCTGAAGCCGCACAAGCTGGACCACACACTGGCCTTCATGTTCGAGAGCCGCTACCGTTTCATTCCCACCGATTACGCGATGCAGCCCAGCGGCGCGCTGGACGCCGACTACCCCGCCTGCTGGGCCGGCCTGCAAGACCGCTTTGCCGCTTCGAACTGAAATGAATCTCCCGATGACCGCATCCTCCGACATGACCCTCAACCCGGCACTGAGCAGTTGGGTAACCTCCGCGAACGCGGCCGAAGCCGACTTCCCCGTTCAGAACCTGCCCTACGGCCGCTTCCGCCGAGCCGGCAGCGCAGACGCCTGGTGCATCGGCGTGGCCATTGGTGACCAGATCCTGGACCTGAAGCTGGCGGCCGACGTGCCCGGCTGGGCCGACGGCCTGAAGGACCTGCTGCTGCCGCTGGCCGCTGGCGAGCTGAACGACCTGATGGGCCAGCCCGCTGCGGCCCGCCATCAGTTGCGCGCCGCACTCTCGGCAGCGCTGCTGGCCAACAGCGTGTACGAAGCCGCGCTCGCGCCTTGCCTGCTGCCCCAGGCCGAAGCCGAAATGAGCGTGCCCTGCCGCATCGGCGACTACACCGACTTCTACACCGGCATCCACCACGCGACTACGGTCGGCAAGCTGTTCCGGCCGGACGAGCCGCTGCTGCCCAACTACAAGTGGGTGCCCATCGGCTACCACGGCCGGGCTTCGTCCATCATCCCCAGCGGCCAGCCTTTCCATCGGCCCCAAGGCCAGTTGAAGCCGCCCGAGGCCGAGCTGCCGTTCCTGGGCGCCACCAAGCGGCTGGACTATGAACTGGAGCTGGCCATCTACGTCGGCCCCGGCAACGCACTGGGCGAGCCGGTGAGCCTGGCGCAGGCCGAGTCGCACATCTTCGGCCTGGGCCTGCTGAACGACTGGAGCGCGCGAGACGTGCAAGCCTGGGAATACCAGCCGCTGGGCCCGTTCGGCGCCAAGAACTTCGCCAGCACCGTCTCGCCGTGGATCGTCACGCTGGAAGCGCTGGCCCCATTCCGCGCCGCCTTCGAACGCCCTGCAGGCGACCCCGCTCCGCTGCCCTACCTCGCCAGCGACGCCAACCAGGCCAGCGGTGCGCTGGACATCCAGCTCGAAGTCTGGCTGCAGACACCCAGGATGCGCGAAGCCGGTGAGCCTGCCATCCGGCTCAGCCAGTCCAACTATCGCGACGCCTATTGGACCGTGGCGCAGCTCATCACCCACCACACCATCACCGGCTGCAACCTGCAGCCTGGCGACATGCTGGGCAGCGGCACCCTCTCCGGCCCGCAGCCCGAACAAGCCGGCTCGCTGCTGGAACTCACCAACGGCGGCAAGCAGCCGATCACGCTGCCCAACGGCGAAACCCGCCGCTTCCTGGAAGACGGCGACACCATCACGCTGCGCGCCTTCTGCCAGCGCGAAGGCGCGCGCCGCATCGGCCTGGGCCACTGTTCAGGCACGGTCCTGCCGGTGCGCGCTACCACCTGAGGGTGCCCCCAGGCCTGCCGCCATAACGGCCACCCGAAGCCGGCCCGGCCGGCAGCATAAAGTGCTTCCTCCCTAATTTGGTGGATGTGGTCACCCCACAAACTTACCCAAACGCATAAGCAGCTGCCTAGACTGCAGTGAAGTTTTGCAAAGAGGTGCCGCAGGTCAAGCGGCGATGCCTCTCTGACAAAGCTCACACAACAACACAGTCAGGGCGGGGGCCATGGATTTTTCGCATTGGCGGGGGCGCTGGGGTGCTCCTGCGCGTGAGCAGCAGCGCGGTTTCATCGAGTTTTCGGCACAGGTGCTGCCTCAGTCGCAATGGCTGTGGGCCTTGGGCTCCTTGTGTGCCCTGCACCAGCGGCCCTTCTCGGCCGGCTTGGTGCTGCGCGAGTTCCCACCGCCGTGCAGTGACAGCAGCTTGCTGGCCGCCGCGCGGCAATTGGGCTTGCGGTGCGAGCCCATGCCGCTTCCGGCACAGCCCGAGGCGTTGGCAGCCCTCCTGCCCCGCTTGCCGCTGCCCCTGCTGGTGAACTTGCGGCCCGCAGCAGAGGATGCCACCGAGGCCTCTGCGCAGCTGGCCATCATCACCACCGTCGACACGGCGCCCGTTCCACCCGGCTCGGAGGCGGGCACCGCCCTGCAAGTCCTGCTGTTCAAGGCCAATACCATCGAGCCCTTGCGCTTGAGCGTGGCAGAACTTCTTCCCATGCTCGGCGGCACGGCATGGCTCAGCAAGCCCAGCACGCCCCAGGTGGCGGACCCGGACGCACCGCCTAGCCAGACCGCTTTTGGTTTCCGTTGGTTCGTGCCCGAGTTGCTGAAGCACCGCCGCGTATGGCGTGACGTGCTGCTGGCCTCGCTGGCCTTGCAGGTCATCACGCTGGCCACCCCGCTGTTCACCCAGGCCATCATCGACAAGGTGGTGGTGCACCGCACCCAGAGCACCTTGATCGCCATCGGCGTGGCGATGGCGCTGTTCATCGTCTTCACCAGCCTGCTCAGCTGGGTACGGCAATACCTGGTGCTGCACACCGGCAACCGGGTGGACGCCGTGCTGGGCGCCACCGTCTGGGGCCATTTGCTGGGCCTGCCCTTGCGCTACTTCCAGCACCGGCCCACGGGCGTGGTGGCTGCGCGGCTGCACGGGGTGGAAACCATCCGCGAATTCGTCGCCAGCACCGCGGTGACGCTGGTGCTGGACCTGCCCTTTCTGCTGATCTGCCTGGGCGTGATGCTCTGGTACAGCCCCTTGCTCTCGGGCGTGGTGGTGGGCGTACTGGCGCTGATCGCGCTGGCCAGCGCGGTGGTGGCGCCCATCTTCCAGGCCCGGCTGGCCGAGCAATTCCAGTTGGGCGCGCGCAACCAGGCTTTTCTCACCGAACACATTGCCGGCTTCGAGACCGTGAAGTGCCTGCAGATGGAGCCTTTGCTGCGCCAGCGCTATGGCGGCTTCCTGGCGGCCTACCTGCAAAGCGGCTTTCACACCAAGCAGATTGGCAACACCTACAACGTCGCCGCCAACACCCTGGAACAGCTGATGACCCTGGGCGTGCTGATGCTGGGCGCCTGGGAGGTGATGACCGAGCCCAGCTTCACCATCGGCATGCTGGTCGCCTTCCAGATGTTTGCCGGCAAGCTCAGCCAGCCGGTGATGCGCCTGGTGGGCCTGTGGGCGCAATTCCAGCAGGCCCGCCTGGCGGTGCAGCGCCTGGGTGACGTGATGAACGCACCCACCGAGCCCCACACGCTCACGCCGCAACGCGCGGGCGGCGGGCTGGCTGGAACCGACCAAGGCCGCATCGAAATCCAGAACCTGGCCTTTCGCTACGCGCCCGAATTGCCGTTGCTGTTCGAGCACTTCCACCTGACGATTGAACCCGGCCAGGCCATTGCCATCATGGGCCCTTCGGGCAGTGGCAAGAGCACGCTGGCCAAGCTGATGCTGGGCTTCTACCCGCCCAGCGAGGGGCAGATCAAGCTCGGCGGCGTGGACATTCGCCACCTCGGGGCCAACGAGCTGCGCAGTGCCTTCGGCGTGGTGCCGCAAGACACCACGCTGTTCAGCGGCAGCATCTTCGACAACCTGCGCGCCGCCAACCCCGGCGCCACGCTGGATCAAGTCGCCGCCGCCTGTCGCATGGCCGGCATCCACGCCACCATCGAGGCCCTGCCCCAGGGCTATCAAACGGAGATTGGCGAGCGTGGCGTGGGCCTCTCCGGTGGGCAGAAGCAGCGCCTGGCCATTGCCCGCGCACTGCTCAAAGGCCCCAAGGTGCTGATCTTCGACGAAGCTACCAGCGCGCTGGACGCCCAAACCGCCGAAGCCTTTGCCGCCACGGTCAACCAGCTCAAAGGCAAGGTCAGCATGGTGTTCATTGCGCACGGCTTGCCCAAGGCACTGAAGGTGGACAGGGTGGTGACCATTGGCGCAGTCCCGGACGGCATCGTTTCGGAACAGGGAGATCGCTGAGATGAGACTCCTGATCATTCACCAGAACTTCCCAGGCCAGTTCGGCCACATGGCGCTGGCCTGGGCTGCCCGCCCCGGCTGGGATGTGCGCGCACTGGGCCGGGAAACCTCGCCCGGCCTGCCGGGCTTCCAGAAGCTCTACCGCTACAAGCTCGCACGTTTGGGCCGCAAAGAGCAGCACCCCTACCTGCGCCAGATGGAAGCCGCCACGCTGCACGGCCAGGCCACCGCGCGCGCCATGCTGCAGCTGCGCCAAAGCGGCTTCACGCCAGACGTGATCCTCGCCCACCCCGGTTGGGGCGAAACGCTCTACGCCAAAGACGTGTACCCGGACTCAAAGCTGGTGCACCTCTGCGAGTGGTACTACAACGCCGAGGGCGCGGACCTGGGCTTCGACCCCGAGTTCCCGCTCACGTTTGACGACCGGGCTCGCATTCGCACCTGGAACGCGCTGCACACGCTGAACCTCACGAACTGCGACGTGGCCATCAGCCCCACGCACTGGCAGCGCAGCCGCCACCCGGAATTCTTCCAGCCCAAGATTCAAGTGCAGCACGAAGGCATTGACGTGGACTCACTGGGGCCGGCCCCCCAGGCCTGCATCCGCACGCCCAGCGGAGAGCTGCTGCGCGCGAACGATCCTGCCAAACCCGTCATCACCTACGTGGCCCGCAACCTTGAGCCCTACCGTGGGTTTCACATCTTCATGCGGGCACTGGAGAAGATTCAGCAGCAGCACCCGAGTTGCCACGCGGTGATCGTGGGCGGGGACGGCGTGAGCTACGGGCGCAAGCCCAAGGACGCGGCGAACTGGCGTGAACAGATGCTGCGCGATGTGAAGCTGGACCCGTTGCGCACGCATTTCATGGGGCGCATTCCGCGGGCGGAATACATCAAAGTGCTGCAAATCTCCAGCGCACATGTCTATCTGAGTTATCCGTTTGTGCTCAGTTGGTCCTTGCTGGAGGCAATGGCGTGTGGCACTCCTTTGATTGCGAGCAATACCTCACCTGTGCGTGAAGTGCTAGTCCACGGGCGGAATGCAAGGCTAGTGAAGTTCTTTGATGCTGGAGCCTTGGCTCATGAGGCGCTAGCGCAGATTGATTCCGGTGCCGATCAATCAGAGCACGCTCGCGGGGCGCGTTTGGATGTGCAGAAGTACAACCTACGGGATGGACTAACTGGGTATGGACGAGCCATGGCAATGCCCAGTTCGCCGGTGGATCTGCCTAGCTCAATCCTAGAAGACGTGACAAATTGAGATGGCCGGATTAAAAGCCAATATTTGTAAATCCAGATTGGGAACAAGGGAGTCAAGCATGAATTTATCTCGAACGCTTCTTTCATTTTTTATCGCGAGTATGGTTGTTGGCCAAGTCGGCGCCGCCATGACGATATCCACGTTTGAATTCTATAGGGAGCCAGAAAACGGCGATAGCAAGGGACAGAGAAGTGACCCGGCTTGCAAAGACATTCTGTCATATATCAATGAGTCACGGTCCAGTGGGCTATTCTTGAGTAGCGGCTTACTTACGCATGGCCATGAGCGCATCAAGTCGGTGATGTGGGAGACTTTGGATAAGAAATTATATAGAGCCGGCTATATGCAACTGATGAGTAGCTGGACTGGTGAAGGTTTGGAACTCGGATTGCGCGAGTTCGAGTCTCAAGATTGGGCGTTGCAGCGTACAGCGCTTTATCCCAACTCATATCATTTGATTAATACTCCGCGACCTGAGCAGTGGTTATACCGTTTGGTTTCCCTGAAGCGAGACGGTTGGGATACAAGTTCCAGAACGGCCGAGCGGCCGGTCAAGAATTCCATATCAACGCTATCTTGGTTTCCATCGGATGCAACTTCTTGGGTGGGGGATGATAAGGGTAATCGATCGGCCGAAGATCGGTACATGGGGTTCCAAACAGGGCCAAGGCAATGGCTGATTCGCGATGGCGCCCACTACGCCATTTATCAATTCGTAGTGGCAAAAGCAAAGAATGCTGCGGAGCCTGCCGAATTGCATCTGCAAGTTACTCAGTTGAGCATGTTTGATAGATTGCAACCCACATATCCATGGGTATGCTCATTTCGCGCAGATTATAGAAATTAATAGAAACCAGCAGGAGGACCAATCATGACCATTACAGCCCATTCATTATCTCAGAATCAATACAATACGCTACTTTACAACATCTTGCTGACGCTTGAGCAAAGTGGAGATCCGGCTACCACAGCATACACTGATGGCAAAGGGATACCCACCATCGGAGTTGGCTTCAATTTGCAAAATAGCGATAAAGTTGATGCCATCTTAAATATCGCGTTTGGGGGAATTATAGACAAAGACCTGACTAAATCGCTGGTCGCCGTCGCCACCAAAAATCCAACCACTAACAAGGCGTGGGAGCCTAACTTGAATGGTTCGGATGCCAAGCCATTGAATGATCTGCTGAATGCGACCATGTTGGAGTACCACAAGACTCACGCGAGTTCGCCTAGCACGTTTGTGCTGGATGTGGGGCAAATTCAATCGGTATTCAACTTCCTGGTACCTGGGTTCGAACTGGATGTTAATGGATTTCTTTCTAAATATCAAGTTGGCAACTTTGATCTCACCCTTGAGAAGCTGGCACTGATGTCGTTAGGTTGGGGAGGATCAAAGGGTGCGAGTCCAGCAAACTTGTTAGGTCCCGGCTTAGGCCAAGCCCTCAAAGAGGGAAATCGAGCTGAGGCATGGTATCAAATCCGGTATGGATCAAATGGTGGCGCTTCTCCAAGCGGCGGCGTTGCTGCGCGTCGGTATCTTGAGTCCAATATCTTTGGTTTGTACAACGGTGCTCAGGCAACCGAGGCCGACGCCAAGCAGATCGAAGCCAAGCAGATCTATGGCATGCTGACCCAGCATCGGTCAGAAATTTTTGGCTACGATGCCAAGTGGAGCGTCTCGCCAGATGGGAAGGTGGCCAACGGTACCAATTATTTGGTGGGCGCTCAGGGTAATTATGATCAGATCGTAAAAAACGCCAATTTGGAATTGGCTGGCAGCGGCAATTTGCTGCCTTCAGGGGCAGTGCCTACGTTGGTCCAAGCCCTGTCCTTGGCTTACAGCTCGTTTGTCTCATACGCGAATCGACTTCATGGCGCCAATGCACCGGATGTCAACCAATCTGTGATATCCAATGCCGCAGCCATCTATTTCAAAGCAGATCAGACATCGGTAGCACAGCTGGATGCACGTGTCGATGACGCGCGTTCGGGCAACCGGCTGAACAATAACTTGATGGTCGGCGGTGAGAAAGGGGATGTGATCTACGGCGGGACGGGGTTGGATTACCTCTTGGGCCAGGCCGGCGGTGACGTGCTAGATGGTGGCGCTGATGATGACACTCTGATTGGCGGTTTGAACAATGACACCCTGAAGGGCGGGCTGGGAAAAGATTCATATATATTCTCCACCGGCGATGGATTGGATAGCATCGTCGACCAAGACGGCCTCGGAGAAATCCGAATCGGCGGGACAGCTCTCTCTGGTGGAACGTCCGTCCAGCACGTGCTGGAAGGTAATTTCGACGCCTGGGTGGTCGATGATTTCCAGTACATCTACAGCTTGGACAACGATCATAAGACCCTGGTCATCAGTGGTCTTGCCTTGGGCGACGGCAACGAGATAACGATCTCGAATGTTGACGTTGATAAGTTGCTTGGAAGTGCAGGCTATTTAGGAATTAAACTGCAGCTCGAGAAGAAGGTCGATGTGCAGCCGGGAGCCAATAGTAACCCCTATGCTCAAACGCCGGCTGGTAGTCAAACCTTGGCGGGGCCGACTGCCGATATTCTTGAGCGAGGCGGCAGATCGTTCACCATCAGCCTGAACAGCGCCGCTGCTGCTGGCGACACGCTGACTTTGGCCCTGACAGGCGGGGCTTCGGGCCAGTTCAAAGCCATTCTTGGCGACAGCACGGTCACTGCCAATGGCGCGGTCATCACGCTGGCCGAAGGGCAGACCCAGGTGACTTTTGCCTTGATTGAAGATGGCGATGTCACCGCTGATTCCACCTCCACGCTTTCGGTGAATTACGTCAGCCAGGGCGCGAGCGTCAACAGCAACAGCGTGGCGATCAATCTGCATGACACCGGGGTCATCTCCAAAACCTTCAATGGCGATCAGCGGCCGGCGAACCTGACTGGGGCCAATCACGATACCTATGACTGGGCTTCCACCACATGGCAGGCCAACGGCACGCTCACGGGCGGCGTGACCGAAGTCAATTTCTCGGACGTCATCCACGGTGGCTCTGCGGCAGAGCAGATCAATGGCCTGGGTGGCAATGACGCATTGGATGGCGGGGCGGGGAACGACAGGATTGATGGCGGCGAAGGCGATGACCTGATTGGCGGCGGCACCGGCAGTGACTACATCCAGGGCGGCAACGGGAATGACTACATCAGCAGCAGCGCCACGCTGAGCACGCTGCAGCGGGAAAAGACGACAGACGATTGGAATCCGCCGGCGGGCCAGCAAGTTATCACCGAAGGGGCGCGCTGGGGGATCTACCTCGCCGGCCCTTACTCAAGTGTTTGGGATGGTGTCAATGCGCCGGTGGGTTCCGATGGCGACGTAGTGGACGGCGGAGCCGGGAACGACAACATCATGACCTCCGCTGGCAACGATCGCGCCACCGGAGGTGCAGGGCAAGATGGCATTGACGGCATGGGCGGTGATGACATTCTCGAAGGTGGCGATGGGATGGATGCCCTCATTGGCGATTACGACATCAACCAGGTAGCCGGGCAATACCATGGCGCTGACTTTTTGGACGGTGGTGCTGGGAACGATTACCTCAATGGCAGTGGCGGCAACGACCAGCTCTTTGGAGGCGCAGACACCGACTTGATGTACGGCGATTCAGACGACAACCCCGACGTGGGCTGGGCCATCCGCGACGTCTCGTTCCATGGAAATGACTACCTCGACGGGGAAGATGGCGACGATCGACTGTTTGGCGGAGGCAAAGGCGACACCCTGTATGGTGGTGCTGGCGGCGACACGCTATGGGGTGATGTATCCGCGAACCTTGCCAAAAACTACTCCGACCAGACCTTGCTGTGGGGTGATGATTTTCTAGATGGAGAAGATGGTGTTGACATCCTCGTTGGCAATGGAGGCGAAGATTCACTTTATGGCGGAGCAGACAACGATTCGCTGTGGGGCGATGATCCCAACCTGGCCCTTGAAGGAAGGTATCAGGGCAAGGATTATCTGGATGGGGAAGACGGCGCCGACCAGTTGGTGGGCGGTGGTGGTGATGATACCTTGTATGGCGGCACGGGTTCCGACGCCATTTGGGGTGACGACAACGCCACGTATCTGGACCCTCAGTATAATGGCGACGATTATCTAGATGGTGAAGCCGGCACCGACCAATTGGTTGGCGGGGGCGGCAATGACACGCTGATTGGCGGTGACGATGCCGACATCATGCTGGGTGATGCCGATGACATTGCGGCCGAATATCATGGCACTGACAATCTGGACGGTGGCGAAGGCAATGACACCCTTTTCGGCTATGGCGGGGATGACACGCTGCTGGGCGGCGCTGGTGACGACTGGCTGGCGGGCGAAGACGAAACCGACAGCTCGGTCGTTTCCGCCTATTCGGGAAATGACTGGCTGGATGGCGGAGACGGGAACGACACACTGATCGGCGGCAATGGCAACGACACACTGATCGGTGGTGCCGGCACGAACAACCTCTACGGCGGCGCGGGGGACGATCTCTACATCCTGGATGTGGGCGACAGCGTCGGTGAAAGTCCTGCCAGCGCGCAACAGGCGGGAGCAGTGGCTACGGCCGGCCCCTCCACGCCCGTAGGCTGGGATGCAGATTTCGGTGCGGTGGCGATCCCGATTGCCATTCCTCGGGCACCGCAGGGCGTCACGGTCGATTCTGCCGTCGCCCAAGTTCACGACAAGCAGATCGCCGTTCCGGACCAGTCCACCCGCGACGTGGATGGGGCCGGTGCGCAGCTGTCCGCTGCCCCCAATGCCTCGGCGGCGCCCGTGAACCTGATAGGCGATAGCGGCGGCAATGACACGTTGCAGGTCAACGGTGATTTCGCCGTGGCGGACACCGATGCGGACGGGTCGCTCACGCTGTCCCTGGGGGATCCGGCCCAAGGGCAATATCTGACATTGCGCAATGCTTATTTTGGCGCAATGACCAATCTGAACATTGGTGGCGACAGCGTCCTGCTGCGGGATTGGGTGCAAGACAAGGTCACGACAAACTTCACCTTCTCATTGGATGGCGCACCGGTTCATCAGGTTTTTGGCGCCGGTGGCAACGACACGATTTTTGGAACCTACACAACGTCTGCCATGGAAATATTGGATGGCGGCTGGGGTGATGATCACATTTTTGGGTATGGCGGGGCCGACTCTCTCATTGGTGATGAGGGTAATGATTATCTCGATGGCGGTGATGGAGAAGATGTATTGGACGGCGGGGCCGGAAATGATACCCTGATGGATTACGACGGTGGAGACCTCTTTCGAGGCGGTACAGGCAACGACTCAATTTATGCACTCGGTAGTAGTTCATATATGTTTAACTTGGGCGATGGAAACGACACCATTGGTGTCGGCGGCACGTTGCCACCCGTTCGGGATGCCCCCTTCAGTACATTAAATTTTGGTAGCGGGATCGCGACGAGTGATATATCTCTTTCGAGAAGCTATCGGCAATATTATGACCCGGATAAGGATGAATGGATAAATGGTCCCATTGACTTGCTGATTAAAATCATCCCATCGGGCGATTCGATATTAGTTCAGAATTTCTCATGGAATAACGATCCGTTCGGGGTGGTTACTCCGCAAAACCCTCTCCAGGAGATTGATTTTGCCGATGGAACCATCTGGAGCCTCGCTCAGATTTGCGATCTAATCACTGCCGGCACAGTCGGCGATGACTACATTGACGGATTTTCTCGGCCGACCATTATAAATGGGGGGCTAGGAAATGATACGTTGGTCGGTCATTCTTCGATCGGTGGGGATACTTTGGCGAGCGGGGATGGTGACGACTTCTTGCAAGGCAATGGCTTGTTGCACGGGGATGCGGGGAATGATTCCCTGGGCGGTGGGGGGTATCTCTATGGAGATGCAGGCAATGATTATTTGTCTAACTACAGTCCGGAGAGCGGATACATTTCTGCAACATTGGACGGCGGGGATGGAGATGACTCCTTTGAAATAAGAGGCGTTCCATGCACGGTGATCGGAGGAGGTGGAGACGATTGGCTGCAGGCCGCAGGATCTGTGTATACTGAAGGTGGAACCGGTGAGGATACCATCTTCGCTAGCAACGAACAGATCATTGGCTTTCGCCGTGGCGATGGCGCGGATTTGATAATGTATGACGGTTTTTCCGGATCGGCAGGGCCGGCAATATTCGATATTCTTGGAATATCTGCCAGTGACGTCAAGATCAGGCTTGCCGGTACAGATGATCTTGTGTTGGATTTTGGTGGGCTTGATCGGATAACGATAGATTCATACTTTGACGCGAATCAGTCTGCCTCTTATGGTATTGAGATCGACGGCGCAGAGGTGCAGTTACTTTCGAGTTTGATTATCTCAGGGACATTCGGCGCTGATTCGATGGTGGGTACCGCGGGCGATGATGTGATGTCTGGAAGCATTGACAACGACACTTTATCCGGTGGAGCGGGTAATGACGGGCTGCAGGGGGGGCTTGGCAATGACAACCTGACTGGAGGGGATGGCGCGGATACATTGGTGGGAAGTTTGGGCTCCGACAGGATGCTCGGTGGCGCGGGAAATGATGTCTACTTCGTCGATGAGTCTGATGCAGCCGTTTCGGAGAATGCCAATGCTGGGTTGGATACCGTTCACCTGGTGGTCGCTTATGCTCCCAAATCCACTTACACCTTGGCCTCTAATGTCGAATCACTGCTGCTCGACGAGGGGACGTCGCAATGGCTGAATGGCAGCGGCAATGATCTGGCCAACACTGTGACTGGGAATTCTGGCAGCAATTCGTTGGCTGGTGGTACTGGTGGCAACGATACCTTGTTTGGTCTGGCGGGTGATGACACGCTCGATGGCGGCACTGGCACCGACAGCCTGGTGGGTGGTCTCGGAAACGATACTTATGTGGTGGATGTTGCCGGAGACATCATCGTTGAGCAGCTGAACGAGGGCGTGGACACGGTGAAGGCCGCGATCAGTTATACGCTCACCAGTAATTTTGAAAACCTCACCCTGTTGACCTCTTCCGCCATCGATGGTGTGGGCAATTTGAATGCCAATGTTTTGACGGGCAACTCCTCGGCCAATTCATTGAGCGGGGCTGATGGCAACGACACGCTGGTCGGCGCCGGGGGGGCCGATACCTTGTTGGGTGGCCTGGGCGATGATGTTTTTGTGTGGGACTCCGGAACCGTCAGTCTGATTGAGAACTCGGGAGAAGGCGCGGATACTCTGCAAAGCAGCCTGACGGTGACGCAGCTTGCCGACAACGTAGAGAACCTGGTCTTGACCGGTGCTGGCATCATCAGCGCTACCGGGAACACGCTTGCCAACCGAATCACTGGCAACGGCGCGGACAACGCGCTCTACGGCGCTGGCGGCGATGACACGCTGGATGGAGGCGCTGGCTCGGACGCCATGTATGGCGGCCTGGGCAATGACGTGTACGTCATAGACTCGGCAAATGACTCGGCCAACGAGACTTCCGGGCAGGGCATCGACACGATTCAGACCGCAGTTAACCTGCAGGGCAGCTTGGCTTCCGAAGTGGAGAACCTGGTGCTGCTGGGATCCGAAGCGCTGAACGGCACCGGCAACGGACTCGCCAACGCGCTCACCGGCAACTCCGCGAGCAACACACTGACCGGCGCTGCGGGCAATGACACACTGGACGGCGGGGCCGGCGCGGACAGCCTGGTCGGCGGCACCGGCAATGACCTGTACGTCTTGGACGACGCCGGCGATCTGGTCACCGAGAACTCTGGCGAGGGGACCGACACGGTCCAGTCCTATGTCTCCGTCGCCGGGCTCTTCGCCAACGTTGAAAACCTCACCTTGCTGGGCTCCGATGGATTGAGCGGCGTGGGCAACGGGCTCAACAACCAGCTCATCGGCAATCTTGCCGGCAACACCCTGGATGGCGGCGCCGGCAACGACATCATGAAGGGCGGCGCCGGGGACGACGTCTACCTCGTGGATTCGGCCAGCGACGCGGTGACCGAAATCTCTGGCGAAGGCACTGACACGGTCCAGACCACGGTGAGTTTGTTGGCTGCCTTGGCCAATAACGTCGAGAACATCACGGTGCTCGGCAGCAATGCCTTGCAGGTGACCGGGAATACGCTGGCCAATGTGCTGACAGGCAATGTGGCCAACGACACCCTGATGGGCGGCAACGGCAACGACACTTTGGATGGCGGCGCTGGCGTGGACAGCCTGGTGGGGGGCGGCGGCAATGACGTGTATATGGTTGACACGACGGGCGACGTGGTTGCCGAAGATGCCAGCGCAGGCACCGACACCATTCGGACCACGGTGACCCTGTCCAGCTTGATCACCAACATGGAGAACCTCGAACTGCTGGGCGACCAGGCACTCAGCGGCACTGGCAATGACAGCGCCAATCGGTTGACGGGCAACTACGCCAACAACGTGCTCACGGGACTTGCCGGCAACGACACCCTGGATGGCGGTGCAGGCGCGGACAGCCTGGTCGGCGGCGCGGGCAATGACGTCTACGTGGTGGACGACTATGGCGATGTGGTGACGGAAAACGCCAGCGAGGGGACGGACACGATCCAGACCTACGTGACGCTCAGCAATTTGGCAGCCAACATTGAGAACGTGCTTTTGCTGGGCAACAACTGGCTGAGTGTGACCGGCAATACGCTGAAGAACACCCTGACCGGCAATGCCGCGGCCAACACCCTGGACGGCGGTGCCGGCAACGACGCGATGCTGGGTGGTGCGGGTGATGACGTCTACGTGGTGGACAGCACAAGCGATGTGGTGACAGAGAACCTGAACGAAGGGTTGGACACCATCCAGACCACCGTCACCCTGCTGGGCAACTTGGTGAGCAATGTCGAAAACCTGGTGCTTCTGGGCTCGTCGTTGCTCAGTGCCACTGGCAACGAACTCGACAACCAATTGGTCGGCAACTCCGCGAACAACACCCTTTCAGGAGGCGCCGGCAATGACACCCTGGACGGTGGTGCCGGCGCGGACAACATGAGCGGAGGCGATGGCAACGACACCTATGTGGTGGACAGCGCCGATGACCTCGTGACCGAAGCGGCCGGTGCCGGGACGGACACGGTGCAGACCAGCGTTCAGTTGGGGGCCTTGAGTGGCACTGTCGAGAACCTCGTGTTGTTGGGGGCGAATGCCCTCAATGCCACGGGCAATGACCTGGCCAACCTGCTGGTGGGCAATTCGGCCGCCAATGTCTTGGACGGGGGCCTGGGCAGTGACGTGCTGCAAGGCGGTGCGGGCGACGATGTCTACCTGGTGGACGCCACAGGGGACTTGGTGACCGAGAACCAAGGCGAAGGTGTGGACACCATCCAGACCTCCGTCGCCCTCCAGGGCAACCTGGTGAGCAACGTGGAGAACCTGGTGCTGCTTGGGTCGGCCGGCCTGAGCGCCACGGGCAACGAGCTTGGCAACTGGCTCACCGGCAACAGCGCAGGCAATCTGCTCACAGCCCTGGACGGGAACGACACATTGGACGGTGGGGCTGGCGTGGACACCATGCGCGGCGGCGTGGGCGACGATGTTTATTTCGTGGATACAGCGACGATGGGGAACACCCCCGGCGACGTGGTGACCGAGAACTCGGGCGAAGGCACGGACACGATTCGGACCACGGTCAGCCTCACCGGCTTGGCGAACAACGTGGAAAACCTCACCATGCTGGGCACCAATGCCCTGAGTGCGATTGGGAACGGGCTTGCCAACGTGATGACGGGTAACTCGGCCAACGACACCCTGACTGGTGCCGGCGGCAATGACACCCTGGACGGTGGCGCTGGCATGGACAGCTTGGCGGGTGGCGGCGGAAACGATGTCTACGTGATAGACGACGCTGGCGACTCGGTCTCGGAGGATGCCAGTGCAGGCACGGACACCGTTCAGACCTACGTGAGTGTGAGTCTCTTGGGGCCAAATGTCGAAAACCTGGTGTTGCTGGGAATTGGGGACCTGAGCGGCACGGGCAATGACCTCAACAACCAGCTCACCGGAAACGCGGGTGCCAATGCCCTGAGCGGAGCAGCCGGCAATGACACGCTGGACGGCGGCAGTGGTGCGGACCGCATGTCGGGTGGCGCTGGCAACGACGTGTATGTGGTGGACGGCGTCGCCGATGTTGTCACCGAGGACGCCAGCGCTGGTACCGACACCATCCAGACCACCGTCACGCTGAGCGGGCTGGCCACCAATGTCGAGAACCTCATGCTGCTGGGCACCGACGCATTGAACGGAACCGGCAACACGTTGAAGAACCTGCTCACCGGCAACACCGCGGCCAACACGCTTACAGGCAATGAAGGCGCCGATACGTTGGTGGGTGGCCTTGGCAACGATTACCTCATCGGGGGCACAGGAAACGACACCTACCGCTTCGCCGTGGGCGACGGGCAGGATCTGCTCAGTGACAGTGACAGCACGGCTGGCAACTCGGACTGGCTGGAGTTCGGCACCGGCATCAACGCCAGCACCGTGCTGGTCAGCCGGGTGGGCAACGACATGGTCATCAAGTCCAAGACAGGCACCGATTCGGTCACCATGACGGGTTGGTACAACGGCACGGCGTACAAGGTCGAGAACGCGCGTTGGGGAGATGGCACAACCTCGACGGCCGCACAGCTGGAGGCTGCGGCGGCAGGGTCTGGCAGTTTGGCCATTGCACCTGGCACACCTGAAGTCGGTATCGACGCCTTTGACGCTGACGAGCCCTGGATCGGGCGGAAGTTCTGGGGTGGCGCCGTGCGGCACGCCCTGGTGCGGCGAGACACCACTTCAGCAGGTGTGGACACACAGGTACCTTCAGTCCCTGCTGTGGGCATGCTCTCGCCAGTCCTGGTTGCATGGCATGGGTTAAACGCCAAGATGGCGTTGTGGGGTGAGCGCGTCGACCTCATGGAGGATGTGACAGGCGCTGATGGCTCGGCCGGATCGCCTCAATGGGCTGGCGCGGCCTTGGGCGGAGGGGATGCAAACGACGCAGCGATGGCCTCGCGCAAGCACCGCCCCAATGCGCCATCGCCGCGGCGCGATGAACTGATGGGTTGGCTGTGAGCGCGCCGGGCCGTCCCAAGGGCGAACACCGGAGTGCGCAGCACGAAGGTTCACCAGTGAGCGCGGCCTGGGACTTCGCGCCCGATCTGCTGGCCCTGCAGGAACGGCCTCCAGCCAGCATGCCGCGTGTGGTGGGCGGTGTCGTGGTGGCTGCCTGTGCGCTGATGCTGGCATGGGCGGCCTGGGCCAAGCTGGACATCGTGGCGGTGGCCGAGGGCCGGCTGGTGCCGCAAAGCCTGGTGAAGCTGGTGCAGCCGGCCGAAGCGGGGGTGGTGCGCGAGATCCTGGTGAAGGAAGGCGACACCGTGGCGCAAGGCCAACTGCTTTTCCGCATGGACCCTCGCCTGTCGCAGGCAGACAGCTCGGCTTTCGAGCGGGACGTGTGGCTGAAAACCTTGAGCCTGCGGCGGGCTGAAGCCGAGTTGGCAGAGCCTTCCAGCTTGAGCCTCGGCATGCTGATGGGAGACGGCACGCTTTTGGGTGACAACCCCGGAAGCCAGGCAAGGGCCCGACCCGATTGGCTGCCGATGCTTGCATCCCAGGTCCTGGCGCAATACCAGGCCAGGCGACGTGCCCATCTGGATGCCATCGCGCAGGAGCAGAACACCCTGGAGAAAGCCCAGGCGGAAGACGCCGCCGCGCGGCAGGTGCTTGAGAAGCTGCGCGCCACCTTGCCGGCGTATCGGCAATCTGCACTGGCCTACGACAAGCTGCACAAGGAAGGCTTCGTGGGCGAGTTGGCAGCGGTGGAGAAACAGCGTGAGGCCATGGAGCGCGAGCAAGACATGAAGGCGCAGGCTGCCACGCTGGAAAGCCTCCAGGCGGCGATTGCCCAGGCACGGAGCCGACTCACCGCCCTGCAGTCCAGCTACAGGGCGGATCTGGAGAACGAACGGATGGAGTTGCAAACCCAGCTGGCCAGGTCGAAACAGGACCTGCAAAAGTCCAATGTGCGAGACGAGTTCCTTGAGATCCGTGCGCCGCAGGCAGGGGTGGTGAAGGACCTGGGCGTCACCACCGCAGGTGCCGTGGTGCAGGCAGGCACCTTGCTGATGAACCTGGTGCCGCAGGGGGACCTGCTGCAGGCGGAAGTGCTGCTCAAGAACGAGGACGCCGGTTTTGTGGTGCCCGGCCAGGTGGCGCGCATCAAGGTGGCGGCCTATCCGTTCCAGAAGTACGGATTGATCGATGCGCAGGTGCTGCAGATCAGCGCGGATGCGACGGACCCGAAGCCGGGTTCAACGCAAATGCCCCTGCCAGCCCAAGCGACCTACAAGGCCTTGATCGCGCCCCAAGCTGCGCAGCTCTCGAACTATGGCCAGCGGCTGCAGGCGGGCATGATGGTGAGTGCGGAAATTCAGCAAGGACAGCGCACGGTGCTGGAGTACCTGCTCTCCCCTGTGCAGAAGGTGCGACAAGAGGCCGGGCGGGAGAGATGACCGCCTCAGGCAGCGCAGCCGCGCGCCCTCACAGGCGCGCCCAAAAAGTTTCGACTCGAAACAGCCGGCGCTTCGTCGATGGGACGCAGCGCTCGGAAAGAGAAATCTTGCGGGTAAACCACGAGATTGGCGTCAAAAATGGCGCCCGTCCGTGCAAAAGACGGCGGCTTCTCGGCAGAACCCCTAATCCCGAGAGAAACCCGGGGCTGGCCCGAATCCTGCAGATGAACGATAATGAGGGGCTGGCCGGAGCGCTTCTATCGTCTCATTCGTCTTACAGGGGAGGTGATCCAGGGTGAAAGCCTTGGGCGTTCATGATTTCGGGGGTCAACCCCGAAGGATCCGGCAGCCGTTGTTGAACCATTTTGTATTTTGAGGAGCGCATTCTGGCCAAGGACGATCCCAAGACCTCCATCGACGCTGGTGGTCTTCGTTACCGCTCGAAAGTAGCGGGTTCTCCCTTCTCTGCGACGGGTGCGTTTGGCGCCGCCACCATGTCGTGTTTCCTGTGTGGCAAACATCGCCCACGTGCCCAGCTGAAGTCCCGTAAGCTGCTGGGCAAGGCACAGGCGGTCTGCGCGCCGTCTTGCCGCGAACTTGACCAGGCTGCTCAAGCCTGATCCGCTGCGCACCGCGCTGGCGCGGTGCGCAGCCTCTTCTTCTTCGGGTTCCCCATTCCGATGCACGAGCATGAGCCGGCCGATGATGCGCGTCTGGACGCGAACGCTGACGCCGAACCCGGTGCCGACCGTCCGCTGAACCGACGCGAACGCGGCGTGGTGCTCGCCCGGATCCAGGCCTTGATGGAGTTCTGGGGCATCACGATCGACGACTTGCTGCAGGACACCCCGGCCCCCGAACCGGTCTTGATTCCCGACCTGCCGCCCAAATACCGCCACCCCACGACCGGCGAAACCTGGGACGGCCAAGGCGCCCAGCCCGACTGGCTGCGCCGCGCGCTGCTCAAGGAAGGCATGCGCGTCGAAGAGCTGCGCCAAGCTGCGCTCGCGCCGCCGCCCCCACCACTCGTCGAGCCTGCGGCCGACGATGCTTCGCCCGCCGCCGACGACACGCCGCCCGCCGGCCACTGAAGCGCGCTGCCCTGCTTTACCACGCCTGCATTGCGCAGCGCGGCAGGGCAAGCCCACAATCCCTCGCTGCCCACCGCCAGCATGCCAAGCCGGCACGCCTGGCAATCGCACGCAGCCAATACCAACCAAGGGACCAAGGGGAGATCGTCAATGGCAGAGGACAAACTGATCCTCATGCACCGCGCGGCGCTGCAGCGCAAGTACGGTGAAAAAGGACTGGCCAAGGTCGATGCGGCGCTCAAGCGCCTGGTCAAGGCCGATGCACGCCGCGGTTTCGACAGCCGGGTGATCCACCTGGACGATGCGGCCACGATGAAGCCCTGGGGCGGCGCCGTCTCGGCCGAGCCCACGCCCAAGGAAATCAAGCAGGCGGTGGACCGCCTCTACGCTGCACTGTCTCCGCACTACCTGCTGCTGCTCGGCGGACCCGACGTGCTGCCCCTGGTGCCGCTGCGCAACCCAGCCTTCAGCACTGCCAACGGCGACCCGGACAAGCTGGTGCCCAGCGACCTGCCCTATGCCTGCGACGCCGCCTACAGCACCGACCCCGGACGCTTCCAGGGCCCTACCCGCGTCGTCGGCCGGCTGCCGGACCTGCCCGGTGCGCGCGAGCCGAGTGCACTGACATTGCTGATCGACGCGTCGGCGCGCAGCATCTCGCGCCCGCGCAACGACTACGCCCAGGCCTTTGGCATCAGCGCGCAGGCCTGGGAGGCATCGTCCAGGCTGAGCATGAAGACCCTGTTCGGCAGCGCCAGCGCGCTGCACCTGGTGCCGCCACAGGCCTTGCCATGGAAGCCGGCGGACCTGGCTGCGCGGCTGCACTTCATCAA
Source organism: Ideonella azotifigens (assembly GCF_021043325.1). Taxonomy (NCBI): domain Bacteria; kingdom Pseudomonadati; phylum Pseudomonadota; class Betaproteobacteria; order Burkholderiales; family Sphaerotilaceae; genus Ideonella; species Ideonella azotifigens. Next base: position 160,020 of record NZ_JAJNKD010000004.1, read on the forward strand.
CTGCCACGGCGCCAAGGACATGCCAGAGTTCTATGGCCAGCCGCCGGGCGTCAGCGAGTTCCCTGTGGCGCATCGCGCACGCAGGCTCAAGGGCCGCATCAGCGCCGGCACGGTGGTGGCCGCCGAATGCTGCTATGGCGCCCAGTTGTACGACCCGGCGCTGGCCGTGCCCTCCGGCGGTGGCGTGGACGAGCCCGGGATTGCACTGGCCTACCTGCTGGACGGCGCCAGCGCGGTGTTCGGCAGCACCACGATTGCCTACGGCCCCAGCGAAGGCAACGGCATGGCCGACCTGATCTGCCAGTACTTCCTGCTGCAGGTGCTGGCCGGTGCGTCGACCGGCCGGGCAATGCTGGAAGCCCGCCAGCGCTTTGCCGGCGCGCGCACCCACCTGGACCCCTGCGACCTGAAGACGTTGGCCCAGTTCTGCCTGCTGGGCGACCCTTCGCTGCATCCTGTCGCCTTCGAAGGCCACGCGCTGAACCGTACCAAGGCCTTCAAGAAGGCCTTTGCCGGCACGCAGGACCGCACCGTGCGCGGCCTGCGGCGCGAAAAGCTGGCGCGAGACGGCCAGTTGCTGGGCAAGGCCTTGCCCAAGCTGGTGAACAGCGAAACGGCACCCGGTGAAGCCGCCACCACCACCTTGCGCGCAATGCTGCGTGAGTCCGGCCTGGATCCCAGCCTGGCCCCCGTCAGCTTTGAGGTGCGCGGCGGGTTGCAGGCACAGGCCAGCAAGCGCGTGGTGCACCTGGTGAACGGCCGGCGGGCGCTGAACCCGACCGAACATCCGCTGAACTCGCCAGCAGCCGGCCTGGTGGCGTTGGTGTTGACCGAGCAGGACGGCGAACTGCTGCACGTGCGCCGCCTGCATGGCCGCTGAAACCGCCATGTCCACCAACGACCCAAACGCCTGCACCGCCAGCCTCTGCGGCCGCCTCGAATCGGCCGAGCGCGCCCGCGGCAGCAAGAGTGAACACCAGGCCACGCTGCTGCGCGACGATGCGGGCGACCTGCACCCGCTGCGCCGTGCCGGCGGCTCGCCGTTCACTGACCCCGCGCTGCAGGCACTGGAAGGCCAGCGCGTGAACCTGCATGGCCAGCCGCGCGACGGTTATTTCCTGATCATCCGCATCGAAGTGCTGCCCGGCTGAACCCGTCAGCCAGCCCGCGCTGGCCCTGCCGCAGGTGCAAGGCGACCTGGGCAAGGTGTCAACATCGCGCTGCATGTGCGCGAGCGGCTGCAGGCGCGCTACAGGCAGGTGGGCGACGATTTGCGCCAGGCAGCCTGGGCCCGGCAGGTGACTCGCGTCACAAGGACTCGGTTGCGGTGGCGGGTGTCGACCAGGCGGCTTTCAGCGCATCACCGAGGTGGGTGTACAGCGCGTAGCTGCGCTTGATGAGATCGGGCAGGCCAAAGAAGCAGCCGCCGCGCGAGTCGGCCTGGCGGAAGACCATCGGTGTGCCGTATTTCAGTCCGTGGGCCTGCGCCAGCTCCTTGTACACGGGCCACAGCACGGAGCCGGCCAGCGGGTTCTTCACATAGGGCGCGGGGAACTGCGGCAGTGTCAAGCCCAGTTCCTTGGCCAGCCGCACGCCATAGGCCTGGAACACGACCGAGGTCGGGTGGTTGAAGGTCATCAGCGTGGGAAACTGGCGGACCAGGCCCAGGAACTCCTTGGCGAAGGGCACGTCCACGTCCTTGTCCCGCGCCAGCAGTTCCTTGGCCGATCTGTCGTAGGCCTGGAAGTAGCCGCGGCGCTCGTATTCGGCAGCGTTGAACATGGCCCGGCACTCGGCTTCGGAACGGCCTTCGCAAAAGGCGTCGAGGATGATCTTGCTGTGGTAGTCGCCCAGCGGCGATTGCAGGCGCGCGCTCATTTGGCCGACATAGGTCACGTCCGGATGGAGACCGTCGAAGAACAGGTTGGTGATGGTCTTGACCTTGGCCGTGCGCTGGCGCAGCTCGTCGGTCGAATAGCCGCCATGCTCACCTTTGACGGGAAAGGTGAAGACGTGGGTATCGGCGCGGTCGAGCAAGGGCTGCAGCTCGGCGTCGATTTCGGCGAAGCGCTTGGAGCCTCGCTCATGCACCGCAATGCTGCGGGCGGTGGCGATGTCCGGCAATTGCTCCAGCATGTGCGCCAGCGGCGCGGCCTGGCAATTGCCGATGACGATGACATTGGGCATGAATGAACTGCCTTCCCCGATCTTGAAAATTGAGTCCGTGCCCGCGATCGTGTGTGCGGGTCATGTGGTGCGCAGCCTGTCCAGCAAGCCACTGGCGCGGCGCGTCGGCAGCGAGGCGGCCTGGGTCATCAGGCCGGGTCGCGGCGCGAGCAGCGAAAACGCCTCACGGGCTCGGGTAATGCCGGTGTAGACCAGTTCGCGCGACAGCAGCAGGCCTGCCTGTTCGGGCAGCACCAGCGCAGTATGCTCGAACTCGGAGCCCTGGCTCTTGTGCACCGTCATCGCAAATGCAGATTCCACCTGGGACAGCCGGGTGACTGCGACCGAGCGGAGTCTCGGGCCGTCCAGGAACCAGGCGCGCAGGTTGCCGCCATCCCCGGCCGCTGGCAGCACGATGCCAATGTCGCCGTTGAACACGCCCAGCGCCGAGTCATTGCGCGTCACCATCACCGGCCGGCCGATGAACCACTCGCCGCGCACCTGCAGCCAGCCCGCCTCGGCCAAGGCCTGCTGCACCGCGCGGTTCAGCCCGGCCGCGCCCCACGGGCCTTCGCGCACCGCGCACAGCAGCCGGAAGCGCTCGAACTGCAGCAGCACGTCACGCGCCCATGCGCCATGCGCGTCCACGTCGCCACTCGCCGGCCGCAGCGCCAGGCGTGACAGGTAGGCCTGGTAGCTGGCCGGCGCGCCGGGCCGGCCGTGCAAGGCCAGCCGCAGCACGTCGGCCTGCGTCGCGGTTTCCAGGCCCCACAGCGGGCCGTGCTCACAAGGAAACGCAGGGGCGTCCCAAGTTTCCTTGACCCCCACGCGGGGCGGGTTGGGTGCAGCCCGACCCTGGGGGCCCTCATCTCGAAGCAGTTGCTGGGCGCGCGCACCATCGCCCACATGCACTGCCAGGGCCAGTTGGCCGATGGGCCCGCCGAAGCGGCGGCTCTCGCGCAGCATCACCGTGTGCTGGGCCAACAGTGCAGGCGGACTTGCCTGCGCAAGGTATTCTTCAGGCAGGGAAATGCTGGCGACCGCCTGGGCATAACGTGCCGTCTGCTCGCTGTAGCCGCCCTGCTCCGCGCCTTCGCACAGGTCGGCCAGCACCGCGCCGGCTTCCACCGAAGCCAGCTGATCCTTGTCACCCAGCAGGATCAGCCGGGCCTGCGGCGGCAAAGCATCCAGCAGCGAGGCCATCATTTCGAGGTGCACCATCGAGGCTTCGTCGACGATCAGCACATCCACGTCCAGCGGCTGGCCGGCATGGTGGCGGAACTGCCGGCTGTCGGGCCGCGCACCGAGCAGCGCATGCAGCGTGCGGGCCGCGCCAATGCGGCCGGCCAGCAGCGTCAGGTCCAGCTTCGGCGCGAGGCGCTCGGCCAGGCCTTGCAGCGCGCTGTCCAGCGACTGCTTGAGCCGCGCCGCGGCCTTGCCGGTGGGCGCCGCCAGCGCGATGCGCAGGCGCTCGGGCGCAGGGTCCACCGCAAAGAGCAATGCCAGCAGCCGGGCCGCGGTGTAGGTCTTGCCGGTGCCGGGGCCGCCAGTGATGACGCTGAAGCCGCCGCGCAATGCGATGGCGCAGGCCAGCCGCTGCCAGTCCACGGTGCCGGGCTTGGGCGCATCGAACAGCGCGTCCAGCCATTCGCGTGCCGCGGCTTCGTCAATGGGCTGCGCACGCCGCGCGCGGTCCAGCACCTGCGCCGCCACGCGGCGCTCATGGTCCCAGTAGCGCCGCAGGTACAGCCGCCCTGCGGCCAGCACCAGCGGCTGGCCGGCATCCGCCTCGCCTGCATCGACGCTGCGCAGCACTGCGCTGCCTTGCAAGGCCTGCTGCCAACCGGCCGGCGCCGCTGGCATCGCCAGCCACAGCTCGGCCAGCGCCTGGGCGCCTGCCAACGGCCAGCCCAGCAAGGCATTCGGGTCGCCGCACAGGTCCTGCAGCGGCAAACAGGTGTGGCCACGGCCTTCCATCTGCGACAGCAGCGCGGCGGCCAGCAGCAGCTCGGGTGACGCGGCCGCATCCAGCTCGGCCAGGAAGGCCGGCAGCGCCGCGTCCAGCCGGCGCAGCCAGCCGGCGTCTGCCCAGGCCGGCAGCAGTGCGAGCACGGCCTCGCGGCTGGTCGCAGCCACTTCGGGCGCAGGCTCGGCGTCGAACAGCGACAGCGTGGTGTCCGTCCTCAGCATGCGGCCTCCGGGGTTTGCAGCAGCGCGTCCAGCGCATCCAGCCAGGCGACATCGGCCGGCAGCAGGCAGACGCCGCCGGTGGGTCCGTCGATGCCGCGCAGGAACAGGTACAACGCGCCGCCGAGCTGCGCGGCCGGGTCGTAGGCATCGCCAAGGCGCGCGCGCAGCAGCCGGTGCAGCGCCAGCAGGTACAGCGCGGCCTGCACGTCGTAGCGGTGTTCGCCCATGGCGGCGGCGAGCGCGGCTTCGGTGTAGGCGCTGCCGTCAGCACCCAACTGGTTGCTCTTGTAGTCCAGCACCCAGTAGCGGCCTCCGTGCTCGAAGACCAGGTCGGCAAAGCCCATCAGCATGCCGTGCAGCTCACGCGCCGGCAGCACCGGGCGCGGCTGACCGGGCAGCAGGTGCTCGCGGCACAAGACGTCGATCTCGGCGGCCGGCAGGCGGCCGGCGGGCAGCCAGAACTCCATCTCCGGCAGCACCCGGTCCAGCCCGGCCAGCGCCACGCCAGGGCCTGGCAAGGGCAGCCGCACGATGGCGCGCAGCCAGGCCAGCAGGTCGTCCGCCTGGGCTGTGCGGCCGGCACGCTGCGCGCGGCGGCGCACGGCTTGCGCCAGCGGCTCATCCGGCTCCTCGCCCAGCCCGAAGCGCTCGCCGGCCAGCCACTCCAGCTGGTCATGCAGGAAGTTGCCGGCGATGGCGCCGCGCTCGAAGCGGTGCCAGGGCGGCAGGTCCGCAGGCTGACGAACCGGTCCGGGCAAAGCTTCGGCCGCGGCTGTTTCGTCATCGGCCGGGCGAGGCAGGGCATGCACGATCTGGCTTGGCCCGTGCTGGATCGCGCGCACCAGCGACGAGAAGCTGGCAATGCCCCAGTGCTGGTCGAAACGGCCGGGGTATGGCGGCGCGTCCTGCAGCGGCGGAAGCTGTTCGCGGGCAGCCAGCCGCGTGACCGGCACCACCGCGTCTTCGGCGCAAGGTGCGCGCTGCCAGGTCATCACGGCGGCATCGCCAATCTCGGCGGCCAGGTCTTCGATCGCCACCTGCAAACCTTCCGGCGTGACCGGCTCGGGCCCGCCCAGCAGGTAGCCAATGGCGCTCAGGTGGCTCAGCGTGTCCGGCACTTCCTTGTTGCGCGAGTTGCCCACGGCCAGCGGCACCAGCCCCAGCCACAGCGCATGCCGCGCCCGGGTCAGCGCCACATAGAACAGCCGCAAGTCCTCGCGCAGCCGCTCGCGCTCGGCCTGCGCCATCGCTTCGTCGCTCAGGCTGAGGTCCAGCGAGCGACGCCCGGCCTCGTCCACCATCGCGACGAAGCCTGTGTTGCGCCGCGTCTCTTGGCGCAGCGCGCCGGCAAACGGCAGACACACGACCGGATATTCGAGGCCCTTGCTCTTGTGCACCGTGACGACCTGCACCAGGTCCGCATCGCTCTCCAGCCGCACGATCTGCTCGTCGCCGCCAGCCATGCCCTCGGCCGCCTGGCCGATCTCACCGGTCAGCCAGCGGATCAGCGCCAGCTCGCCATCCAGCTGGCTGCTGGCGGCCTGCAGCAGCTCGGCCAAATGCAGGTAGTTGGTCAGGCGGCGCTCGCCATCGGGCAGCGGCAGCCAGCGTGCCGGCAGATCCAGCTCGTGCAGCGTGCGGCGCAGCAGCGTCAGCACGCCCTGGCTCAGCCAGACCTGGCGCAGCGCGCGAAGCTGCTCGGCGCGGGCGTCGAAGGCTTCGTCATCTCGCGCCAGCCAGGCCAGTTCGTCCAGCGACAGGCCCACGGTCGCGGTGGCCAGCGCGGCGCGCACCAGGCGCACATCGGTCGGCTGGGCCACGGCGCGCAGCCAGCGCAGCAGGTCCGCCGCCTCGGGGCTGGCGAAGACCGAGTCGCGGTCCGACAGGAAGACCGAGGCCACGCAGCGGCGGCGCAGTGCGCGGCGCACCGCGCGGGCTTCGGTGCCATTGCGCACCAGCACTGCAATGTCGGCCGGGCGCAGGCGGCGCAGCGCTTCGCCTTCGCGCGCAAAGCCGGCCTGCGCGTCGTTCAACCAGCCGACGATTTGCTCGGCGCACAAGACCGCGTGCTGCTGCCGGTAGCCTTCGGCATTGCAGGCCTCGGCTTGCCACTGCAGCAGCAGCGCGGGCACGGCGCCCTGGGCGCTGACGAAGCGCTCGCGCCGGCCGGCTGCTGCCACCGGCAGGAAGGGCAGCGGGTTGTCACCGCCCGGCTGGCGAAAGCCGAAAGCGCCCTCGCCTTCGCGCTGCTCGCCACGCAGGAAGATCGCGTTGACCGCCTGAACCACGGCTTCGGTCGAGCGGTAGTTGGTGTCCAGCACATAGTGGCGGCCAGCGGTGGCGGCGCGGGCCTGCAGGTAGCTGTGGATGTCCGCGCCGCGAAAGCGGTAGATGGACTGCTTGGGGTCGCCGATCAGCAGCAGCGCCGTGCCGCGTGCATTCGCCGCCGTGTCGTAGAGCCGGTCGAACAGGCGGAACTGCAGCGCCGAGGTGTCCTGGAATTCGTCGATCAACGCCACCGGCGTCTGCGCCAGGATGCGCTCGCGCAGGCGGTCGCCGTTGGGGCCTTCCAGCGCAGCGTCCAGCCGGCTCAGCAGGTCGGCAAAGCCGAACTGGCCGGCCTGGCGCTTGAGCTGGTCCAGCCGCGCCGACACGCGCGCCGCAGCATGCAGGCGCAGCGTCGGCGCGATCTCCGGCAAGGCATCCAGCGCCGTGAGCAACGATTCGAAAGCCTCGAACACAGGCGGCAGATCGATGGCTGGCGCGTCGACCTTGCGCATGCCCCGCACACCGGCCGGCGTGAGCCGTTGGCGCCCGGTCTTGAGTTCGGGCAACTCAGCTTCGCTGTCGCCCCGCGCCCAGCTGGCCAGCGTGTCCAGCCAGGGATTGAAGAACCGCGCCTGAAGGCTGCGACCTTCCCAGCCCAGCTTGAGGTCGCACTGCGCCTGCAGCCAGTGGCGCATCTGTTCAGCTCGCTCGGCCCAGCCGGCACGCAGCGCAGCCAAAGCCTCGGCCCGCACCTGGGTGGCCTGGCGCAGGCAGTCGGCCAGGCTGCCCTCGCCAGCACCTTCAGGCAAGGTTTGCGTGCCCAGGCTGCGCACGTCGGCCACCAGCGCCGGCAGGCCGCGCCAGACGGACAGCACGGCGTTCAGCGACGCACTGTCCAGCGGGTAACACTGCTGGCGCCAGTAGTCCTGCGCGACCTCTAGCCACAGCGCCTGCTCGTCGGCCAGCAGCTCTTCGTCGAACAGGCTGCCGCTGTCGAAGGCGTGCTCACGCAGCATGCGCTGGCACCAGGCGTCTATCGTGTGCACCGCCGCGTCGTCCATGCCTTCGGCGGCGGTGGCCAGGCGCCAGGCCGCAGCTTCGCGGGCAGCGTCGTCGCCCTCGTACGTCGCCATCAGTTCCTTCAGCAGCGAATCGATCTTCGACTCGTCCAGCTCGCCTCGGAAGGCCTTGGCCGCGTCGAGCAGGCGGGCGCGAATGCGGTCCGACAGCTCGCGCGTCGCGGCCCGGGTGAAGGTCATCACCAGGATCTGGTCTGGCCGCAGCGGGCCGCCGAAGCGCGTGGCATCAATGCCATGGCCCAGCACCAGCCGCAGGTACAGCGCGGCAATCGTCCAGGTCTTGCCGGTGCCAGCGCTGGCCTCGATCAGCCGGCTGCCCCAGAGCGGAAAGTCCAGTGGCCGCAGGGCCTGGGCAGCGGACGTCATGCAGCCTCCTCGGCCACGTCGTCTGCGCTCGGGTGCCAGGTCACGCTGACGTGGCGCTGCGCCCAGTCGCGCAGTGGCGCATACAGCGCCTGGGCCCAGTGGCCGAAGTTGGCACCAGCAGCGTCGGCTTCCGTCAGTGCCTCGAAGTCAGGAAACAGCCGCGCCAGGCAGGGTTCGTCCACCTCGCCGCGGCGCTGGAAGTCTCCCTGGTAGGTGGCGAGCGCAGTTGCTGGCGCGTCCAGCCAGGCCAGTGCAGTGCGCGGCGCGACCGGCAGCGGCTGCTGCTGTGCCACTTGCCACGCGGCCAGCACAGCTTGCGCCGCCGCGTTGGCCATCTCGAGTGCAGGCGGCGTGAAGTACAAGGTCGCATCGCGGCCGATCAGCAGCAGGTCCACTGGCTGGCCGCTGGCGGCTGCGGCCATCGCGCGCAGCCACGGGCCGACCAGCTTGTCCAGCCGCGGCGTGGCCTTGCCGCTCGCAGGCTTCTTGCCGCACAGGCGGCTGGCCTGCACCTGCAACCAAACAGGGCGCTCTTCGCCAACCCGCAGACCATCCAGCCAGTCGTCCAGTTGCAGTGGCAACAGCAGCGGCTGCCCGTCCAACGGCAACACGTCTTCCGCCTGCGCCAGATGCAATGGCAACCTCGGCGCGGCTTGCGGAAACTGCCGCTGCGCCTGCTGCCAGGCCTGCAGCATCGCAGCCAGGTCATGCGCCAGCAAGGCCTCGGTGCGCTCGCCGAAGCCGGCCAGCGGCAGCCGGCCGGCGCGGCGCAGCCGGGCCAGGCGCTGGGTGACCACGGGCGCCAGTTCGGCCTCGGGTGTGCTCTCCAGCGTGCGCTGCAGTTCGGCCAGCGAGTCGGCAAGCAGTTCGTCGACCAACTGATGCTCATCCAGCCCGGCGATCTCGAAGGCTTCGTCGTCGGCGTCTTCCACTTCGTCCGGGTCGAACACCACCTGCAGGCGGTGGCGGAAAAAGGCCTTGACGGGGTTGCGCAGGAAGGCGGTGAGCAGGTCCAGCGTGAGCGCAACCGGCGTGCCCTGCTGCTCAGGCGCAGCCGCGTCGTGCAAGGCCGAGGGCTTCGCTTCGGCATGGGCTTGCCGCCATTCGCGGGCCCAGGTGTGCGCCGAGCTGCCGGGCTCGAAGTAGCGGCGGCTGAACGGCTGCAGCGGGTGCTCATGGCTGCGCGCTTCCACCGCGGCCTGGCCCCAGGCGGCGGCCAGGTAGTCGCGCAGCTGCGACAGCAGCACCGAAGGCGGCTGTTCGCTGTTGTCACGCGCATTGCGGCCAGCCCAGCTGAGGTAAAGCACGCGGCGGGCGGACAGCAGGGCTTCGAGCATCAGCTGGCGGTCGTCGTCGCGGCGCGAGCGGTCGCCGGCGCGCGTCTGGCCAGGCGTGGCCATCAGGTCGAAGTCGCTGCGCATCGCGCGGCGTGGGTAGTCGCCGTCGTTCATGCCCAGTAGGCACACCACCTCGAACGGAATGGCGCGCATCGGCATCAGCGTGCAGAAGGTGACACCGCCGGCGCGGAAGCGGCGGTTCAGCGCCGGCTCGTCCAGTGCGTCCAGCCAGGCTTCGCGCGCCACGGCCAACGGCACCTCGGCCTCGAATCCCGCCTGGGCGCAGGCGTCCAGCCAGGTGGCCAGTGCGTCGTCCAGCGCGGCCAGGGTCTGGCGCTCGTCGTCGCTGCCGGCGCGAAAAAAGTCGGCCAACAATGCCCTGCCCCGCTCTGCCCATTGCACCGGCGTGGCGGGCATGCGCAGCAGCGCCCACCAGTGCGCCAGTCGCCCCAGCAACTGGGCCAGGCCGCCAGCCAGCTCGGCGTCCAGCCCGCCGACTTCTGCGTAGGGCTCGATGCCGTCGAACGCCGCCGCTGGCGCGGCCTGTCCGTCAAAGTCCTGCATCACGTCCAGTGGCGCCGCGCCGCTGGCATAGCCCAGCAGCATGCGGCGCAAGGCCCACCAGCCGCTGTTCTGCGCACCGCAGGCCCCCAGCCCAAGCGACGCGCGCTGGGCCTCGTGCAAGCCCCAGCGCAGGCCGGCGCCGGCCATCCAGTGCGTCAGCTGCGGCAGGCTTTCAGCGTCGAGACCAAACCGTGCGGCCAGCGCCGGCACGTCCAGCAGGTCGCGCAGTTCGCTGAAGCGGCAGCGCTGCTGAGGCAGGCACAGCAGCCACTCCAGCGCGCCCACCAAGGGGCTGGCCTGGCGCGCGCCCAGGTCGGCAATGTCGAACGGAATGTGGCGCGCATCCTGCCGGGCGTATTGGCCAAACACCGCGCGCACGGCCGGTGCCACGGCGTCGATGTCCGGCACCATCACCACGATGTCGCGCGGCTGCAGCGCCAGTCGTTCAGTCGACGCGGGCTGGGCCAGCAGCGTCAGCAGCTGGTCATGCAGCACCTCCAGTTCGCGCATCGCGCTGTGCGCACTGTGGAAGACGATGGACTGGTCGGCCGCCTCCAGCGGCGCCTCGTCGTGTTCGGCCAGCGGCACCAGGTCGCGGATGCGGGCCTGCACGCGCGTGAGCAGCGGCGCATGTTCGGCCGGGTCTTCATCGAACAGGTCCAGCCGCGGCAGCTCGGCCTGCTCGAGCCCGCGCTGCTGTTCGTCGAAGGCGTCCAGCTGGCGCACGAAGTCCCGGCCCTGGCGGCCCCAGGCGGCCAGCAGCGGGTGTGCATGGGCGTGCATCTGCGCGAGCGGCAGCGCGGCCAGGTCGCGGCCCTCGCGCAGCGGCTGGCGGCGGCGCTCGATCTGCAGCAGCTCGCGGCCATCGAGGATGTCAGCCCAGTGGAAGCGGCAGGGGTTGGGCACAGCCAGCAGCACCTGGCTGTGCGGCGCCATCGCGGCCAGGGCCTGCAGCGTGGGCAGCGGCACATGCGTCATGCCGAACAGCACAACGCGGCGCGGCAGCGGCAGCTCGCCGTGCGACGCCTCTGCCAGGCGCGCCAGCACGCGCTCGTGCAGCCGCGGGCGGATCGAGGCGTGCTGCGACGCTTCCAGCGGTTCCAGCAGCTCGCGCCACAGCATCGCCTGCCAGCGCTGGTCCGCCGGCAGCGGATGGTCCGGCCTGCCCGGGTTGCGCAGCACGTCGCGCCCCTGCGCCCAGCCTTCCAGCCAGTCGGCGCGGTAGACCTGGTACTGGTCGAACAGGTCGGCCAGGCGACGGCTGAGCTGCAGCAGGCGATCCGGCTCGTCGCCCATCAGGAACCCGGCGACGGGCTCAAAGCCAGGTCGCTGCGCCAACTCGGGCAACAGCTGCATCAGCCGCCAGGTCAGCGGCGTCTTGTCCAGTGCCGAGTGCATCGGCACCTGGTCCCGCCCCAGCACCTGCCGGTACAGCCTCCACAGGAAACGCGCAGGCAACTCGACCCGCGCCGCAGCGCAAATGCCCGCCGCCCCGCCAGACTGCGCCAAGGACATCTTCAGCCACTCGGCCATGCCGTTGCTCTGCACCAGCATGACCTCCTCTTCCAAAGGCGCCAGCGGATGCGCCCTGAGCCAGGCGAACAGCGTTTCGGCCAGCAGTTCCGCGCGGTTGCCGTGCAAGACCATCAAGCCTTGCGGGATCGCGGGACGGTTATCGGGAGCAGGTGGGAATGTCATCAGGGCGCGGAGAAGCGAACAGGCGCCTGGTGACTGTAAGCGACCGATCCGCCGGCACGATCAGTGCTCCCATTGATCCAGCCAAGGTCTCGGACAGGCAGCAGGACGAACGGCGAACTCAGGCGGCACCACATAGCCATCAGGCACCACCAGCCGCATCTGAAAGGCAATGCGCTTGATCACCCCATTGCGCTGCTCCTCACTGAGGTTCGCGGCTGACTTTCCACTGTCCGGACTTGGCCCGATGCCCGGGATCACGTCGGCGCTCGTGATGCTGAGCGTTGCTCTCCCCATGGGAAGGGCACCCAACTGAGCCACGCTCGTCTCTTGAGATTGAACAGGTGCGGAAAAGATCAGTTGGCGCACTGACCAGGACGCCTTCTTTCCATCTTTCACTGTGTAGTTGAACCAGAACTCCCGCTTCAGGCCTTTGTAGACAGCATCCTGCGCCTGGAAACCACCGTAACTGAGATCCAGATAGCTGTCGTTCCGATTGCGGTAGGGACGATTGAGAGGATAGATGTATTCCAGTTCATCGTCAGGAGGCTGAAGACGGTCTGGCGGCCGAACTTCCATTTGCCAGCCACCCGAGACTCCTTTGCTGGGCACCATGACAAAGATGGCCTCGGGTCCGATCACGCGCCGAAACTCGTGGTGGCTGCTCACCGCGCCGGAAAACCCAAAGGCCTTGCACCCCATTGCGGGCGCGGCGGCAGATGCGGACTGCGAGGCAAGGTCGCAAGCGACTGCTGCTGCAAGCACGAATCGGCTGGCATGAGTCCGGATCATTACGTCTCCTTGGATGTCAGGCACTTTGCCCTGAATTCCGCCACAACTTCAACATCCGATTTCCGGCCTCACCGAAAAACAGCCATCACTGCGCCCAGCAAACCCATCCCCAGCAAGCCCAGCACCGGTGTCATGCTGACTGCATAACCGAGCGAGCGGCTGGTGGGGTCGCGGGTATAGGCGCGCAGGTAGATCATGCGGCCGACGAGGTAGACGGCTCCAGCGCCGGCTGTCCAGAGCGGCGACCAATGTTGGGCGGCCAGCCACAGGCTGGGCAGCAGCACGACCAGCAGTTCCAGCGTGTTCATCTGCACCCGGTAGAGGCGCTCGAAGCCTTCATGGCCTGACACGGCCGGCGCATGAATGCCGTAGCGCGTACGGCCCCGGCTCACCAGGATGGCGAAGTACACATACTGCAGCAGCGCAAGCGCCGCGACGATTTCAACCCAGGCCATGAGAGATTCCAAACTGAGGAGGTGAAGCGGCGCCCGCGCGGGAAAGGCCCGGCGTTCCGATATCCGGATGAACAGGCCAGCGTCTACTGGCCCTTGAGAAATCGCGCAACGGCCTGCTCGCCAGCCGCCGACAGTCCTTCAAACTGCAGCCCCACCATGAACGCACCATGGTTGCTGCTGAGCACGCTGTGGGCGACCTGGACCTTGACTTCGACTGGCGTGCCGCCTCCCGTGAGCAAAGGCACCACGAAGCGGATCACGCAGCGCAGCTTCGGTGGTGGATTGGCCGAGGCGATGATGGCGATGCCGCCGGCGCTGATGTCCCAGGTGCGCACTTCCAACGGCGGCTGACTGGGGAAGACCAGCTGCGCCGTGCCGCGCAAGGGCTTGCGCTCGTGCAGGCGGCGCTCGGCACCCTTCAGCTCTGCCATGGGGCGCGCAGTGCCGACTCCGGCCGGTCAAGCTTGCTGCGGCGGGGACTTGGAAGCGGTGGGGTACACATCGTGGGCGCAATCTAACATCGACCGCCGCGGCGGCGCTACCGCCTGCCAGCGCTCATTGGGCGAGTGGCAGTACCCGCTCTTTCAGGTACTTGAACTGCGCCCCCAGCATCGCCGGGTTCGGGTCGTGGCCCATGCGAGGCAGCAGCACCCAGTCCTTCTGCGGCGCGTCGATGCTGTCGAAATAGCGGCGGGCCACGTCGGGCGTGGTCACCAGGTCTTCCTCTCCCTGCACGAAGAACACCGGCAGCTCGAACTTCAGGCCCAGGCTGGGCAGGTCGGTGGACGACAGCATGCCGTCGCCCTTCAGGCCGACGAACTGCAGGTAGGAGTAGTCCTCGCCGGCCTCGTAGTCGGCCTCGGCTTTGGCGGTGGTGTAGAGGGCGGAAGGCTGCCACCAGGCCTTGGGCGCGGGGTCGGTTCGGGCGGCTTCGTAGCGGCGGGTCACGCGGCGCAGGATGCCGAAGTTGCGCGGGTCGCGCCAAGGCGGCGGGCCCAGTGCCTCCAGCTTGGCGATGTTCTCCTGGTCTGCGGTCGCCTTGGCCCGCGCCAGCGTCGCGGCGTAGCTCGAAGACAGGTTGGCCTGCCCGTTCACCAGCTGCGCGGTGCTGATGTAGGCATGGAACAAATCAGGCCTGGCCTTGGCGATCTGGATGCCGAGGATGGAGCCCCAGGAACCGCCCATCAGGATCAGCTTGCGCGCGCCCAGGTGCTGCGCCACGTAGCTGGCCACCGCGATGCCATCGTCCCGCAGCTGGGCGACGGTGAGCGCCTCGTCTTCGGCCGGCCGGTTGCGGCCGTAGGTCATGCCGGAACCGCGCTGGTCCCAGTGCACGATGGTGAAGTCCTTCTGCCACGGACCGTAAAGCCCGTCAGAGAACATGCTGACCGGGTTGCCCGGCCCGCCATGCACCACCAGCACCACCGGGTTGCCACAACGTTCGCCCTTGATGGTGACCCACTGCTCGATGCCATTGATCGGCACGAAGCCTTGTTCGTCCAGCCGCTGGGACGGCGAGCTGCAGACCGAGCCGGCGGTGGCCAGTGGCGCAGCTTCCGCGGCGCCAGCGGCTTGCGCGCACACGGTCAGCGCGCCAGCCAGCCAGCGGCAGAGTGAAGAAGAGCGCAACAGGTTCAAGAGGACTCCTACCGAGCGGGGTACCCGCCCGCCGAAGATCGGAGTATCCGCGAGCGTCAGTTCGCGGCCATTGACTGGCGCGAGGCATGGCGCTGCGCCTGCGTCTCGCCATCGTAGCCCCAGCTGTCGCCCGGGACCTGGTGCAGCACGACATACAGCGGCGCCTGCGCGGGCCGGCCGCTTTCGGCCAAGATCAGCGCGTTCGCCTCGGCGATGAAGCGGCGACGTTCTGCCGCGGTGTTGCTGCCATCGGTGATGAACACCTCCAACTGGGCAGACCAGTCCTGCGCGCCAAGCGCAGCACCGGCCACCGACCAGGACCCAGGCGGCGCCTGTTCGACGGCCACGACGGTCAGGGCTGCGTCCTTGCGCAGCGTGCTGGCCATCAGGCGGGTCAGGCCTGACTGAAGGCGCTGGCGGCTCGCGTCGTCAAACTCATTGGCGCTGGCAAGGGTCAGGCGGAGGAAAGGCATGGCGTCTCGAAGAAGAAGTGAAGGTGCGCCATCGTGAACCGGCGCCATCAAGGAGACAATCACACACTCACTTGACACACTGTTTCTCTTGAGGAAACCATCATGCGCCCATCCGCCATTGGCGACGCCCAGCAACTCGCGGCCATGGTGGTCTTCGCCCGGGTGGTGGCCGCGGGCAGTTTTTCGGCCGCGGCGCGGGAGCTCGGGCTCACCAAGTCGGCCGTCAGCAAGCAGGTCCAGCGGCTGGAGCTGGAACTGGGCGCGAAGTTGCTGAACCGCAGCACGCGCAAGCTGTCGCTGACCGAACCCGGGCAGATCGTGCACGCCCATGCGGAGCAGATCGTGCACCTGAGCAACGCCACCCGCAACGAGCTGGCGCAACTGTCCGAGCGCCCAAGCGGGCTGCTGCGCATGACGGCCTCGCTGGCCTACGGCAAGCATGTGCTGGCGCCGCTGCTGCCGGACTTCTTCGCGCAATGCCCCGAGGTGCGGGTGGCGCTGACGCTGGTGGACCGGCACGTGGACCTGATCGAAGAAGGTTTCGACCTGGCGATTCGGCTGACGGACACGCCGCCCGAGCCGCTGGCCGGGCGGCGCCTGCATGCCTGTGAGTTCGTGCTCTGCGCGTCGCCCAAGTTCGCCGGGCTGGCCGACGTTCAGCATGCGCGAGACCTCGCGCAGCAAGCTTGCCTGGGCTTCTCGGCCGGCGTGTCCGCCAAGCTCACGCCCTGGCGGCTGACCGACCCCGACGGCAAGGCGGTGACCGTTGCCGTCCAGGGCCCGGCCGTGGTCAACAGCAGCGACGTGGTGCGCGAGCTGACGCTGCGTGGCCTGGGCATTGGCCTGCTGCCCCGCTTCACCGTGGAGCCCGATCTTGCCCAGGGCCAACTGGTCCAGGTGTTGCCGCAATGGCAAGCCGCCGGCGCATTTGGCCCGGCCTGGGCGCTGTGGTCACCGCAGCGGCAGATGCTGCCCAAGCAGCGCGCGATGATCGACTTCCTGGTGAGCCGCCTGAGCGCGGCCTGAGTGGCCGCTATTTCAGGTAGGACCTAAGCGCGCCCACCACCTGTTCCACATCCTCGCCACGCTGCTCGGCACTCACACCCTCAGCACCCAGGTGCTCGCGAATGTGGCCTTCCAGCACCTCGGCCATCAAGCCATTGACGGCACCGCGGATCGCCGCGATCTGCTGCAGGATGGCGCCGCATTCGGTCTCCTGATCGAGCGCGCGCTCCAGCGCGTCCGCCTGGCCGCGGATGCGGCGCACGCGGGCAATGAGCTTCTTCTTGGACTGGATGGTGTGGGCCATGGGGCAAGGGCATCGCCTCACGGCGACAAGCCGTGAGGCGAGAACAAATGTACTGGGGGGTAGTATGCAGGCTTTACGGCCTTCCGGCCGCCGAACGTCTGCAGTCCGCCCGCCATGACCACGCCCGCCGCCTCACCCTCTTCCGCCAAAGCCTGGACCGACACCGGCCGCCACAGCCACGCCTTCGGCGAAGCCAACCCGCTGGCCGAGCGGCGCACTCGCTGGGCGATGTGGATCACGCTGGCGATGATGGTGGCCGAGATCATCGGCGGCTGGTACTACAACTCGATGGCACTGCTGGCCGACGGCTGGCACATGAGCTCGCACGCGCTGGCGCTGGGCCTCGCGGCCTTCGCCTACGTGGCCGCACGCAAGCTGGCGCACGACCGCCGGTTCTCGTTCGGCACCTGGAAGATCGAGGTGCTGGCCAGCTACACCAGCGCCATCTGCCTGCTGGGCGTGGCGCTGCTGATGCTCATCCAGTCCGGCGAGCGGCTGCTGAACCCAGGTGCGATCCACTACGACGAGGCGATTGCACTGGCCGTGCTCGGGCTGGCGGTCAACCTGGTCTGCGCCTGGCTGCTGAAGGATGGCCACCATGGGCACGACCACGGGCACGGACATGGTCACGCCCACGGCGACGAAAGCCATGCAGACGAACTCCACCATGACCTGAACCTGCGCGCCGCCTACATCCACGTGCTGGCCGACGCCGCCACCTCGGTGCTGGCCATCCTCGCCCTCTTCGGTGGCAAGCTCTGGGGCGCGGACTGGCTGGACCCGGCCATGGGCATCGTCGGCGCAGGCCTGGTCGGCAAGTGGTCCCTGGGCCTGCTGCGCGACTCAGGCAAGGTGCTGCTGGACGCCGAGATGGACGCGCCGGTGGTCGCCGAGATCGAGGAAGTCATCGCCGCCAGCCCGGTGCCGGCCCGCATCCGCGACCTGCACGTCTGGCGCGTCGGCCAGGGCAGCTATGCCTGCATCCTGTCGCTGGAAGTGGACGTGCCCACCACGCCCGAATACTTCCGCCAGCAACTCGCGGTGCACGAGGAACTGGTACACATCACGGTGGAACTGATCCAACCCGGCGAGGCAGTGGCGCGCTGACGGTGCAGCCCCAGGTCCAGCGAGGCCACCCATCCAGTTTCACGGCCGCGATGCCCGCGCCGCCGTCGGCTTGAGCACTGCCTGGAACACCCGGTTCTGCGGGTCGTTGCGGCTTTGGGCTTGGACCACGATGGCGCCGCTGTCGTTGATCGCGGTCGGATACGAAATCATCCAGCCGGCCGCGCGGGCCTTGGTGTCCAGCAGTTTGGTGAGTGACGTGACCTGGCCATTCCGCCAGATCACACCAATGCCGGTGCAGTTGCCAACGGCCACGTCCAGGTTGTTCAGCGCGGTGGCCGTGCAGACGGTGTGCGCCAGCGCCGGCAGCGGCAGCACCTGGCCCGGTTTCCAGAGCATGGCCAGTGAGCCCCGGCTCGGGTCGAGGTAGCCACCCACCGCGGTGCCGTTGGCGTTGATGGCATTGATCGATGGATAGCCGAGCGCATCCAGTTCCGGCGTGGGCACCAGCAGACCGTCCTTCCAGACCAGCATCTTGATGCCGCCCGTCTCCGGCCACTGCCGCCAGCCGCTCATCCAGCCGTTGGCCGACGTGCGGTACACCGCCGACTCCGCCACGGCGACATCGGTGGGCAGCAGCGTGGGCGGCAGGGTGGGATCGGTCCACACCGCAGCCTGTTCGAGACCGTCCTTCGGGATGCGGCCCATCACCCGGCCTTGGGGGTCCACATCGAAGCCCTGGCAGGCGCAGTTCTCGTCGCCGCCATTCCAGGATGACAGCTGCACCGAAGAGCCGTCCGGTCGCCAGACCATGCTGAATCCCCTGTCGCCCTGGGCGCTGACGGTGTATCCGTTCTGCTCGCTGCGGCGCACCGTGTCCACGGTATGGCCGTCGGGCAGGGGCAGCACTTGCGGAACGCCTTGGGTCCACAGCACGGGCACCCACCGGGTGCCCGTCCACGCACGGCCGGTCACCACGCCCTGCTGGTCCAGCGTGCTGGTCACGGCGTCGCTGGCCCCGGAGGGGTTCTGCAGCAATTGCAGCCGGTAGGTTTCGGCGGCAGCAAGCCGCGGCACCAGCGCGGCGGCCAAGGCCACTGCGGCCACGGAGAAGCGATGAATCACGAAGCGCATGAACACACCTTTCAGGGTGATGAGGCAAATGCGTAGCTTTCGACCTCACGCTGCGCGCGTCTATCCTCGTCCAGAGGACGAACAGGCAGGGTCGGCCCCCTAGAATCGGCGGCCCTGCCAACCCACACCGCCGCTCGGGCCACCTGCCCTGGCGTGCCGGCCACCGGCTCGCGGCCACACGCCGCAGCGCCGGCCCAGCCAAGCAACGATGACCCTTGCCCGCCTGATCCTGAACTTCGTGCGCCGCCATGCCGCGGCCTACGGCCTGGCCGGCGTGATGCTGGCCGGCATTGCCTTGTTGACGGTCTGGCTGCCGCGGCAGATCGGCCACCTGGTGGACGCACTGGTGTCACATCAACTGGCGGGCCCGGCGCTGTGGCGCGAGCTGGGCTGGCTGCTCGCGGCCGGCGTGGCGATCTACTTCCTGCGCGTGGGCTGGCGAATGCGCCTCTATGCCGCCGCCTACCGCATGGGCGTGGAACTGCGCGCGCAGCTGTACGGCAGGCTGGCCGACCAGGGCCCGCGCTTTTTCCAGACCCGCCGCACCGGCGACCTGATGGCGCTGGCCACCAATGACGTGGACGCCGTGGAAATGGCTTGCGGCGAAGCGCTGCTGGCCGGCTTCGACGGCACGCTGACGCTGGTGCTGGTCGTCGGCACCATGGCCGTGGGTGTGGACTGGCGGCTGGCCGCGGTGGCGCTGCTGCCCTTCCCGTTCATGGCCTGGGCCTTCTGGTGGATCTCGCGCGCCGTGCACGAGCGCTCGCGCCAGGCGCTGGACGCCTTTGGCGGTCTGAACGACCACGTGCAGGAAACCATTTCCGGCGTGCGCACGCTGCGTGCGCTGGGGCTGGAGGCGCGCAGCAGCGCGCGGTTTGCCGAGCTGGCCAGCCATGCCGCCGAGACCGGCTTCCAGGCCCAGCGCTGGGAGGCGCGCTACGAGCCCGCCGTCGGCATGGCGCTGGCCTGCGCGAGCGCGTTTTCGCTGGGCCTGGGCGGCTGGTTGGTGTGGCATGAAGAACTCAGCATTGGCCAGTTGACCAGCTTCGGGCTGTACCTCACGCAGTTGATCTGGCCGATGTTCGCCGCCGGCTGGGTGCTGTCGCTCTGGGAGCGCGGCAAGGCGGCCTGGGTGCGGCTGTCCAAGGTGCTGGACGAACCACTGGCCATCGACGACGACGGCAGCATCAGCCCGGTGCAGGCCGGCGAGATCGCGATCGAACAGCTGCGCTTTGCCTACCCAGGCGCGCCGGCCCCGGCGCTGGACGCGCTGAACCTGCGCATCACGACCGGGAGCACGCTGGGCCTGGTGGGGCCGACCGGCTCGGGCAAAAGCACGCTGATCAAGCTGCTGCTACGCCAGTGGATGCCGCAGGCCGGCAGCCTGCGCTGGGGCGGCGTGACGCTGGCCGACTACACACTGGACGCGCTGCGCGCCGGCATTGCCTGGGTGCCGCAGGAGCCCATCCTGTTCTCCGCCAGCGTGGCCGAGAACATTGCGCTCTCGCGGCCCGAAGCCACGCGCGAAGCCATCGAAGCCGCAGCCAAACTGGCGGCGGTGCACGACGATATCGTGCGCCTGCCGCAGGGCTACGACACGCCCGTGGGCGAGCGCGGCGTGACGCTTTCCGGCGGCCAGCGCCAACGCGTGGCGATTGCCCGCGCGCTGCTGGCCGACGCCCCGCTGCTGCTGCTGGACGATGCGCTCTCCGCCGTGGACACCGAGACCGAGCACCGCATCCTGCAGCACCTGCGCGAGCAGCGCCGCGGCCGCACGGTCATCGTCGTCAGCCACCGGCTTTCGGCCCTGGCGGACGCAGACCAGATCGCCGTGCTCAAGCAAGGCCGGTTGACCGAACTCGGCAGCCACGAACAACTGCTGGCCCGCGGCGTGGACGCCAGCTGGTACGCGCATCAATGGCGGGTGCAGCAACTGGAGACTTCGTTTGAGCACGACGACTGAGGCGCCTGTGGACGACGCGCACAAGAAGCCCCAGGGCGTGCCGGTGAAACGCGCCGCTGCGCTGCTGTGGCGTGCCGTGCAGCCGGACGTCGCCACCGTGCGGGTGGGCCTGTTCTGGCTGGTGCTGGCCGCCGGGCTGGACGCACTCGGCCCGGTCATGGGCAAGGCCTTCATCGACCGCTACCTGCTGCCGCACAACCCGCAGGTGGGCGCCATGCTCGGCCTGCTGGCCGGCGCGCTGATTGCCGGTTGCACGGCCAGCCTGCTGCGCTACCACCAGCTGTGCCGGCTGGCATCGGTGGCCATGCAGTCGGTGCGGCGCATCCGCGAGTCGGTCTACGGCCATGTGCTGCGGCTGCCGATGAGCTTCTTCGACAGCGCCATCACCGGCCAGCTCGTCAGCCGCGTGACCAACGACACCGAGGCCGTCAAGCAGCTCTATGTGCAGGTGCTGTTCGTGATGCTGGACTCGCTCATCATGCTGACCACCTTGCTGGTCACCATGACCTTCCTGGACTGGCGGCTGATGCTGATCGTCGCGGCGCTGGTGCCTGCCGTGTTCGGCATCGTGTTCCTCTACCAACGCCTCTCGGCACCGGCCGTGGGCCGTACGCGCGAGCTGCGCAGCACGCTGAATGCGCAGACGGCGGAGTCCATCGCCGGCATGGCCGTGCTGCAGGCCACCGGCGCCGCGGCCACCTACGGCAAGCGCTACGCCAGCGTCAACGAGGCGCACTACGCTTCGCGCCAGGTCGAGCTTCGGGCCAATGCATGGCTGCTGCGGCCGGCGCTGGACCTGCTGAACGTGGCGATGCTCGCGGTTGTCATCGCGGTCTTCGGGATGCGCGAGAGCGGCGGCCAGTTGAGCGCGGTCGAGGTCGGCGTGCTGTACGCGTTTGTCAGCTACATCGGCCGCGTGGTCGAGCCGCTGATCCAGCTGACCATGCAGTTCTCGCAGCTGCAGCAGGCCGTCGTGGCAGCGGCGCGGGTCAACACGCTGCTGGACGAAGCCGAGGCGCCGCGGCCGCAGGCCAAGGGCCGCGTCATGGCCGGTGCCGTCACGCTGCAAAACCTGAACTTCGCCTACAAGAACGGCGTGCCGGTGCTGCGGGACGTGAACCTGGATGTGAAGCCCGGCGAGTTCCTCGGCATCGTCGGCCCCACCGGCAGCGGCAAGACCAGCCTGCTGTCCCTTTTGCTGCGCTTCTACCCAATTGCCGAGAACAGCGGCCAGTTGCTGGTCGACGGCCAGCCCATTGCCGAGCTGGACGAAGCCGCCTTCCGCGACGCCGTCGGCCTGGTGCCGCAGGAGCCATTCCTGCTCGCCGCCAGCGTGCGCGAAAACATCGCGATGGGCCGCGACTTGAGCGAAGCGCAGATCCACACCGCCGCCGAATCCGCCGGCGCCGCAGGCTTCATCGGACGGCTGGAGAACGGCTACGACACACCGCTCGGCGAAGGCGGCGCGCGCCTGGCCGTTGGCGAGAAACAGCTGCTGGCGATTGCCCGCGCGCTGGCCGGACAGCCCAAGATCCTGCTGCTGGACGAAGCCACCTCGCACATCGACACCGGCACCGAACAGGTCGTGCAGCAAGCCCTCGCCAAGCTGCACGGCAAGCTCACCATCATCTCCATCGCCCACCGCCTCTCCACCATCCGCGACGCCGACCGCATCCTGGTGCTGAGCCACGGCCATGTGGCCGAACTGGGACCGCACGATGCGCTCATGCAGATCGAGGGCGGGCTCTACCGGCGGCTGGTGGAGTTGCAGCAGTTGGCGTCAGAAACCTGACATCACCGCCGCCTCGGCTTGCGGCGGTACATGTCGGCATCTGCCTGGGCCAGCAGCGTGGTGACGTCATCGCCATGCTCCGGGTAGAGGGCCACGCCAATCGCCACCTCCAGGCCCTCATCTTCCGTCGCGGGCAGGCCGGCGAGGCTGTCCAGCGGTTTGGCGAAGGCGGCTTTCAGCTTCGCAAGCACCGGCGCGAGAGCGGCTTCGGGGTCTGTGCCTTCGCCGGGTTCATTGAGCTCCAGCAGCACCAGGAATTCATCGCCGGCCAGGCGGGCCACGCTGTCTTCCTCGCGCAGTGCGCCGCGCATGCGTTCGCCGAGTTCGACCAGCACCTTGTCGCCCACCGCGTGGCCGTGGTTGTCGTTGATGGCCTTGAAGCCGTTGACGTCGAGGAACAGCAGCGCGAAGGGCTGGTGGTCGCCGGAGCGGCGGTGGTGGGCCAGGCGGTCTTCGATTCGACGCAGCATGGCCTCGCGGCTGGCCAGGCCGGTGAGCCGGTCGGTCGCCAGTCGCTGGGTCATCGCGCTGAAGCTGCGCGCCAGGTCGCCGATCTCGTCCTGCCGCTGCACGTCCAGCGTCGGGTCGAAGCGGCCTTCGCCGACCTGGCGGGCGGCAGTGGCGATCTGCTTCAGGTCGCGTGACAGCACTTCCAGGCTCAGCAGGCCGATGGCCACCACGGCCACCGCAGCCAGCAGGCCCAGCAACAGGCTTTGCATTGCGTTGTCGCTGACGCGCTGCAGGAAGTCGCTACGCGGCACGGCAACGACGATCAGCCAGTCCAGCCCCGCCGCGTCGCGGATGCGCGCATGCGCCAGTTGCACCGAGTCGCCGTCCGGCCCGTCGATGCGCATCGCCCGCGTGGCCCCCGCGTCTTCCGGGCTTTGCAGCAGCGCCTGCACGGCGGCGTGGCTGGCCTTGAGCAGGCCGTCGCTGCTGTCTGCGGCATTCAGGCGAACGGGCTGGCCATCGGCGCCATTGCGCAGATAGTCGCCGCGCGAGGTGGCGATCAGGTTGCCGTTGGGCTCGGTCACGAACGCAATGCCGTGTGGGCTGAGCGGCAGCGAGTGCACGAAGGCGCTGAGGTGGCGCAACGTCACGTCGGTGGCGACCACGCCTTGGGCGTGGCCGTCTTCGGCGAGCACGCGGCGCGCGCGGGTGGAGATCAGCTCGCGGGTGCGGAAGTCGATGTAGATCGAGGTCCAGGTTTCCGTGGGCGCGTCATGCCCGGCCTGGTACCAGGGGCGCTGGCGCGGCTCGAAGATGCGCTCCTCGGGCTTGGCGGGGCCCAGCGCGCCATGGATGCCCTTGAACTCGTACAGGCTGCGCGGGCCCTCGCCCTTCAGGCGCAGCCGCAGCTGGGCCTGTTCGCCGCCTTCGCGCAGCAGGCCGAAGAAGTGGCCTTGTTCGTCGCCGTAGTAGACGTAGTTGTTCAACTCCGGGTGCACCGATGTGGCCAGCCAGAAGCGGGTGCGCAACGCGTCCAGCCCGTCAGCCACCCGCGGCGGCGCGCTCATGCCGCGCGGGAAGGCGGTTTCCAGCACCGCGCCGGAGCCCAGCACGTGCAGTTCCACCGCCTGCGAAATGCGGCCCACGGTCTCGGTGAGCAACTGGTCGGACAGGCTGTCGACCGCGATGCGGCCGGCGCGGTAGGACAAGGTGCCCAGCACCAGCGTGAGCAGCAGCACCAGCACCACGTAGGGCAAGGTCAACAGCTGGCGCAGGCTCAGCCAACGGAACACGGGCATGTTTGTCTCTCTCCAGGACTGTCACGCGGCACCCGTGGCGCGGCGGCAGCCATGAACCGTCGTCGTCGCGCCGGTTCTTGTTGTGCAGGGCTCAGGCGGTGGCGGCCTGGCGCTGCGGCAGCGCGGCCAGCCAGTCCACAAGGTCACGCTGCAGTTGCTGCAGCTCGGATTCGCGGGAATACATCATGTGGCCACCGGCATAGCGCTTGTGCAGCAGGTTGGCGCGCACGGCCTCGGGCAGGTCCAGCTGGTCCAGCGACCAGTCGGTGGCGCTGACGGGGGTGGCCAGGTCGTAGATGCCGCTGGCCACCAGCACGCGCAGATGCGGCAGCCGGCGCATGACCCGCGCCAGCTCCACCGAGGTGCAGGCGTACTGGTTGCCTTTGGCGCTGCCGCGCAGGAAATTCCACTCCTTGATGACCTCGGGGCCGAACAGGTGGTAGCGCCGGCTGCTGTCCATGCCGAGCTGGCCGAAGTAGTGCTGCGCGGCCATCGCGAACGGGCCCCACAGCGGGTCCAACCCGGGGTCGAATTCCATGCCTTGCGGTTGGGCCAGGCCCATCGGGCCGGTGACACGCGCGTCCATGCGGCCAACGGTGCGGCCGCGCGAGCGCAGTGCCTCGACGAAGAAGGTCGAGTCGCTGATGCGCAGGTGGTGCTGCTCCACCAGCGCTGGCGCCAGCCCCGTGAGCTCGCCAACGCGGCGGGCCACGCGGCTGCGCGCCCGCGGCTCCAGCGCGCCGCCGCGGTGCAGGGCGCTGAGGTATTCGCGGTGCACGAAGTCGTTGGCTGCCGCCAGCGCCGCCTCGGGCGAGGCACCGGCCTCGCCCTTGAGCGTGCCGTGGTACTGGGCCACGGCCGCGAAGGCCGGCAGGAACAGCGCGTATGGCAGGTCGTTGCGCGGGCTGAATTCCAGCGCCTGGAAATCCATCGCGGTCGAGACCAGGATCAGGCCGGCCAGCGGCACGCCGGCATCGGCCAGGGTTTCGGTCATCGCCGCGCAACGCGTCGTGCCGTAGCTCTCGCCGCACAGCAGCACCGGCGAGCCCCAGCGGCGGTGCCGCGTGAGCCATTCACACACGGCGTCGGAAAGCACCGCGATGTCGCCGTCGACCGAGAAGTGCTTCTTGCGCACCTCGTCGCCGGCCGACAGTGAGCTGCCGGTGTGCGGCGGGTCCACGAACACCAGGTCGAACTGGGCCAGCCAGCTCAGCGGGTTGTCCTGCACCACGTAGGGCGGCGGCGGCATCTGGCCGTTGTCGAGGATGGTGACCCGCTTCGGGCCCATCAGGCCGATGTGCAGGAAGGCCGACGAGGCGCCCGGACCGCCGTTGAAGGCAAAGCAGATCGGCCGCTGCACAGCAGCAGCGGCCGGCTCACTGCCTTCCGGCGCTTCGAGCTGGTAGGCGGTGGTGAAGATGGCCGCCTCGGGCTCGGGCGATTGGCCGGGCACATGAGAAAACGCCGGCACGAAGCCGGCGTCGACCCGGTAGCGCAGGCGCTGGCCGGGCAGCTGCAGCTCACCCTGGGCGCGCAGCGGCGCACTGGCCAGGGCTTGTTGCACCGCCTCGCGCTGGCGGCGCACCGCCTCGGCTTCGGCGGGCGTGGGAACCGGTGGGGGAGTAGGCGTCGTGGTCATGCAATGTTGGCGCGGCGAAGCACGCAAGGCATCTGGTGGCGGTGAGAAAACGGCCGCCGCCGCTCACGGCGACGGCCCCTGGAAGCCGCCGGCGCGGAAGGTCAGCACAAGGGTGTCGCGGTGGCCTTCGGCCCCGGGCACCAGCGGCTGGATGGGCGTGGATTCATGGATCACGCGCTCGTCGTCCAGCAGCAGCGTGCTCCAGCGCTGGTCCAGCGTGAAGCGCTGGCCCTCGCGGCCCTGGGCGGCGAAGACACGCGTCTCTGCACCCTTGATGCCTTCACGCGAAACCAGCGTCACGCTGACCAGGTCCACGCCGTCGCGGTGGGCGCCTTCGGGCGTCGGCCGGCCAATGCCGTCGGTGGTGTCGATGCGGAACGGGTGCGCCTCGACGTACCAGCTGCGCTCGCCCTTCAGCGCCGAGGCGCGCGCGGCAAGGGCCGCAAGCCAGCGCTGCCACAGCGGGTCAGTCACCAGGCCAGCTTCGATCGGCTCGAAATGGCGCTCGATGCCGCCGTGCAGCGCGTTGTACTCGACTGGCTGCCAGTGTGGCCGCTGCGGCACCAGCGTGACCTGCTCTCCTTCGACGATGAAGCAGGCATGGCGGCGGCGGCGGTAGCGGCCACCGTCGCGCAGGTAGGCGTCTGCCGGCAGCCGGTCCCAGTGGGACAGCCAGGGTGCGAGGTCGTTGGCGGTGCAGTGCAGCAGGCCGAACAGGCCATCGGCGTCCAGCACGGCAAAGCCCTGGCGGGCCAGCGTGGCGTCGATCTCGGCCAGCGGGGTGACGGGAGGAGCGAGCATCATGATGCGCGGATTGTCACCGCTGCGCGCAAGCGCTTTGCTCAGGAACGGCCCGCCCTCAGCCCGGCAGCCGGGCCGGCGTGAATGTGCACCGGCAGACTGTGACTTTTCTCACAGCAGCCACCCCTCATGCGCCCCGCAGCCCGGGACCGGTCCGTCTGCGCCTCGATCGGGATCTCCATCTCTGGTGGCGCACCGCGGCGGGCTGTGTTTTCGCGGCGCGGTAACCGGTGCCGAAGGCCTAGCGCTGGACGCGATGTTCGGCCCAGCTGAACCGCTCGAACCCTGAGCAGACGCAGGCAGGAATGACCCGGCGGGGTCAGACTTGAACCAAGGCCCTCTGGGACCCTGGCGGGGCGCCTCGCCTGGCCATGACCACACGCATGCGGTCCAGGACGGCATCCAGAACCGTGGCCAGTTGCGATGTGGGCGCGTCGATCGGCGCGGCGGTGCGCAACGCGCTCTCCAGCGCAGTACAGGCCTGCGCCACGCCATCCAGGCCCAAGGAGGCCGAAGCTTCGCGCAGCGTGTGCGCGCTGCGCTGCAGCGCGCCAAGATCGGCCTGCGCCAGCAGCGCCATCAGGCGTGCTCCCGCGTCCCGCTCCAGCGCCTCGAACTTGGTCAGCAGTCGCCAGGCCAACATGTCATCGCCGAGCACGCGACTCCGCAGCGCGGCGTAGTCCAGCCCTGGGATCTGCGGATCGCATCCGCCAGCCGGTGCTTCGGCTGGCGCGCCCATGGTGGCCTGCGTGCTCGTTTGGCGGACAGGTGCCTCGTGCGGGATCCACCTCAACAAGGTGTCGAGCAGACCCTCTGGAACCAGCGGCTTGGCCACATGGTCGACCATCCCAGCCTCGAAGCACAGCGCACGGTCCTCCGCGAGCGCGGCAGCCGTCATGGCGATCACCGGCAGCGCCGCCCAGGCGGCACGCCCGCGTATGCGCCGGGTCGCCTCGAGCCCGTCCATGACGGGCATGTGCAGGTCCATGAGCACCGCATCGAAGGGCTGCCCTGCCGGATCCTCCAGTGCCGCAAGCGCCTGCACGCCGTCGTCCGCGACACGCACCTCCAGGCCCATGCGCTCGAGGATCCGCCGCGCCACGATCTGATTGACCATGTTGTCCTCCACCAGCAGCACGCGGGCCCCAGCCAGCGGTGCCGCGCGGCGCAGCAACCATTCGGCCTGCGATGTCGGGGACGGCAACTCCAGGATCCGCTCCCCCGCGCTTGCCGCAGGGCCACGCAGGCCCGCCAGCGCGGCGGCTTTCTGCATGGCTGCGAGCAAGGGCGTGGCCAGCATCGGCTTGACCAGCACCACATCTGCCGGAAAGTCAGTGGCTGTATCGCTGGCCGCGGTGTGGGCCGACGAGAACATCACCACCACAACCGGGCGCTCCGTGCCATCGCCCGCTTGCCTCAGTTCGCGCAGCAGCGTGCGATGCTCGTCCGCGGCGAGCATCTGCCCGTCGAGCAGTACCACGTTGAACGGGTCGCCCGTGCCCCGGGCCTGCTCCACCTGCGCGACCGTGCCGCACGCCTCACGGGAGCAGGTCACCCTCACTTTCCAGGCCTGCAACTGAACCTGCACTCCCCGCGCCGCCGCGCAGGACTCGTCGACCAGCAGCACGCGCAGGCCCTCCAGGCCGACCTGCGTTGGAACGGCGGCCGTCTGCGATGTGTCGCGCAGCAGGGCCGCCGTGAACCAGAATTCGCTGCCACGCCCGAGAACACTGTTCATCCCGATCTCGCCGCCCATCATCCCGACCAGGCGGCGGCAGATCGTCAGCCCGAGGCCGGTGCCGCCGAAACGGCGGGTGATCGAACTGTCGGCTTGCGTGAATGCATTGAACAGGCCGGCATGGTGCGCGACATCAATGCCGATGCCACTGTCGCTCACCGCAAAGCGCAACAGGCAGTGCTGGGCGTCGGCCGCCGGCAGTTCCCGCACCTCGACATGGACGTGGCCATGCTCGGTGAACTTCACGGCATTGCCCACGAGGTTGTTCAGCACCTGCGACAGGCGCAGCGCATCCCCCACCAGTTGCAGCGGTAGTTCGGGCGGCAGGTCGACGACGAGCTCCAGGCCCTTCTGGCCGACACGGGCGGCGAAGACATCGACCGTGCGCTGCAATACCTGCTCCAGGTTGAAGCCCGCCTGCTCGAAGCGCAAGTGACCGGCCTCGATCTTCGAATGGTCGAGCACATCGTCGAGCAATCCCATCAGCGCGACTGCCGCGGTGTGGACCTTGTCGAGGTCGTCGCGCGCACCGGCCGGCAGCTCGTCTTCCAGCGCCAGGCGGCTCAAGCCGACAATGGCGTTCATCGGCGTGCGTATCTCGTGGCTCATGTTGGCCAGGAATGCGCTCTTGGCGCGCATGGCGACCTCGGCCGAGTCGCGCGCCAACACCAGCGCATCCAGGACCTTGCGCTGCTCGGTGACGTCGTTGGCAAAGAGCAGCAGGTGGGCTTGCCCCTCGCGCAGGATGCGCGCCAGCCTGCAGTCCAGGCGCGGCATTGCACCCGCCCCGCCGATCAACTCGACATCGCAGCGGCGCTGCTGGCCGTCCTCCAGCGTGGCCCGGGCGGGTTCGACCAGCGACGGGGCGTGCTGCGCCAGCCAGTCCCAGAGCCCCAGCCTGCCAAGCCGCTCGGCGTCGGTGCCGAGTGCGCAGTCGAGCGCGCGGTTCGACATCACGCAGTGGCCGTCAGCGCGGTAAACGCCGCAGCCGACCGGGTCGGTGTCGATGATCGCCTCGGCGAACCGCGCCAGCTCCTCGGCCCGCGACTGGGCCTGCCGGATCGCGGTGACATCGGTCGCCGTGGCGTAGAAGCCCCGCACCACGCCCTCGTCGTCGGCATCGGGGCGCAGGTTGAACAGCGCATGGCGCGTGGCGCCGCCGACGGTGGCGACGAAATCGTGCCCGAAGGCTTGCGGCTGTCCCTTCAGAACGGCATTGATCTGGCCCTCGTAACGCGCGAAGTGCAGCGGCCCGATCACGTCGCGCAAATGCCTGCCGGGCAAGGTTCGCGCGTTGACCCCGAGCCAGCTGCGATGGGCCCGGTTGCCGAAGCGGTTGCGCAACTTGCTGTCCCAGTAGCCGACGACACTCGGTGTGTGATCGAGAATGGCACGCAGATCGCGCCTGCTCACGACGATCTGCGCCGCCTGCTCTTCGACACGCCGTTGCAGCTTCAGCTTCAGGGAATCGATCTCCCGGCGCATCTGCTGGTGCTCGAGTGCCCGTTGGATGGCACGTGTCAGGATGTCGGTGCTGAGCTGGAACTTGGGCAGATAGTCGGCCGCGCCATCGCGAAGCGCCTGCACCGCCAATCCCTCGTTGCCCGCGCCGGTGATCATGATGATCGGGCAGTCGCGCAACGCCTCGCGGTGCAGTGCCGGCAGCAGTTCCGCGCCGGTGGCCGCGCCAAGCTGGTTGTCCAGCATCACGCAGTCGAATTCATGCTCGCGCACCAGGCGCAACGCATCGGCGCCATTGGCTGCCTGCATCGAATGCACGTCCCAGTCCGCCCGCGTCAGCAGGCGCAGCACACGCTCGCGGTCAACGTCGTCATCGTCAACTACAAGCAGGTGGATGGCCAGGCGTTGGGCCGTCGTGCCGACCGTGCCGGCGGCAACCATGGCAGCGCTCATTGCCGCCCTCATGGCAAGCGCACGGCAAGCCGGTACGACACCAGCAGCTGCGCCAATTTCGCAAACTGCGGCCCGACCAAGGCCTTGACCATGTAGCCCGCGACATTCTCGTGATAGGCCCGCACGCGGTCCGCGTCGGCATCGGAAGTGGTGAGCACGAACACCACCTCGTCGCAGAGCGCCGGGTCCGCACGCAGCTGCTGCAGGAACTCGAAGCCGTCCATGCGCGGCATGTTCAGGTCCAGCAGCACGACACGCGGCCGCGGCGCGTGCCGCAGCGGGTCGGTGCCGCGCAGCACGCGCAGCGCCGCTTCACCATCCTCCGCCCATGCCACCGGCACGCTGACGCCGCAGCGCTTGAGGCCGCGCATCACCGCTTCGGCGGCGACGTCGTCATCCTCCACCAGCAGGATCGCAAGGTCCAGGGCTTCAGTCATTGCCAGCCTTGCGCGCCCGCCTGGGCCACCAGAAGCGGAAGCAGGCGCCACGTCCGGACTCGACTGGCGAGACCAGCTCGATGCGGCCGCCATGCACCTCGATCAGGCGCTTGCTCAGCGCCAGGCCGATGCCCGAGTTGCCACGCTCGGTCGAGGTCAGGGTCTGGAACAATTTGAAGATGCGCTCGCGGGCCTGCAGTGGCACGCCCGGACCATCGTCGATGACGCTGATTTCACAGTCGCTGCGGTCGTGCCGCGCCTCAACACGCAGACGCCCTTCGATGCGATCATGGTGCTTGATGGCGTTGCCGATCAGGTTGCGCAGCACTGTCTCCAGCGGTGCGGCGATGGTCTCGAACGGCTCGATATCGAGCCCCAGTTCAACCACGAACCCCGGCGGTGCCGGCTGCATCTCCAGAATGCCGCGGACCATCGCGCCAAGGTCGACGACAGCGTACTCAGTGGCGGCGCGCCCGGCTCGCGCATAGCTCAGCAGGTCGTCGATCAAGCGCTCCATGCGCACGATGCGTTGGCTCACGCGGTCCAGGTTGCGCTTGACCTCGGCTGGCGGTTCCGGGCCCAGGTCGGCCGCGATCCATTCCATCAGATCGGCGATGCCGCGCAGCGGCGAGCGCAGGTCGTGCGAAGCAACGTAGGTGAACTCCTGCAGATCGGCGTTGGTACGGCGCGACTCGAGCTCCAGGTGCCGGCGGTGCTGCTCGACTTCATCGGCCAGGCGTTTGCGAACCGTGTTGTCGGTGCCGATCAGGAGATAGCCAATGATGGTTTCCTGGGCATCGCGCAGCGCGGTCACCGAAACAACCGCCGGAAAGCGGCTACCGTCCTTGCGGATCTTGGTCAGTTCATAGATGTCTTCAATGCCGCGCGAGGCCTTGAACACCAGGGCTTCGAACCCGGGGGAAATGGTCCTGGAGAACTCGGCACTCAGGACCTGGGCACGGGCGATCAGCTCCTGCGGGTCGGAGATGTCGGCCGGCGTGATCCTGTTCACGACCTCTGCCGCGGCATAGCCGAGCATGCGTTCGGCACCGACGTTGAAGATCTGGATGACGCCCTTGGCATCCGTGGCGATGCTGGAGAACATCGCACTGTTGAATATCGCGCCCTGCAGCGCGCCGGCTTTGGCCAGCGCCTCTTCTGCCTGTTTACGCGCGGTGTTGTCGGTGCCGATCAGCAGGTAGCCGATGACGCTTTCTCCAGCGTCGCGCAGCGCCGTCACTGACACCACCGCCGGCAAGCGGGTGCCATCCTTGCGGATGTAGGTCAGTTCGTAGATGTCTTCGATCCCACGTGAGGCCTTGAACACCAAGGCTTCGAAGCCGGGGGCAATCGGGATCTGGAGTTCGACGCTCAGCGCCGCAGCGCGTGCAATCAGCTCCTGCGGATCTGAAAGGTCGGCCGGCGTGATCTTGTTGACCACGTCGATGGCCGCGTAGCCCAGCATCTTGGCCGCGCCGACGTTGAAGATCTGGATGACGCCCTTCGCATCGGTGGCGATGCTCGAAAAGTTGGCGCTGTTGAAGATGGCGTTCTGCAGCGTGCCCGTCTTGAGCAAGGCCGCCTGCCGGCGCACCTCGGTGATGTACTCAGCCACTGGCGCGGAGTCAGGAACGACAGGATCGGAAAGGTGCGTAGTCAGAGGCCACTTTGTAGAACAGCAGTACCTTTCGCGGATCGCGCGACCGAAGATGCGGTGTGCACTGAAACCCGTTATACGCTGATCCCGCGATCAGCCGCGTGCCATGCCCCCAATGTGGAGACGATTGAGCCTGGCGCAGGGCAGTGAGCGCACGATTCGGTCGATGCGGGTCCGCAACGAATCCACCGGCCATGGCCGGGCAGCCCGGCACGGGATGTCTTGAATGCCCGGCGGATTCCGTACAGCAAGAAGGTCCGTGCGCGCGTCCCAGCGGCGCGGGCCCGGTCGTTCGTCACTGCGATTCACCAGGAGCTTGAAAATGCAGGCACGCCACTCTTCCGTCCATCCGGCCATCAGCGCGTTGCTAGCGGTCAGCCTGGTGGCCAACTTCGCGCTGTTTGGCAACACCGCGGACTACGCGCCCTCCATTCGGCCAGTCCTCGTTGGCGGCTTGTTGATCTTCAATTGCGTGTTGGCATGGTTCGGCGGTGCGCGCGGGCTGCGCAGCGCCGAACCCGTTGGCCAGTTGCCGGCAGTGGCCGGCTGTCTGCTGATCGCACCGTTTGTGCTGTTTGCATTGCTGCTGGGCATCGGCCCGCCGCATGAACAGCCGCCGTCGGAAAACGACTTGCGCTTCTTGCTGCTGGCCATCAATTCGATCCTGGTCGGCGCTGGGCTGATCGTGCTGCGGGAGGCGCTTGTGCCGGGCGGTGAGCGGCTGTATTCAACGCTGGGCCTGGCCTGCGCGGTGCTCGCCACGCCGCTGTATTTCCTCTTCTGCGTCATCCAGCGCAACGACTATGTGGCCGAGCAACTGGGCTGGTCCTGGACAGCGTCTGTCTCGGGCCACCTGCGTGAACTGACGCCGCTGGACGCGCTGTCCATCACCGCACTGTTCTTCGCTGGCGTCTTGACCTACCTGGCGACCGCGGCCTTCGCTCGCTCGCTGTCGAAGGCGGGCTGGCTGGGCCGCGGCGCCACATGGGCCTTCCTGCTGCTCAGCGGCCTCGGGCTGTTCTTCCTGATCGCCCGGGGCCTGGCCTACCCCAGCATGCAAGCGGCGATGTCGCACTGGTACACCGTGCCCGGCTTTGTCGCCGGCATCCCGGCGGTGCCATGGATGATGCCGGCGGCGATTGGCGTGTTGATGCTCAGGCGCTGCGGGCCGGAAAGGCCGCAGGCCTGAGCCGGCGCTTCAAGGCAGCAGGATGCTGCAACCCGTGGTCTTGCGGGCTTCCAGGTCGCGATGCGCCTGCGCCACATCGGCCAGCGGGTAGCGCTGGTCGATGCGGATCTTCACCTGACCGCTGGTGACCATGCCGAACAGGTCGTCTGCCATGGCCTGGGTGCGCTCGCGGGTGGCGATGTGGGTGAACAGCGTGGGGCGGCTCACGTACAGCGAGCCCTTGGCGGCCAGCAGGCCGATGTCCAGCGGCGGCACCTTGCCTGAGGCGTTGCCGAAGTTGGCCAGCAGGCCGAAGGGCTGCAGGCAATCCAGCGACTTCATGAAGGTGTCGGCACCGACCGAGTCGTAGACCACCTTCACGCCCTTGCCGCCGGTGATTTCCTTGACCCTGGCGACGAAGTCTTCCGTGCGGTAGTTGATGGTGTGAGCGGCGCCCAGTTCGCGAGCCAGCGCGCATTTCTCGTCGCTGCCTGCCGTGCCGATCAGCTGGTAGCCCAGCGCCTTGGCCCATTGGCAGGCGATCAGGCCCACGCCACCGGCCGCGGCATGGAACAGGATGAAGTCGCCCGCCTGCAGGCCGCCCTGCGGCAGCGTGCCGCGCAGCAGGTATTGCGCGGTCAGGCCCTTGAGCATCATGGCTGCGCCTTCGTCGAAGCTGATCGCGTCCGGCAGCTTGACCACGCACTTGGCCGGCAGCACGCGGCGCTCGCAGTAGGCGCCGGGCGGCTGGCTGGCATAGGCCGCGCGGTCGCCCACGGCCAGGTGCGTGACGCCCTCGCCCACCGCCTCGACCACGCCCGCACCCTCCATGCCCAGCGACAGCGGCAGCGGGTTGGCGTAGAGGCCGGTGCGCTGGTAGACGTCGATGTAGTTCAGGCCCACCGCGTGGTGGCGGATGCGCAGCTCGCCGGGGCCGGGTTCGCCAACCGGGCGGTCGACGAGGCGAAGTTGTTCGGGGCCGCCAAAGGCGTCGATCACGATGGTGCGGCTGCTCAAGCTCATGGGTCGGAGTCTCCTTGGGGGAATCTTTGGGGGAATGCGGTGCAGGCCAGCTGCAAGAGAGGTAGTCGGTTATCGTGCCAGCCTTTTGTGTTGTCCGATGCCCAACCAGCCACTGACCCTTCGCCTGGCTCTGTTGCTCACGCTGCCGCCGCTGCTGTGGGCCGGCAACGCGGTCGTCGGCCGGCTGGCGGTGGGCGCGGTGCCGCCGGTGGCGCTGAACCTGGCGCGCTGGCTGCTGGCCTTTGCGCTGCTGTGGCCGCTGGGCAAGGCGGCTTTCCGCGACCTCGCCACCATCCGCGCCCGCTGGCGCTACCTGTCGCTGCTGGGCCTGCTCGGCATGGGCAGCTACAACGCGCTGCAGTACCTGGCGCTGCACAGCTCCACGCCGCTGAATGCCACGCTGATCACCGCCAGCTCTCCCGTCTGGATGCTGGCCATCGGCGCGCTGGTCTACCGCATTGCGCCGCGGCGGCAGGACGTGGTGGGCGCGCTGCTGTCGCTGCTGGGCGTGGCGCTGGTCATCTGCCGCGGCGAACCCGAGCGGCTGCTGGCGCTGCGCTTCGTGTCAGGCGACCTGCTGATGCTGCTGGCCATCATCAGCTGGGGCTTTTATTCCTGGCTGCTGGCCCGGCCGCCAGCCAGCATGCAGGGCGAGCAGCGGCCGGACTGGGACTGGGCCGGCTTCCTGCTGGTGCAGATTGCGTTTGGCCTGCTGTGGAGCGGCGCCGCCACCGGCGTCGAAACCCTGGTGGCCGACGCCCGCTGGCACTGGACGCCCTGGGTGCCGGTGATCCTGCTGTACGTGGCCGTCGGCCCGTCCTTGATCGCCTACCGCTGCTGGGGCCTGGGCGTGTCCACCGTCGGCCCGGCCATCGCCGCGTTTTTCGTCAACCTCACGCCGGTCTTCGCCGCGCTGCTGTCGGCGGCAATGCTGGGCGAGTGGCCGCAGTGGTTCCACGGCGCGGCGTTTGCGCTGATCGTCGTCGGCATCCTCATCTCGTCCCGGCGCTGAAAACCGGCAGGCCCACGCGCAGCGCGACAATTCGCGCATGCAACTCAAGCACAAGTTCCTGCTGCTCGCCGCGCTGCCGCTGCTGGTGACGCTGGCGCTGATCGCTGCCACCGTGCTGCACCAGGACAGCGGCCTGGCCCAGCGCGAGCGGGCGCTGGTCGAGCAGGAGTACATGACCGCGCGCAAGGCCGAGTTGCAGCACTACGTGGAACTGGCCGTCAGCACGCTGCAGCCGCTCTACGACAGCGGGCGCGACGACGAGGCCACGCGCGCCGAGGCCATTCGCCTGCTGGGCTCGCTGAACTACGGGCGCGACGGCTACTTCTTCGTCTACGACCTGCAGGGCCGCTCGCTGATGCACTCGCGACAGCCCGAGCTGGTTGGCCAGAACCTGTGGGAACTGCGGGACGCCCAGGGTCGGCCCACGATCCAGCAGCTGGTCGGCCAGGCCCGGCAAGGCGGTGGCTTCGTGGACTACCAGTGGCGCAAGCCCTCCACCGGCCAGATGGCGCCCAAGCTCGGCTACGTGGTCGCCCTGCAGCGCTGGAACTGGATGCTGGGCACGGGGCTGTACCTGGACGACATCCAGGCCACGCTGGCGCAGCTGGACCGCCAGGTCAGCGCCAATGTGCGCAGCACGCTGCTGTGGATTGCCGGCATGGCGGTGCTGGGTGTTGGCCTGATCAGCGCCACCGGGCTGATGCTGAACCTCAGCCAGTACAAGGACGCCGAGACCAAGCTGCGGCTGCTGGCCCGGCAGGTCGTACAGTCCCAGGAGGACGAGCGCGCCTACCTCGCCCGCGAGCTGCACGACGGCACCAGCCAGTCGCTGGTGTCGACCAAGCTGATGATCGAATCGGCGCTGGACGACATGGCCCACGACGGCAGCCAGCGCCCGCTGCCGGCCACGCTGCCCAAGGCCTTGAGCTGCCTCAACGAGACGCTCACCGAAGTGCGCCGCATCTCGCACCGGCTGCGCCCTGCGCTGCTGGACACGCTGGGCCTGCCTGCGGCGCTGGCCCACCTGGCGCGCGAGTTCGAGGGCCACGGCCTGCCGGCGGTGGACGTGGCGGTCGATGGTGAGGCCGTGGAGCTGCCTGAGGAGGTCAACACCGCGCTGTTCCGCATGGCCCAGGAGGCGCTGACCAACGTGGCCAAGCATGGTCACGCCCATGCGGTGCAGGTCACGCTTGGCTTTGCGGCCGATGGCAGCGTGAGCCTGGAGATTGCCGACGACGGCCGCGGCTTCGAGGTCGAGCAGGTCATGCAGGCGCCCACGCGCGGCATCGGCCTGCGCAACATGCGCGAGCGGCTGGACACGATCGGCGGCCAGTTCGAGGTCCACTCGCAACCCGAGGGCGGCACGCAGGTGCAGGCCCACGTGCCGCAGCGCGCGCTCGCGCGGCTGCGCCCCACCGAAACGGCACGCACATGAACGACCAGCTCTCGCCCGAACCCGCCTCGCCGCTGCGCGTGCTGCTGGTGGACGACCATCCGCTGGTCCGCGAAGGCCTGCGCGCCCGGCTCTCGCGCATTGCCCGCATCACCGAGTTGGGAGAAGCCGGCAGCGCGCTCGAAGCGCTGGAACAGATGACCCGCTTGCGGCCTCACCTGGTACTGATGGACGTGGGCATGAAGGACATGAACGGCATCGAGCTGACCACGCTGCTGTTGCAGCGCGAGTCGCAGCTCAAAGTGCTGATGCTGAGCATGTACGACAACCCCGAGTACGTGCAGCGCGCCCTGCAGGCCGGCGCCCGTGGCTACGTGCTGAAGGACGCGCCGGCAACCGAGATCGTCGCCGCCATCGAAGCCGTCTCCGCCGGCGGCACCTTCCTCAGCCCCGCCGTCTCCAAAGGCCTGTTCCGCAACCAGGCCCCTCGTCCGCTGCTCACCCCGCGCGAAAGCGAAATCCTCTCCGCCCTGGGCCGAGGCGAGTCCAGCAAACACATCGCCTCAGCGCTGAACCTGAGTGTGCGCACCGTCGAAACCCACCGGCAAAGCATCAAGCGCAAGCTGGGCATCGAAGGCCAGGCGGAGCTGATCAAGTATGCGGTGGAGCATGGGAAGCGCTTGCCGGAGGGTTGACGATCACATGACAGTTGGCGCTTCCATCAGTTGGCGCCTGATTGATTGAAGGCGTGCCGTTGGATCGCTTTGCGGGTGCTCCCACCTGGTATCGGCGAGCCTAATCAGGGTTGTCACCTACGTGGTCCTGCGCGCATGGCCTGCGCAGTGGCGCCGATGAATCTGCGCCGGTCGATTGCCACACTCGAAGCCCACATCAACGTCGGCCGTTTCGTGTCACCGGACACCGCGCCGCGAGCTTCGAGGAGACATCCGTGTTGAACATCCGCCGCCACCTGCCGTGGCTTGCCGTTGCCGTGCTCGGCGCATTTGCATTGGCCACGGTCGCGCTCGGGCGCGGCGAGGCCGTCAGCGCCTTGTGGATCGTGGTCGCCGCGGTCAGCGTCTACCTGATCGCCTACCGCTACTACAGCCTGTTCCTGGCCTACCGCGTGCTCGGGCTGGATGAGAAACGGCAGACGCCCGCCTGGCGCCACAACGACGGGCTGGACTACGTGCCGACCAACCGCTACGTGCTCTACGGCCACCACTTCGCCGCGATTGCCGGCGCCGGCCCGCTGGTCGGCCCGGTGCTGGCCGCACAGATGGGCTACCTGCCGGGCCTGCTGTGGATCCTGGCCGGCGTGGTCTTCGCCGGTGCGGTGCAGGACTTCGTCGTGCTGTTCATCTCCACCCGCCGCGACGGCCGCTCGCTGGGCGACCTGATCAAGCAGGAGATGGGGCCGGTGCCCGGCGTGATCGCGCTGTTCGGCGCCTTCATGATCATGATCATCATCCTGGCGGTGCTGGCACTCATCGTGGTGAAGGCGCTGGCGAATTCGCCCTGGGGCACCTTCACGGTGGCGGCCACCATCCCGGTGGCGCTGTTCATGGGCGTGTACCTGCGCTGGATCCGGCCGGGCCGCATCGGCGAGGTTTCGCTGATCGGCTTCGTGCTGCTGATGCTGGCCATCCTCGGCGGCCAGTGGGTGCATGAGAGCCCTGCCCTGGCGCCGCTGTTCACCTTCGACGGCAAGGCCCTGACCTGGATGCTGATCGGCTACGGCTTCGTCGCCTCGGTGCTGCCGGTGTGGCTGCTGCTGGCGCCGCGGGACTACCTGTCCACCTTCCTGAAGATCGGCACCATCGTCGCGCTGGCCATCGGCATCCTGATCGTGGCGCCGGACCTGCAGATGCCGAAGTTCACCCAGTTCGCGCAGGGCAACGGCCCGGTGTGGGCGGGCAGCCTGTTCCCCTTCCTGTTCATCACCATCGCCTGCGGGGCGGTCTCCGGCTTCCATGCGCTGATCGCCTCCGGCACCACGCCGAAGATGCTGGAAAACGAGACGCACGCGCGCTTCATCGGCTACGGCGGCATGCTGGCCGAGAGCTTTGTCGCGGTGATGGCGCTGGTGGCGGCATCCGTCATCCAGCCGGGCGTGTACTTCGCGATGAACAGCCCGGCTGCGCTGGTGGGCAGCACGCCCGAAGCGGTGGCGGCCACGCTGTCGACCTGGGGCTTTGTCATCACGCCGGACGTGCTGATCCAGACCGCCAAGGACGTGGGCGAGAACACCATCCTGGCGCGTGCCGGTGGCGCACCCACGCTGGCCGTGGGCATGGCGCACATCCTGCACCAGGTCATCGGCGGCAAGGCCATGATGGCCTTCTGGTACCACTTCGCGATCCTGTTCGAGGCGCTGTTCATCCTCACCGCCGTGGACGCTGGCACCCGCGCCGGCCGCTTCATGCTGCAGGACCTGCTGGGCACCTTCGTGCCGGCCTTGAAGCGCACCGAATCGCTGCCGGCCAACCTGATTGCCACCGGCCTGTGCGTGGCCGCCTGGGGCTATTTCCTGCACCAGGGCGTGGTCGATCCGCTGGGCGGCATCAACACGCTGTGGCCGCTGTTCGGCATCTCCAACCAGATGCTGGCCGCCGTCGCCTTGCTGCTGGGCACGGTGGTGCTGTTCAAGATGAAGAAGGACCGCTACGCCTGGACCACCATCGTGCCGGCCGCCTGGCTGCTGGCCTGCACGCTGACGGCCGGCTGGCTGAAGATCTTCTCGGCCGACGCGAAGGTGGGCTTCCTGGCCCACGCCGCGAAGTTCTCTGAAGCACTGGCCCAGGGCCACTTGCTGGCCCCCGCGAAGACCCCCGAAGCCATGGCCCGCATCGTCTTCAACGACCGGCTGGACGCCGTGCTCTGCGGCCTGTTCATGTTCGTGGTGCTCAGCGTGCTGGTCTACAGCGTGAAGGCCTCGCTGGCCGCGCGCGCCGCCAGCCGGCCGACGACCAGCGAAGTGCCGTTCCAGCCGCTGGCTTTGGGGGCGAAGGCATGACCACGGCCGCCAAGGTAGAGCGCCTGGGTCAGGACTTGAGCCGTGCAGGACGCTACCTGGCCCAGTCCTTCCGGCTGATGGTGGGCCTGCCGGATTACGACGCCTACCTCAGCCACATGGAAGCCACCCACCCGGACCAGCCGGCGATGAGCTACGAGCAGTTTTTCCGCGAACGGCTTGAAGCGCGTTACAGCAGCCGGGTCGGCCGCTGCTGCTGAGGTTCGTCACGCACCCAGCCCGATGCCCACGAAGGCGCTGGCAGGACTGGGCATCGGCGGGTCGGGCAGCGGTGCATCCAGGGCCCAGTCCGGCGCGGCCGCCAAGCCAGCGGCCAACGCCGGGTCGTGGCTCGTCAGCACGGCTTGGGTGGCCTCGCGCTGTCGAGCCAACAGGTTCAGCATCGGCGCCAGCGACCCGCCGGACAAGGCCGAGGGTCCATCCAGCACCTGCTGCAACTCGTCCAGCATGTCCGGGTGGTGCTTGAACAGGTCCTGCGCAACGTCGCATTCCGGTTGGTCGAACTGCAAGGGCTGCGACCAGCGCTCGCGCGCCCGTTGACGCAGCATCGCCACCCGCGCCAGCGCAAACCCCACTTCGCGCAACTGGAAAACGGCCTGCGCGGGCTGCCCTGCGTTGGCCAACAACTGTGCCGCGACAAGCCTGGTTTCCAGTTCCCGCGGGTCATGCCAGTACGCATAGGCCCAGCGAATGCTGGTGGACACGCTGGCCGGCCAGCGTGCATCGTCCGGGGTCATCCGCAGGCAGTCCCGCAGCAGCAGCATCTGCATGCGGCGCAGCGGCGTGGCCAGCCGCGCGGGGTCGCCATCCAGACCCAATGCGCTGGTCCAGTCTTCGGCCAACGCCATGCCCAGCAGTGCCTCGGCCTCTGGCCAGCAGGCCGGTGCCTGCGTGTCCACGGCCGGGCACCAGCGACCGCAGCCGTCCAGCAGCAGCGCGAGCGCGGCCGCATGGGCTTTCTGGAACCACAGCCGGGCAAGGCCTGGAAAGGCCTGGCTTGCGCCAGCCTGCACCACCGCGAAGCGTGCCCCCTCGGCGAAGCTGGCACAGCGCGCGGCGCGCGCGGCAGGCGCATGGGCGTATTCCAGCGAAGCTGCCAGCTGGCGAGCCAGCAGGGCTTGCACCGGGGGCGCGTCCAGCAAAACGGCCTGCGCCATGCGGTGAGTCAGCAAGTCGGCGCAAGCCAGGCGGCCAGGCTCGGCCAGCCAGGCCGCAGGCAATCGGGTCAGGTCCAGCGAAGGCAGCCGTTTGCCATCGGCCATGCCAGGGGGCCAACAGCGCTGTTGCCGCGCATTCGTGCCATGGTCGAAGACCAGCAGTTCCAGCGTGTCGCCTGCCGGCGCGGCCACACCAGCGTCTGGCGGACGCAGCAGCCTCAAGGCCTGCGCCGCGTCTCCGATCTGGCCCATCAGCCAGTCACAGGCCAGGCGGGCCGGTGAGTTTTCAGGGAGGCGGTACAGCTCGGACCCAACGTGTGCTTGCATGTGCGCGCCGAGTGCCCCGCAAGCCCCGCGCTGTGGTCACGGGTGAGGGCCTGCTCGCTCCTTGCTGTGGCCGGTCGAGGCGGCCTGTGGCATGAACAAATCAACCATACGGCAAGCTGTTGCAGCGCACAACGCATAAGCACGGCGTTTGATTCGGGGTTTTCCCGCGAAGGTGCCCGCACGTTCCGCAAGGAAGCGCCGGTTTCGCGCAAGCGCGCTGCCTGCCGGGCCCGTGGACCTACCGATTGGGGATGGCATCGCCAGCACCCCTTTCGTTAGCATGCTGCCAGGCAGCCCGCTGCCGCGACACATCAATCAAGAAGCGAACTTTCTGGAGGGAATTTCCATGCGTGTTCACGCGCCCCTGCGCCGCCTTACCGCGGCTGCGGCCATCTGTGCCATGGCCATGTCTTTCGCCTTGCCTGCCCAAGCTGCGACCTACACGGCACAGCGGGTGAAGTTGACCCATGACATTGGCGCCGGATGCAACGTTGCTGGCATCAACGATGCCGGACAGCTTTCCGGAGGCTGCTTCACAGCAGATGAGCTGTTCTCCGTCGGTTCCGTGACCGAAGCCAAAGGCAAGAAGCCGACGGACTTCGGGCTGCTCGGCGGGATCGACAGCTATGGCTATGACATCAACAACAACGGCGTTGTGGTCGGCGAAGCTACGCTGCCGGGCGATGTGATCTACCACGCCGTGTTGCGCAAGCCTGGCGACGCCGGTTTGACCGACCTCGGCACGCTGGGAGGAAGCTACGCCTACGCGGCTGGCATCAATGACAACGGTCAAATCGTGGGCTACTCGTACACCGCCGACGATGCCCAGGGACAGATCTTCGTCGCCAGTTTGGCTGACACGCGATTGGTGAATCTCGGCGCCGTGAATGACGTAACTTCCAGTACCCCAGTTGGCATCAACGGCAAAGGCGTCATCGCAGGCTATGGCTACACAGCCGCAAGTCCGAACTACACGCACGCGTTCTACGCCAAGCCGCCGAAATACAAGTTCATTGACCTCGGGACACTGGGCGGTGCGATCAGCCTTGCGACAGCCATCAGCGACAACGGGCTGGTGGTCGGATACTCCAAGATCGACTCCAGCAGCTTCCGCCGCGCTTTCATCGCCGACATCAATCAAGGTGGCGTGATGAAAGACCTCGGCACGCCTGCCGGCCTGAATACGCGTGCCTACGGGGTGAACAATCATGGCCAAGTGGTCGGCAGCTACCTCCTCGCAGACGGGGTGACCTACGCGCCTTTCATGTGTTCCGGCGACTGCAGCGACTTCGTTGACTTGAATACGGTGACCGGCGGGCTACCGGAGGGCGTCCTGTTGACCTCCGCCAGGATCATCAACAAGAAAGGCCGCATCGTCGCGCACGGCAGTGACGGCTACGCCTACCTGTTGACGCCGCAGCAGTAACCCCGCTGTGCAGCGAGCTTGAGCCGCGCATTGGAGTTCACACCCAAACGACCCACCATCCTGCAGCACGATCTGCGCAGTGACGTAGCCCGCCTGCACGCTGCACAGGAAGGCGCAGACGGCGCCGAATTCTTCCGCAGTGCCAAAACGCTGGGCGGGGATGGCGAGGAGGCATTGGTCGCGCATGGATTCGACCGGGCGGCCGCTGGTGGCCGCCGCGCCGGCCGTGTTCTTTCTGCAGGCGCGGTGTCGAAGGCGCCAGGCAGCAGGTTGTTGATGGTCACGCTGCGGGCGGCCAGTTGCGGCTGGCGAGCCGGTCCAGTCGCCAGCGTATCGCGCCCGCAGCTTTCACCGTGGTGCGGTCGCCCGGCACGGCATGTTGCAGTACGCCCGCGGCGCCGAATTCTCCACGCGATTGTGGATCCCTGCGAAGTGGCCGAATCGATACCATGCCAGCGGTCCGCCCCTGCCGAGCCGATGTTACGAAGTGAATTTCCCAGAGGATTTGTCATGCACCTTCACGCGCCTTTCCCCCTTCTCAAGACAGCCGCAGTGCTCGCGGCCATCACCGTTTTGTGCGCCCTGCCCGCTTATGCGGTGACCTACGTTGCCAAGCAATTGAAACTGCCCCACGACATCGGCCACGGTTGCGATGCCGCCGGTATCAACGACGCGGGTCAACTCTCGGGTGGTTGCTATACGGAGGACGAACTCTTCTCTGTCGGCTTCAGCACGGAAGCAAATGGAAAGAAGGGCACCGACCTTGGCCTGCTAGGCGGGACGGACAGCTATGGGTGGGGCATCAACAACAACGGTGTTGTTGTGGGAGAAGCCACATTGCTGGGTGACCTGATTTACCACGCTGTATTGCGCCGGCCGGGCGATTCCGCGCTGACAGATCTCGGTACGCTCGGTGGTGACTACGCCTACGCGGCGGGGATCAATGACGCAGGACAAATTGTTGGCGTCTCCACGGTGGCGTCGGGCGACAGCCATGTCTTCATATCCAGCTTGACCGACAACCGCTTGATCGACATTGGCGGGATGGGCGGCAGCTTCACGATGCCAATGGCAATCAACGGCAAGGGTGTCATCGCCGGTTATGGCTTGTCGCCTGCAGATTCGATGAATGTGCGTGCGTTTTACGCCAAACCGCCGAGCTACCACTTTGTCGCCCTAGGCACCCTGGGCGGCGGCGGCAGTTGGGCGCGAGCGATCAGCGACAAGGGACTGATCGTGGGCTACTCGAAGACTGCTGGTAGTGGCTACAACCGTGCATTTGTCTATGACATGCACAGCAAGGTCATGCGTGATCTGGGCACCCCGGGGCCGTACTCATCGATCGCTTATGACGTGAACAGTCATGGCCAGATTGTTGGCCAGTACACGCGAGACGACCGGGGCACCACGGCGGCCTTCGTCTGCTCCGGCGACTGCAGCGACTTTGTGGACCTCAACACCGTGGCAAGCGGTCTGCCCGAGGGGGCAATGCTCAACTACGCCAGGGTCATCAACAAGAAGGGCCAAATTGTCGCCAAGGGCAGCGACAAGAAGCTCTATCTGCTGACCCCTCAGTAAGTCACATCGCCCCCCCAAACGACCCACCATCCTGCAGCACGTTCTGCCCCGTGATGTAGCCCGCCTGCACGCTGCACAGAAAGGCACAGGCGGCGCCGAACTCTTCGGCGGTGCCGAAGCGCTGGGCCGGGATGGCGAGGCGGCGTTGGTCGCGCATGGATTCGACCGGGCGGCCGCTGGTGGCGGCGGCGCCGGCCATCGTTTTCTGCAGGCGCTCGGTGTCGAAGGCGCCGGGCAGCAGGTTGTTGATCGTCACGTTGCGCGCAGCCAGCTGCGGCTGGCGGGCCAGGCCGGCGACGAAGCCGGTCAGGCCGCTGCGGGCGCCATTGGACAGGCCCAGCGTGGCGATG
Organism: Ideonella azotifigens; assembly: GCF_021043325.1. Classification (NCBI taxonomy): domain Bacteria; kingdom Pseudomonadati; phylum Pseudomonadota; class Betaproteobacteria; order Burkholderiales; family Sphaerotilaceae; genus Ideonella; species Ideonella azotifigens. The sequence continues at coordinate 204,708 of NZ_JAJNKD010000004.1, forward strand.
GGGGCCTTGACGGCGCCAGAGGTGATGTTCACGACGCGGCCGAAGCCGCGTTCGGCCATGCCGTCCACCACGGCCTTGATCAGCTCGATGGGCGTGAGCATGTTCGCGTCCAGCGCGGCGATCCACACGTCGCGGTCCCAGTCGCGGAAATCGCCGGGCGGTGGGCCGCCTGCGTTGTTGACCAGGATGTCGACCTGCGGGCAGGCGGCCAGCGCGTTGGCGCGGCCTTCGGCGGTGGTGATGTCCCCCACCACGCCACGCACCTGCACGGACGGGTTCGATGCGCGCAATTCGGCCACGGTGGCGGCCAGCGCCTCGGCACCGCGGGCGGTGATGACCACGTTGACGCCTTCGGCCGCCAGCGCCTGCGCGCAACCCTTGCCCAGCCCCTTGCTGGCGGCGCAAACCAGCGCCCATTTGCCGTTCAGCCCCAGATCCATGATGTGTTGTGCTCCATTGAAGAGTTGAGATTCAGCGCTCGACGGTTGGCTCGGCCGGCGCGCCCGGCGGCGCGACGGTGGCCGCAGCCGGTGTGCGCGAACGGGTGACGATCCAGACGCCGCTGAGCACCAGCGCCGTGCCCAGCAGCAGCACCGGCGTGAAGCTTTCGCCCAGCAGGGCAATGCCCATGAAGATGGTGCTCATCGGGCCGATCATGCCGGCTTGCGCGGTCAGCGTGGGGCCCAGGCGTTCGATGGCCATCATCGTCATCAGGACAGGCGCGACGGTGCAGGCGGTCGCGTTCAGCACCGACAACCACAGCACCGCAGGCTGCACTTCGGCCAGCCCGCTGATCGGCCGGGTCACCAGGAAATGCGCGATGCACAGGCCGCAGGCCACCGTGGAGGCCAGACCCGTGAGGCGCAGTGAGCCGACCCGCTTGACGACTTCACCGCTGGCAACCAGGTAGCACGCATAGCTGATCGCGCTGCCAAACACCAGCAGGCCGCCCAGCACGGTGTGCGTGCCTTGCAGGCTCATCTCGCTGCCGAAGACCAGCAGCGTGCCGGCGTAGCTGACCAGCATGGCCAGCACCGCGCGCGGCGTGAAGCGCTGCCGGCCCAGCAACACCGACATCACCAGCACGATGGTCGGGCCGAGGTAGAGGATCAGCCGCTCCAGGCTGGCGCTGATGTAGGCCAGGCCCATGAAGTCCAGCAGGCTGGCCAGGTAGTAGCCGGAAAAGCCCAGGCCGAGGATGGCCAGCCAGTCGCGCAGACCCAGCGCGGGTTTGCCGCGCCCGGCCCACCACGAAAGCAGCAGGAAAAACGGCAGCGCGAACAGCATGCGCAGCATGATCAGCGTGACCGCGTCCACGCCGTGCCGGTAGGCCAGCTTGACGATGATGGCCTTGCCGGAAAACGCGATGGCGCCGGCAAAAGCCAGCGGCAGGCCGGTGCGCAGCGGGTGCGGCTGGGCGAGGCTGGCCGAGGAGGACGAGGCGGCGCCGCTCATGCTTCGGTCTCCAGGACTGCGAGGCCACCGTCGTCCGGTGCGCGCCGCTGCAGCGCCCAGTCGCGGTCGAAGCCCTGGAAGCCGACCGAGCGGTAGATGCCAATCGCCACATCGTCTGGATCGGCCTTCATCAGCAGGCGCTGCAGGTCCCAGTTCGCGAACCCCCATTCGCAGACCGCGGCGACCAGCGAGCGGCACAGGCCGCGGCGGCGCCAGTCCGGGTGCGTCTCGACGTGCTGGAAGCGGCCCACTTCACTGTCCCGCAGCAGGCCGCAGTCGGCCGCCAAAACGCCATCGCACCAGACGCCGAACCACTCGGCAATGCCGCTGCGCTGCATTGCCGCATAGCGCGCCATCTGGCGCTCGCGGAAACGGCGGTAACCGGCTGGCGCGTGGCCGTCGGTGTCGGTGCATTGCAGCGCCACCAGCGCGGGCAAATCCTGGGCCCAATCGACAGGCCGGACGAGGACTTCGCCGCGCGGCGCAGGAGGCCGCTGCAGTTCACCGCGGTGAAGCGCCAGCACCTCGCTGTCGTAGCGCTCGAAGCCTGCGGCGCGCCAGCTCGGCAGCGCGTCGGGCGGCGGCGCGTCGCTGTTGAAGGCAAAGGCCACATGCCGCACTTCGGGCCGGCCGGCGGCCACTTCGTCGTCGAAACGGCCCAGCCAATGCGCCAGGTCGCCATCAGCCGGCGTATGCGGCAGCGCGAGGAAGTTGCCCCAGTAGAAGTTGGGGTTGGCGGGGGTGCGAACGACCAGGCAGTCGTCGCGTTCGATCAACTCGGCGTCGAAGCGGTGCAGGATGAAGTCGGTGCGCCAAGCGGCACGCAGGTCTTGAAATTTCATGCGGGGGTCAGAAGCCGACGGCGGCGCCGTCGCGGCGGGGATCGCTTGCGGCGACAAAGCCGTCCACCGCGGGGTCGCCAAGACGCCAGATGAACTGGCCGGCGCCGAAGTCCTGGTAGCTGTCGTTGATCTGCTCGATCTGGTGGCCACGCGCGCGCAGCCCCGCGAGCACGGCAGGCGCAATGTGGGCCTCGACGTTCAGCGACAGGCCTTGGTTGTAGCGCCAGCGCGGCGCGTCGCAGGCGGCCTGCGGGTTCTGGCCATGCGCCAGCATGCGCACGAGGGTCTGCAGGTGCCCCTGTGGCTGCATGTTCGCGCCCATCACGCCAAAGCTCATCACCGGCTGGCCGTCCTTCGTCAGGAAGGCCGGGATGATGGTATGGAACGGGCGCTTGGCCGGCGCAACGACATTCGCGCTCGCCGGGTCCAGCGAAAAACCATGGCCGCGGTTCTGCAGGCTGATGCCCCACTCGGGCAGCACAACGCCGGAGCCGAAACCCATGTAGTTGCTCTGGATGAAGCTGACCATGCGGCCTTCTTCATCGGCGGCGGTCAGGTAGATGGTGCCGCCCTTGACGGGATTGCCAGCGCCGAAGTCCTGGGCCTTCGCAGGGTCGATCAGCTTCGCGCGCTCGGCGAGGTAGGCCGGCTCCAGCAGCTGTTCCGCCGTGACGGCCATTGCGCCGGGCTCTGCAACGAAGCGGTACACATCCGCGAAGGCCAGCTTCATCGCTTCGATCTGCAGGTGCTGGGCCTCGGCGCAGTCGATGGGCAGCGATGCGTGGTCCCACTGCTTCAGGATGCCCAGCGCGATCAGCGCGGCAATGCCCTGCCCGTTCGGCGGAATTTCGTGCAGCCGGTGGCCCAGGTAATCCATGCCGATGGGATCGACCCACTCGGGCTGGTGGCCGGCCAGGTCGGCCACCGTCATCGCGCCGCCTTGCGCCTTTGCGGCGGCGGCCAGCGCCTCGGCGATCTCGCCTTCGTAGAACGCCCGGCCGCGGCTTTCGCCAATGGCGCGCAGCGTGCGGGCCGCGCCAGGCATGGCCCAACGTTCGCCCACCGCTGGCGCCCGGCCCCTGGGCAGGAACACATCCGTAAACCCGGGCTGGCGGGTGAGTTCGGGCAGCGCGGCGGCAGCGGCCCATTTCTGTTGCACGACGACAGGCACCGCGTAGCCGCGCTCGGCGATCTCGGCGGCCGGCGCCAGCACTTGCGCCAGCGGCAGGCGGCCGAAACGCTCACTGAGTGCGACCCAGGCAGCCACCGCGCCGGGCACGGTCACGGCATCCCAGCCGCGCACCGGTGGCGTGGCTCGGCCGTCGCCATATTTCTGCCGGAAGTAGCCGGGCGACCATGCGGCCGGCGCGCGGCCCGAGGCGTTCAGGCCGTGCAGTTGCTGGCCGTCCCAGAGGATGCAGAAGGCGTCCGAGCCCAGGCCGTTGCTGCAGGGCTCCAGCACCGTCATCGCGGCGGCGGCGGCAATGGCCGCGTCCACAGCGTTGCCGCCCTGCGCCAGCAGCTTCAGCCCTGCCTGCGCAGCCAGCGGATGAGACGTGGCGACGACGTTGCGCGCGAACACCGGCAGGCGGGCGCTGGGGTAAGGATTGGCGTAGTCGAACATGGCAATGGCGGCGGGTGGCCGGTCAAGGGGTGGATCTTCGCAGCCTCGGCGAATCAACGGGCGCGGCGGGCTTCTCGACTGCACAAGCCTGGCTTCGCAGGCTCGCGCCTGACAAGGTGGCCTGCTCGGCCAGCACTACAAGGTGGCTTGCTCGGCCAGGTAGCGACTGACAACCGGGTCGTGCGCGCCGAGGTGGAACTGCAGGCGCTGCGCGCGCAGGCCCGCGTCCGCGGCAGTGAATCGCTCCTGACGGCGCAGGTGTTCAACCCAGTTCTCGTCAACAAAATATTCGACGTAGCGGCCCACCCGCTCGCTGTCACGGAACAGGCCCCAGGACAGCGCGCCCTGCCTCAGCCGTGCGCGCTTGGTGTCCTGCATCACCCGCGCGAATTCGGCCGCCCGCGCCGGGTCGATCAGGTACTCGACGGTGACCATCACCGGACCTTCGTCGGGATCGATGTCAATGGCCGGGTTCGGTGCGCTGAATGGCTTTGCGCGGCTGTGGTCCTCAGCGGCGCTGGGCAGCTCGCGCTTGCGCACCACCGCCAGCACCGCCAAGCCGAACAGCGCCGAGGCGGTCAGGCTCCAGCGCACGCCCAGGTGCTCGGCCACCTGGCCCCACAGCGCCGAGCCGGCCGCAGTGCCGCCCATCAGCGCCATCTGGTAGATCGCCATGCCGCGGGCGCGCACCCAGTCGGGCAGCGCCATCTGGGCGGCCACCGTCAGCGTGTTGGCGGTCGAGATCCAGGCCATGCCGGCCACGAACATGGCCAACATCGCCACGGCTGGATGCGGCGCCACCACCACCAGCAGGGTGGCCCCGGCATGCGCAGCCGGGCCCCAGGTGATGAAGCGCGAGGCATCGAAGCGGGCGCGCCAGCGCGGGAACAGCATCACCGCGGTGATGGCGCCCGCGCCCTGGCAGGCCAGCAGCGCGGTGAACAGGTGCGCGCCGCCGCCCAGCAGCCGCGCCACCAGCGGCAGCATCGACAAGAGCGCGGCCGAATGCAGGAAGAACAGGAAGATGCGGGTGAGCACGCCACGCAGCCGCGGCGACTGCCAGACGTGCTGCGCGCCCACGCGCATCGCGCCGACAAAACGTTCGCCCGGCAGCGCGCTCTGGCGCTTCTGCTGCGACTGCCAGCGCAGGATGATGACAAAGGCCAGCAGCGACAGCAGCGTGTTGGTGACGAACACCCAGGCACTGCCAAACGAAGCCAGCAGCACGCCGGCCAGGATGGGGCCGATGATGCGCGACAGGTTCATCGCCACGCCATTGAGCGCCAGTGCGCCGGCCAGGTGATGCGGCGGCACGACCTCCGGCACGATGGCCGCGAATACCGGCCAGCGCAGCGCCAGGCCAATGCCGTTGGTGAAGGTCAGCAGCAGCAGCAGGCCGGCGTTCATGCCGTCCGCCAGCGCCACGACCGCCAGCACTGCGGCATTCAGCCCGACCCACAGCTGCGTGGCGGCGAAGTAGCGGCGGCGGTCGAGCAGGTCGGCCAGCGCACCGCTGGGCAGGCCCAGCAGGAAGACCGGCAGCGTGGACGCGGCCTGCACCAGCGCCACCATCGTGGTGCTGGTGCTCAGCGTGGTCATCAGCCAGCCGGCCGCCACGTCGTTCATCCACATGGTGATGTTGGCCGTCAGCCAGGCCAGCCACAGCATGCGGAAGACCGGCACCTCCAGCGGCGCCAGCGCCGAGCTGCGCATCGGCACCGGCGGCGTGGCTTCCTGCGGCAGCACGGGGCCTGGCGCGCCGGCGGCGGCCTCGGCCTCCAGTTCGGCTCCGAGTTCGGCAGGCACCGGGGACGCCGGCACTTCCGGCGCGATGGCCGCAGCCTCCACGGCGGCTTCTACCGGGCCCGGTACCTCCGTCTCGGTCCCCAGCGGCAGCCTGGCCTGGGGGTCGCTGTCATCTGGCGGTGGAACTTCACGCATGGGCACACGCAATCATCGCGGAAGGACCGCCTGAACAAAAAAGCCCCGCCGAGCGTAGGGCTTGGCGGGGCCATCAGAGGTACGGGTCATCACGGACCCGCCACACCGCAGCGAAGCGGTAGGCGTGCTGTCATCAGTCTTCCTGGAAGGCTTCTTCGCGCTTGTTCTTGATGGACGGCAGCATCACGACCACGATCATCAAGGCCGCGGCGATCAGCAGGCCGGCCGACAGCGGACGCGTCATGAAGGTGGCCCAGTCACCACGCGACAGCAGCAACGCACGGCGCAGGTTCTCTTCCATCATCGGTCCGAGGATGAAACCCAGCAGCAGCGGCGCAGGCTCGCAGCCCAGCTTGTAGAACAGGTAGCCGACGAAGCCGAACCCGACCGCCATGTAGACGTCGAAGGTGTTGTTGTTCAGCGTGTACAGGCCAATGCAGCAGAAGGTCAGGATGGCCGGGAACAGCAGGCGGTAAGGCACGGTCAGCAGCTTGATCCACATGCCGATCAGCGGCAGGTTCAGGATCACCAGCATCAGGTTGCCGATCCACATCGAGGCGATCAGGCCCCAGAACAGCTCCGGGTTGCTGGTCATGACCTGCGGGCCGGGCTGGATGCCCTTGATGGTCATCGCACCCACCATCAGCGCCATCACCGCGTTGGGCGGGATACCCAGCGTCAGCATCGGGATGAAGCTGGTTTGCGCGCCGGCGTTGTTGGCCGACTCGGGACCCGCCACGCCGCGGATGTTGCCCTGGCCGAACGGCACTTCGCCCTTGCGGCCGCGGGTCTTCTTCTCCAGCGTGTAGGCCGCGAACGAGGCCAGCAAGGCACCGCCACCCGGCAGCACGCCGAGGATGGAACCCAGCGCGGTGCCGCGCAGCACGGCGGGCCAGGCGTCCATGAAGTCCTGCTTGGTCGGCCACAGGCCCTTCACGTCCTTGGTGAAGACTTCGCGGTGCTCGGCCGGCTGGCCGAGGTTGGCGATGATTTCACCGAAGCCGAACACACCCATCGCGATGGTCACGAAGTTGATGCCGTCGGTCAGCTCGGCAATGTCGAAGCTGTAGCGCGGCGTGCCGGAGATCACGTCGGTGTTGATCTGGCCGAGCAGCAGGCCCAAGAGGATCATGCAGATCGCCTTGACCAGCGAGCCCGAGGCCAGCACCACCGCACCGATCAGGCCCAGCACCATCAGCGAGAAGTACTCGGCCGGGCCGAACTTGAAGGCCAGTTCGGTCAAGGGCGGCGCGAAGGCCGCGATGATGATGGTGCCCACGCAACCCGCGAAGAACGAGCCCAGGCCGGCCGCGGCCAGCGCCGCACCGGCGCGGCCCTTGCGGGCCATCTGGTAGCCGTCGATGGCTGTGACCACCGAGCTGGATTCACCCGGCACGTTGATCAGGATGGCAGTGGTCGAACCACCGTACTGCGCGCCGTAGTAGATGCCGGCCAGCATGATCAGCGCGGGGGTGGCGTCCAGCGAATAGATGGACGGCAACAGCATCGCGATGGTCGCGACCGGGCCCAGGCCGGGCAGCACGCCAATCAGCGTGCCCAGGATCGCGCCGAAAAACGCGTAGGCCAGGTTCGTCAGCGTGAAGGCCGTGTGAAAGCCGATGCCGAGGTTTGAAATCAGGTCCATGACTGCAACTGCCCTTTCAGCCGCCCAGGCCGAACACGGTCGGCCACAGCGGAATGATCAACTTGAGGCCGAGCACGAAAACGGCCCAGGACATTGCGGTCAGCACCACGGCGTTCAGGATGGCGGCACGCCAGCTGAACTCTTCACTGGCCAGGCTGGAGATGATCACCAGCAGCGGCAGCGAGATGAACATGCCCAGGCGCTCCAGCGTCAGGCCGAAGACAAACACTGCGGCCAGGATGACGAGCAGCGGCCGCCAGGCAAAGCTGCCGACCGGATCGCCGTCGGCCGACTCGATGGTCAGCGCCTTGAACAGCACCACGCCACCCAGCACAGCCATCAGGATGCCGAGGCCAAACGGGAAGTAACCCGGACCCGGGCGGGCCGAACTGCCGAAGCTGTATTCAGTGGCGCCCCAGGCGAAGGCAATGCCCACCGCCACGAACATCAGGCCGGACCAGAAGTCCTTCTGACTCTTTATCTTCACGAGATCTCCTCCAATGACAGGTTCCCGACAGATTCTAGGCAGCGAGCCATGACAGGCCGCTGTGGAATACACGTAAGCCCAATGCCTAGACCGGGACCCTTCGACAAGCTCAGGGCGAACGGTGTGGGGGCGCCAGACGAGTCACTTTCCCCGTTCGGGCTGAGCCACCTTCCAGGTTCGGGCTGAGCCGCCTTTCCCGTTCGGGCTGAGCTTGTCGAAGCCTTGTCAGGTCGTCGCGTGCGGCCCTTCGACAGGCTCAGGGCGAGCGGATTCGCTGAGGGGGCTCAACCCTCCCAACGCGGGGTGGAACGCAGCACTTCTTCCAGCGTGGTCACACCTTGTGCGACCTTGTTCAGGCCCGCCAGGCGCAGCGGCTGCAGGCCTTTTTCCAGTGAACGCTGGCGCAACAGCGCCGGCTCCAGGCGTGGGTGAATGGCTTCCTGGTGGGCCTGTTCCATCACCATCAGCTCGTACAAGGACGAGCGGCCACGGTAGCCGGTGCCGCGGCAGACCTGGCAGCCCACGGCCTTGTGCGGGCGCAGCGGGCCGGCCAGTTTGAAGGGCTTGGCCTGGTCCTGCAGCATCTCGGGCGTCACCAGCGGGTCCGGCACGGCGCAGGCCTTGCACAGCGTGCGCGCCAGGCGCTGGGCCAAAACGCCCACCACGGTGGCCGAGATCAGGTACGGCGGCACACCCAGGTCCACCATGCGGGTGATGGCCGAGGGCGCGTCGTTGGTGTGCAGCGTCGAGAAGACCAGGTGGCCGGTGAGCGCGGCCTGGATCGCCATCTCGGCGGTTTCCAGGTCGCGGATTTCGCCGACCATGATGATGTCCGGGTCCTGCCGCATCAGCGCCCGCAGGCCTTCGGCAAAACCCAGGTCCACTGACGGCTGCACCTGGGTCTGGTTGAAGCTGGGCTCGATCATCTCGATCGGGTCTTCCACCGTGCAGACGTTGACCTCGTCGGTCGCCAGCTTCTTCAGCGTGGCGTACAGCGTGGTCGTCTTGCCCGAGCCTGTCGGGCCGGTGACCAGGATGATGCCGTGCGGCCGCTCGATCAGGCCGCGCCAGCGGCTGGCCTCGTCGGCCGAGAAACCCAGCGCGTCGAAGGGCTTGTTGGCAGCGGTCGGGTCGAAGATCCGCATCACCACCTTCTCGCCAAAGGCGGTGGGCAGCGTGGACAGCCGCATTTCGACCTCGCCCTGCCCGTCGGGACGGCGGGTCTTGATGCGGCCGTCCTGCGGCCGGCGGCGTTCGATCACGTCCATGCGGCCCAGCAGCTTGATGCGCGCGGTCATCGCCGCCATCACCGTCTGCGGCACCTGGTGCACCGTGTGCAGCACGCCGTCAATGCGAAAACGCACCGCGCCGGTGTCGCGCCGCGGCTCCAGGTGGATGTCGCTGGCGCGCTGCTCGAAGGCGTATTGCCACAGCCAGTCGACGATCTGGATCACGCCCTGGTCATTGGCGTCCAGCGTGTCCTTGGACTTCAGGTCGACCAGGGCCTCGAAGTTGTTCGAGGCGCCACTGTCGGCGCTGCTCTTGCGGGCCACGCGCACGCTTTGCGCGAGCTGGTAGAACTCGGCGGTGAAGCGTGCCACTTCGTCGGGCGAAGTCAGCACCAGGCGGATCTTGCGCTTGGTGTGGGCCTCGATCTCGGCCACCCAGTCGACCGCAAACGGTTCGCAGGTGGCGATGGTGATCTCGGTTGGCCCCACTGCCACCGGCAGCGCGCGCCGGCTCTCGGCATAGGCCTGGGACATGACCTCCTGCACCCGGCTGGCTTCCACACGCAGCGGGTCGATCTTCAGCACCGGCAGGTTGAAGCGCTGGCCCAGCCAGGCGGTCAGCGTCTCGACGGTCAGCTGCTGCTGGTTGCGCGCGTCCACCAGGCCGGCACCGCCCAGGCGCAGCAGCGGATGCAGGCTGGAGCCCGCCTGGCCGAAGCGCCGCACCAGGCGCTCGGCCTCCTCTGTGCTGAGCGCGCCATCGTCGCGAAGCCACTTGAGCAGGTGGCGCATGTCCAGCGGGCCGCGCGGGGCGGCGGCGGGACGGTCAGCGGCGCGGATCGGAGCGTTCATCAATGGCTAGCAGGCAAGGACATCATCAGCTGGCAGGCCCGGCCAGCAGGGCTGGGTCGAGTGGCCGCACCATGCGCAGCCATTTGCGCGCCGGCAGGCCGAAGCGGCTTTCGATGTTAGCGGCGCGCGCCGTCAGGGTCTCGCGGTCCGGCACCTTTACATGCCGGGCCGCGACGACCACCGTGTTGCCCTCCTGCGTGGGCCGCAGGCTCCAGACCTGGTCCAGCCCGAAGACGCGGGCAATGCGCGCGGCGCTGCGCTGGAAGCTGGCGTGGCGGCCGAACAGGTTGACGGTCATCAGCCCGCCTTCGTCCAGCACGTCGCGGCAGGCGGCATAGAAGGGCTCGTCGTCCAGCACCGGCTCGGCGGCGTCGTGGTCGTAGAGGTCCACGTTCAGCACCTGCGCCGTGTGGCGGTTGGCCGGGTCCAGCACCCAGCGTGCGGCGTTCTGGTTCACCACGCTGAGCTTGGCGTCGTCGTCCGGCAGGCGGAACCAGAGACGGCAGGCCTGGATGACGGACGGGTTGATCTCCACTGCAGTCGTCTTCATGCGCAGCACCTTGTGCGTGAAGCGGGTGATGGCTGCGGCGCCCAGGCCCAGCTGCACGCTGTGGCCCTCGGTCACCTCCTCTTCCGGCCGCCACAGCAGCCAGGCCATCATGCGCTGGATGTACTCCAGCTCCAGCTGGTTGGGCTTGGAAATGCGCATGGCGCCCTGGATCCAGATGGAGTCCAGGTGCAGGAAACGCACGCCGTCATATTCGGACATCGTGGCGCCGACCATCTCGGGCTCGGCAGCGGTGTTGGTTTTCTTGGAAGGCATGAAGACTAGGGTTCGATCAGGCCGCATTCGGCAAACACCCGCCGCCAGGCGGCCAGCTTGCGTTCGAAAGACCAGGAGGCATTGGCCGGGCTGGTGGAGGGCAGCTTGAACACCGGCACGCCGAAGCTGGCGGTGAAGCGCTGCGCGCGGGCCGATTCGCCGCCGTTGTGGGCAATGCCGCGCAGCAGCGGCAGCGTGGGGATGAGGCTGGCGAAGTCGTTGAACTCGGCTTGCTGGATCGCACTGTCCAGGCTGCCTTCGCGCTCGCAGGCGGCGTACACGTCCCAGATGCCCAGCCCGCGCTCGCGCACGGCGGCCAGCCGGTCTTCGTAGGCCATGGCCTTCAGGTCCAGCCCCAGCAGTTGGCCGACGATGGGCCAGAACTGGTTGCGCGGATGGGCGTAGTACTGCGCCGCATCCAGCGAGGCCACGCCGGGGAAACTGCCCAGCACCAGCAGTCGGGTGCGGGTGTCGGTCAAGGGAGCAAAGCCAGCCAGCATCGCGGCATTGTCCATGCGAATGGCGCAAGCCCCGGGGCTGTCCTGCAGACGGGGGATGGTGCGCCCCGCAGCCACGCCGGACACTGCGCAAGCCGCAACATCAGGACGCCCGCCATGCCACTCGCACGCCTCGCCGAACTTCGTCTGCCGCGCCCTCCCGCAGCGCGCGCGATCTCGCGGCTGAGCGTGGTGTTGGCCGTGCTGTTCTGCGCGGGCACGCAGGCCGTCGAGCTGCCACCCGTGGCGCCACCGGGCAACCTGGTCACCGACTACCCCGGCGCCCGCGTGGCCGACCCATACCGCGCGCTCGAAGACCTCAGCTCGCCCAGCACCCAGGCCTGGGCCGCGGCGCAAGCCGCCTACACCCGCACCCAACTGGACGCCCTGCCCGGCCTGCAGCCGCTGCGCGAGCGCATCCAGGCGCTGGACGCCAACCGCAGCCCGGCCATCGTCTCGCTGGACATTGCCCGCAGTGGCGCCTGGTTCTACCTGAAGCGCGAGCCCGGCGCGCGCGTGGCCAAGCTCTACACCCGCGCCAGTGCCAGCGCGCCCGAGCGCCTGCTGCTGGACCCGGAGAAGTGGGAGAAGCAGACGGGCGTGGCCCACTCGATCAACAACATCGCCGCCTCGCCGGATGGCAGGCACGTGGCCGCCGTCGTCTCCAAGGCCGACGCCGAGCTGGGCGACCTGCGCGTGTTCAGCACCAAGGACGGCCGCGACGAAATGCCGCCGGTGCCCGGCATCTGGGGCGAGATTCCCGGCATGTGGCTGCCCGACAGCCGCGGCCTGATCTACATGCGCGGGGCCGACGCGCTGACCCCGGGTGGTGCCGCCTTCGGCAAGATGCAGGCCCACCTGCGCCGCCTGGCCGGTGGCGAAGACGCCTTGCTGCTGGGCGCAGGCCAGGCAACAGCGGCCATGGGCCCGCAGATCCGCGAACGCGACTGGGTCTGGGCCGACAGCCAGAGCAACCCCGGTTTTGCCGTGCTGCAGCTGAGCGACGGGGTGGGCGCCAATGCCCGCGTGATGTTCGCGCCGCAAGAGGCGCTGCTGAAGCCCACTGCGGCGGCCGCCTGGCAGACCTTGTTCGGCGAGGACATCCGGGCACGCGGCGTGACGCAGCAAGGCCCGTGGGTCTACGCCCGCAGCGCGCAGGACGCGCCGCGCTACCAGGTGCTGCGCTACGACCTGCGTGCGCCGACTCAGCCGCCAGTGGCCGTGGTGCCGCAGCAAGTGGGCGTGATCGACGAGATCACTGCCGTGCAGGACGGGCTGTACTACATCGTGCGCCAAGGCTCGGTCAGCAAGCTGTACCGGCTGCCGCATGGTGCGGGTGTGGACAAGGCGGCCCAGGTGCAACTCCCGTTCGAGGGCGCGGTGTCATTCCTGGGCGCGCAACCGCACCGGCCTGGCGTGGTGGTCACGCTGCAAGGCTGGACCAAGGCGCTGCAGGCCTACGTGGTGCAGGACCTGCGCGCCACGGCCAGCCCGCTGATCCCACCCGACCGCAGCGGCATCGGCCAGGATTGGGTGTCGGAAGAAGCCACCTGCACAAGCCACGACGGGGTCGAGGTACCGATGTCGCTGATCTACAAAAAGGGCTTGGCCAAGGACGGCAGCCACATGACCGTGCTGGACGGCTACGGCGGCTACGGCATGGCCGAGACGGCCTACTTCAACCGCAAGCTGGACCCGTGGCTGCAGCGCGGCGGCATCTGGGTGGACGTGAAGCCGCGCGGCGGTGGCGCCTATGGCCACGAGTGGTACCAAGCCGGCGTAGGCGCCACCAAGCCCAACACCTGGAAGGACATGATCGCCTGCGCCAAGGCGGTGGTCGCGCGCGGCTACACCCGCAAGGACAAACTGGCCATCATCGGCACCAGCATGGGTGGCGTGGCCGTGGGCCGGGCCATCACCGAGGCGCCGGAGCTGTTTGCCGCCGCCGTGGTGCGCGTGGGCATCACCGACAGCGTGCGCTTCGTCGAAGCCACCGATAACGGCCCGAATCACGAGCTGGAAATGGGCTCGGTGAAAACCGAGGCCGGCATGCGCCAGCTGCTGGCCATGAGCACCTACGAACACGTGCAGCCCGGCACGCGCTACCCGGCCGTGCTGTTCACCACGGGCATGAACGACAAGCGCGTGGCACCGTGGATCTCGTTCAAGACCTTCGCCCGTTTGTCCGCTGCCACCGCCAGCGGCGCACCGGTGCTGCTGCGGGTGGAGACGGCCGGCGGCCACGGCGTGAGCCAGACGGCCGAGCAGCGCAACGCCGAACTGGCCGACGTGTTCGCCTTCCTGGCCTGGAACCTCGGCGACCCTGGCTTCCAGCCCGCCACCAGCATGCGGCCGACCGCGACAGCCGCGGTGCCTGCCTCGGCGCCGAACTGAAGCCTCAGCCAGCCATCAGGGCGGCCAGCCGGGGCAAGGCCGCAAAGGCGTTGGCCCGGGTCTGCGCCGCGGCCTGTTCGGTGGTCCAGCCTCGCAGCTCGGCCAGCGTCTGCGCAATGCGCGGCAGCTCGGCGGGCTCGTTGCGGCCGGTCACCTCACCCGCGGCGCGCTGCTCTGCCGTGCGGTAAAGCCAGTGCGGCGGAATGTCGGGCGCGTCGGTTTCCATCACCGGCGCCGTCTCGGGCACGGCCACCAAGCGCTCGCGGATCTGGTTCGCGCGCTCGAAGGTCATCGCGCCGCCAAAGCCCAGGCGCAGGCCGCGTTTGACGAACTCGTCCGCCTGCTGGGCGCTGCCGTTGAACGCATGGGCAATGCCGCCCACGCCCTCGAAACGCCGCAAGCCTTTGAGCACCGCGTCCGCCGAGCGGCGCACATGCAGCAGCACCGGCAGGCCCGCGGCACGCGCCAGCTTCAGCTGCGCCCAGTAGAAGCGCTCCTGCTTCTCGCGGTCCAGCCCGGGCACGAAGTGATCCAGCCCGATCTCGCCGACGGCCACCAGGCGCGGGTCGCCGGCGTGTGCCTTCAGCGCCGCGGCCAGCGTGTCAAGGTCGGCCTCGTTGGCCTCGTCCACGCACAGCGGGTGGATGCCCAGCGCGTAGCTCAGCAGGTGCCGGTGCGCCAGCTCGCGCACGGTGTCGAAGTTGGAGACCGCCACCGCCGGCAGCACCAGCATGTCCACGCCTGCGGCCCGCGCCCGCGCCACCACAGCATCCCGGTCCGCGTCGAACTCGGGCGCGTCCAGGTGACAGTGGGTGTCGATCCACATCGTGGGGGCCTAGACGCCTTCGGTTTCAGGCTGCAGCAAACGCCCGGCCTCCATGCGCAAGCTGCGATCGCAGCGCGCGGCCAGCGCCGCATCGTGGGTCACCAGCACAAAGGCCAGGCCACGTTCGCGGGCGCGTTGCAGCATCAGCGCGAAGACCTTGTCGGCCGTGTCGCGGTCCAGGTTGCCGGTGGGCTCGTCGGCCAGCACGCAGGCCGGCTGGCTGACGAGCGCGCGCGCCAGCGCCACGCGTTGCCGCTCGCCGCCAGAAAGTTCGGAGGGCCGGTGCAAGACCCGCTCGCCCAGGCCAACCTCCGTGAGTGCGGCACGCGCTGCATCCCGCGCCTGAGGCGTCGGCACGCGACGAATGCGCAGCGGCATCGCCACGTTGTCCAGCGCGCTGAACTCGGGCAGCAGATGGTGGAACTGGTAGACAAAGCCCAGATGCTGGTTGCGCCAGCGGCCTTGCTGCGCGGCGTTCATCGCGTCGAAGCGCTCGCCCATCAGCGTCACGCTGCCGCCGGTCGGCGCGTCCAGTCCGCCAAGCAAATGCAGCAGCGTGCTCTTGCCGGAACCGGAAGCGCCGACGATGGCCAGCGTCTCGCCAGCGCGCACCTGCAGGTCAACGCCGCGCAGCACCTGCACGTCCAGCGGTCCTTCGATGAAACGCTTCTTGAGGCCTGCGCACTGCAGCGCCACATCACCTGGCCGGACTGCCATCTTGGGTTCATTCATAACGCAGGGCCTCGGCAGGATTCACGCGGCTGGCGCGATAGCTCGGGTACAGCGTGGCCAGGAAGGACAGCACCAGCGAGATGACAGCGATGGGCATGATGTCGCCCCATTGCGGGTCGCTGGGCATGCGGCTGATCAGGTAGATGCTGCCGGGCAGGAAACTCACGCCCAGCAGGTGCTCGATGAAGGGCACGATCACGTCGATGTTGAAGGCCACCAGCAGCCCAAGGCTGACGCCGGCAAAGGTGCCGATCACCCCGGCCGCGGCGCCCTGCACGACGAAGATGCCCATGATGGACCCCGGGCTTGCGCCCAGCGTGCGCAGTATGGCGATGTCGGCCCGCTTGTCGGTCACCGTCATCACCAACGTGGAGACCAGGTTGAAGGCCGCCACCGCGACGATCAGCGTCAGGATGATGGCCATCATGCGTTTTTCGATCTGCACCGCGTCGTACCAGGCGGCGTTGGTGCGCGTCCAGTCGCGCACCAGCACCTGCGGTCCCAGCAGGCTGGACAGCTGCACGCCGACTTCGCGTGCCTTGTGCACGTCGTTCAGCCGCAGCTGCACACCGGTCGGCCCGTCCCGGCGGTAGAGCTTGGCCGCATCGTCCAGGTGCACCAGCGCCAGCGCACTGTCGTATTCGTAGTGGCCCACGCTGAACACGCCCGCCACGGTGAACTGCTTGAAGCGCGGCGCCACGCCAGCCGGCGTCACCTGCGCGCCCGGCGCGATCAGCGTCACCGAGTCGCCCACGCGCACTGCCAGCAAGCGCGCCAGCTCAGCCCCAAGGATGATGCGCCAGGCGCCCGGCTGCAGTTGGTCCAGCGTGCCGTCCTTCTTCAGCTGCGAGGCCAGGTCGGTCACGCCGCCCTCGTCGGCCGGCGACACGCCGCGCACCACCACGCCCCGCATGTCCTCGCCACGCGCCAGCAGCGACTGCGCCGCGATGAACGGTGCTGCAGCTTTCACCTCCGGCAGCGTCTTCGCCTTGTCGGCCAGCACATGCCAATCCGGCAGCGCATTGTCAGTCGCCGAATTCAGCTCCACATGCGGAATGGCCGCCAGCATGCGGTCCCGCACCTCCTTCTGGAAGCCGTTCATCACGCTGAGCACGATGATCAACGCCGCCACGCCCAGCGCAATGCCGATGACCGAGACAAACGAGATGAAGGAAATGAAGCCATTGCGGCGCCCCGCCCGGCCCGCACGCGTGTAGCGCCAGCCAACCTGCCATTCGTACGGCCAGGCCGACCCGGAAAGAAGTGAACTCATGGGGCGGATGCTACCGGAGGCTGCATCCCGCCCCGCCGGTTCAATGCAATGGCATCACCTGAAGCGCTGGCGTGACCATGCCCTGCGCCTTCCTGGCGCTTGCTGCGCGTGACCGCGTGGCAAGGCTGTTCATGACCTCATCTGGCAGGCTCATCGCCACCACGCCTCGCGGCCCGACGACGAACACGCTGCGGTCGCCTGGCGCCACCGTGATGCTTGCGCCATGCTGGCAACTTTCACCGGCGGCAAGCGCCGCAGTGCAGCCCACGGCAGCCGGCAGGGCCAGCCTTGACACGACAGTCTGCGTGCCAATCGCCACGACGGAAAGCGTTGGCTCTGTCGCACGTGCGCCATCCGCAGTGTCGGCAACGCGGTAGCTGTAGATCAGCGCAGCCTGACCGTTGCCTGAGATTCCGTAGCCTCCCGCCACGTGCATGCTCGGCAGCAGTGCCGCCAGCGCAAAGCCGCTGCCGGCATTGGACCAGGGTGCCATGCGAATCACGCCGTCGTCGCTGATGGTCCAGCCGACCTGGTCGGCGACGGCCACGACCCGGCGCCCGGCCGCCAGGCTGCCTGCCTCCAGCCGCGCCTTGTCCAGACCCTTGTAGAGCGTGATGCGGCCATTGGGATAGCTCAGCGCGAGCGAGCCGCCCTGGGCACTGCGGGCGATGCTGGCGCCGCTGCTGGACTCCCCGACATTGCCCAGGTAGTCGCTGCCCGGGTCGCCAAGGCAGCTGTGGGACGCCAGGTCCGTTCGGCCAAAATCGTTTGAAGGACAGCCTGCCAGCCAGCTCACACCGTGTCGAGTGGGCCAGGTGTCGTCAGAAGCCGCCGTCAACGCCCGACCATCGGCCGCATAGGCCAGGCCACTGCTGCCGGGTACCGTGGCGCTATCGAAGACATCGTGACCCCATTCGGTGGACAGACTGGATTGGCGCAGCACGGCCAGCGTGGCCGGATCAAGCGCCGTCACCGCATGAGCGCCAACGGCATAGATCGCCGCTTCGTCAGGCGAAGGCACCGCGTCCAGCAGTTGGGCAAGCGCCTGCTTCTTTGCACTGCGCCATGCGGTGTCATGAGGCCAGCGCCAGAGCGCGCCGCCGCCGGTGAAGGTCAGTGCGGTCAAACCGGGCAGGTACGACGCTGGCCGGTAGCTGCCAAACGGCAACGCGAGATGGCCAGAGGGCACCTGCGGCGGTGCCACGGCCTTCAGCACGCGCTGGGTCACGCCCAGCGGCGAAGTGGCCTGGATCACCACATCGCGCCCAGCCACCACGCCATCGATGTCCAGCGCGATGACGCTCACGTCGCCGGCGAAGCGGGTATCGCTGAGCCGCTGCGCATTGCTCAATGTGGCGCCCTGCACGCTCAAGACGCCTGCGCCCAACACCCCGCTGTCGCTCAGCACCATGCCGTCCAGGTACACGCGCGCACTGCTGCCGGTCAGCACACCGGGAGAGGCCTGGTCGAAGCGCGGCAGGAAATTCTGGACCGTGACCGGCACACGGACCGCACTCACGCCGGCCTGGTCGAGCTGGACACTCAGCCCTGCCTCGACCTGCCAGCCGGTGGCAGGGAACTTCGATGGATCCACCTCCACCTGAAGCGGGTCCACACCGGTGATGCCATCGGCACGCAGCACCTTCAGCCAAGGCTGATCCGAGCTCACATGCCAGCCAACCGAGCTGCCCTCGGGCGTGGCAATCTGGGACTGCAAGCGAAGGTTGGCAGGCTGGGTCTGGGCATTGATGCGCAGTCCGCCGAATTCGGGATTCTCAAGCAGCAGAGCTGGCGAGACCTGCACCGAGATTTCCAGTTGGTCCTGCCCGCCAAGCGGGCCGGCGTCCGCGGCAATCGTGGCGTAGTAGGTAAAGCCTGCTTCGAGTTGGGTACCGTCCACGGTGAATTCGTATTCGTCTTCGCTCACCAGGTGCAAGTTGGTGATGTGAGCATCGCCCGAGACCTGCAACGGGCCCACCAGGTCCGTCCACGTTGGCCGCTGCAGCTTGAAGCGGTAGACCGGCTGCGTCTGGGCCTTGATCGTCACATTGAGGAACTCCGGCGCCAGGCGCAGCGGCAGTTCGCCGCCCGCCGGTGCTTCCACCACATAGCTCAGATCCACGCTTGCGCTGTAGCGATCATCGGAGGTGCCGTAGACCTCCGCATGCATCTGATAGCTGCCGGCCGGCATCTGCAGCGTCCGCACATCCAGCAAGCCGTCGTGCAGCGACAGCTCGAAAGCCCCATACGCGCCGCTTTGCCTCAGCGCCAGCTCGCCCGCCTCGGGCACGAGACTGAGCGGGAGCGACTGACTCGGCGCGGGGTCACGGCCGGTGCGTCGCATTGGTTGGGCCGTCGCAATCTGCAGGTTCGGCTTGACCTCCACGTGCAGTGGGAGATGGAATGGACTGCCGGCCAGTTGCTGCTTGCAGTCTTCATCCCAGCAGGCGTAGAGATCCAGTGTGCTGTCGTACTGGCCAGGCGCAATCGCGTCGCCCAGCAGCAGCGTGGCGGACAACAGATCGCCCGAGACATCCATCGAGCCGTCCTTGACCAGGCCTTGAGACTCGCCCAGGCGCAGGTAGACCGGCTCGGTGCCCTGGTACGACATCGTGGCTTGGACCAGCACGGAGTCGCTCCGGCCCGCAATCAGCGTGGTGCTGACCGCGGGTTGCGCAAACGTCACCGAGAACTTGTCAGGCGACGATGCCGGGTTGCTGCCTCCGCCCCCGCCACCGCAGCCCCCAAACAAGCCGATCAGCAAGCCAACGGCCGCCCAGGCCCATGGACCGAGCGCGCGCCCTTGCCAGCCGCATGTCGGGGACCAAGCTCGCAACAGATTTCCCATCCTCCCACTCCCTCTCGCTGTCTTGTCAATCGTTTGTAAAGCGCAGATTTTGCAACGCCAGCGCCACCGCGATAATCCCGCTCATGCATCTCGTGCTCCCCTTCGCCAGCGCCCTGACGCCGCCAGCCCAGCACGCGATCTCAACGCTGGCATTGCCAAACCTGGAGCGGCTGCTCGGTCGGCTCCAGCCGGCCGGGCCTGGGCCTGCCGCGGCGCCGGAGGAAGACGAAGAGCTTTCGCTGAGTGCGCCGCACGAGCAGGTGCTGGCCGCCGCCTGGGGCTGGCCGGCCGGGCCGGCGCAGGACGGGTTGTTGCCTATGGCGGCGGTGGCCGCGCAACGCGACGGGCTGGCGCCGGTGGATGACGAGTTGGGCTGGGGCTTGCTGAGCCCAACGCACTGGCATGTGGGCACCGACCAGGTCTCGCTGACCGACCCGGCCACGCTGGGGCTGGACGAGGCGATGTCGCGCACGCTGTTCGACGCGCTGCGCCCTCTGTTCGAGGAAGACGGCTGGAAGCTGCAGTGGGGCGCGCCGACGCGCTGGTATGCCACGCACCCCAGCCTGCGCAACCTGCCGACCGCGGCGCTGGATCGCGTGATCGGCCGCAATGTGGACCTGTGGCTGAACACGCACCCGCAGGCCCGGCTGATCCGCCGGCTACAGGCCGAGGTGCAGATGCTGCTGTACAACCACCCGGCCAACGACGAGCGCGAGGCGCGTGGCCTGTTGCCGGTCAACTCCTTCTGGCTCAGCGGCACCGGGCCGACGCAGCCGATGCCGGGCGTGCACGCCGGCATCGTGCATGACGACCGCCTGCGTGCACCGGCGCTGGCTGGCGACTGGACGACCTGGGCCGAGGCCTGGGCCGCACTGGACGCCGGCCCGCTGGCCGAGGCGCTGGCCAGCGTGACGGCCGGCCAGGCTTTCACGCTCAGCCTCTGCGGCGAGCGCCGTGCGCAGACCTACACGCCGCGCCCGCTGACCTGGTGGCAGCGCGGCCCGCTGGCGCCCGGGCGCGTGCACGCGGCACCGCTGCTGGCCTCTCTTTGATCTCCTGCAGGACCCGATGACAAGCAGCCCTTCCCTGCACCTGCGCGACGTGCCGCCGCGTGCCGCCTACGCGCTGGAGCAAAGCGGCGTACACCCGCTGCTGGCACGCCTCTACGCTGCCCGCGGCGTGCGCGAACCGGCCGAACTGGACGACGACCTGAAGCAGTTGCTGCCGCCCAGCCTGCTCAAGGGCACCGATGCCGCCGCGAGGCTGCTCGCGGACACACTGGCCAGCGGCGCGCGCATCTGCGTGGTGGCCGACTACGACTGCGACGGTGCCACGGCCTGCGCCGTCGCGCTGCGCGGCCTGGCGATGCTGGGCGGACAGCCCGCGCAGCTGCACTACGTGGTGCCGGACCGCGCGGTTCACGGCTATGGGCTGACGCCCACCATCGTCGACCTGGCCGTGGCCCAGTGCCAGCCGCAGCTGCTGCTGACCGTGGACAACGGCATTGCCAGCCAGGCTGGCGTGGCCCATGCGCGCGCGCTCGGCATGCAGGTGCTGGTGACCGACCACCACTTGCCCGCATTGGTGGACGGCGAGGTGCTGCTGCCGGATGCCAACGTGATCGTGAACCCCAGCCAGCCCGGCTGCGAGTTTCCCAGCAAAGCGCTGGCCGGCGTGGGCGTGATGTTCTACACCCTGCTCGCGCTTCGCGCCGAGCTGCGCCAGCGTGGCGCCTACGAAACCGTACCCCAGCCCAAGCTGGACGCGCTGCTGGACCTGGTCGCGCTGGGCACGGTGGCGGACGTGGTGAAGCTGGACGGCAACAACCGACGCCTGGTGGCGCAAGGCCTGCGGCGCATCCGCGCCGGCCGCATGCAGCCGGGCGTGGCGGCGCTGTTTGCCGCGGCCTCGCGCCAGCCCGCCAAGGCCAGCGCCTTCGACTTCGGCTTTGCGCTGGGCCCGCGCATCAATGCCGCGGGCCGGCTGTCGGACATGACGCTGGGCATCGAATGCCTGACCACCGACGACCCCGGCCGCGCCATCGAACTCGCGCAGCAGCTGGACGCGATCAACCGCGAACGGCGCGACGTGGAAGCCGGCATGCGCGAGCAGGCCGAGCTGCTGCTGGACTCGCTGATGCCCGAGGGCCAGCCGCCCGCCGCGGTGGTGCTGTTCGACCCGGACTTCCACGAAGGCGTGGTCGGCATCGTGGCCGGCCGCATGAAAGACCGGCTGCACCGGCCGACCTTCGTCTTCGCGCTGGGCGCAGACGGTTTGCTCAAAGGCTCCGGCCGCTCCATCCCCGGCTTCCACCTGCGCGACGCCCTGGACCTGGTGACCAAGCGCCACCCCGGCGTGCTGAAGAAATTCGGCGGCCACGCGATGGCCGCCGGTTGCACGCTGGCAGAAGAAGACTTCGAGACCTTCGACCAGGCGCTGCAGCAAGTCGCCCAGGAATGGCTGCTGCCCGAAGCCCTGGCCCGCAAGCTGGCGACCGATGGGCCGCTGCTGCCGGAATACTTCAACCCCGAGACGGTGGCCAAGCTGGATGCCGTGGTCTGGGGCCAGGGTTTTGAGGCACCTGTTTTCTGCGACGAGGTGGTGGTCATCCAGCAAAAGCTGGTCGGCGAAAAGCACCTGAAGCTGCGCGTGCGCCACGGCGGCCCCAAAGGCACGCTGCGCGACGCGATCTGGTTCGGCCATGCCGAGCCGGTGGCCGAAACGGTGCGGCTGGCGTACCGGCTCAGCGTGGACGAGTTCCAGGGGCAGGTGCGCGTGCAGATGGTCGTGGAGGCGGCCGTCTGATGGCCCGCTGGATCGCCCTCTTCCGCGGCATCAACGTCGGCAAGGCCAAGCGCATTGCGATGGCGGAGCTGCGCACGCTGCTGGAGACCGAGCTGGGCCACAGCGAGGTGAGCACCTTGCTCAACAGCGGCAATGTCGTCTTCAGCGCGACCGGCAGGCCCACGGCGATCAAGCTGGCAGCGGCCATCGAAACTGCCATCGAGCAACACCTGGGCGTGCAGAGCAAGACCACGGTGATCTCGGCCGCGCAGCTGGACGCGATGCTCGCGGCCATGCCCTGGGACGATGCCGACGAGATCGCCTCGCGCCTGCTGGTGGCCGTGCTGCGGGAGCCGGACAGCGAGGCCACCAGCGCCGCGCTGAAGCAGCTGGGCGAGAAGGACTGGGCGCCCGACGGTTTTGCCATCGGCCCCGGCGTGGCCTACCTGCGCTGCGAGCCGGGCATCCTGGACAGCAAGCTGGCGCCGGCCTTCGAGAAGCTGTTCAAGGACCGCGCGACCAGCCGCAACTGGGCCACGATGAAGAAACTGCAGGCGCTGGCGAACGGGTAAGGCGATGGCTGGTTGTCGCCTTTCTGCCCGCTGGCGTTTGGCTGTGCCGTTGCTGATCTTCGGCGCGAGCGCTCTCGCGGCCGATCCACCAGCCGATGCCGAGCTGTTCCAGTTCCCCGCCGACCGCAACGTGGCGGTGAACCTGCAGCTCTGGCCGCTGGGCCTGAAGAGCGGGCGAGATGCACCGGTCTTTCACAACTTCATGGCCCAGTTGCGCTTCTCCGGCGAACCCGAAGTGCTGACCTGCGCGCTGCGGCTGTACGACCCCGAGGGCCAGCTGAACCCTGGCGAGACGCAGGACCTGGCGATCCGCTGCCTTCAGCCGTTCCGCGTGAAAGCGAAGCAGCCGGACTTCCAGGTCTTTGCCGCCGGCCGCCCCATCGGCAAGGGCCAGCTGCGCTCGGCCGCACTGGCGCAGGTGATGGGCGAACCGGGCGCTGCCACCAGCGCCGCCAGCGCACCACCATGAGTGAAGCCCTGTATTTCGCCACGCCAGCCCAGTTGCACGCCTGGTTCAAGCGCCACCACGCCACCCAGACCGAGCTGTTGCTGGGCTACTGGAAAGTGGGCAGCGGCCAGCCCAGCGTGACCTGGCCCGAGTCGGTGGACGAGGCGCTGTGCGTGGGCTGGATCGACGGCGTGCGCCGGCGCATCGACGACGCGCGCTACAGCATCCGCTTCACGCCGCGCCGGCCCGGCAGCGTGTGGAGCATGGTCAACGTGCAGCGGGTGCCGGTGTTGCTGGCCGAGGGGCGCATGCGGCCGGAGGGGCTGGCGGTGTTCGAGGCGCGCAAGCCCGAACACCACACCGGCTACACCTTTGCCGCCCGGCCGCAGGAGTTGCCGCCGGAGATGGCGGCGCAGTTGCATGCGCTGCCCGATGCCCTGGCCTTCTTCCTGGCCCAGCCGCCAGGCTACCGGCGCACGGCGGTGCACTGGGTCACCAGCCCCAAGACGGCCGCCACCCAGGCTCGGCGGCTGGCGGAACTGCTGGCCAGCTGCGCCCGCGGTGAGCGGCTCGGGCATACGCAGAAATACCGCTAGTTGTCGCGTGCTTTGCGACGAACGGGGAGCCACGTTCAAGGGGATTGCGGACAGAAAAACGACAGTGCGGCTGGTGTCAAATTGCCGTCACCATCGCTCCCTGTCCAGGACCGTCCATGTTGTTTTCGACTCCCTTGCGTGCGCTGGCCCATGCGGCCGCCACGCTGTGCCTGCTCACCGCTGCTACCTCAGCTTCAGCAGCCACACCTTCCGCGGCCAGCGCCAACCCGGCCCTGGGCCCGCTGCAGGATCCGCTGTGGATGCGCTACCCGGCCATCTCGCCCGATGGCAGCCAGATCGCCTTCAGCTTCCAGGGCAACCTGTTTGTCGTGCCCGCCGAGGGTGGCGTGGCCCGGCTGCTGGTGGCCAACGGCCAGAGCAACTCGCGCGCCGTGTGGTCGCCAGACGGCCGCAGCATCGCCTACGCGGCCAACCTCTATGGCAACTACGATGTCTTCCTGGTCTCGGCCCAGGGCGGCCCTTCGCGCCGGCTGACGACGCACTCGGCCAACGAGACGCCGCTGAGCTTCACGCCGGACGGTAAGGAAGTGCTGTTCTCCGGCACCCACATGGACGCCCGCGGCAACCTGATGTTCCCCTCGGGCCAGGCCAGCGAGCTGTACAAGGTTTCGGTCGAAGCCGGCCAGCGCCCGGTGCAGCTGCTCAGCACGCCGGCCCTCTCGGCCCAGCTGAACAAGGCTGGCACGCAGATGCTGTACGAGGACTGGAAAGGCTACGAGAACCTGTGGCGCAAGCACCATGTCTCGCCGGTGGCGCATGACATCTGGCTCTACGACACCAAGACCGGCCAGCACCGCCAGCTGACCACCTTCGGCGGCGAGGACCGCAACCCGGTCTGGTCGCCCGACGAGCAGGCGGTGTATTTCCTGAGCGAGCGCAGCGGCTCGTTCAACGTCTGGAAAATGCCGCTGAACCAACCCGAAGCGGCAGTGCAGGTCACCAGCTTCAAGACCAACCCGGTGCGCTTCCTCAGCATGGCCAGCAACGGCACGCTGAGCTTCGGCTACGACGGCGAGCTCTACCGCCTGGCCCCGGGCGCCAGCGCGCCAACCAAGGTCGCCGTGCAGATCGCCGCGGACACCCGCACCCGCGGCACCGAGCTGCAGCGCCTGTCGCAGGGCGCGACCGAGATGTCGCCCAGCCCCAGTGGCAACGAAGTGGCCTTCGTGATTCGTGGCGAGGTGTTTGTCGCCTCGTCCGAGTTCGGCGACACCAAGCGCATCACCGACACGCCGACGCAGGAACGCTCGGTCAGCTTCAGCCCGGACGGCCGGCGCCTGCTGTTTGCCGGCGAGCGCGATGGCGCCTGGAGCCTTTACGAAGCCAGCCTGCCCGGCAACAAGAAGGAATCGCCGAACTTCTACAGCGCCGGCAAGGTGCAGATCAAGACGCTGCTGAGCAACGGCAAGGACAACTTCCAGCCCCGCTACTCGCCGGACGGCAAGGAAGTGGCCTACCTGGAAAACCGCAACACGCTGAAGGTGCTGAACCTGGCCAGCGGCCAGACCCGCACCGTGCTGCCGGCCGAATGGAACTACTCCTACGCCGACGGCGACCAGTGGTTCGACTGGTCGCCCGACGGCCACTCGCTGCTGACCCAGTTCGTGGACCGCAACCGCTGGGGTGCCGAGGTCGGCCTGATCGATGCGCAGGGCAAGCGCCCGCTGGTCAACCTGACCCAGAGCGGCTATGACGACTTCTCGCCGCAGTGGGCACGCAACGGCCAGATGATGGTCTGGCTGACCGACCGCACCGGCATGCACGGCGCCTCCGGCTCGTCGCAGAAGGACGTCTACGCGATGTTCTTCACCCGCGAGGCCTTCGACCGCTTCAACCTCGACAAGGGCGAATACGCCGCGCTGCTGAAGAAGGAAGAAGAGGAAAAGAAGGAAAAGGACAAGGCGAAAGAAGCCAAGGCCGACAAGAAGGGCGGCAAGGACAAGGAGAAGGACGACGACGCCATCACCCTGCCCGAGCCGGTGAAGCTGGAGCTGGACCAGGTCGAGGACCGCGTGGTGCGGCTCACGCCAAACGCCGGCAACGTGCGCGCTGCGGTGCTCTCGGAAGATGGCGAAGCCCTGGTCTACCTGCTGGAAACGGCCGACGGCATCGAGCTGTGGGTCAACCGCCTGCGCAGCAAGGAGAACAAGAAGGTCGGCGGCTTCCCGGCTGGCAAGGGTGGCCACGGCGACCCGCTGCCGGTGGACCTGCAACTGGACGCCAAGGGCGAAACCGTGTTTGTGCTGGCCGATGGCGGCATCCAGAAGTTCAAACTCCCCAAGGAAGACGGCCCCGTCAAGCCTGAGCCGGTCAAGTTCGCCGCCGAGCTGAACCTGGACCTGCGTGCCGAACGCGCCTACATGTTCGACCACGTCTGGCGCCAGACCCAGGCCAAGCTCTACGTGGCCGACATGAATGGCGTGGACTGGGCCGGTTACCGCAAGGTCTACGAGCGCCAGCTGCCCTACATCGCCAACGGCGAGGACTTTGCCGAGCTGCTGAGCGAAATGCTGGGCGAGCTGAATGTCTCGCACACCGGCTCGGGCTACACCGGCAAGCCTGGCGCAGGCGACGCCACAGCCCAGCTGGGCGTGTTCTTCGACCCGGCCTTCACCGGCGCCGGCCTGAAGGTGGCCGAGATCATCGACGGCAGCCCGCTGCAGGCCGGTGAGGCACGCATTCAGCCCGGCATGGTGATCGAGAAGATCGACGGCGTGACGATTGCCGCCGGTGCCGAATACGACTCGCTGCTGAACCAGAAGGCTGGCAAGCGCGTGGTGCTCGGTGTGTTCGACCCGGCCAAGAACCAGCGCTTCGACGAGGTGGTCAAACCCATCCCGGGCGGCGAGCAGAACGAGCTGCTGTACAAGCGCTGGGTCAAGGCCGAACGCGCGCTGACGGAGAAGCTCTCGGGCGGCAAGGTCGGCTACGTGCACGTGCGCGGCATGGACGACGACAGCTACCGCCAGGTCTATTCGGAGATGCTGGGCCGACACAGCGGCAAGCAGGCCGTCATCGTCGACACCCGCTTCAACGGCGGCGGCAACCTGCACGACGAACTGGCCACGCTGCTCAGCGGCAAGGCCTACCTGGACTTCGTGCCGCGCGGCCAGCACCTGGGCGCCGAGCCCACCGGCAAGTGGACCAAGCCTTCGCTGGTGCTGATCAGCGAAAGCAACTACTCCGACGCGCACCTGTTCCCGTGGACCTACCAGCACTTGGGGCTAGGCAAGCTGGTCGGCATGCCGGTGGCAGGCACCGGCACGGCCGTGTGGTGGGAAACGCTGCAGGACCCGAACGTCTACTTCGGCATTCCCGAAGTCGGCTTCGTGGACGCCAAGGGCCAGTACATGGAAAAGGCCTTGATCCAGCCGGACATCCAGGTCGCCAACGACCCGTCCCGCATCGTCAAGGGCGATGACCAGCAGTTGGCAGCCGGCGTGAAGGAACTGCTGAAGGGCATCAAGCCCTGATGCACTGAACCGCTGCGCTGCCAGACAGAACGGCCGCCTTCACCAGGCGGCCGTTTTTTTCCTGCAGCCGGAATGCGTCAGCCCTCGCCGCGCAGCAGCGCCTGAAGGCCCGCCTCGTCCAGCACGGCAATGCCCAGCTCGCGCGCCTTGTCCAGCTTGCTGCCGGCCTCTTCACCGGCCACCACGTAGGTGGTCTTCTTCGAAACCGAGCCGCTGACCTTGCCGCCGGCCGCTTCGATCAGGTCCTTGGCCTCGTCGCGGCTCAGCGTGGGCAGCGAACCGGTCAGCACCAGCGTCTTGCCCAGCAGCGGGCGCGGCGCGTCGCTGGCAGTGCCCTCGATGTCCGGCCAATGCACACCGGCCGCGCGCAGTTGCTCCACGACCTCGCGGTGCTGCGGCTGGTCGAAGAAATGCCGCACGCTTTCGGCGACGATGGGACCCACGTCGTTGACTTCCAGCAACTCTTCCAGCCGCGCGTCCATCAGGCGGTCCAGGTTGCCGAAGTGCTTGGCCAGGTCTTTCGCGGTCGTCTCGCCCACGTGGCGAATGCCCAGGCTGTAGAGGAAGCGGCCCAGCGTGGTGGACTTGCTCTTCTCGATACCGTCCAGCAGGTTCTGCGCGCTCTTGTCGCCCATGCGCTCCAGCGTCGCGAGGTTGGCAAAGCCGAGCTTGTAGAGGTCCGGCAGGCTGCGCACGATGCCGGCGTCCACCAACTGGTCCACCAGCTTGTCACCCAGGCCTTCGATGTCCATCATGCGGCGGCTGGCGAAGTGCAGCAGCGCCTGCTTGCGCTGCGCCGGGCAGGTGATGCCGCCGGTGCAACGCCAGTCAGCCTCGCCTTCCTCGCGCTCGATGGGGCTGCTGCACACAGGGCATTTGCCGTCCAGGCGTTTGTAAAGGTCGAACGGCTCACCCACGTCCTCTGGCCGCCTGTCCATCACCACACCGACGACTTCGGGAATGACATCGCCGGCGCGGCGCACGATCACCGTGTCGCCAATGCGCACGTCCTTGCGCCGCGTCTCGTCCTCGTTGTGCAGCGTGGCGTTGCTCACCGTGGTGCCGCCGACGAACACCGGCTCCAGCTTGGCCACCGGCGTCAGCTTGCCGGTGCGGCCGACCTGGATGTCGATGCCCAGCAGCCGCGTCATCTGCTCCTGCGCCGGGTACTTGTGCGCCACCGCCCAGCGCGGTTCACGCGAGACGAAGCCCATCTGCTGCTGCAGCGCGCGCGAGTTCACCTTGTAGACCACGCCGTCGATGTCGAACGGCAGGCTGTCGCGCAGCTCGCGGATGCGCTCGTGGAAAGCCACAAGGCCGTCAGCGCCCTGCACCACCGCGCGGTCTTCATTGACTGGCACCCCCATCTTCGCCAGTGCGTCCAGCATGCCGCTGTGCGTCTCCGGCACCTCCCAACCCTGCACCTCGCCGAGACCGTAAGCAAAGAAGCTCAAGGGCCGCTTTTTCGCCATCGCCGGATCCAGCTGGCGAACCGCACCGGCGGCGGCATTGCGCGGGTTCACGAAGGTCTTTTCGTTCTTCGCACCCGCGGCAATCAGCTCGCGCTGCCGCTCGTTCAGCGCGTCGAACTCGTCGCGCCGCATGTAGACCTCGCCGCGTACTTCCAGCACCGCCGCACTGCAGCCGCGCAGCTTGCGCGGCACCTGCTTGATCGTGCGGATGTTCTGCAACACGTCCTCGCCGGTCTCGCCGTCGCCGCGCGTGGCGGCCTGCACCAGTTCGCCGTGCTCGTACCGCAGGTTGATCGCCAACCCATCGAACTTCAGCTCGGCCGCGTAGTCCACCTGCGGCGCATCTTCAGCCAGTTTCAGCTCACGCCGCACCCGCGTGTCGAACTCCACCGCACCCTGCGCCGTCGTGTCCGTCTCGGTACGGATCGACAGCATCGGCACAACATGCCGCACCGGCGTGAAGCCATCCAACACCGCACCAATCACGCGCTGCGTCGGCGAGTCCGCCGTCACCAGTTCAGGATGCGCCGCCTCAATGGCTTCGAGTTCCTGGTAAAGCTTGTCGTACTCCGCATCCGGGATCTGCGGCGCATCCAGCACGTAGTACTGCTGGGCATGGTGGTGGAGTTGGGCCCGTATCGCGGCAACTCGCTCTTTCAGTAGCGGAGTTTCTGACATCTTGCTAGTTCGACTGTTCGTCAATTTCAATTGGAAGGGATGTTGACATCTACTCAGAGGAGTCCTTGCCGTCCCCTCGCCTTCTTAAGAGATGCGCCATCAAGCCACGCCCCCAAGAAATGTTCCAAACGACAAATAGCAGAAGCAACAGAAGAAAGGTGAGTCCATTCGAAATGGGCAACCATGGCAGTAACTGCCTTCTCAAGATGAGGCAAATCGCCAGGGTCCAAATGACAAGTTCTTTCACTTCTCGACTCCTTGGACTTCCCCAAAACACATAGGGCAATTTGAAGATCGCCCGTCAACTCACCTTCGCAATCATCACCTGGTCCACCCTATGCCTGTCCACGTCCATCACCTCGAAGCGCCAGCCTTCCCAGGTGACCGTGTCGGTGCGTTTGGGGATGCGGCGCAGCATGACCATCAGGAAGCCGGCCAGGGTGTCGTATTGGCCGGCGTGCGGCCATTCGGCGATGTCCAGTGCGCGTTCGAGGTCGGGGATGGGGGTGACGCCGTCGGCGAGGAAGCTGCCGTCGTCGCGGCGGATGATCTGTTCCTCGTCGTGCGGGGCGACCATCGCGCCCATCACGGTGCTCATCACGTCGTTCAGCGTGATTACGCCCACCACCAGGCTGTATTCGTTGACGATGACGGCGAAGTCCTCGTGGGCCTGGCGGAACTGGGTCAGCATCTCGGCCAGCGTCAGCCGGTCCGGGACGATCAGCACCTTCTTGATCAGCCCGCTGTCGCCGCAGGCGCGCAGGCCGATGGGCTCCTCGCGCAGCACGCGGGCGAACATGTCGGTCGCATCCACGTAGCCGATGACTTCGTCGATGCCTTCACCGCAGACCAGGTAGGTCGAATGCGGATCTTCGGCCACGCGGGTGCGCAGCAGCACCTCGTCGTCGTCCATCGCCAGCCAGACGACACGCTCGCGCGAGGTCATTGCGCTCTCGACCGTGCGCGTGTCCAGCTCGAAGACGTTTTCGATGATCTGCTGCTCGGAGCTGTGCACCGCGCCGGTCAGGGTGCCGGCCGCCGTCAAGGCCAGGATGTCGTGGTGGGTGATGCGGTCGTCGCGCGTCTGCGGCAGGCCGAAGAGCTTGGACAGGCCATCGGCCGCGCGGGTGAAGGTCCACACCACCGGCTTGAACAAGGCACTGAGCCACAGCATCGGGCCGACCAGGCGCATGGCCAGCCGCTCCGGGTCGTTCATGCCCACGCGCTTGGGCAGCAGGTCGGCCAGCAGCACGAACAGCACGGTGACGGCCAGGAACGAAAGCGCGAGGCTGAGCCCGCCAAGGCGCTCCTCGCCCACGCCGGCCCAGCGCAGCGCGGCGGCGAAATGCGGTGTCAGCGCGCCGTCGCCCACGATACCGGCCAGGATCGCGATGGTGTTCAGCCCGATCTGCACCACCGTGACGTAATGGCCAGGCGCATCCTGAACCGCCAGCACCTGTGTGGCCCGGTGTTCGCCCAGGTCGGCCAACTGGCGCAGCTTGAGCCGCCGCGCCGCGGCCATTGCAATCTCGGCCACCGCGAAAAAGGCCGACGCCGCGATCAGCAGCGCAATGAGCAACAGGCTGGCGATCAGGTCCACGGGCCTAGCTGAACAAGCGCCGTGCCGCGGCGCTGCCTGCTTCCAGCTCGCGGGCCGCCAGGGCCTCGTACAGCCGGCCAAGCTCCAGGCCGATGGCGGCAAAGGCGTGCAGCGTGATGGGCGTGCCGCGGTCGTCGACCAGGGTCGCATCCAGATCCTCGGCCAGGCGGCGGGCGCATTCCTGCCAGGCGGCAAAGGGCTCGGCCGAAGCCGGGGTTTGCGGCACGTCCAGCGTCAGCGTCACTTCGCGTAGCGCGGCCTGGCCTGGGTCTTCGGACAGGGCGACCTGCGAATCGAAGGACAGCACCAGCACCGGCGGCGCGCCGTCTTCGGCAGCAGGCAGCACCTGGCGGCCGGCGACCGCGCCGGGCACGAAGCCATGCCGGCTGGTGCATTGCTGCAGGTAGCCGACCGACCATGCGACCGAGTTGGCGCGCAGCACGGCGCCCAGTTGGGCGTCGTGCTGGCTGGCGAAGCTGTCCAGCTCGCGGGCGCGGGCGACCACGTCCAGCATGTCCGGGAAATCCGGGTTGGCGCTCAGCGCGTCGGCAAAGGCCTGCAGCTTCTGCACGAATTCGGAATACTCGATCTCGTTCAACGGGCCATGACGATTGGCCATTTGCAGGCCCGCCTGGAACTCGCCGTAGCGCTGGCCGGGGCGCGGCATTTCCCACTCGCCAGTCTCGGCGTTCAGGCCTTCGATGTGGAAAGGCTTGGCACCGGCGCGGCGGCTGGGCGGCAGGTGCTGCAGCGCCAGGTCGCCGGTGACGGGTGCGTCTGGCCGCACGGTGGCAATCGCGTCGATCAAGGCGTCGATGCGCGCGCTGCGGCGACTCAGCGAAGCGGCGCGCAGCGCCTCGGGCAGCGGCGCCACGCCGGGCACGCCAACCGGGTCCAGGTCCTGGCCGACATTGCTGGTGGCATTGCTCAACCCGCTCATCGTGGGTTCCTGGCGCTCGCCATTGGAAGCCGCGGGCGCGTCCGGCAGGCTTTGCCGCGGTGCGCTGCGCCGTGCGGCCCATGCGCCCTGCACCACAACGGCAAGCAACACGATGCCCGCCAGAATCGCCAAACCAGTGGTCAACGTCATGCGGCTTCCACCATGCCGATGGCGGCCTCCATGTCCACCGCGACGATGCGCGAGACGCCTTGTTCCTGCATCGTGACCCCGATCAGCTGTTCGGCCATTTCCATTGCAATCTTGTTGTGCGAGATGAACAGGAACTGCGTGCCCTTGGACATCTCGGCGACCAGGTTCGCGTAGCGCTCGGTGTTGGCGTCGTCCAGCGGCGCGTCCACCTCGTCCAGCAGGCAGAACGGAGCGGGGTTCAGCAGGAAGATCGCGAACACCAGCGCGATGGCGGTCAGCGCCTTCTCGCCACCTGACAGCAGGTGGATGGTGGAGTTCTTCTTGCCCGGCGGCTGCGCCATCACCTGCACGCCGGCGTCCAGCACCTCGTCGCCAACCATCGTCAGCTTGGCCTGGCCGCCGCCGAACAGCGTCGGGAACATGCGGCCGAAGCCTTCGTTGACCTGGTTGAAGGTGGTCATCAGCAGGTCGCGGGTTTCGAGATCGATCTTGTGGATCGCATCTTCCAGCGTGTTGATGGCGTCGGTCAGGTCGGCGTTCTGCGAGTCGAGGAAAGTCTTGCGCTCGCGCGCCGCGGCCAGTTCGTCCAGCGCGGCCAAATTGACAGCGCCCAGCGCGGCAATCTCGCGGTTGATGCGGTCGATCTCGCCCTGCAGGCCCCAGAGCTTGACCTGGCCTTCTTCAATCGAGGTGGCCAGCGCTGCCAGGTCGACCTCCGCTGCGCTCAGCTGCTCCATGTACTGCGCACCGCCCAGCTGGGCGGCTTGCGACTCCAGCTGCAGCCGGGTGATGGCTTCACGCAGCGGCTCCATGCCGCGTTCCAGCGTCAGGCGCTGCTCGTCGGCCTGCCGCAGTTGCATCGACAGTTCGTCGTAAGCACTGCGCGCCGCGCCCAGCGCCTGTTCCTTTTGCAGCTTGATGGCCAGCGCTTCCTGCAGCCCGGCCTGGGCCGCGGCGTCGTTGAAGCTGGCCAGCTCGCTTTGCAGTTGCTCTTCGGCCTGCACATTGGCCTGGATCTGCTGCGCCGCGGTTTCGATGGCGCGCTGCAGTTCGCCACGGCGTGCGGCCAGCGCGCGAGCCTGGAACTGCGCCTCCTGCGCCTGGCGCTCCAGCGCTCGCAACTGTTCGCGTGCACCACTGAGCTTGCGCTCGGCAGCAATCACCGCGTCTTCCAGCTCGGCGTGGCGTTCCTGGGTGTTGGCCAGGTCCATGTCCAGTTCTTCGAAACGGGCCTCGCCAGTCATGCGGCGCTCTGCCAGCTCTTCCATCTGGCCGTCGATCTCGGCCAGTTCTTCTTCCAGCTGGCCGCGGCGCGAGTTCGCTGCCTGGGCTTGCTGGTTCAGCTGCATCAGCTGGACTTGCAACTGGTGCGCGCGGGTCTGCGCCTCGGCGGCTTCGCGGCGGGCCGCGGCCAGGCGCGAGGCGGCTTCGGTGTACTGGGCTTCCTGGCGGATCAGCGCGGTGCGCGATTCGTCGGCCAGCAGGGCTTGCGCGCGGCTGCTGCGTTCCAGGTTCTCGATTTCCTGCGCCCGGGCCAGCATGCCGGCCTGCTCGGAGTCGGGTGCGTAAAAAGCCACCGCGAACTGCGAGACCGCATGGCCTTCGCGGGTCATGATGACCTCGCCATGCGTCAGCTGGGAGCGCTGGGCCAGCGCGGCTTCCACGGTGTCGGCCGTGTACACGCCTTCGAGCCAATCGTTCAGCAGCGCAGTCAGGCCGGCGTCGTTGAGCTTCAGCAACTCGGCCAGGCGCGGCAGGGTCTGGTGACTGTCGGCATGGCCGCTCGCGGGCGGCGAATAAAAGGCCAGCTTGGCAGGCGGCGCGTCGGTCGCAAAAGCGCGCACCGTGTCCAGCCGCCCGACCTGCAATGCGCTGAGCCGCTCGCGCAGCGCCGCTTCCAGCGCCACTTCCCAGCCTTGCTCGATGTGCACCTTGGTCCACAGGCCGGGCAGCCCATCCAGCCCGTGCTTGGCCAGCCAGGGCTTGAGCTTGCCTTCGGTCTGCACCTTCTCCTGCAGCGCGCGCAGCGCTTCCAGGCGAGCGCTCAGCTCGGCGTGTTTGGCAGCTTCGCGGTTGACCAGCGCCTGCTGCTCGCGGCGCCGCTCGTCCAGCAGAGGCACCTGTTCACCCAGATCGTGCAGGCGGGCTTCGGCTTCGGCATTGGCCTCGTCGGCCATGGCACTGTCTTCTCGCAGCGCGGCCAGCTTGTCGGCGTCCGGCGCGGCCAGGCCCTGGCGCTCGGTGGCCAGGCGCTCGCGGCGGGTGCGCAGCGCGCGGGTCTGTTCCTCGATGTTGCGGCTCTCGGCCGCCAGCACCTGGATCTGCTGCTGCACCTGGGCCACGCGGCCACGCTGCTCGTTGGCGCGCGCCTGCGCTGCGCGCACCGCCTCTTCCTGCTGCGGGCCGCTCCCGGCTTCTTCTTCGGCCTGCGCGGCCAGGATCTCGGCCTGCTCTTCGGCGGCGGCAATCTGCTCGGCAATGGTTTCCTGCTCGGCAACCGCGTCGTCCCGGCGCTGAGCCCATTGCTGGTTCTGGCTTTCCAGGTCGGCCAGCCGGGCCTGGGCGCGTTGCCGGCCCTCGACCACGTAGCGGATGCGCTCTTCGAGCCGGCTCACTTCCAGCGAAGCCTGGGCCAGGTCGCCCTGTTTGGCGTGCAGCGCGTCAGAAGCTTCGTAGTGCGACTGGCGCACCACTTCCAGCTGCGCTTCCACGTGGCGCAGGTCGGCCAGCTTGGCTTCCAGCGCGTTGGTCGCGTCCAGCGTGGCCAGCTTCAGGCGGTCTTCCTCGGCGGCCGCGTCGCGGTGCTTGAGGAACCACAGCTGGTGCAGCTTCAGCGTGCCGGCCTTTTGCAGGCCGTGGAAACGCGTGGCGACCTCGGCCTGGCGCTCGAGCTTGTCGAGGTTGGCGTTGAGCTCGCGCAGGATGTCGTCGACCCGGGTCAGGTTCTCGCGCGTGTCGCGCAGCCGCAGCTCGGTCTCGCGGCGGCGCTCCTTGTACTTGGAGACGCCGGCAGCTTCTTCGAGGAACAGCCGCAACTCTTCAGGGCGCGACTCGATGATGCGGCTGATCGTGCCCTGGCCGATGATGGCGTAGGCGCGCGGGCCCAGGCCGGTGCCAAGGAACACGTCCTGCACGTCGCGGCGGCGCACCGGCTGGTTGTTGATGAAGTAGCTGCTGGTGCCGTCGCGCGTCAGCACACGCTTGACGGCGATCTCGGCGTACTGGTTCCACGAACCACCGGCGCGGCCGTCTTCATTGCTGAACACCAGCTCCACGCTGGCGCGGCTGGCCGGCTTGCGGTTGCCGGAGCCGTTGAAGATCACGTCCTGCATGGACTCGCCACGCAGCTCGCTGGCTTTGGACTCGCCCAGCACCCAGCGCACCGCGTCCATGATGTTGGACTTGCCGCAACCATTCGGCCCGACCACGCCCACGCGCTGGCCCGGCAGCTGGAAGGTGGTGGGCTCGGCGAAGGATTTGAAGCCTGACAGCTTGATCTGGTTGAGCCGCATGAAATGGGGCGTGACACGCAGTCCCACGCTGGCACCGCGGCAAGGCATTCGAATACCCGTCGCGGCGCTGTGGACTGCGCCTTAAGTCATTGATTTACTTGGAATTTTAGGTCGCCATTCGGTGACCTGACTGGCCGGGATGATAGCATCGCACCCCTTCTTCCCGGGTTGGTGCAGCAGCCCGTGGCCCCTTTGTTTGCCTGACTGTGCGCCATGTGGCGCCGGCGGGCGTCCATTTGCATTTGCCATGGCCCGTTCTTCCGCTCCTTCTGCCGACAAATCCGTCGAAAAATCTGCCCAGAAAGCCGCCAAGTCCGCTGACAAGCCGGTGAAGGCCGTCAAGATCGCCAAGGAGGCTGCGCAAGAGCGCCCCATGCCGCCGAACCCGCCGACCGCGCCCTCGAAGGAACTGCATGTGTTCCCGAACCCGGCCGCCGAGCGGGACTACGTGATCCAGTTCCAGATCCCCGAGTTCACCTGCCACTGCCCGCTGACCGGCCAGCCCGACTTCGCGCACTTCACCATCGACATGGTCTGCGACGAACTCTGCATCGAGCTGAAGAGCCTGAAGATGTACATGTGGAGCTTCCGCCACGAAGGCGCGTTCCACGAGAAGGTCACCAACGACATCCTGACGAAGATCGTCGGCGTGACCCAACCGCGCTACGCCCGCATCACCGCGCGCTGGTATGTGCGCGGCGGCATCTACACCAACGTGGTGGCCGAGCACCGCGCCAAGGGCTGGAAGAACGACGCCATCGTGCCCGCTCCGCAACTGCCCCAGGCCACCGGCCTGCGCTGACACCTTGCCGCAGCTCACGCCTCAACCGCCCGTCTCGCCCGAACCGCGGCCCACGCCTCGCCTGATCGACGTCATGGGCACCCTCGCCGTCCGTCCGCCCTACCAGAAGTACGACGTGACGGTGAAACGCAGCCCGATCGATGGCTTCGGCGTGTTCGCGGCCGAGGTGGTGCCGCGCTGGCACAAGATCGGCGAGGTGCGGGGCGAGAGCATCAGCATTGCCGAGGCGCGCCGCCGCGCGGCCACGCTCAAGCGCATCATGATCGTAGAGGTCTCCGACAAGACCGCCATCGACCTGGCCCAGTCCAGCGACCCGATGCGCTTCACCAACCACAGCTGCCAGCCCAACGGCCAGCTGCGCATCATTGCCGGCCGCATCGAGTTCTATGCGCTGCGCGAGATCGAGGTGGGCGAAGAGATCACCGTGAACTACGGCGAGACCCACCACGAAGGCCGGCTGACCTGCCAGTGCGGCGCGCCGGGCTGCGTAGGCAAGCTTTAGGACACACCCGCGGACGGCTCGCCGAGCCAGGCAGCCAGCACCACCTGCAGTGCAAGCGCATCGATCGGCTTGCCCAGGTGGGCGTTCATGCCAGCCTGGCGGCAGCGCTCGCGGTCGTCTTCGTAGACGTTGGCGGTCATCGCCAGGATGGGCGTGCCGGTGTGCATCGGCAAACGGCGGATGCGGCGCGTGGCCTCCAGGCCGTCCATCAGCGGCATGTGCATGTCCATCAGCATCAGGCTGTAGGGGTGGCGCTGGGCCAGCGTGCTGGCCACCACGCCATCGCTGGCGCAGTCCACCACCAGGCCGTGGCGGCCCAGCATGGCCTGCATCACTTCCAGGTTCACCGGGTTGTCGTCGACCACCAGCACGCGCCGGCCGGGCCACTGCGGCAATACGCTGGGCGCCAGCAAGGCACCGGCGTCCGCTTCGGCCTGGCGCAGCAGCGGCAGCGCGATCCAGAAGCGGCTGCCCTCGCCCGGCTGGCTGGCCACGCCGATCTGCCCACCCATCAGCTGGCACAGCTCGCGGCTGATGGTCAGCCCCAGGCCGGTGCCGCCGAACTGGCGCGTGGTCGAAGCGTCGGCCTGCTCGAAGGCGTCGAACACGCGGGCCTGCTGCTCGGGCGTCAGGCCGATGCCGGTGTCCCAGACCTCGAAACCCAGCCAGACCTGGGCGCCTTCGTCGCGCAGCCACTGCGCGCGCAAGCCCACCTCGCCCTGGCTGGTGAACTTCACCGCGTTGCCCAGGAAGTTCAGCAGCACCTGGCCCAGCCGCCGCTCGTCGCCCTGCAGCAGCGCGGGCAGGCGCTCGTCCAGCTCGGTGCGAAGCTGCAGGCCCTTGTCGCGCGCGCTCAGCTCCACCATGCCGACCATGCGCTCGACCAGCGCGCGCGGCGAGAACGTGACCGTCTCCAGCGACAGCTTGCCGGCCTCGATGCGCGAGAGGTCCAGCACGTCGTTGATCAGGCCCATCAGGTGGTGCGCAGCGCCATCCACCTTGGCCAGGCGGTCGCGCTGCAGCGGATCGATGCTGCCTTCGCCCAGCAGCCGGGTCAGGCCGATGATGGCGTTCATCGGCGTGCGGATCTCGTGGCTGATGTTGGCCAGGAAGCTGCTCTTGGCGCGGCTCGCGGCCTCGGCCGCGTCCTTGGCGCTGGCCAGGTCGGCCGTGCGCTCGCGCACCTGGGCTTCCAGGCGCAGGTTGCCGTCCTGCAGCCTCGCCTCGCTCTCGCGCAGCGCGGCCTCGGCCTGGCGGCGCTGGGCCAGTTCTTCGGACAGCGCGTGCAGGTTCTCCGCCAGCCGCTCGCCCATCAGGTTGAAGGCCTGGCTGACGCGTCGCAACTCGGCCGTGCCACGCACCGGCACCCGGCGCTGCAGGTCACCTTCGGCCATCGCCTCGGCCGAGGCGCTGAGCGCCGTCAGCCCGCGGGTCAGCCGCGCGGCGATGGACCAGGCCGCCCCCAGCCCGAGCAGGGCCAGCACCGCCATCAGCAGCACCGCATCACGCAGCTTGGCCCGGACCGGCGCGTCGAACTGGTTGCGCGGCAGGTAGGTCATCACGCGCAATTCGGTGCCCGGCACCGCGGCCACCGCACCGCGCCAGGCCTGCGAGCGCCAATCGAAGTTCAGCGCCCCCGGCGGCGGGTTGACCATGTCGATCGGCACCGCATCGGTCTCCTGCAGCGCCGGGTCGCTCCAGCCGTGAAGGCGGCCATCGGTGTCGAACACGGCGGCCTGCACGTCGGCCCGGTCGATCAGGCTCTCGGCCAGCACCTGGCCCACCAGACCGCCCTGCAGCCGGATGCGCAGCAGGCCCAGCGCCTCGTTGCCCTGTTTGATCGGGGCGGTGACGAACAGTGTGCGTCGCCCATCGTCCGCCCGCTGCGGCCCGAAAACCCTCGGGTAGCCATGCGCAATGCCTGGAGAAAAGAAGTATTCGGCCGCCTCGCTGCTGCCCACGCGCTGCGGTTGCGTGTCGGCCAGGTCGCGGCCGTCCCGGTCCAGCAGCGCCACTGAAATGGTGTTGACCGGCTCGCGCAGGCTGACCAGCGTCAGCACCCGGTTGACCCAGACCTTGTCGGCCTTGGCTGGCGCCTGCAGCACTTCGGCCAGACCAGGGATCGCCACGTCGGCGCGCGCGTTGTCGAGCATGCGGTCCACGCGCAGTCCCAGGTCGCGTGCCGCTCCCTGGCTGAAGCTGACCAACACCTCGTCCCGCTCGCCCAGCAGGTGGCCTGTTTCCTGGCGCACCTGCAGCGCGATCAGCACGCTCAGCGGCAGCACCGTGATGCCGAACAGCACGGCCGTCACGAAAAGCCTCGTGTTCATCACCCTGCGGCTCAAGGCAACAACTCCGCCTGCAGCAGCGCCAGCGCGTCCAGCGGCCGGCCCACCGTGCCCTTGGCGACGAAGAAGTCGCTGTAGCGCTGCACCACAGACGCCAGCGCCGGCACGGCCCCACCAGCGCCCAGCATGCGCCGGTTGTGCGCCAGGTCCAGCAGCCGCACGCCCTGCAGAGAGACCTTGGCCTGCGCCAGGTGCAGCCGGCGTGAAATCAGCTGCACGGCGGCCAGCGGATTCGCGGACCACCAGTCCACCGCGCGGAACCACTGCCGCACAAATGCCTGCAGCGGCGGCCGGCGGCGCTGCACCGTGACCCGTGTGGCCACCAGCACGTCGGCCACCAGCCCCGGCGTCTCGGCGCTGGAAAACAGCTTGCTCGCGCCCGCGGCGACCGCTTGGCTGGCGTATGGCTCCCAGGTGTGGCCCACGTCCAGCATGCCGCTGGCCAGCAGCCGCGGCACCTCGGCCGCGTCTGCATTGACCCAGGTCCAGCGCTTGTGCTGCAGGTGGCGCTGGTCGATGAACTCGTGCAGGAAAACCTCGCCGAAGCCGCCGAGGTTGGTGCCGATGGTCAGCGGTCGGTCGGTCTCCAGCGTCACGCCGCGGCGCAGCAGCACCGCATCGCCGCCGGACGACTCATCGCAGACGACGATGACCTCGACGCCCAGGTGGCCGCGCGTCAGCGCGATCAGGTCGCCCAGCGAGGCACCGATCAGGTCGTACTGGCCGGCAGCGAAGTCGGCAATCATGCGGTCAGTGTCGGCCGGAAAGGCCAGCTTCAGCGCCACGCCCGCCGGTGCCAGCCAGCCCAGCTCGTCTGCCAGCACGGCCGGGAAATAGCCAGGCCACAGGTCGATGGCCACGCGCAGCGGCTGCTGCGCGACTGCTGCGTCCGGCGCGGGGCTGCAGGCGGCCAGGCCACCGAGCCCGGCGGCAGCGAGCAATGCACGGCGGCGCGTCATGCCGCGGGCCTGGCCACACACCAGCACGGAAGACAGAGCGGGAAGGACGACAACGGCGACATCGACAACGCAACAAGCTGCGACAGCAAGGCAACACGGCAAAGCCTGGCGGCGCAGGTCGACCTTGCAGCAAGGCCCCGCGCCGGGGCGGATTGTCGCCGCGTGGCAAGCCCGCCAGGCTGTCACCTCGGCGACGGGTCGTGCCAGATCCGTGCCAAGCCGCCACCGCCCGGCCGCAAAGCCGGCAACGCTCGCCGATAATCCCGGGATGAATCCGCTGCTTGGCCGCTTGCACGCCTACCCCTTCGAGCGCCTGAATGCGCTCGCCAAAGACATCGTCCCGAACCCGGCCCTGCGCCACATCAGCCTGGGCCTGGGCGAGCCCAAACACCCGGCGCCGGCGCTGGTGGAAGAGGCGCTGTGCAGCAACCTGGCCGGCCTGTCGAACTACCCCGCCACCGCAGGCGAGCCGGCATTGCGCGAAGCCGTCGCCGGCTGGATCGGCCGCCGCTACGGCGTGCAGCTGGACGCCAGGACGCAGATCCTGCCGGTCAACGGTTCGCGCGAGGCGCTGTTCTCGCTGGCCCAGGCCGTGGTGGACCCGACCGCAGCCGATGCGGTGGTCGTCTGCCCGAATCCGTTCTACCAGATCTACGAAGGTGCGGCGCTGCTGGCCGGCGCCCGCACCGCCTTTGTCAACAGCAACCCGGCACGCAACTTCGCCTGCGACTGGGACCAGATCGACGAGGCCACCTGGGCCCGAACGCAACTCGTCTATGCCTGCTCGCCTGGCAACCCGACCGGCGCGGTGATGCCGCTGTCGGAATGGCAGCAACTCTTCGAGCTGAGCGACCGCTTCGGCTTCGTGATCGCCAGCGACGAGTGCTACTCCGAGATCTACTTCCGCGAAGACGCGCCGCTGGGCGCGCTGGAAGCCGCCAAGGCGCTGGGCCGGGACGATTTCCGCAACCTGATCGTGCTGTCCAGCCTGTCCAAGCGCAGCAACGTGCCCGGCATGCGCTCAGGTTTCGTCGCGGGAGACGCCAAGGTCATGAAGGCCTTCCTGCTCTACCGCACCTACCACGGCAGCGCGATGAGCAAGGTGATCCAGGCTGCCAGCATTGCCGCCTGGAACGACGAGGCGCATGTGGAGGCCAACCGCGCCGCCTACCGGGCCAAGTTCGCCGCCGTCACGCCGCTGTTGGCCGAGGTGCTGGACGTGCGGCTGCCGGACGCTGGCTTCTACCTCTGGGCCGGCATCCCGAAGCACTTGCACGGCGGCGATGACATTGCCTACAGCCTGGACCTGCTGGCTCAATACAATGTCGCCGTGCTGCCTGGCAGCTTGCTGGCCCGCGAAGCGCATGGCGTGAACCCCGGGGCCGGCCGCATCCGCATGGCGCTGGTGGCCGACACGGCCGAATGCACCGAGGCCGCCCAACGCATCGTGGCCCACGTCCGCAGCCTGTCCTGACCGAGGACACGTCTTCTCTTCCCATACCGCCCCTCGGCAACCGCCGCCGGCCCGTCATTCTTCAGAATTCGCCTCACCCATGACCACCGCCAACCTGCAAGCCACCATCGACGCCGCCTGGGAGCAGCGCACCGAGTTCAGCCCTGCCAGTGCGCCCGCCGAAGTGCGTGCCGCCGTGAAGCACACGATTGACGAGCTGAATGCCGGCCGGCTGCGCGTGGCCGAGCGCCAGGGCGTGGGCCAGTGGCAGGTCAACCAGTGGATCAAGAAGGCCGTGCTGCTGAGCTTCCGCCTGACCGACAACGCGGCGATGCGCTCGGGCGAGTTGACCTTCTTCGACAAGGTCGCGACCAAGTTCTCCGACCTGGACGACGCGGCACTTGCCGCGACCGGCGTGCGCATCGTGCCGCCGGCCGTCGCACGCCACGGCAGCTACGTCGCCAAGGGCGCGATCCTGATGCCGTCCTACGTCAACATCGGCGCCTACGTGGACGAAGGCACGATGGTCGACACCTGGTCCACCGTGGGCTCCTGCGCGCAGATCGGCAAGCATGTGCACCTCTCGGGCGGCGTGGGCATCGGCGGCGTGCTGGAGCCGGTGCAGGCCAACCCGACCATCATCGAGGACAACTGCTTCATCGGCGCCCGCTCGGAAGTCGTCGAAGGCGTGATCGTCGAAGAGAACTCGGTGCTCGGCATGGGCGTGTACCTGGGCCAGAGCACCCCCATCTTCGACCGCGCCACCGGTGAGATCAGCTACGGCCGCGTGCCCAGCGGCTCGGTGGTGGTCAGCGGCAACCTGCCCAAGACGGCCGCCAACGGCGCGCCCTACAGCATGTACGCTGCGATCATCGTCAAGCGCGTGGACGCGCAGACCCGCTCCAAGACCAGCATCAACGAGCTGCTGCGCGACTGATGTCGCGGCCGGGCCGGGTTATCGTCCGGCCCACCCCATTCTTTTTCCTCCATCCTGACCTTTTGCCGCGAAAGAGCTGTCCGATGAACATGCAACGTGTCCTGCAGTTGATGGCGGAAAAAGGCGCTTCCGACCTTTACCTCTCGGCCAATGCACCGGTGCTGCTGAAGGTCAACGGCCAGTTGCTGCCGGTCACCGATCATGTGCTGCCGCCGCTGATGCCGCGCACCATGCTGTCCGAGGTGATCACGCCCGCGCAGCTGGAAGAGCTGGACCGGGAAGGTGAGCTGAACATCGGCATTGGCGTACCCAAGGTGGGTGGCTTCCGGCTCTCGGCCTTCAAGCAGCGCAACACCATCGCGGCGGTGGTGCGTTGCATCCCCGTCAAGATCCCGTCGATCGACACGCTGCATTTGCCGCCGGTGCTCTCCACGCTGGCGCTGGAAAAGCGCGGGCTGATCCTGATGGTCGGCGCCACCGGTACCGGCAAGAGCACGACCATGGCCTCGATGCTGGAGTGGCGCAACCAGCACCTCTCCGGCCACATCCTGACGATCGAAGATCCGATCGAGTTCCTGTTCAGCAACAAGCGCTCCATCGTGAACCAGCGCGAGGTCGGCCGTGACACGGCCACGCTGCACGTGGGCCTGAAAAACGCGCTGCGCCAGGCCCCGGACTGCATCATGATCGGCGAGATCCGGGACCGCGAGACCATGACCGCGACGATCTCGTACGCGCTCTCCGGCCACCTGGTGATGGCCACGCTGCATGCCAACAACAGCTACCACGCGTTGGGCCGCATCCTGTCCTTCTACACGCCCGAGTCCCGCGGTGCGCTGCTGGCCGACCTGGGCGCGGCGCTGAAGGCCATCGTCTCGCAGCGCCTGCTGCGCTCGATGCAGGGCGGGCGCATCCCGGCGGTGGAGGTGCTGCAGAACTCCAAGCTGGTCTCCGAGATGATCGAGAAGGGCGACTTCCCAGGCGTCAAGGAAGCGATGGAGC
Source organism: Ideonella azotifigens (assembly GCF_021043325.1). Lineage (NCBI taxonomy): Bacteria > Pseudomonadati > Pseudomonadota > Betaproteobacteria > Burkholderiales > Sphaerotilaceae > Ideonella > Ideonella azotifigens. The sequence continues at coordinate 248,425 of NZ_JAJNKD010000004.1, forward strand.
GTTCGCTTGCAGATGGCTCGCAAACCTTCGAGCAGGACCTGGCGCGCTTGATCGGCGAGGGCCTGGTGTCGCGCGAAGAAGCGCTGGTGCATGCCGACTCGCCGACCAACCTGCTCTGGCGCCTGCAGAACGACAGCGCGCCGGTCTCGCGCGTGCCGCCGGTCAAGGTCGAGCCGGACACGCCCTCGTTCACCGAAATCACGCTGGACGTGGTGCAGGAGGCGCCGCGCACGCCCGGCATCAGCGCCCGCACCCGCTGAAGTTCTGCGGCAAGTGCCGCCCCTGTTGTTGCCTTGCCCACCGCGCACTGCGGTGGCCTGCGGTCCTTTTCGGCCCTGCCCTGTTGTTGCCCATGTCCGCCACCCTGCACCTGCTTGAAGACCTGATCGCCCGCCCGTCCGTGACGCCGGCCGACTTCGGCTGCCAGGGCGTGATCGCCCAGCGGCTGGCAGCCGCCGGCTTCAGCTGCGAGCAGATGCCGTTTGGCCCGGACGACTTCCGCGTCGACAACCTCTGGGCCGTGCACACCGGCAGCCGCCCAGGCCCCACCATGGTCTTCGCCGGCCACACCGACGTGGTGCCCGCCGGCCCACTGAACCGCTGGAACAGCGACCCGTTCGTGCCCAGCTACCGCGACGGCAAGCTCTATGGCCGCGGCGCGGCCGACATGAAGACCTCGGTCGCCGCGATGGTGGTCGCCGCCGAGGAATTCGTGAAGGCCCAGCCTGGCCACGCCGGCCGCATCGCCTTCCTGCTGACCAGCGACGAGGAAGGCCCGTCGGTGGACGGCACCGCCAAGGTCATCGAGGCGCTGAAGGCCCGCGGCGAGGCGTTGGACTGCTGCATCGTCGGCGAGCCGACCTCGGTCGACACGCTGGGCGACATGATCAAGAACGGCCGCCGCGGCTCGCTCTCGGGCAAGCTCACGATCACCGGCGTGCAGGGCCACGTGGCCTACCCGCAATTGGCGCGCAACCCCATCCACCTGCTGGCGCCGGCGCTGGCCGAGCTGGCGGCCATGCACTGGGACGAAGGCAACGAATACTTCCCGCCCACCACCTGGCAGGCCTCCAACCTGCACGCAGGCACCGGTGCGACCAACGTCATCCCGGGCGAAGCCGTGCTGGACTTCAACTTCCGCTTCTCCACCGCCTCCACGCCCGAGAGCCTGAAGGCCCGCGTGGCCCAGGTGCTGGACCGCCACGAGCTGCAATGGCGCATCGACTGGACCCTCGGCGGCGAACCTTTCCTGACGCCCGTCGGTAGCCTGGTCGGCGCGCTGGTGCAGGCCATCCAGGCCGAGACCGGCGTGGCCGCCACGCTGTCCACCACCGGCGGCACGTCCGATGGCCGCTTCATCGCCAAGGCCTGCGAGCAGGTGGTCGAGTTCGGCCCGGTGAACGCCACCATCCACAAGGTCGACGAACACGTGCGCGTCGATGCCATCGAACCGCTGAAGAACATCTACCGCCGCACGCTGGAACTGCTGCTCACATGACGATCTCCGACCTGATCACCGCTGCAGCCGCCCGCCTGACCGAGGCGGGCGTTTCATTTGGGCACGGCACGACCAACGCACACGACGAGGCCGCCTGGCTGGTGCTGTGGTCGCTGCATTTGCCGCTGGACAGCGACGACGCCAGCGGCGACGTGACGGTGCCCGAGCCCGACGTGGCCAAGGCCATGGCATTGATCGCCCGGCGCATCGAAACCCGCAAGCCCGCCGCCTACCTCACCGGCGAAGCCTGGTTGCAAGGCGTGCCGTTCACGGTGGACGAGCGTGTCATCGTGCCGCGCTCCCTGATCGCCGAATGCCTGGCCGACGCCAGCATCGACCCCTGGCTCACCGACAAGACCCGCCAGGTGCTGGACCTGTGCACCGGCAACGGCAGCCTGGCCGTGCTGGCGGCCATGGCCTGGCCCGAGGTCGAAGTCGTCGGTGCCGACCTTTCCGCCGACGCGTTGGCCGTGGCCCGCGTCAACGTCGAACGCCATCACCTGCAGGACCGCATCTTGCTGGTCCAGGGCGACGGCCTGGCTGCCACCGGTGGCCGCGTGTTCGACCTCATCCTCTGCAACCCGCCCTATGTGAACAGCCAATCGATGGCCCAACTGCCGCCCGAATACCTGGCCGAGCCCACGCTCGCGCTGGCCGGCGGCAGCGACGGCATGGACTTCATCCGCAGCCTGCTGCGCGACGCGCCCGCCCACCTCAGCGACCAGGGCCTGCTGGTGCTGGAGATCGGCCATGAAAAGCCGCACTTCGAGGCCGCTTTCCCGCAGCTCGCGCCCATCTGGCTCAGCACCAGTGCCGGCGACGACGATGTGCTGCTCCTGACCCGCGAGGCCCTGCTGATGCAGCCCTCCTCGCCTGCTGTTCCCCTTTCCCGAACATGATCACTCTTCGCAATGTGACGCTGCGCCGCGGCGTCAAGGTGGTGCTGGACAGCGCCACCGTCACCCTCAATCCTGGCGAGAAGATCGGCCTGGTCGGCCGCAACGGCGCCGGCAAGTCCAGCCTGTTCGCGCTGCTGGCCAACCGCCTGGGCGCCGATGCCGGCGACTTCGACATCCCCGCGCGCTGGCGCATGGGCGAGGTCGCCCAGCACATGCCCGAAACCGAAGATGCCGCCACCGACTTCGTGATGCAGGGCGACATCCCGCTGATGGAAGCCGAGGCCGAACTGGCCGCTGCGCTGGCGGCAGACGACGGCGAGGCCATGGCCCACGCCTACCTGAAACTGGAAGAAGCCAGCGCTTTCGACGCCCGCGCCCGCGCCCACACCTTGCTGATGGGCCTGGGCTTCCGCGTCGACCAGCTCGAAGCGCCGGTCAACAGCTTCTCCGGCGGCTGGCGCATGCGCCTGCAGCTGGCCCGCGCACTGATGTGCCCGAGCGACCTGATGCTGCTGGACGAGCCGACCAACCACTTGGACCTGGACGCCCTGGTCTGGCTGGAAGGCTGGCTCAAGCGCTACACCGGCACGCTGCTGATGATCAGCCATGACCGCGAGTTCCTGGACGCGATCACCACCGTCACGCTGCACCTGGAAGACGCCAAGCTCACGCGCTACGGCGGCAACTACACCCGCTTCGAGGAAATGCGCGCCGAGCGCATGGAGCAGCAGGCCGCCGCCTACGGCAAGCAGCAGGAGCGCGTGGCCCACCTGCAAAAGTTCATTGACCGCTTCAAGGCCAAGGCCAGCAAGGCCAAGCAGGCCCAGAGCCGCGTGAAGGCACTGGAGCGCATGGAAAAGCTGGCGCCGGTGCTGACCGCCGCGGACTTCAGTTTCGAATTCCGCGAACCGCTGAGCCTGCCGGACCCGATGCTGGCGATGAACGACGTCGTTTGCGGCTACATCGGCGCCAACGAAGACGGCTCGAACAAGGCCATCGTGCACGGCATCAACCGCACCGTGCTGGCCGGCCAGCGCATTGGCGTGCTGGGCGCCAACGGCCAGGGCAAGTCCACCGTGGTCAAGACGATTGCCCACGCGCACCCGGCCCTGGCCGGCACCATGGTCGAGGGCAAGGGCCTGGCCATCGGCTACTTCGCGCAGCAGGAAATGGACTTGCTGCACAGCGACGACACGCCGCTGCAGCACATGGTGCGCACCGCCAAAAGCCTGGGCATCAACGCCCGCGAGCAGGAACTGCGCGACTTCCTCGGCCAGTTCCGGTTTGTCGGCGAAATGGTGCACCAGCAGGTCGGCACGCTCTCGGGCGGCGAGAAGGCCCGCCTGGTGCTGGGCACGCTGGTCTGGCAGCGCCCCAACCTGCTGCTGCTGGACGAACCGACCAACCACCTGGACCTGCAGACCCGCGAAGCGCTCTCGATGGCGCTCAACGAGTTCGAAGGCACGGTCATGCTGGTCAGCCACGACCGCGCACTGTTGCGCGAAGTCTGCGACGAGTTCTGGATGGTGGCCGACGGCGTCGTCAAGCCTTTCGATGGCGACCTGGACGACTACCAGCGCTGGCTGCTCGAACGCAGCCGTGAGGCCCAGCGCTCGCTGAGTGGCAAGGCCGCGAAAGCTGAAAAGGCAGCCGAAAAGGCAGCCGCACCTGCGCCGGTGGCGCCTGCGCCCGTCGCCAAATCAGCCCCCAAGCCCGCTGCCGCGCCGGCCCCCGCCAGCCGCGACGACCGCAAGAACGCCGCCCAGAACCGCGCCAAGCTGGCCGACCAGACCCGCCCAATGCGCAACGAGCTGGCCGGTCTCGACAAGAAACTTGAAAAGCTCAACGCCGAAAAAACCTCGCTCGAAACCCAACTCGCCCAACCCGGCCTCGCCGGCCCCAAGATCGCCGACCTCGGCCGCCAACTCAGCCACGCCCAGGCCGAGATCGCAATGGGCGAAGAACGCTGGCTGGAGCTGACCGAGCAGATCGAGGCCATCCAGGGCGGGGGTTGATCGGCCTCGGACGAGCTCATCACCCACGGGCTCGGCCAAGTGGAGAACCGTTGGAAGCCAAGAGCGCACCCTGTATTGTGGTCAGGCCAGCCAGGAATCTGAGGTGACCAATGGGCAATACGAAGTCAGACAAGCCACCCCTCCCAGGGCACTGGGTGTTGCGTCTCGGAGTTCGCACATGCGAAAGTGGCGTTCCTGAATCCTTGGAATGCTGGGAACTGACAATGCAGATTGAGGCGATTCGGGGCGGGGCCGGCTGAGCGGTCAGCCTGGCATACGCCTGCTCTTTCGCCACACAGCACGGCGCAGCGTCAGCAGCGCCGTGCTGCCCGTGACCAAGAGCACCATGCCAGCCAACGGCGCCAGCACATGAAGCGCGCAGGCGCCGCACACCAGCCCCGCAGCCGGGTAGAGCGAATCGTCTTCCCGCCACACGCTCCACGCAGCGTAAAGCGCGGAAGCCAGCGTCAGGTAGACCACGTAGACCGCTGCCGCCGCCAACGCACGCGTGTCGTCGACGGAGCCGATGCCCATGGCCTGGAAGCTGCGATCGGCTTCCGACACTCGCAACAGACCCAGCGAATCAGCGATGCGCAGCAACAGACCCGGCCGAAGTGGCCAGGTTGGTTCCAGGGCTCGGATCCCTTCGGCAACGATCAACGCCCCGCCGCCCAGGACAAGGGACAGGACACCATCGACGGCACGCGAGCTCATGCGTCGCACCGCTTGGTTGCTCTGCGAAACCAAGCGTCGCATTTGGAGGCCAGGCTGGAGGTCATGGCTGGGTCGCCTGACGATTCTTCAATTTGTCGATGACCACCTGCTCAGCCTTTTTGACAGCTTGCCAGCTGTGGCCGGCGGGTTCGACTTCGGACTGGCCTTGAAAGAAGAACCAGAGAAGACCGGTCACCACTGCCAAACTGGCAAACAGCAACAGGCCGCCCCCGAGCAAATTCCACCACTTGAATATCGGGTGGACATTTGCGAATCGGGTGTCGAAGTCGGCTCGGAATTCAGGCGACAGAACATAGCGCCACGGCCGCACACTCCCGAGGAGTAAATGCGCGCAGGCCTCGAACACAAACGAGACGAGAGGGCCGATGACCTCAGCAAGGATGGACGCCGCGGCAGAAACCAAGCTGACCTCGAATAAATTCCTGCATGTTGATTGGGTGCTCAAAGCACGCGGCGAGTTTCGTCCGACCGGAACCGGCTGCACGATAACCGGTCCATCAGCGCAAGAAAAGCCAACGCTTGGCGTGAATGGACAGCAAGACCACCCAGCCATCGAGCGAGAGAAAGTTCACCTCATGACCAGCGCCATCATCGACACGCCGCCGGCCCTGCCGCAGACTCACCGGCCCAGCGAAGTGGTCGGCTTCTGGCAAGCCGCCGGTCGCAAACGCTGGTTCTCCAAAAGCACGTCGTTTGATGCCGAATTCAAGCAACGCTTTCTGCCAGCGCATGAAGCGGCCTTGCGGGGTTACCTGATCGGCTGGTCATTGACGGCCGAAGGGGCCTTGGCGCTGGTGCTGTTGCTGGACCAGTTTCCGCGCAATGCCTTCCGCGACACGCCGCGCGCGTATGAGACGGATGCGCTGGCGCGGGAGACGGCCGACCAGGCCATCGCGAAGGGGTTTGACCGGCAGGTGGAAGAGTTGCTGCGGCCGTTTTTCTACATGCCGTTCATGCACTCGGAGCACTTGGCGGACCAGCAGCGCTGCGTGGCGCTGTGCGCCGGGGTGGATGCGAGCACCCAGCGGGCCGCGGTGAAGCACCGCGTCATCATTGCCCGCTTCGGGCGCTTTCCGCATCGCAATGCGGTGCTGGGGCGCGTATCCACACCGGAAGAAATCACCTTCCTCGCGGACGGCGGTTTCAAGGGATGAGCAGCCTCACTCCGGATTGAAGCGGAAATCCAGCGAGGCTTGCTGGCCAGCGCGCAGGTCAACCGGCTTGGCTTCCTGCTTGCCTTTGAATGCGGTCTGCACCTGGTAGTGACCGGGTGGCAGGTTGATCAGCAGCACCGGGCCGCTGAGCTTGCGGTCGAAGAAGACCTGCTCATTGGGGCCGACGATGCGGGTGCGGACGTCGGCGAGGAATTCGCCCGAGGGCGCTGCGGTGAGTACCTTCAACGTGAAGCCGGCGCGTTCGTGCTCGATCTGGCCTTGCTCGTCCTGGCCAATGCCACCCATCACGAAAGGCTGGCCCAGCGGGCCGGTACCGCGGTCCAGCGCCAAGGCGTCTATGGCCGCGGCTGCCAGGCCCACGGCCAGCAGCACTTTGACTGCGCCCATCCACTGGGCATGACTGAGGTGTTTCATCGCGGAAGCTCCTTTGCTGCAGCAACACGAACCTTCGCAGGCTGCGGTCGCATTGTTCAGGGGCAATCGGCAGGCCTGGCCTTGCCTGGCACGTGGCTCATTTGGCGCCGGCCACAGGCTCCGGCATCGCAGACGAGTGATGGTGGGCGATCAGCCACTGGCCGTTCTCCCATTCATAGACATAGGTGTAGCGCGCCTTCACCGTCTGGCCGTCCTTGAACTGGAAGGTGTAGGTGCCGACGTCCTGCGCCACGTTGCAGCCGATCCTGATGAGGCGCTTGTCAATCGTGCCCTGTGGTTCCGATTTCAGGAACTTGACGAAATAGTCGCGAATCTCTGCCGGGCTGGTCCGCGGCTCATTGGAGACGGTGGGCAGCAACACACCGTCGGGGGCATAGTTGGCCACCACCTTGTCCGGATCCAGCGTGCGCAGCGAGGCGTTCCAGCGATCAAACAGGGCCGCCACCTGCTGTTCGCTGGTCGCCTGGCAGATGGCGCTCGTGCCGGCGTCGTCCTGCGCCAGCGCAGGTGTGGACAAGCCCAGCGCCAGGCTGGCAGCCGCGAACAAGGGGGAGAGTGTCGAGAATTTCATGTCGTGACGTGCTCGAAGCAATGAGTTGAATGAAGTGACGCCCTGCCCGAGGGCCTTGCGTCACAGGAACTCATTCTTCGGGTGCTGGATGAACAGCAGCCACGAGGCGCCATGAACAGGCACTGACGCGAAGATGAACGGCAGGTGAACTGCGCGCCGTCCCCTCGCGCGAGCTTCTCAGCTGGGTTCGGCGTCCAGCTTGTAGCCAAAGCCCCGCACCGTCTTGAGCAGGGTCAGCGCGTGGCCTTCGTCGATCTTGCTGCGCAGGCGCCGCACGTACACGTCCACCACATTGGTCAGTGGATCTTCATTGGTGCCCCAGACATTGGCCAGGATGCGCTCGCGGCTGTAGACCCGGCCGGGCGCGCTCATCAGCAGCTCCAGAAATGCCAGCTCCTTGGCGGTCAGCACCACAGTCCGGCCGGCCCGGCTGACGTGCATGCGCTCGCGGTCCAGCTGCAGATCGGCCACCTGCAGCGTGGCGGCGCGCGGTCGCTGCTGCCGGCCCCGGCGCAGCAGGGCCTCGATGCGGGCCAGCAACTCCTCGAAGGCGAAGGGCTTGGTCAGGTAGTCGTCCGCGCCCAGGCGCAAGCCGTTCACCTTGTCCTCGGTCTGGTTCATCGCACTGAGCATCAGCACCGGGACCTGAAAGCCTTCGGCCCGCAGCGTCTGGCAAACCTCCATTCCGCTCATGCCCGGCAGCATCAGGTCCAGGATCAGCAAGGCTCTGTCATCGGCGCGGGCCAGCGCCAGGCCCTCCGGGCCGGTGCGGGCCAGCTGCACGGCATAGCCCTCGGCACGCAAGCCGCGCAGCAGGAAGTCGCCCACCCGCGCGTCGTCTTCCACCACCAGGATGTTCATGCCGACAAGCCCTCGGACAGCGCCTGCAGGGCCCGCGGTAACAGCGGGAGCACCATGCGAACCTGGGTGCCGTGGTCAACCCGACTGTCGATGTGGATGCTGCCCTGGTGGGCGGCAATGATGGTCTGGGCGATCGACAGGCCGATGCCAGTGCCGTCTGCCCGGTACGCCCGCGCGCGGCGACCGCGCGTGAAGCGCTCGAACACCAGCGGCAGCTCGTCGGCATCAATGCCAATGCCCTCGTCGCTCACCAGCAGCATCACTTCCCGCGGCGACACCTGCCATCCCAGCCTCACTGCGCCACCGGGGCGCGAATAGCGCACCGCGTTGTCCAGCACGATCATCACCGCCCGGCGCAGCCGCTCCGCATCCGCATGCACCGGCAGCTCGGTGGGCAGCCGGCCCTGCGGCGCAGCGCCTGGCTCCAGCAGCACCCGCACGCCCTGCGGCTGGCCCAGGGCTTCGGCCTGCTCGGCCACCTCGCCGAGCAAGACCAGCAGGTCCAGCTCATGCGGCTGCATCACCAGCTGGTCCACCTCGGCCCTGGCGATCAGCATCAAGTCGTCGATCACGCCGGTCAGCTGACCCACGCCGCCCACGATGCGGGCCAGTGACTGCTTGTATTCCTCCACCGGCTTGTCCTGGCCGCGCAGGGCGATCTCGGCCTCGCCGCGGATTGCCGTTGCCGGCGTGCGCAGCTCGTGCCCGAGATCGGCAAACAACTGGCGCCGCCGCTGGTCCACGCGCTGCAAGGCGTCATGCGCGACGCGCAGCTCCGCGGTGCGGTCCTGCACGGCGGCCTCCAGCCGGTGACGCGCCTCGTCGGCCGCCTTGCGATGCTGCTGCAGCTCGGCCGCCATCTGGTTGAAGCTCTCGGCCACCCGCTCGAACTCATCTCTCGAACCGATCGCCATGCGATGGCCCAGCTCGCCAGCCTGCAGCGCCTGGGTACCGATCAGCAACCGGTCCAGCGGCTGCTTCAGGCGCCGGTTCAGGTGCAGGGCCAATGCAGCCGCCACCGCCAGCATCGTCACCGCCATGCCAATGGCCTGCCGGCGCAAGGCATCCAGCCCGCGCTCGGTGGCGGCGCGGGCCTCCGGAACGACCACCCGCTGGCGTTCGATTGCGCCGTTGACCAGCTCGCGCAGATCCCGTCCGCCCGCCATGTCGAACACCTCGTTGAGCTCGTGCCACACCGCCGCGAACTCGGCGCCGTGGTCCATCGGCGTCAGGCGCATCAGGCGCGACTGCACCGCGGTGATGTTCTGGTCCAGCAAATCGGTCACGGCCACCAGCTTGGGCACATCCGGCGGGATGGGGGTGTCCTCCCGGGCCGAGAATTCGATCCACAAGGCATGGTCGCGTCGCGCCAGGCCTTTGAGCTTGCCGGCGCTGGACTGGATGCGAGTCACGAGTTGGTCACGCACCTCCACCGAAGCCTCCGCATTCATCAGGCGCTGCGAAGCCCAGACGCGCAGGCGCTGCTTGTTGGCCGAAAGCTCCAGCAGTTCCGAGAGGATGTCGCTGGCCAGCCGGCTGTGCTGGGCATAGTCATTGACGCGGTTCGCGCCCCAATAGACAAAGCCGGCCTGCACAAACACCAGCGCCACCAGCGCCGCAAATGCCAAGGAAAGACGCGTGCGAAACATGCCGAACTGTAGCCGGGCCGCTCGACGCCGGCATGCGGCGCGTTGGCGGCCAACTCGGCGAGAAAGGCGTCCGGATCGCCGGGTCCGCGCCGCGGCCCGCCGCCCGGCTGCCGCGAATCAAGCCGCGCGGTTCGCCAGCCCGGCCAGCAAGGCGTCGCGCTGGCGCACAAAGCTTTTTGCCTGGGTGTTCAACCAGGCCAGCACCAGGTCCACGCCAGGCAATGGCTCGCCATTCATGACGAACTGGTAACTCGCCGGTGAGCGCAACGCAGGTCCAGCAGGCGTGCCGAAGGGGGCGACCAGGCGGCCAGTGGCCAGGTCCTCCAGCACCAGTGCCGCCCGCCCCATGGCCACGCCCTGCCCGGCCAGCGCAGCGCCCACGGCCAGCTGGGAGAGGTTGAAGTGACGGCCGCCCTGCAGCCGGTCCAGGGCGAGACCTGCCGCGCTCAGCCAACCCTGCCATTCCTCATGCGGGCCGGCCCCGTCCCAGGGTTGATCGTCGTGCAGCAGATGCTCGGGGCGCAGGTCGGCCGCCCGGCGCACTTCCGGGTGCGCCGCCAGCCAGGCCGGGCTGGCGACTGGCAGCAACCACTCGTCCAGGAAGGCGGTGGCCTGCAGGTCGCCGTAGGCCGAGCCCGGGTCGTAGCGCACGGCTGCAGCCAGGCCCAGCTGCGCCATGCGCTGGCGATCCAGCCCCTGGAACTCGCTGATCACCCGCAGGTCCAGCGCCGCGTGCTGGCGGAAGAAGTCGCCCAGGCGGGGCGTGAGCCAGCCCATGGCGAACGAAGGTGAGCAGCTCAGCGCCAGCGCCGCGCCGGGCTCGGGTTTGCGCAGTTGCAGCAGGGCCGCCTCCAGCGCGTCGAAGGACTCGCGCAGCACAGTCGCCAGGCGCAGCCCCTCGGGCGTCAAAAGCAGGGTGCGCGGGCTGCGCAAGAACAGCGGCCGCTGCAGCCACTGCTCCAGCTGTTTGACCTGCTGACTCACCGCGCCCTGCGTGATGCACAAGACTGAGGCAGCATGGGTGAAGCTTTCGCACCGTGCTGCAGCATCGAAGCACCGCAACCAGGATAACAAGGACGGATTCAGCGTCGGACCCATGTTGCCATTGCTATTACTAATAGATGGCCAAGTATAAGTGGCTTGCGCGGGCGCACTTATCCAGGCGAGCATGAGGCATGTCATTTGCACCCGCCTCTTCCGCTATTTCCCCATCCAGCGCCCTGCTTCCCTGGCAAACCGGTCTGGACTGGGCAACATTGCAAGCCGCACGCCCCCTGCTCTGGGCACAGGACGCAACACCTCCGACCACGCCCGACAGCGCGCCACAAGGCGAGTCCGGCATTAGCGCCATGCAGGAGTCCCTGGCCGCCATGCAGGCGGCGTCGGCCCGGCTGAACCGCTTCGCGCCACTGCTGGCGCAGCTGTTTCCCGAAGCCCTGGGGGCCAGCGGCGGGCTGATCGAATCCCCGCTGTTGGCGGTGCCGGCGCTGCAGGCAGCGCTGGGCCTGCCTGCCGAGGCGGGCACGCTGTTCGTGAAGGCCGACCACGCGCTGCCGGTGGCCGGCTCCATCAAGGCGCGTGGCGGCATCCACGAGGTTCTGGAACATGCAGAGGCGCTGGCGCTGCGCCATGGCCTGCTGCCGCAGCAGGATCTGGAACTGGCCGACTATCGCGTGCTGGCCTCGCCAGCGGCTCGCGCGCTGTTTGCCGCGCATCAGGTGGCCGTGGGCTCCACCGGCAACCTAGGCCTGGCCATCGGCGTGATGGCCGCTGCACTGGGCTTCAAGGCCACGGTGCACATGTCGGCCGATGCCAAGGAATGGAAGAAGGCACGCCTGCGCCAGCGTGGCGTGCAGGTGGTGGAGCATGAAGGCGACTACGCCGAGGCGGTGGCCGCGGGGCGGCGCGCCGTGCAGGCCGACCCGCAGGGCCACTTTGTCGACGACGAGCACTCGAGTTCGCTGTTCATGGGCTATGCAGTCGCCGCCGAGCGACTGGCGGCCCAGCTGGAAAGCGCCGGACGGACGGTGGACGCTGCGCATCCGCTCCTCGTCTACCTGCCCTGCGGGGTGGGCGGTGCGCCAGGCGGCGTGGCCTGGGCACTGCGCCAGCATTTCGGGGCGAATGTGCACTGCTTCTTTGCCGAGCCGGTGCAGTCGCCCTGCTTCCTGCTGCAGTTGCTGGTGAACCATGCGGGCGCCCGGGCTGCGCTGCCGCCGCTGGCTGCGCTGGCGGCCAACCCGCAGCCACCCTCGGTCTACGACATCGGCCTGAGCAACCGGACCGAGGCCGATGGGCTGGCAGTGGCGCGGGCCTCGGAACTGGCCGGCGCGCTGGCCGGACCCGGTCTGGCGGGCGCCTACACGGTGACGGACGACGATCTCTACCGCCTGCTGCACCACGCCGCCGTGAGCGAGGACCTGCGCCTGGAGCCTTCAGCCACAGCCGGCCTCGCAGGCCCTGCGCGGCTGCTGCACAGCGAAGCCGGGCAGGCCTGGCTGGCACGCCGCGGCCTGCAGGCGCCGCAACTGGCAGTCGCCACCCACGTCGCCTGGACCACCGGCGGCCAGGCGGTGCCCGAGCCTGAACTCGCCTACTTCCGCTACCGCGCGGCCGAGCTGGCCCGCGAGCCGGCCGATGACCCCGCCCTGCGACAAAGCCTGCCCTCCCCGCATCCCTGATCTCCAACCACTTGAGCGCCTCGACATGAACTCTTCCGCATTGCTGCCCTCGTCCATTGCCCGCCGCGCCCTGCTGGCTGGCCTTGCCCTTGCCGGCCTGACCCTGCCCGTGATTTCTGCGCTGGCCGCCGACGCCTATCCGAACAAGCCCATCCAATTGGTCGTGCCCTTCCCGCCGGGTGGCGCCACCGACGTGCTGGCCCGCCTGGTGGCCAAGGGCCTGGGGGACAAGCTGGGGCAGAGCATCGTGGTCGAAAACCGCGCCGGTGCCGGCACCGCCATTGGCGCCAGCTACGTCGCCAAGTCCCCGGCGGATGGCTACACCTTGCTGATCAGCTCCGGCACCACCTACATCGCCAACCCGGCCATCAACCCCAAGCTGGGCTATGACCCGCTCAAGAGCTTCGAGCAACTGGGCATCGTCGGCCGCACCGGGCTGATCCTGCTGGCCAACCCGCAGGTCAAGGCCGACTCTCCCAAGAGCTTTGTCGCCCTGGTGCACCCGGCGCCCGGCAAGTTCGCCTGGGCCTCGTTCGGCAACGGCACCACCTCGCACTTCACCGGCGAACTGCTGCAGCGCGCCACCGACACCCAGATGCTGCATGTGCCCTACAAGGGCAGCTCGCCAGCCATGATCGACCTGATCGCCGGCCAGGTGCAGTTCTCGGTGGACACGGTTTCGGCGGCGCTGCCGCAGCTCAAGGCCGGCAAGGTCAAGGCCATTGGCGTGACCATGGCCAAGCGCTCGGCCCTGCTGCCCAATGTGCCCAGCTTCCAGGAGCAGGGCTATGCCATTGATGCCGACACCTGGCTGTCGGTCGCAGCGCCGCGCGGCCTGCCGGCTGCCGTGCGGGCCAAGCTGGAAAAGGCGCTGGCCGAACTGGCCGGGCTGCCCGAAGTGAAGGCGCAAATGGCGAGCGTGGGCTTCGAGGCTGGCTTCGTGCCGGGCGCCAAGGTCGAGCGCATCATCGAGGCGGACCTGCCGGTGATGCGGGCCACCGCCACTCGCGCGAACATCAGGATCGAATGAAGAAAGACGACAAAGCCCATGTCCTCCTCCTCCTCCCCGTCCTCGCCGCAGGCCGAGTTGCTGGCGCTGTCTGCCGTGGAAATGCGCCGCCGCATCGGCGCCAGGCAGCTTTCTCCGGTTGAACTGCTGGATGCCTGCATTGCCCGCATCGAAGCGCTCAATCCTTTTGTCAACGCTGTCACGGCCACCTGCTTCGACCGCGCCCGCGCCGAAGCGCGCCAGGCCGAGGCCGCCGTCATGCGCGGCGAGCCGCTGGGCCTGCTGCACGGCCTGCCGCTGGGTGTGAAGGACCTGGAGGAAACGGCCGGTCTGCTGACCACCCATGGCTCGCCGCTGTACCGCGCCCATGTGCCGGCAGCCGACAACCTGCTCGTGGCCCGCCTGCGTGCGGCGGGCGCCATCGTCGCCGGCAAGACCAACGTGCCGGAAATGGGCGCCGGCGCCAACAGCTTCAACCCCGTCTGGGGCGCGACCGGCAACCCCTTCGACCCGCGCCTGAATGCCGGTGGATCGTCCGGCGGTTCGGCCTGCGCACTGGCGCTGGACCTGCTGCCGATCTGCACCGGCTCGGACACCGGCGGCTCGCTGCGCATTCCGGCCGCCAAGTGCGGCGTGGTGGGCTTCAGGCCCTCGCCCGGCCTGGTGCCCAGCGCGCGCCGGCCGCTGGGTTGGTCGCCCATCTCGGTGGTGGGGCCCATGGGCCGCAGTGTGGCAGACGCCTGCCTGCAACTGGCCGCCAGCGCCGGCATGGCCGCGGTGGACCCGCTGAGCCACGAGGTCGACGCGGCCGAGTTCCTGCGCCTGCCGGACGTGGACCTGGGCCGGCTCCGGGTGGGCTTCACCGAAGACTTCGGCCTGTGCGATGTGGACGAAGACATCCGCGCCACCTTCCGCGCCAAGGTCGCGGCCCTGGCGCCGCTGTTCAAGTCCTGCACCGAATTGGATTTCGGCGGCAAACATGCCATGGGCGATGCCCACCGCTGCTTTGACGTGCTGCGCGCCGAGGCCTTCGTGGCCGGCATGCGCGAAGCCTATGAACGCGACCCCGCCAACCTCGGCCCCAACCCGCGCAGCAACTACGAGATGGGCGCCCGCATGAGCCTGCTGGACGTGGCCTGGGCCCAAAGCGAACAGACCCGGCTGCTCAAGCGCTTCCAGCAGATCTATGAAGAGGTGGACCTGGTGCTCTCTCCCGTCACGCCCGTCTCGCCCTTCCCCTGGACCCAGCCGCATGCCGCCACGGTGCAGGGCCGCCCGCAGGCCAACTACTACCGCTGGCTGGCGCTGACCTATGTGACCACGCTGACCACCCATCCCGCCCTGAGCCTGCCCTGCGGCAGCGACGCGCAAGGCATGCCCTTCGGCTTGCAACTGGTGGGCCCGTTCCGTGGCGACCGCTTCACGCTGGCCGCCGCCCAGGCACTGGAAAGCGCCTGCGCCGGCAACCCGCTGCTGAACCGCCCGCGCCCCGACCCGGCACGGCTGGGCCCGGTAGCACCGGCGCTGCGCTCCATCGTCACCGCTCCACCGGTGCTGGACGCGGCAGCGCAATCGCAGGCAGACAGCGTCAGCGCCGTGTGAAGGCCGGGCCGCGCTTGCTCAATGCAGCTTGGCCCTGGCCAGCCGCAGCACGAAGCTGACGCCGCCCGCCTCGCCGGGTGCGCCAATGTCGTTTTGCGCCCTCACCGTGCCACCCATCTTGGCCAGGTAGGTGCGCACAACGAACAGCCCCTGGCCGCGCTGGTCCGGCCTGTCGCCCGAACCTTCGTGCTGGCTGGACACGCCGTATTCGAAGATGCGTTCGAGTTGTTCAGTCGCAATCGGCGGGCCGTCGTTGTGGATGCGCAGCTCCGCAGCGTCGCCTTCCAGCGCCAGCGTCAAGCTGATGGGCGTACCGGGCGGGCGATAGCGCTGCGCATTGCTGAGGATGTGGGTCACCGCGTCTTCCAGCGCGTAGGCATCTGCCTGCACCGGCACGGGCTGGCCCAGCGGCGTGTAGACGACGTGCTCGACACCCGCGTGCGGCGCATTGGCCGCCACCTCGGCGAGGAAGGCGTCCAGGTCCAGCGCGTCCAGCCCCAGCGTGGTGGCCTCGAAGGCTTCGCTGGGGCTGGCCTGGCCGTACAGCACGCGCACGGCCTGCTGCATGCGCTGGATGTAGCGGTGGCTGGCGTCGTCCGCCTTCGGGTGCAGCACCATCAGCGACTGCAGCGGCGACATGATCTCGTGGCCCACCGCATGCCACTGGTCCTTCTCCTGCTGCGCGCGGATGTGCTCGCGCCGCACGGCATCGTTGACCCGCTGCATCAGCTCGGCCAGCGTGCCGGCCAGCAGGCCCAACTCGTCGCTGCCGCGCAGGCCGGACACGTCCAGCACCAGGTCGCCTTCCCGCAGCCCTTGCGAGACCGCGGCAGCGCGCTTGGTCAGCAAGGTGATGCGCCGCATCATCGCCAGTTCGATGGCGGCCCAGGTCAGCACGATGGCGGCCAGCATCGCGCCGACATAACCCGCCACGCGCGCCGCCACCAGGCTGAGCGCGCGGTTCACGCCACGCAGGTCGCCGCTGAGCTGCAGTTCGTAGCGGCCCAGCGGCGTGGCGATGCTGTCGTCGATCTGGATGGGCCGGTCGTAGCCCTCCACCGGCAGCTGGCGGATCAGCCGGTCCAGCAGCGGCGAGGTGGGCTGGCTCTTGTCCACGCTGCCAGTGAGTGTGGCGATCTCGGCGCCTGCCGGCGCGCCGGCCTTGCGGATGCGCAGCGTCTCGCCGGGCAGCAGCAGCGGCGCCAGGTCGGCCAGCGAGAACGGTGGCGTGGCGTCAGGCTGGTCAGAGTCGAACAGCGGCTGATCGCTGCCACCGGCCAGCGCCTGCACGCGCACCTGCACCCGGTCCAGGTCCGGCGGCGGCCAGGCCAGGCGCTCGCGCTGCGCCATCAGCTCTTCGCGGAACAGCTCCACCGGCAGGCGCACCGAGAAGAAGGACAGGCGGCGGCAGCCGGCTGTGTTCGCCACTGCCGGCTGCTCGCCCTCGCCCAGGCAGCGGGCGTCCTGCCACCACCAGCCGCGGAAGTCCCGCACTGGCCGCGTGCCGAGCAGGCCTTGCGGGTCCTCGGCAAAACCGGCCAGCCGGCCGCGAGTGGCCGGGCCCCCTTCGGCGCCGGCTTCCAGCGGCGCCAGCCATTGCGTGCTCTGGCCGCGCAGCGTCACGCTGATCTTGAGCCGATGCGCCTGCGCCAGGTCGGCCGAACCGAGGCGGCGGGCGATCAACGGGCCATCGCTGCCGAAGCTGCCCACGGCGTAGAGGAAGGCACCGGCCATCGCGCTGTTGCCCACGGCCAGGCAGAGCTTGGCGCCGTCGCCGTACTGCACCTGGCAGCCGGCCATCTCCACGGCCTGCTGCGCCTTCACGCGGTCGTCGAAGTCGATCGAAGCAAACGGCAGCACCAGCGGGCGCAGCGCAGCACCCGCACTGCCGCCGCGGCTGCCGGGATTCAGCAGCGCCAGTTGGCCTGCCGGGTGGCGCAGCCGGGCGACGATCTGCGCCTGCGTCTTGGCCAGCCCGTCCTGGTAGGCCCGCCAGCCGCGCTGCTTCTCGTCCTGCAAAACACCCAGCGCCAGCGCCAGCGTGGCCAGCGCCAGCAGCAGGAAGGCACCGCGGAAGAAGACCCGCAGCCGCAGCGGAATGCGGATGCGGCCCGGCAGGCTGAGGATTTCAGCGCCGGGAAAGCGCAGGCCGAACGCCATGCTCAGCCGCCCCAGCGAAAGCCACGCATGGGGATGTTGGCAATCGCGTCGAAGGCCGGGTCGATCTCGCGGAAGGCGTCGCGGATGGTGCTGACGTGCTTGCGGATGTTGTCGCGGTTGCGCCCGCTTTTCACCACCAGGTAGAGGTCTTCGTAGCTGACCACCTCGCCCTGGCGGGCCACCAGCGCGGCCAGGATGCGCTGGGCGGTGAGCGGCAGGTTGATGCGCTGGCCACGCCAGATGGCGCTGCCCTGGCGCAGCGGGTCCAGCTGCAGCTCCTGCGCGGGCGCGGGCTGCGGCACGGGGGCGGCCTGCGCGCGGTCGCGGGTGGCACGCAGGATGTCCAGGAAGGTGTCGATGAAGTCGGCCTCCTCGAAGGTCGTCTTCTGCAGGTAGTCCCAGGCGTCCAGCGCCTTCATGATGCTGCGGTAGATGGCAGCCGGCATGGCTGAGACCACCAGCACCGGCGTGCCTGCGTGCTGCTTGTTGATCGCGTTGATGATGGCCACGCCGGCATTGCGCTCGCGGCCCAGCTCGATGTCCAGCACCACCAGGTCATAACGCTCGCGGGCCAGCGCCGCCTCGGCGTCGTCGCGGTTGAACCACTGGTCCACCACGATGCCTGGCCGCGCCGCTTCGATCCAGCCGCGCAGCTGCTGGCTGGTGGGCTGGTCGTCCTCGATCACCGCCACCCGGGGCGGGTTTGCTGCACTGGCCATTGCGCTGGTTCCTCCTGCTGGCCGCGGATTATCCGGGGCCGCCCTGGCCAGCCACGTGAAGGTTTCTTCCGCGGCCGGAAACCAGGCTCACGCCGCCGAGCAAAGACGCCCCGCGCCACCGCTGTCGCCTTCCGGGCCATTTCCGAAGAATGACTTCCACACCATTTGAACGGAGCCCCACATGAACCCCCGCCTCTCCTCCCTGGCCCAGGCTGTGCGCAGCGCCTTGTCGCGCACCGGCCGCGGCCTGGCCCGCGTCACCTCGGCCGGCGCCGGCCGCGTCTTCGCGGCCCGCACCGGCCTGGTCCTGCTGGCAGGCATTGGGCTGGCGGGCTACGCGCTGGTGAAGCATCCGCCGGTGCAGACGGTCGCCCCTGGCGAACTGGCGGTGCGCACCAATGTGCTGACCGGCGGCGCCACCGCCGCCAGCGCCGGCACCGTGTTCCTCATCCCCGGCCTGCACGAGCTGCACCGCTACCCGCTGCGCGACCAGGTCTATCGCCCGGCGGACAGCGCCACGGCCAACGGCGCCGCGCCCTTCCAGTCGGTCGAAGGCCTGTCGCTGGGTGTGGACCTCTCGGTGCGCTACGCATTGGACCCGGCCCGCGTGGCTGCGATGAGCCGCGACCTTCCCGCGGACCTCGGCAAGGACGTGGTGCAACCGGCGGTGCAAGGCGTGATCTTCAAGGTCTTCACCCGCTACACGGTGCGCGAGATCTTCTCCAGCCGCCGCGCCGAGATCCAGCAGCAGATCGAAGCCGAGCTGCGCCCGCGCCTGGCGGCCGACGGCATCCTGTTGCGCAGCGTGCAGATGGGCAAGGTCGATTTGCCGCCCGACTACCGCGCCGGCATGGACCGCCTGCTGGCCGAGGAACTGGCCACCGAGAAGATGCAGTACACGCTGCAGCTGAAGGAAAAGGAAGTGCAGCAGACGGCGCTTGAAGCCGAGGCGCAAAAGGTGCGCCGCGAGAAGAACGCCGAGGCCAGCGCCCGCGAAACCCTGATCGCCGCACAGGCCCAGGAAGAGGCGATGAAACACGTGCTGCCGTTCAAGCAGAAGCAGATCGAGCAGCGCTCGCTGGAAGCTGAGGCCGACAAGCAAACCCGCATCAAGGGCGCGGAAGCGAATGCCCAGGCGCGCCGCATCGAAAGCCAGGGCGAGGCCGATTCTCGCCAGAAGCTGGCCGATGCCGAGGTCTACCGCCTGCAGAAGGTCGGCCAGGCCAATGCCGAGCAAATGGCCAAGGAAGGCGCGCTGATCACCCGCCACCCGCTGCTGATCCAGAAGACCCTGGCCGACAAGCTGAGCGACAAGATCCAGGTCATCATCGCGCCCCCGCCGGCCAACGGCGACTTCATCGGCAGCGCGCTGGTGGGTGGCATGCAGCGCACCGCGGCGGTTGCGCCGCAGCAGCCGCAAGAAGCTGGGGAAGCGCAATGAACCGGCGCAACCTGTGCCTGTCCGCGGTAACGCTGGGCACGCTGGCCGGCGCCCTGGCCAGCGCCGCGCTGCTGATCGCCGCGGCCATGGTGCCGGCCCAGGCGGATGCGGCGCCGCTGCCGTCAGCCGAAGCTGGCGCACCGCTTGCCATCGTCTCGCTGGACAACACCTCGCTGCGCGCCGGCCCGAAAGACAGCGCGCTGCAGCAGGCCCAGCTCTGGCAGGGCGACCTGTTGGAAGTGCGCGGCGAGAAGCTGGACTATTTGCAGGTGTATGACCACCGCCGCGAGCGCGCCGGCTACGTGCGCGCCAGCAGCGTGCGCCGCATCGGCACCACAGAGGCCGACGCGCCTGAGCTGCTGGCCGTGCTGCGCTTCGTGCGCGACACGCCCGCCGCCGAGGCGCTGGGCGTGGCCTATGCCGCGGCCTACCTGCAAGCCGTGCCGGCCAAGCAGCTCAAGGCCGAACCCTTCGACGCGCTGGGCACGCTGGCCGAGCGCCTGGCGCGCCGCGCCTCGGCCCGCAATGCTGCCAACACCACCGACAACAAGCTCGCCGCCCACCTCGAAGGCGTGGCCAGCTACGGCGTGAAGATCGCCAGCTTCGAGCAGGACGGCCAGGTGCAGCTCTGCTACGACGGCGAAGCCTTCCGCCGCGTGCTGGCCATGCCAGGTGCCACGCCCGCCCAGCGCGCCCGCGCCGCGCTGGCGCTCACCCGCGAAGACTGCATTGACCCCGCGCTCACCGCCACCGCCCGCGAAGCGCTGGACCGCTGGCGCGGCGACGTGCTGAACCGCCTCACGCCCGCAGACTGGACCGCCCTGCCTGAGCAGACCCGCAACCGCCTGCGCATGCGCAGCGCCGGCGTGTGGGCCACGCTGGCCTTCCAGCAAGCCCGCCGCGGCGACGCTTCGCAGGCAGCAGGCCAACGCGCGCTGGACACGCTCGCTGGCGTCGTCAAGACCGAGCTGAGCGACGATGACCAACTTGACTACCAGGAAGCCGCGATCCGCGTTGGCGCGTCCCGCTGGGCCGCCGAACCGCCGCTGCCGCCAATTGCTGTTGCAACCGCCAACGATCGCCCACAGCTCAGCACCAAACCCGGCCGCACTGGTGAAACCTGCGTGCTGTTGACCGACGCGCGCCACGACGCCACGCACCCCCTGTTGCGCCGCTGCAGCTTCGGCGTCGCCTGGCTGGCCTCCACCAGCATCAGCCGCGACGGCAAGGCCGCCACGCTGGCCGTGCAGCCGCTCGCCGGCTGGCGCGAACTCTGGGTGATGCGCAGCAGCGCGGACGCGGAAGGCGGCTGGACGCTGGACGTGCTGCCGCCCGCCGCCGGCAACCCACTGGGCAGCGACCTGGGCTACATCGAAGCCGCCGGATGGACGGCAGAGCCCGAGCCCAAGTTGCTGGTCGCCCGCGAGACCCGTACCGACAACAGCGCCGCCAACACTAGCACGCTCGGCCCACGCAACATCCGCCGCTTCGAAGTTACGCGCCTAAGCAACCTGGAAGTCGACAAGAGCGCCAGCAGCCCGCAGATCCTCGCTGCATTCCAGCGTTGGCAGGACCCGCAGTGGAAGCGCCAGAGTGTGAGCTTGCGCTAAGGCAACATCAGTGCAACCCCATCGGCAGTTCCGGCGAACGCTCCCCAGCCAACTCCTGCATGCGGAAGAAAGCGTAATCCGCCAGCATCTCATGGCCACCCTGAAAAATCGTCAGCGAAACTGGGCCGGTCTCTCGTCGATAGAAGACCTGCCGTCCACCGATGCTGGGCGCTGCCATGTTCCACACACCTGACCTACTCACGCTACGCGACAGCAGTCGGATCGTGTCGGCTTGGCTCACTTGGCTGTCAGTCGATCCGAGCGCATTCGCCATTCGGTTGAAGAACTGGATCGAATGGGTGATCGGCACGCTGCCGCTGTAACCATCCTCAATGCCGGCATAGATCTCCAAAAGCGTTGCTGGATTGGGTTTCACATCCCAGTACATTGGTGAGCGTTGTTGCGCCAATGCCTTGTCAAAAGACCTACCATCCGACGTGCAATTGAGAATGTCCGCCGCGTAGCGGGACTTCTGGCCGCTGGACTCGCGGTACCAGGCAGATAGATCGCTGATCGGTGCCCAAGCCAGAAAAGCTTTGACCGTGGCTCGCGTCTTCAAATAAGAACCAAGTGCTATGTAGCCGCCACCCGAAACACCGATGACGAAGACATTGTGTTCATCAACGGAACCTTGCTGCATCGCGTAGCCGATCGCGTCATCAACATCAGCTATGACCTTGTCGCTTAGGCAGGCATCCTTGTTCATGTTCGGTCCTCGCAGATGCGGGTGTACATAATTCCACCCCGCTTTGTACGCAAGCGTAGCCAGCGGATCTCGCTGATCGTAGCTGCCACTCCAAGTATGAAGGCTGACAAGCAATGGTTTCGGCCCACCCGCGGCGGCTAAGAAATAGGCTGGTTGCGAATTTCCGTCGAAACTGCTGTCTATACCGACCTTCACAAACTCGACGCCCCACTTGACTGCAGAATGGTCGTCCCATAAAGTTTGCTGGCTCGTCTTCAGACGATGTGTGTAGACTTTCCAACCGCCCATTACTACCGCCGCTACGCAGGTCAGGGTCAAAAAACCAATGAACTTGACACGACCTTTGATGAATATCATACAAACCACCTCTCCCGCCAAAGGACGATTACGCCGGATATCAGCAATGACGTTGATCGAGCAGGTCGAATGTTCACTTTTCCGTCAGTCCCTCCCAATTCGCATCGCGCGCATGATGAAGGTACCAAAATACGCGCAGCCGAATGTGATCGCTATAATGATACCTGATTAGTCATGCCCCTCATCCTGGCGCATCCTGTGAGCCCGTGGCTGCGTAGCCTGAACAGATTCGCAGCCCAGGAGATCGTGATGGCGATGAACCGAGTTCAGTTCCAGCAAGGCATGTCGCTGCACGAGTTCATGCAGGACTTTGGCACCGAGGTGCAATGCGCGTTGGCGCTGGAGAAGGCGCGCTGGCCCACCGGCTTTCATTGCCCAGCCTGTGACTGGACGGGGCACTACCGCGTTCGCCATGGCAGCCGCACTGTTGCTGCAGTGCGGCGCCTGCCGGCACCAGACTTCGCCGACCGCTGGCACGGTGCTGGAAGGCACCAAACTGCCACTGAGGACCTGGTTTCTGGCGATGCTGATCAGCCAGGCCAAGACAGGCTTGTCGGCCCTGGCCTTGAAGCGCTACCTGGGGGTGAGTTGCCGCACCGCCTGGTTGGTGCAGCACAAGTTGACGGACACGATTTCCCGGGCGGACGCCCAGGTGCCGCCGCAAGGCCAGGTGCTGCTTGATGATGCCTATCTTGGTGGAGAACATCCTGACCCTGGCGGGCGGAGCTCGCCCACCAGGGTGCCTATCCTGGCGGCGGTCTCGCTCAATGACCAGGGCAACCCGGTGCGAGCTAGGATCTCGGCCTTGGGCGGCTTCACCCGGTAGGCCGTCGCGCAGTGGGCGGGCTGGAACCTTAGGCCCGGCGCATGCTCAGCGACGGGCTCAGCTGCTTTGCCGGGGTGATCGATGCGGGCTGCGCGCACTCGTTCATCGTGGTGGGCCAGCGCAAGCCGCGGGAGATGGAAATTCTCAAGTGGGTCAACACGATGCTGTGCAACCTCAAGACAGCCATCAACGGCGCCCCACAAGGCCATTCGGTTCGCCAAGCACGCATCTCACTATCTGGGCGCCTTCAACTACCGTTTCAAACGTCGGTTTGACCTGCATGGGTTGCTTAGTGACGTGCTCAGACATGTGGCCCGCGGGCGTCGACTGAGTGAGCGGGATATCCGCCAACAAGCTGAGACTCGTGACTAATCAGGAGACAGAATGAAGCAGAAATGCCGGTGCAATGCTTGCACTAAATATATGGAAAGAAATGAAAATCGTCGAGATGAATGACGACTCATAGACCAACCCACACACCCAACACTCGATTAAACAATATGACAATCAATTATCACTTGGTTCATGCAAGAAATGCCACCGCGAGCGCCTTACCAATTTTTATCTCCTTTTTTTGCATCCCAATTACCATTTTCTCATCGAATGCGTATGAGTTCGAATGGGATACCTTTATCCTGCTACCTTTCATGGCAATTGCAATCATAGGCTGGATCATCCTGTTTATCACAAGCATCTGTGGCCAACTCAGCAACAGATACATTAAATTCATGCTTACCATCGGCGTATTCATACTCCTCTCTGACGCACTATTTACAACCCAATGGGGCCCCATTGATGGAAATAGCCAAATTAAAATATCAAAAACTGAGACCATAGGGCAAGCCTGCCTCGCAACCGCAATTGTCCTAATCTCATACTTCACCCCCATATTGAGCAGTAAAAATTATGGTTTTTTATTAACCTGCGCCATAACCGCAACATCATGCATTCAGTTAGCTTCAATCCATGCCCCTCACGCAGAATCAATCATCAACAGTGATAAATCAATCCATCAAGTCAAGTTTAAAGGAAATATATATGAAATAGTATTTGATGGATTCTCCGGTCTTGAATTTTCTAAAACGATCAGAAATCTTAACATTAAAAACGAATTTTCAGGGTTTACATTTTTCGAAAATAGCTATGCTAACGAAACAGGCACAGACGCCTCTTTACCCAGTTTCTTTCAAGGGGTCGGATTTCGAGGTGGTAATTATTATGAATATCAGGAAAAAGCAAGGTACGGGGGATTCAGAAGTCGCCTGAGAGAAAACGGGTTCAACATCTCCTTGTACATCCCAGATAAAGCTCGCTATTGGTCATTTCCCAGTGCACAGCATGTTGTCACCAGTATGGAGCTTGCGGGGATTAACCCTCGCATCCAGCACTTGCAAACATTGCTACTGGTTTCTGCCGTCCGGCTGACCCCGATACCCATAAAAAGATGGACGCGACGAAAGCTAGAGGCTATTTTCGTCAACTCGTCGTATCACAAGTATAAATCCGCGTCCATTCCCTTAATCGATCAGTTTATTAAGGACGAGAAAAATAGAAACCGGGCCGGCAATTATATTTATATGCATTTGATTCTTCCCCACCCTCCATTTCTCCTAAATTCCCAATGCGCCGTTACACAGGAGGTGGCGACGAGTTATGACGATCAAACAAAATGCGCAACCCTACAGATGGTCAGAATATTACAAGCAATTGCGGAAGCAAAGAATTTCGATAACTCCCTCATACTAATACACAGTGATCATGGATTCGATTCAGTCAATTCTGATCCAGGCCCCTTCGCCAAGGAGGTACCTATCGATGTTGAAAATGCGATAACCACTAACGAAACATTTGATACACCAGGTGTCATGCGCAGATTGCGTCCACTAATCCTATCCAAGCGCCCAGCCCAGAGCGGAGAGATTCAGACCAGCCCCAAACAAGTCCAGTTGCTTGATATTTCTGCCACCATTTACTCGGAGCTAAACATGAGCAACAGCAGCGATGGGGACTCCATCTTTTGCGATAGTTGCCCCTATAAACCTGTAGAGATATATTTCGGCGCCTCGCGCTTATCATCAATCCCGCACGGGAAGAAATTTTTATTCCTTAAATCATCCTACTCTCAATCTACGGGATGGGGGCCTGTGACCAAGGTTGAGGCAATACGCTGATATTTATTCCTGAATCCGTGATCTCAATACTCATCCCGAATTTGTCTTGCGCGGTGGCCCTGAACATGCCCGCTGAGGCCGCGCAAAGGGTGGTTTTGGTTCATGGTGGAATTGGAACGCTGCTTGCTCGGCTGCGCACCGAGCTGCACCACGCCGCAACGGGCGCGCTGAGCACCGTTTTCGCAATCCGTGCGCCCACGGGTTGGCGCTCGACTGCTGGCGGCAGCGAACAACTCGACACCAAGCCGGCCGAAGGCCGCGCAACGCGCAGCTTCAAAGTCAGCCGTCTGGGCGGGCTCGACCTGGACAAGTCGGCCAGATACGTATTCAGCCCTCCTCAGGCCGCCACCCGGAGGGTGCAGCAGCGGTGAACCTGACGAATGGACTTAAATTGCCTCTTGTAAGCTGCTGATTTGACTGGAACACTGCGACCTCATGGCAATCACTCCGAGCACCCCGAGTGAGGTCGAGGGCGTCAAGCCGGCGACCTTGGCGCAGTGTCACGAGATCATCGCGCAGCAGGCCCTGGAACTGGCCGAGTTGAGGCAGGCCGTGGCGCTGCTGGCCGAGCGGCTGAAGCTGGACTCGCACAATTCATCGAAGCCGCCGTCCTCAGACGGCCCGGGAGGCGCCAACCGAGCGCAGCGCCGCGCCAGTGGACGCAAGCGTGGCGCGCAAAAGGGCCACCCCGGCACCTACCGTGCCTTGCTGCCGGAGACCGAGGTCAATGGGCTGCACCAGTGCGTGCCACCGCCGCAGTGCGAGTGCGGTGAGGCGGTGGCCGTGCGGGGCAAGCCGTATCGCCACCAGGTGTTCGACATTCCGCCCGCGGTGGCCGATGTCCAGGAGTACCAGCTGTACAGCGGCGTGTGTTCGGGCTGCGGCAAGCTGCATCGCGCGCCCTTGCCGGCCGGCGTGCCCAGCGGACAGATCGGCCCGCGCGCGCTGGCCATCATCGGTACGCTGGGCACCCGCCACCACCTGACGCAGTTCAAGATCCGTGACTTGCTGGCGCAGATGATGGGGCTGGACTTCAGCGTGGGCACCATCTCGCAGGCCCATGGCAAGGTGGCCCAAGCGCTCAAGGCGCCGGTGCATGAGGCCATCGGGTCACTGGCCAAGGCGCCGCTGGTGCACATGGACGAGACGCGCTACCCGCGAGAAGGCCAGACCAACTGGGTCTGGGCTGCGGTGCACCCCACCTTGGCCGTCTTCAACATCTTGCCCTCGCGCGCCCGGTATGTGATCCATGAGCTGATCGGACGCGAGCCTGGCGGCATCGTCGTGTCGGACCGGTATGCGGGCTATGCGTTCATCGATCCGCAGCGGCGGCAAGTCTGCTGGGCGCACCTGCTGCGAGACTTCAACCGGATCGGCCAGCGCCAGGGCTTGGCAAGGCAGATCGGGCGCCGCTTGCTCGGGCTGGGCTTTGTGCTGTTTCGCTGGCGCGAGCGGGGCAAGGCCGGCGCGCAGTTCGAGGCCCTGCAGCGCCGCGTTCACACCGCCTTGACCCGAGGGGTCGAACAGACCGGTTGCCCTCGCACGCAGGCCACCTGCCAGAACCTGCTCAAGCTCTGGCCGGCGCTGTGGGGCTTCGTGGGCAACCCGGCCGTGCCGCCGACCAACAATGAGGCCGAACGGTCGATCAGGTCCATCGTGCTCAAGCGCAAGATCTCCGGGCCGACCCGCTCCAAGCGCGGCGACGAGTTCATCGCGCGTGGCTTCAGCGTCGTCGAAACCTGCCGCAGGCAAGGCCGCGACTTGCTAGCCTACATGCATCAGGCGGTCATCGCCTGGATCGACAAGGCTCCCCACCCAAGTCTGCTGCCACCGCCACCGCAGATCGCGCCTTCAGGTTGATGGCCTTCGCGCTTGGCACCCCTGCGCCCGTGAACATCCCTTGCTCGCTTAACTTCCTCGTGAGGGGGCTGAATACGTACCTGGCAATGTTCCAGCGCTGGCAGGATCCGGCGTGGAAGCGCGGCAGCGTGAGCGTGCGGTGAATCACTGGCAGCCCGGCGCTCGGCACGCATGGCACAGGTCGTCGACACGGGCTGTCTCATGCGCCCGCCACCTTTGGACTTGGCGGAAACAGCAGCGCCCGTGGCACGACATAGCGAAGTCCATGCGGCGCTGTCCATTCGAGCCGCGCAGCAACACTTGTGGACAGATCAGCCCGCATCTCAATCGGGTAGAAGCGGCCAGGCTGAAGCTCGATCGCGGCGTCCGGCACTGCCTGGCCGCCCATCATCCATTGGCCAGCGACGATGACGGTGCTGCCGGGCAAGGCATGGAAATGGTAGAGGCCCTTGAGCGGCGCCTTGATCCATCCTTGCCAGCGCGCCGAGCGGGGCCGGGCCGCCGCTGTGGGCCAATCTGTTGCAAGCTCGAATTCAACCGTGGGTTCCAGGCGAGACAGCAGTGGCTGGCCGTTCAAGGCGTCACCTGCAAAATAGTCGGCCTGCAGGCCGGTGCCCTTGGCGTTGCTGTCGCTGCAGCGCAGGGCGCTGGGTTCGGCCAGCACTTCCGCCATCGCAGCTTCGGCTGCCGCCGCACCTGCGCCCGGCAGCGGCATGGCCCACCTGGCGCCTTGCCAGCAAGCCAGCAGCGCCGCTGCGCCGCAGCCCAGCCAGAGCATGCGTTTGAAGCCTGATCGCCCAGGCCGAAAGGCTTGCACAGCTTCTCAGGGAATGACCATCATGCGGCCATCGCCAAGCAGGTGCGAATGGCAATCGCGCTGGGCACGGTCACAGTTCTTCACCCAGACATCGACGATCTCCGGCTTCCAGCCGTTGAACCAGTCGCCGTGGCCGGAATAGCCTGCCGGCTTGGTCAGGTCGTAGTTGTCACTCGCCAGCCGCCAATACTTGGTTTCACCCGCGGCTTTCAGTTGATAGAGCACCTGGAACGAGATCTGCGGAATGGCCACCGGATGCGAGCTGGGGCAATTGCCGGTGTTGTTGGCCTTCACGTTCACTGGCTCAGCCATGTGGCTGATGTGATCCGGCGCGTCGAGATTGACACCGTCCCAGCATTGCGGAAAGTCGATGGCCATGATCAGCCAGGAAGTGCCGACGACGGGGCAGTCGGTCGGAATGCTGTTTTGCCAGTCGCCATTGCCACCGTCCCAGACACAGGCGTACATCACCGCCGCGCTGGGCGCTTCGGGAGTTCCCTTGGAATCGCCAGCAATCATGCGCAGGCCGGCAGGCATTGCGGTGATGGCGCTGGGCGGCAAGGCATAGCCGGTCTTGTAATAGAAGTTCGATTCGAACATGGGCGCCAACGGCGCTCCGGTGCGCGTGTCGACCATGCTGGGCACCCAGTAGGCACTGCGATTGATGGTTCCACCCCGGCAGGTGCTGTTGCCGGTGGTGGCCAGGCTGTCGGCCGTGCTGCTGGCATTGACCCCGGTATTGCCGAAGAAGGTGTGCAGGTGGCTCTTGCCGGGTTGGCCCGGAAACACGATCGGATCGTCGAAGGCGTATTTCGACACCTGGCAACCCGTGCGGAATGCGCCAATGTCGGAGGGAGGCGCCACCTCGGTGGTGGGCAGCAGCATGTCCTGCGACCAGCCTCCCACCGGGTTCTGGTTCACCGCAGGGATCAAGGCCGGATTGACATAGACCACTGGCGGCGGAGGGGGCGGTGGAGGAGGCGGTGGTGGGGGAACGACCTTCAGCTCACAGTGCTTGGCTTTGCCGGGCGCCGGGTCCACGCCGAAGAAGGCGGTCGAGCAAGTGCCCGCGCCTTTCATCGTTTTCTTCACCCAGCTCTTGTCCAGGCCATAGCGCACGACCTGCTTGCCCTTCACCTTGAAGGACTCGTTCTCGTTCGCCAGCCAGGTCCACTCCACTGTTGCAGTGGCGGCCTCGAATGCGGAGGCGGAACGCTCGCCGCCCCCCTGGGCGGCCTGCACCGAGCGACTCGCAGACGCCTGGGCCGGCAAGGTCGCGACGGCACCCGTGTCGGTTGTGGACGAAGAGCTTCCACCGCACGAACTGAATATCAAGCCGGCCGCTGCGGCGCCTGCGATGCGCATGGCGGGCCGGACGGCGCGAAGGCGCTCGCCAGCCGGACTCGGCGCGCACGTCGGCCTGGGTCTGTCTTCCCTCATGAGATCTCCCTCGTTCGAGCTTCAGCCCGGCAAGGGACTTGCTCACATTGAAAAGCGCTGCCCGACGTGACCACTCTGCGGTGGCCATGGCATATCCCTTTGGAATGTCCATGCGCCAACCCGGTCGATACATCATCGAGAACCGCGTTGATGGTAGAAGGCAGGCGCTTCGCCAGCTGTGAACAAGCGTAAATGCCGATGCGGAAAGGCGTTCAGCGCGCCGCGCCAGACCTTGCATCCGCCCGCCGCAGCGCATCGTTCAGCTGCGCCTCGATCGCATCTGCTTCCGCGCTGTCGCCCAGCGCGCGGGTGGCCGCCAGCAGGCCGCGCCTGGCGTCCACACGGCCGGGGTTGAGCGCCAGCGCGCGCTCGAACTGCTGGCGGGCCTGGACAGGGTCGGAAGCGGCCAGCAGGCGGCCCAGCAGTTCGCGCGTGGGCTCGTCGACCTGGGGCGGGCCGAAGGCGGCTGGCAATGCATCCTCCTCCCGCGCGACGGCTTCCAGCTGCGCCAGGCCCACGGCGCGCTGGCCGGCCAGCAGTGGCGCGGCGGCTTCCAGTTGGCCGAGCTGGATGGCGAGCACGCGGCGAAAAGCGTCATCCGCGGGCATGGCCGCCTGGTCGATCTCGGCGCGCAGCCGCGCGGCGCTGGCGCGTGCCCGCGTGGCAGCCGCAGCGAACTCGCCGGCGGCCTGCTTGCGCACGGCGAGGATGGCATCGCCATAGTCGCGCAGGAACTCGGCATACGGCAGGTTGCCGGCGGCGGGTGTCCAGCCCATGACCTCGGCATCGGCCGGCGCGTCCAGCAGGTAGCGCAGCCGCATGATGTAGAAGGCGCCGACGGGCGAGGCTTCGGGGTTGAACTCGCCGGCCGCGCCGCCGCCGGGATGCTGCCGCCCCAGCGCCAGGCATTCGGCCAGCACGCGCTTCGCGTCGGCATACCGACCTTGCTGCAGGTAACCGTAGTTGAGCCAGATCGGACCGTGGCCACAGGCGATGGGCATCACCCCCCGCATGCCGCTGCGGCGCGAGGCCACCGCGAGCGAGCGCTCATTCGCGGCCACCACCTCGTCCCACAGGCCCAGGGCCAGGTAGATGTGCGAGCTCATGTGCAGCGCGTGCGAGGACTCCGGCGCGATCTCGCCATAGGCGCGTGCCGCCTGCAGGCCTAGCGGCGCGTGCGCCGCGTCGTCCACCGAGTGGATCAGGTAGTGCGTGATGCCAGGGTGCTGCGGGTACTGCCGGAACAGATCGTCCAGCAGCGCAAAGGACTTCATGTAGGTCGCCACGTCGCGTCCGGCATGTGCGGTGCCGAGCAGCGAAAGCGCGTAGAAAGCGGTGGCGTCGATGTCGTCGGGCCAGCGCTCGTGCAGGCGTTGCATGGCCAGGGCGTAGCGCTTGTCGCGCTCGAACTTGTCGCCCGTCTCGGCGTAGAGGATTTCTACAGCGTCCAGGTAGGCGCGCTCGCGCTCGGTCTGGCCCTTGGCCACGCGAGTCGCGCGGTCCGGCCCCAGCCTGGCCAGCACGGCGCGGGCGGCAGCAGCGTCCTGCTGCATCCACACCGGGTGGTTGTAGGTCATGGCCTCGCCCCAGTAGGCCATGGCGAAACCCGGGTCCACCACCTGCGCACGCCGGAAGGCGGCAGCGGCGGCCGGGTACTGGAAGTTGTGCAGCTGCGCGAGGCCGTAGGTGAAGTCGGCTTGCGCCGCGGGCGCGCCGGAGTTGGCGAACTTCACCACGCCCACGCTGGCCGGGCCAGTGCCAGGTTCTGCAGGCGCTGCAGGTGCTGGCACCACAGGCTCGTGC
Source organism: Ideonella azotifigens (assembly GCF_021043325.1). NCBI lineage: Bacteria > Pseudomonadati > Pseudomonadota > Betaproteobacteria > Burkholderiales > Sphaerotilaceae > Ideonella > Ideonella azotifigens. The sequence goes on from NZ_JAJNKD010000004.1 coordinate 279,465, forward strand.
GCGACCGCTGCACTCACCTGCAGTGCCAGCACGGCAGCGGCCAAGACAGATCGGGTCTTCATGCACAGCCCCCCGGCGTGAGTTGCGCCGAGTGTAGGGTGGTGGGCGCGGGGCCCTGCCCCCTGTTCGTGGCCTCGCGATCCGGCAATGGCCGACATGATGTGGACGAAGGCTCGCTCGCCGTAAGTGTCAGCTTCCGGGGTAGCGCACGAAAACGACGGCCTTCAGGAGATGTGCGACTCCCCTGTCCCACTCTCCCACTGCACTAGGACCGCCAACCGCCAACGATTAGAAGGACGCCCATTCCTCATGGCCGGTGACTGCCATGGTCTTGCCGGGCGCCGGGCGGCTCGGCGCTTTGGGTGATTTGCTGCCTGCCTTGGCTGCTGGCGCAGCCTTCGATGCAACAGGCCTTGGGCCTGCACTGATCGTCGAGGCTGGCTGGGACGACAGACTGAAGACCGAGACCGAACTCACCAGCCGCTGCGCCTGCTGCCGCAGGCTTTCCGCGGCGGCTGCGCTTTCCTCGACAAGGGCGGCGTTCTGCTGGGTCACCTGGTCCATCTGCGAGATGGCCTGGCCCACCTGGGAGACGCCGGAGCTCTGCTCGCTGCTGGCAGCGCTGATCTCGGCGACGATGTCGCTCACACGCCGGATCGCGCCAACGATCTCTTCCATGGTTCGCCCGGCCTCATCCACCAGCGCGCTGCCATGCTCGACCTGCTCGACGCTGCTGTTGATCAGGCCCTTGATTTCCTTGGCGGCGGCAGCGCTGCGTTGGGCAAGGCTGCGAACCTCGCTGGCAACGACTGCAAAACCACGCCCTTGCTCGCCGGCCCGCGCAGCTTCGACGGCGGCATTCAGCGCCAGGATATTCGTCTGGAACGCAATCCCGTCGATGACGCCGATGATGTCGGCGATGCGCTTGCTGCTGTCATTGATGCCCTTCATGGTGCCGACGACGCGGGACACCACGTCCCCGCCTTTCATCGCCACCTCGCTGGCGCCAGTGGCAAGCTGGTTGGCATGCTTGGCGCTGTCGGCGTTGTTTCGCACCGTGGTGCCGAGCTGGTCCATGGTGGCCGCGGTCTGCTGCAGGGCGCTGGCCTGCTCTTCGGTGCGCTGGCTGAGGTCCGCATTGCCCATGGCAATCTCCGCCGAGCCCGTTGCGATGGACTCCGAGGCCCCCCGGACTTCGCCGACGATGCTGGAGAGGCTGGATTGCATGGCGCTGAGCGACGCCAGCACGCTGCCGGCGGGTGCGTCTTCTCCCCCCGGCAAAGAAGAGAGTTCGCCTTCGGCGACTCGCTGCGCCGCAGCGCCAAGTTGCGCCGGCTCGGCACCCAAGGCGCGAGTGAGGCTGCGCACGATCAGGTAACCCGCAAGCCCCGCTGCGCCGACGGCCAGCAGGCAGGCCAGGATCAACAGTTTCCTCTGGTCGGCATACGCTTGCGCCACCTCCGCGACCTGCCCCTCTTCCTGGCTCGCGGTGGATGATTGATAGGCATCGGAAGCCTTGATCAGGGCCGCGAGCTGCGGACGGCATTCGTCATTCATCTTCGCAATCGCCTCGTCGCGCTTGCCGTCCACCGCCAGCTTGACGATGGCCACCGCGATGGGTGAATAGGCCTGCTCGACCTGATCGATGCCCCCGATCAGCCGTCGCGCTTCCTCCGTCACGCCGGGCAACTGCGCCATCTCCTTGAGCTTGGTCAGGCGCGTCTGCACATCCTCATGGGCTTGCAAGGCAGCCGCCTTTTCTGCGGCCAGCTCCCCAGGCTTGCTGACGAGCACCAGATTGCGCACCGCGACGGCTCGGCGATCGACCGCGTTGCGGACGCTGGCGGCCACCAAGGCGCGCGCATTCACGCCGCGGATGAGGGTTGTGAAGCGGTCGTTTGCGTCGGCCAGGAACTTCAGCGAGAGCCCCGCAACCAGCACAACCAGCACTGCCAGGACTCCGAAGGCTGCGGTGAGCTTGGCACGGATGGTCATGTTCTCGAACTTCATGGATTTACCTCTGGGTCTTATTCAACGTGTCAGGCCGAGCTCAACCCTGCGCACCGAGACGGCTTGGATCTGTCTGCAATTGGCCATGTCGCGCTATCGGCACGAATGACAGTCTCCGTGAGCGAATTTATTCGCATCACATGAATATGCGGTGATTTTGCACACCGACTCTCAGGGCCACCAGCCAGGCGGTTGTGATCGAATGACTGCTGTTCTGAGCTTTTTCCGCTGATACATGCTGCCCAAGACCCTGGCCCTGGTCGACGATGATCGGGAGTACTCGGATGGCCTGACGCGCTACCTGCGCGAACAGGGCATCGTCGTCAGCACTTTCGCCGACAGCAACGACCTGCTCGCGCACGCCGATCCCTACATGTATGACTTCTACGTCACCGACCTGATGCTGCCAGGCGTAGACGGCACGGACTTGATCAAGATCATCCGGCAGCGCACCAACGCTGGCGTGCTGGTTGTTTCGGGCCGGCTCGCCGCGGACACCTTCAAGCAGGTCGTCACGGCCGGGGCTGACATGTACCTGTCCAAGCCGGTTCAGTTCGAGCAAATCGTGCTGGCCATCGAGGCCGTGTGCAGGCGATCGGTCGCGATGGATCCCGCGCAAAACGTGTGGCGCCTGGATCGCCGGGTCAGCCAGTTGATTGCGCCGGACGGCGCCCGCGTTGACCTGAGCGACGCGGACTGCATCCTGATCGAGTGCTTTGTCGAAGCACAGGGCAAGGTGGTGCCACGCGACACCCTGCTGCTGCAGCTGGGCCGAGCAGGCGACGCAGAAGGCTTCGGGAGCTTGAATGCCACCGTCTTCAGGCTGCGCCGCCGCATTGAGCGCGCCACCCCGGCGACCGTGCCGCTGCAAACCAAGTCCGGTGTCGGCTACGCCTTTCGCGCGCTGCTCAAGGCGATCTGAACATCCCGGGTCTGCCGGTTTGCGAAGGCCTGGGACGCGGGGCGCGCCGTGCGCTGGCGGCCTTCGTCTGCCTACGCGCCGTTTCCGGTCTGGTCGACGAGCAACCTCAGGGTCGTGCCTGCGTCTCCCGTGCTCAAGATTTCGACGCTGCCTCCATGCATCGACATCACCTGCCGGACGATGTAGAGCCCGAGCCCATGGCCGGCATTGGCATTGCGCCCGCGGGCGCCGCGGGCGAACAGCCCGGGCAGCTGTTCTGGATGAATCCCGGCGCCCGAGTCGCACACGTCAATCACCAGCGCCAGAGGTTCATCGGAGTCGGCAATGCGGATTTGCACCGGCGTGCCGGGGGGGCTGAACTTCAAGGCGTTGGAAACCACATTGCGCAGGGCCAGTCGCATGAGACTCATGTCCATGAGCGCCGTTCGCGTCGTGGTGTCCCGCTGAACAAGGATGCGGCTGCGCTCGGCCTCGTGCATGTCGGCGACGACAACCGCGATCAAGGTGTCGATGTCCGTGTCATCGCACTGGATGGGTTCGGGCCGCGCCAGCAGCGACGCGACGGCCAAGGTGTTGTCGATGCATGTGAGCACCTGCCCCAGCACGGCTTGCGCCCGCACCAGCTGGTCCGAGACGAAAAGGTCACCCATGACGCTGAGCGCGCCTTTCGCGCTCTGCAAGGCAGCAGAGGCGTTGTTCAATGGCTGCCTGACCTCGTGTGCGAGAACGTCCAGCATCTCGGTGCGCTCACGCAGCAGTGCGTCGAGTTCAGCGGCATGCGCTTCGACCTGCCCACGCAGTTGCTCTTCCCGACGCAAGGCCGCCTGGGTCTCCTTCAACTGGGTGACTTCGGTGACCTGCACGAGAAATCCCCGCACCTCGTCGCCGACAAGGTCGGGGATGTACTCCGCCAGGCTGTGGCGTTGGACGCCACCCGGCCCGGGCACGATCCGCTCGAACACCTGGCGCTCGCCCGCCAATGCTGCTTGTATGTGGGGCTCATTCATGGCGAACAGCTTCGGTCCCAGCAGGTCGCGTATGGACGTGCCGAGCAAGCGGTCCGGACTCACACCGAACCACCTCTCGTAGGCACGATTCGAGAACCGACAACGCAGGTCTCGATCCCAGTAAGCCAGCATCGACGGCACCCGGTCGACAAGCAGCCGCATGTGGTAGTTCGCATCTGCGGAGAAGTCGTCGCTCATGTCAACCTTTCGAATGGCCGGGGGCCTGTCCATCGTGATGCGCGCACCAGTCAACTCGCCTTGGCGTGAACATTCACCCCCCGGCACTTGTCGCCACACCCAAACGCTTGGCCAGTCGCGCCAGGTTCGCCCGGTCAAGTCCCAGAGCACGCGCAGCCGCTGCCGGCCTGCCGCCGTGCGAGGTCAGCGTGGTCTGGAGCAGGCGACGCTGGAACTCGTCGACCGCGTCTCGCCAATTGGCGACAGGGGAGATTTCGGTTCCTGGCCCGGTAGATGAAGCCTGCGCCGCCACTGGCTCGAATGCCGCGATGGGCAAATCCAGGTCTTCCGCTGCGACGCCCAGGATGCGCGGCCTGTTCGGCTGGCGACTGAGCGCGCGCAGTGCGGCTCGCGCGATCACGTGTTCGAGTTCGCGCACGTTGCCGGGCCAGCCATATGCGAGCAAGGCGGCCTGGGCGTCTGCCTCCAGGCGCAGCGAACCCAGGCCGAGGCGGCTGCGGTTTTCTTCGAGGCAGAAGCCGGCCAGCAGCAGCACGTCTCGTCCACGCTCGCGCAGTGGCGGCACCTGCAGCGGGAAGACGCTGAGGCGGTGGTAGAAGTCGGCACGCATGCGGCCGGCCTTGACTTCGTCGGCCAGCTTGCGGTTGCTGGCGGCGACGAGGCGCACGTCCACGCGGTGCGGCCGGTCCGAGCCCAGGCGCTGCAGCTCGCCGCTTTGCAGCACGCGCAGCAGCTTGGCCTGCACCAACAGCGGCAGCTCGGCCACTTCGTCGAGGAACAGCGTGCTGCCGTGCGCCAGTTCGAACTTGCCGCGCCTGTCGCCATGCGCGCCGGTGAAAGCGCCGCGCACGTGGCCGAAGAGTTCGCTTTCGACCAGCGTGTCCGGCAGTGCTGCGCAGTTCACGCTGACCATGGGCTGGGCCGCACGCGCCGAGCGCTCGTGCAGCGCCTGCGCCACCAGCTCCTTTCCAACGCCGGTTTCGCCGTGGATCAGCACCGGCAGTTCGCTGGCCGCAACGAGTTCGATCTCCTGCAGCAGCGCCTTGAACGGCTTGCTCTGGCCCAGCAGGCGGCGCGGCACGCGGGCCGCCACAGCCGCCTCGCGGTAACCCTCGGCACGCCGCCGTTCCTGCTCGGCGCGCACCGCCAGCGCCTCCATGCGGCGGATCACCGAAACCGTGGCCGCGGCCAGTTCGGCAAAGGCCTGCAGCGCGGACAACTCAATGCCATCGAAGCGGCCGACGCTGAGCGCGTCCACCGTCAGCATGCCCCAAAGCTGGCCGTCGAGCTTGACGGCGCAGCCGGCGCAGTCGTGCACCGGCAGTGGCCCGGTCTGGTGTTCGACCAGGCCGTCGTACGGGTCCGGCAGCTCGCAGTCGGCATCGAAGCGCAGCGGGCCGGGCGCGTTCAGCAAGGCCTGCAGCCGCGGGTGCTCGGCGGGCAGGAACTGGCGGCCCAGCGTGTCGGCGCTCAGGCCTTCGACCGCCAGCGCCTGCAGGCGTTCGCCTTCCAGCCGCAGCAGCGCAATCGCGTCGCAAGGGATCAGCTGCCGCAAGCCGTGCAGCAGGCGCCGGTAGCGCTCGCCTTCGGGCAGCTCGCGCGCGAGGTCGGCCACCAGCGGCACCAGCGCGTCCATCGTCGTTGGCGTGGTCATGTTGACTCCATGCTGTCGAAACGACTCCTTCGTCACCGAGTCATTCTGACAGCAACATGCGCCAAGTGCCTGATTTTCCTGGTCAGGCATTGTGGAACGGCGCTTGCGGATGCCGCCCACTCATCACCGCCAGGGACCCAACACCATGCTCACCGAAGCCCAACGCCAGATCGTCACCGCCACCGTTCCGCTGCTGGAAACCGGCGGGGAAGCACTGACCACGCATTTCTACAAGATCCTGCTGGCCGAACACCCGGAGGTGCGGCCGCTGTTCAACCAGGCCCACCAGGCCAGCGGCACGCAGCCGCGCGCGCTGGCCAACGGCGTGCTGATGTACGCCAAGCACATCGACCGGCTGGAAGCGCTGGGCGGGCTGGCGGCGCAGATCGTCAACAAGCACGTGGCGCTGCAGATCCAGCCCGAGCACTACGGCCCGGTGGGCGCCTGCCTGCTGCGCGCCATCCGCGAAGTGCTGGGCGCGGAGATCGCAACGGACGAAGTCATCGCGGCCTGGGGCGCGGCTTACGGCCAGTTGGCCGACATCCTGATCGCTGCCGAGCGTGCACGCTACGACGCTGCCGCTGCGGAACCCGGCGGCTGGCGTGGCGGCCGGCTCTTCCGTGTGAGCGACAAGCGGCGCGAGAGCGACGAGATCACCTCGTTCCACTTAGAGCCGGCAGACGGCGGCGCCATCGTCGCCTTCGAACCAGGCCAGTACATCGGGCTGCAGCTGTTCGTGGAAGGCGAAGAAATCCGCCGCACCTATTCGCTCTCGGCCGCGCCGAACGGGCGCGACTACCGCATCAGCGTCAAGCGCGAGCCGAATGGCAAGGCCTCGAACTTCCTGCACGACCAGCTGCAGGTGGGCGACACACTGACGCTGTTCCCGCCCTCGGGCCAGTTCACGTTGAAGCCGGGCGACAGGCCTGTGGTGCTGATCAGCGGCGGTGTCGGCATCACGCCCACGCTGGCGATGCTGGACGCTGCGCTGGCGCAGGACCGGGCCGTGCACTTCATCCACTGCGCCCGCCATGCCGGTGTGCACGCCTTTGGCGACACGGTGGACACGCTGGCCGCGCAGCACCCGCGGTTGCAGCGCTTCTACTGCTACGACGAGACGCTGCCCGGCGCGCGGCTGCCACATGCGGTCGGCCGCCTGGACACCCAGCGCCTGGCCGACTGGCTGCCGGCCGGCACCCGCGACGTGGACGCCTATTTCCTCGGCCCCAAGCCCTTCATGCGCGAGGTGCGGCGCTCGCTGCTGGCGCTCGGCGTGCCGGAAGACCAGATCCACCACGAGTTCTTCGGGCCGGCCGAAGCGATCTGACGAAACCCGGCGGCGCCAGGCGCGCCGTCGGCAGGTTAGGCTGGCGCCTTTGCCACTCTCGCGCCAGCCCATGCCCATCGAACTCGACAAGCCTGTCCGTGAGCAGGCCATTGCCTCGATCCAGCGCTACTTCGAGCAGCACATGGACGACAAGATCGGCAACATTGCCGCGGGCGCGCTGCTCGGCTTTTTCCTCGAGGAGATCGGCCCGACGATCTACAACAAGGGCGTGGCAGACGCCCAGGCCGCGATTCAGGCCCGCGTCGCCGAAATCGACATCGAGGTCCACCAGGACGAGTTCGGCTACTGGCAGAAGTACGAGCGCCCTGCCAAGCGGCGCTGAGGCGCAGCCGGGCAAGGTGAAGCATTGCGGCCGCAGAGGCGGCGGCATGCAGGCTCAGGCGACGACTTCGACGCCGCGGTCGCGTGCGCGATCTGACCGCGAGCGGCGGTTGGCGTGCACAAGCGGCAGGTTCTTCGCGCGCTGCAACACCGTCTTCGCTTCGCTCAGCGCCATCAACGGCGCGGCGACCGCATGGTGCTGCTCTTCCCAGGCGCTGCGGCGCGTCAAGGCGTACAGCGTGTCCCACAGGCCGACGATGGCAAGGACAAACGCACCCATCGCGGTCAAATACAAAGCGGTCACAGGCATCTCCAAGGTGTTGGTTGGACGGGTTGCACGCGCAGCGGCGCGCACCCGATTCGGCATCAAGTCGCCCCAGCTACATCGGGCATCCGCACCGAAACCTTGAGCCAAACATCGCACGCACCGAGTGCCGCCACAATGGCCCGCTTCATTGCTCACGCTGAATTCGCCATGTCTGGTTTTCACCGTTCCCCGGGCGCCCGGCCGGCCGCCACGCGCCTGGCCGGCACCGCCGCGCTGGCCGCCGCCCTGGCCTGCGCCGTTGCCACCCCGCTCGCCTTTGCCTCGCCCGCCGCGCAATATCCGGCCACAGCCAAGCGGCCGGTCAGCGACACCTTCCATGGCGTCAGCGTCAGCGAAGACCACCGCTGGCTGGAAAACGGCGCCAGCGCCGAGGTCACCGCCTGGGCCCTGGCCCAGCAGCGCCTGACCCGCAGCGTGCTGGACGGCCTGCCCCAGCGCGCCTCGCTGGCCAAGGAACTCGCACAGATGATTGGCGGCAACAAGGCCATGCGCCACGGCTTCGAGCTGACCGCAGGCCAGGTTTTTGCCCTGAAGCGCCAGCCACCTAAGAACCAGGACCTGCTGGTCGTGATGAATGCCAGCGCCGAAACCGCCAGCGAGCGCGTGCTGCTGGACCCGAACCTACTCGACAAGAGCGGCAAGACCACCATCGACTGGTTCAAGGCCTCGCCGGACGGCAGGCTGGTGGCCGTGTCCCTGTCCCGCAACGGCAGCGAGGATGGCGCCCTGCACATCTATCGCACCGACAACGGCAAGGCCCTGCCTGACCTGGTGCCCCGCGTCCAGTTCGCCACCGCCGGCGGCAGCGTGGCCTGGACGCCGGACGCCAAGGGCCTCTACTACACCCGCTACCCGCAAGGCCAGGAGCGGCCGCCGGCAGACGCCAACTTCTACCAGCAGGTCTATTTCCACCGCCTGGGCACGCCCGCGCAGCGCGACGAATACGTGCTGGGTCGCGACTTCCCCCGCATTGCCGAGACCGTGCTGGCCAGCAGCGACGACGGCCACCACCTGCTGGCCGACGTCTCCAATGGCGATGGCGGCGAGCACGCCTTCTGGCTGCGCAGCCGCGGCGAGAACGGCAGCGAAGGTGCCTGGCGCCTGCTGGCCGGCTTCGAGGACGGACTGCGCGCGGCGCAGTTCGGCCGGGACGGCAAGCTCTACGGGCTGGCCTTGAAGGGCTCGCCGCGCGGGCGCATCGTCGCCATGTCGCTGGCCGATCCGGCTGCCGACCTGCGCAGCGCCACCACCGTGGTCCCCGAGAGCGAAGCCGTGATCGAGGCCTTTGCCGCCAGCGCTACGCGCCTGACCGTCGAGGCCCTGCTCGGCGGCCCCACGGAACTGCGCCGCTACACGCTGGCCGGTGAGCCCCTGGGCACGCTGCCAGCGCCCGCGGCGTCCACCAACCTGATCGGCCTTCGACTGAAGGGCGATGAACTGCTGATCGGCAGCCAGAGCTTCACCCGCGCCTTCAGCTGGCTGCGCCTGGACAGCGCCGCGGCCGAGCCCAAGCCGCAGCCCACCGACCTGGCCGAACCGCCCGCGTTTGCCCAGGACGGTGGCCTGCCCGGCGTGGAGGCCGTGCGCGAATGGGCCGTCTCGAAGGACGGTACCAAGGTGCCCATGACCATCGTGCGGCGCATCGGCACGCCGCTGGACGGCAAGCAACCGGTGCTGCTCACCGGCTACGGCGGTTTCGGCATCTCGGAACAGCCGCGCTTCAAGCGCGACGTGGCGCTGTGGCTGCGGCACGGCGGCGTCTACGTGCAGGCCAACCTGCGGGGCGGCGGCGAGTTCGGCGAAACCTGGCACCAGGGCGGCATGCTCACGCGCAAGCAGAACGTGTTCGACGACATGATCGGCGCCGCCGAGGCCCTGATCAAGCTGGGCTACACCACGCCCGAGCGCCTGGCGATCCAGGGCGGCAGCAATGGCGGCCTGCTGATGGGCGCGGTCACCACCCAGCGGCCAGAGCTGTTCCGTGCCGTGGTTTCGCAGGTGGGCCTGTACGACATGATGCGGGTGGAGAACACCTCCAACGGCGCCTTCAACGTGACCGAGTTCGGCAGCGTGAAGGACCCGGCCCAATTCAAGGCGATGCTCGCCTACTCGCCGCTGCACCAGGTCAAGGATGGCACCCGCTACCCGGCCATGCTGTTCACCACCGGCCTGCACGACGGCCGGGTGGAGCCCTGGATGTCGTTCAAGATGACCGCGCGCATGCAGGCCGCCAACCCCGGCTCGCTGGCCGAGGGCCGGCCGGTGCTGCTGCGCGTGGAGGCCGATGGCGGGCACGGCATCGGCACCTCGCTGGCGGCCGGCGTGGCCGAACAGGCCGACATCTTCGCCTTCCTGTTCAGCCAGCTGGGCATGAACTGACAGCCCGCAGGCAGCGCCGTGGCGCCAGTGGGCAGCGACACACCGTTGGCCGCTTCGTAAAATCACGGCCATGTCGCTGCCCATCCTCAACATCTCCACCTACCGTTTTGTCGCCCTCGATGGCCTGGAAGCGTTGCGCGACCACCTGCATGCCGAGGCCCAGGCCCGCGACCTGAAAGGCACGGTGCTGCTGGCCGAGGAAGGCATCAACCTGTTCCTGGCCGGGTCGGCGGAAGCGGTGAACGGCTGGCTGGCCGTGCTGCGGGCCGACCCACGGTTTGCCGACCTGCCGGCCAAGGAAAGCTGGAGCGAGGCCCAGCCTTTCGAGCGCCTGAAGGTCAAGGTCAAGCGCGAGATCATCCGCATGAACATGCCCACCGTGCGTCCGCAGGGCGGCCGCGCGCCGGCCGTCTCGCCGGCCACTGTGGCACGCTGGCTGGCCGAAGGCCATGACGACGCCGGCCGCGAGGTCGTGATGCTGGACACCCGCAATAGCTTCGAGGTGGACGCTGGCGCGTTCGACAAGGCCATCGACTGGCGGCTGGAGAAGTTCAGCGACTTCCCCGCCGCGCTGGCCGCGCACCGCGAAGCCTTGCAGGACAAGACCATCGTCAGCTACTGCACCGGCGGCATCCGCTGCGAAAAAGCCGCGCTGGTGATGCAGGACCTGGGCCTGGCCCACAGCTACCAGCTCGAAGGCGGCATCCTCAAGTACTTCGAAGAAACCGATGGTGCGCCACACTGGCATGGCGGCTGTTTCGTGTTCGACGAGCGCGAGGTGCTGGACCCGACGTTGCAGGCCACGCCCGTCGGGCGGCGGCCAACCAAGGCTTCGGCGACATGAAAATGGTGCTCTGGCGCATGTTCGGCATCTTGCTGATGCTGACAGCGCTGTCGCTGCCCTTGATGCAGGCGCCGGACCGGGCTGTCGAAACCCTGGTCGCCCATTGGGCCCTGCCGCCATCCGAATTCATCGAGGTCAAGGGCCAGCTCGTGCACCTGCGCGACGAAGGCCCACGCGACGACCCCGCCCCGCTGCTGCTCATCCACGGCACCGGCGACAGCCTGCACACATGGGAAGGCTGGACACAGGCGCTCAAGGGCCAACGCCGGGTGATCCGCTTCGACCTGCCCGGCTTCGGCCTCACGGGTCCGTTCACCGGCCAGTACGCGCCTGACGACTACCGCGACGCCACGCTGGCCAGGTTCACGCTGGACCTGATGGACCAGCTGAAGCTGCAGCAGGTGGTGATCGCCGGCAATTCGCTGGGCGGCGAGGTCGCCTGGCGCGTGGCCGCCGCCGCGCCGCAGCGGGTCGAAAAGCTGATCCTGGTCGACTCCGCCGGCTACGACTTCAGGTCCCAGGCGGTGCCCATCGGCTTCCTGCTGGCCCAGGTGCCGGTGCTGAACAAGCTGGGCGAATACCTGCTGCCCCGCGCCGCCGTCGAAGCCAGCCTGCGCGCTGTCTATGCCCACCAGGACCGCGTGACACCCGAACTCGTCGAGCGCTTCTATGAACTGACGCTGCGCGAAGGCAACCGCCGCGCACTGGGCCTGAGCATGCGCCAGCTCGACCGCGGGGCAGGCGCCGCCCAGATCGCCACCCTGCGCCTGCCCACGCTGATCCTCTGGGGCCAGCAGGACAAGCTGATTCCCCCGGACAGCGCCCAGCGCTTCGCGCACGACATCCCGGGCAGCCAGCTGGTGATGCTGGACGGGCTGGGGCACGTGCCGCAGGAAGAAGACCCGGCGGCGAGCGTGGCACCGGTGAAGGGGTTTCTGGGGCTGAAGTGAAAGCTGGGCGCCTTTCCGTCTCTTTTCCTGCCCTACTTGCACCAGTTCTCGACCCGCACGCCTTTCACGCGCCCAAAGTCCTTGACGTTGTTGGTGACGACGATGGCGCCCATCGCGCGTGCATGTGCCGCAATCATCAGGTCGGCCGCGCCAAGCTGGGCGCCTCGCTTCTTCAAGTCCTGCCGGATCTCCGCATAGTGGGGCGCTGCGGCCTGCGGCCAATCGAGCACAGCCAGGTGCCGCGCAAGGCTGTCCAGCACGGCCTGATTCTGCTTTCGCTTGGCGGCCGCCGAGGCTTGCACGCCATAGGTCAACTCGGCGAACGTCACCGCCGACATCACCTGCTGCCGCAGCGGCACCGCCTGGACCCTCACGGCCAGTGCAGGCATCTCGCCCCGCATGAGAAAGATGCAGGTGTCGGTGTCCAGCATGTAGACCGGAAGCGTCAAAACGATCGCTCCTGAACCGGCATGCGTTCATCGGTGGCCATGAAGTCTGGCGAAGCCTTGAGTCCCAAGGCAAAGAAGCCGGACCAATCGCTGGGCCTCGGTGTCAGGATGACACTCTCGCCCTCGCGCCGGATGAACACCTCTTGCACCGACTCTGGAAACCGGAAGTCCAGCGGCATCGTGACCGTCTGCGAACGATTGTTCCAGCCAACGCGGGCGGTGGGGCGGGGATCGGGAGTTTGACGTTGTGCCATGTATCAAAGCATATGGCTTTCAACGCCAGGTGGCAAGGCATGTATTGAGGGGAGTGAGCGTTTCCGGTTCTGGCCGTCCACTCGCTCGTTCACCACGCCGGTGGTTGCGCACGGGCGGCCGGCCAAGCCGCGCCCCTTCAGGATGCGCCGGCTGGCAGCAGCGGTGCCACGAAACTGATGGCCACGTCAAGGTTCTTCGCGGCCAGCATCCGCATGTCATCCGAGATCGGCACCGGTAGCTGCTCGGTTTGCACCGCCATCCAGAACCGGCGGGCCGCCTTCGCCGCCATCGCCCACACCTGCGGCTTGGCACCCACCGTGCCGACCTTTGGCTCTATGGGCACCAGGTCAGGATCAATGCCTGCACCGATTGGCGCATAGCGCATCGGCAGGATGTCGTAGGCCGGCGCGATCCCTATGTATTCGCCGCGCTCATCGATCAGCAAAGAGATGTTCTCGAAGTGGCGATCCGTGTTGCCAATGAGCTCACTGAATGCGGCCATCACGTCCACCTGGAGCACGTCCTTTGACGACAGGTACCTGACCTGCTCGCACCGGGCTGCAAATTCCGACCACGTGTCGCGCTTGCCGAAGAACTCATCGTCCACAGCGCCCGCCGACAGCATGCCGACGCGCCCCGTTTCACCGATGCGGTCAAAGCGACGAATCTCCAGGAAGACGAAGTCGCCCGAGCTCACCAAGGATGTCTTGGACGACGGGATGCCCACCTCCGCAAGCGAGCGCAGCGCCAGGTGTTCGAGTGGCAGCAGATCCGCCATGCGAGTCCCGAGCTTTGCAAACTTGACGATGAGGTGTTCGACATCCTCCAGCGTCGCGAGAAACTTTGGCTGCTCCCCTCCCGCGCTGGAACCCAGGGCATGGCCCTTGAGTGCCATGGCAACGGCCTCGTAGTGCTCGGCCTTGTCCCCGCCAAGCCTTGCATGGGCCTTGCGGAGATTCATCTCCCGCTCCACTGCGGCGTCACCAAACACCAGGTTCCCCACCTGGTTCACGGCGCGGGTGAAGAGGTACGCCAGTTTGTGCTCGTCGTCCCAGTCCTTCAGGCTCTCAGGAAACTGGGCGGTCGCCGAAGCCGCCTGGGCTTGGACGCGGCCCAAAAAGCCGGACGGCGCAGCAAATGAGATGTAGGGCGGCAGCCCTTCGTACAGCCGCGCAGCCGTGCCCATGCGCTCCAGCGTCGCACCACCGGACAGGAATTCGAGCTCGGCGAACGGCTCGAAGGAGCCAGTGCTGAGGATCTTGTAGATCCGCTGCCTCGGGTTGAGACCCAGTGGCAACTGCCGGAGCAAGCCGTACTGCGGGGTTCGAACGCCCTTGATTCGAAACGATGTGACTTCGCGCGACATCTCACGAATAGTTCGAGAAAGCGTTGGTTGGCTCACACCCAACGCCTCCAAAAGTTCAGCCGCAGACTTCGCGCCACCCTTGAGTGCTCGCCTGATGCTTTGCTCAAGCTCACCGCCAGCCGGAACGCCAAGTGTCGCCATTTGGATTGTTCATGAATAGTTCAGAGAATTTTATCAGAAATCCCTTTTCAAGGCGGTGCGGCGCCAGACAGTCCCCAAGAAGCCCCCGATCCCCCCACCATTTCCGGGCACCACAGCAGGGCGGTCTTTCTTACGATCGGTGAAGCTTTCCATCAGCTCGCCGAACATGACCGTGACCACCTTGCCGCGCCCCGTGACCGAGACCTCTGCCCCTGAGGCGGCAGGCGCCGTGCCTGCCGTGCCGGCTTTCCAGGCGGCCTGCGTGCCGCAATTGGTGCGGGCGCAGAGCGGTGAAATGCCCATCAATGAGCTGCTGGACTTTGCCGGGCGTTGGCAGGAACAGAGGCTGATGGCCGAGGCAGCCGAGATCTACCGGCTGTGGATTGCCCACACCGACTCGCCCGTCAAGTACGTTGCCTGTTTCAACCACGGCACGGTGCTGGCGGCACAGAACCGGCTGCCGGAGGCGGAAGCCGCCTACCAGCTGGCGCTGACGCTGTCGCCGCATTTCCCGCAGGCAAAGCTGAACCTGGGCCATGCACTGGAGCGCCGGGGTGCGCATGAGGAAGCGCAGGCCCAGTGGCAAGGCGTGCTGGAAGACACTCAGGACGGCGGGGCCGACGCGCTGCCGTTGCGCCTGCACGCATTGAACAACCTGGCGCGCCTGAACGAGACGCTGCGCCGCTTCGACGTGGCCGAGCGCTACATGTGCGACAGCTTGTCGCTCAAGCCAGATCAGTTCGACGTGCTGCAGCACTATGTGCACATCCGCCAGAAGCAGTGTGAATGGCCGCTGTACAAGACCGTGGGCGAAGTGACGCAGAACCAGCTGCTGGTGGGCACCTCGGCGCTGGCCATGCTCAGCGCCAGCGACGACCCCGTGCTGCAGCTGATGGCCGCGCAACGCTTCGTGCACGAACGCCTGCCCGCGCCGCCGGCCAAGGCCATGCACATCGGCTTTCCGCCGCGCACCGGCAAGGTCAAGATCGGCTACCTCTCGGGCGACCTGCACATGCATGCCGTGGGCCTGCTGACGGCCGAACTGCTGGACCTGCACGACCACGAGCGCTTCGAGACCTTCGCCTTCAGCTGGAGCCGGGACGACGGCACCCCGCTGCGCGCGCGGCTGGTGAAGAGCTTCGACCACTACTACCGCATTGGCGGCGTGGACGACCACACTGCCGCCCGCATGATCGCCAGTTGCGGCATTGACGTGCTGGTGGACCTGCAGGGCCTGACCAATGGCGCGCGCGCCAACATCCTGGCCCAGCGCCCGGCGCCCATCCAGGTGAGCTACCTCGGTTTCCCGGGCACCTGCGCGCTGCCCGGCGTGGACTGGATCCTGGCCGACCGCTTCGTGATGCCCGAAGCGCTGCGGCCCTTCCACACCGAAAAGCCGATCTACCTGCCGAACTGCTACCAGGTGAGCGACCGCCAGCGCGAGATCGGCAAGATGCCGACGCGCGCGCAATACGAGCTGCCGGAAGACGCGTTTGTCTTCTGCTCGTTCAACAACAACTTCAAGTTCACCGAACCCGTGTTCGCAGCCTGGATGCACATCCTGCACGAGGTGCCGAACAGCGTGCTGTGGCTGCTGGCGGACAACGAATGGGCACGCGAGAACATGCTGCGCCAGGCCGACGCGGCCGGCGTGGCCCGCAAGCGGCTGATCTTCGCGCCGCGTGTGGCGCCGCCGGACTACCTGGCCCGCTTCCAGCTGGCCGACCTGATGCTGGACACCTTCCCGTACAACGCCGGCACCACCGCCAGCGACGCGCTGTGGATGGGCCTGCCCATCCTGACATGCTCGGGCCGCAGCTACATCTCGCGCATGGCCGGCAGCCTGCTGACCGCCGTGGGCCTGCCGGACCTGATCACCGAGTCCATCGCCGACTACGAGAAGCTGGCCATCCAGCTGGGCCGCAACCCCAAGCGCGTGGCTTCGTACAAGCGCTACCTGGCCGAACACGGCCGCAGCTCGGCCCTGTTCGACATGCCGCAGATCGTGCGGGACATCGAAGACGCATTCGAGACCATGGCGCTGGCACAGCGCGCACATGGCTGAAACGAGGGAATTGCCAGTGTCGGAAGCGATCACGCTCTCCATGGACGACGCCGTGCCGGCGATCGAGCTGCCGCCATCGGCAGCCTCGGCCGCGCCCGGCGCCAAGGCCGTCAGCCCGGACGACGACGCGCTGGTGCAAAGCCTGATCTGGATCACCTTCCACTACGGCAGGCCGCGCTCTGCTGCCTCGCTGCTGGCCGGCGTGGCGGTGGACGGCGCGCTGCGGCCCAACCAGGCGGTGCGCGTGATGCAGGAGGCGGACTACCACGCCAGCCTGATCGAACGCCCGCTGGACCAGATCAGCGCGCTGATGATGCCGGTCGTGGCGCTGCTGCGCGAAGGCGACACCTGCGTCATCACCAAGCGCCTGCCGGCCAAGGGTGGCAAGGGCGAATGCAGCTACGAGATCGTGCTGCCGGCGGCGGCGGGCGCGACCTGCATCGTCAGCGAAACCGAGCTGAAGAGCGAGTACCTGGGCCATGCCCTGGCTGTGGCACCGCGGGTGGAGCTTGGGCAGAACGAGCACAAGGTGCTGCAGTCCGGCAGCCACTGGCTGTGGGGCACGCTGCGGCGCTTCATGCCGTACTACCGCTCGGCGCTGATGGCCGCGCTGGTCAGCAACGTGATGATGCTGGTCACCGGCATGGTCACCTCGGTGGTGTTCGACAAGGTCATTCCCCACCAGGCATTCGTCACGCTGTGGACCCTGGCCAGCGGCGCCTTCCTGGCGCTGTGCATGGACTTGGCCGCACGCCAGCTGCGCAGCCATTTGATCGACCTGTCCGGCCGCAAGGCGGACATGATCATCGGCTCGCTGCTGTTCCGCCAGACCCTGGGCGTGCGCATGGAGCACAGGCCTGCGTCTTCAGGCGCGTTTGCGCACCACCTGGCGCAGATCGAAACCGTGCGCGACTTCTTCGCCTCGGCCACGCTGTCCACGCTGTCGGACCTGCCGTTCATCGCGATGTTCGTCGCCATGTGCTTCATCACCGGCGGCCCGCTGGGCTGGGTGCTGGCGATGGCCATTCCCATCATCCTGGGCGTGGTGATCGTGATCCAGGGCTCGCTGAAGAAATCCATGCAGGCCAACCTCGGCCACCAGGTGGACCTGCAGGGCGTGCTGGTCGAAGCGGTGGAAGGCCTGGAAGACCTGAAGAGCTGCGGCGCGCAAGGTCGCTTCCTGCAGCGCTACGAATCGGCCACCGCTCAGGCGGCGAACTCCTCGCTGCGTGCCCGCGCGCTGTCGAGCTGGTCGAACAACCTTTCTTCTGCCGCTCAGCAGGCCGTCACGCTGGTGATGCTGGTCTGGGGCGTCTACCTGATCAAGGACGGCACCATCACCGCCGGCGCGCTGATCGGCTCGGTGATGTTCGCCGGCCGCGCGGTGGCGCCGCTGGGCAGCGTGGTCGGCCTGGCCGTGCGCTACCAGGGCGCGCGTGCCGCGATGAAGTCGCTGGACCGGCTGATGCAGCTGCCGCTGGAACGCGACGAACAACGCGCCTATGTGGCCACGCCGAAGATCGAAGGCGGCATTGCGCTGAGCCAGGCCGGCTTCGCCTACCCGCCCACCGGCAAGGACGCGGCACCCATGGTGCTGCAGAACGTCAGCCTGAGCTTCAAGCCGGGTGACCGCGTGGCCATCCTCGGTCGCATCGGCTCGGGCAAGTCCACCATCCTGCGGCTGCTGGCTGGCCTCTACCAACCCAGCGAAGGCCGGGTGGACGTGGACGGCGTGGACCTGCGCCAGATCGACCCGGCCGACTTCCGCGCCCGCGTCGGCTTTGTCACGCAGGACCCGCGCCTGTTCGCCGGCACGCTGAAAGACAACGTGCTGCTGAACCGCACCGCGGCCGATGCGAGCCGCCTCAATGGCGTGGCCCAGCTCACCGGACTGGACCGCGTGATCGCCTCGCACCCGCTGGGCTGGGACATGCCGGTGGGCGAGCGCGGCGGCCTGCTCTCGGGCGGCCAACGCCAGTTGGTGGCACTGGCCCGCTCGCTGGTCACCTCACCGCAGATCCTGCTGATGGACGAACCCACCAGCTCGATGGACGCGCAAAGCGAAGTGCAATTCCTGCAGCGGCTGCAAGCCTCGGTCGGCAACCGCACGCTGATCATCGTCACCCATCGCCCGGCGGTGCTGGAAATGGTCAACCGGCTGATCGTGGTCGACGGCGGCCGGGTGCTGATGGACGGCCCCAAGGGCCAGGTCCTGGCAGCGCTGTCGGGCCAGCCGCCCGCCGCCCGCCCGCCAGCAGCGCAAGCGGCGCCCGGTGCCATGCCACCTGGCATGGCGGGTAGGGCACCGGCATGAGCCCCGCACGGCCGCCCGAAGGGGCGCATTCCCGCTTGGCGGGACAGGCCGACAGGCCTGAGGGTGCAGCATGTCGTTGAGCAAACGCAGCTGGCATGCGACAGACGAAGGCGGCGAAGGCCGCATCGACCCGACCGGGCTGGTGCACGCGGCCGACCTGCCGCTGCAGCCCGGCGCCAAGCCACCCAAGCCATCGCTCATGCAGCGCTGGCGCAAAACGAGCGAAGAGCGCGAGCAGCGCCGCCTGAAACCGGGCGACGTGCAGTTCCTCAGCAGCGTGCGCGAAGCGCAGGTGCTGGAATCTCGCACCGGCGCAGGCGCGGCCATCTGGCTGATGCTGGCCACCGTGGTCGCAGCCGGCACCTGGGCCAGCATGACCAAGGTCGAAGAGATCACCCGCACCGATGCACGAGTGGTGCCAGACGGCCGCGAGCAAGTCATTGCCAGCCTGGAAGGCGGCATCCTGCGAGAGCTGATGGTCAAGGAAGGCTCGGAAGTGAAGATCGGCCAGCCGCTGGCCAGGCTGGACCCGACACGCTTCGAGTCCCAGCAGAACGAAGGCGAGGTCAAGCAACTGGCCCTGCAGGCGACCATGGTGCGGCTGCGCGCCGAAGCCTCGGGCGCCAACTCGCTGAACTTCCCGCCCGAACTGGCGGCCAAGCCCAAGCTGGTCAGCATCGAGATCGAAGCCTTCAATGCGCGCAAGCAGCTGCTCAACGAGGCCGTGGCGTCGTACCAGCGCAGCATCGGCCTGGTGCAGAAGGAACTGAACATGGCCGAGAGCATGTCGGCCCGCGGGCTGATGTCCGAGGTCGAGGTGATGCGGCTGCGGCGCCAGATCGGCGAGATGCAGCAACAGTCCACCGAACGCCGCAGCCGCTTCCGCCAGGAGGCCAGCACCGAGATGCTGCGCGTGCAGTCGGACCTGGCGCAGATCGAGCAGCAGATGGTGGCACGCGAAGACATGGTCAGGCGCACCGTGATCGAGTCGCCGGTGGTCGGGCTGGTCAAGAACATCCGCAACAACACGCTGGGCGGTGTGGTCAACCCCGGCGCCGCGATCATGGAGATCGTGCCGCTGACCAGCCGCATGCTGGTCGAGGCCCGCATCAAGCCCAGCGAGATCGGCTTCGTCAAGGTGGGCCAGGTGGCCGAGATCAAGCTCAGCGCCTACGACTACAACCTCTACGGCGGCCTGCGCGGCACGGTGGACTCGATCAGCCCCGACGCACTGGGCGACGCCGAACGCAACAACGGCGGCCCCGACAACACCTACTTCCGCGCGCTGGTGCGGGTCGACCACTCGTCCCTGGAAGCCGGCGGCAAGGCCCTGCCCGTCCGCCCCGGCATGACCGCCACGGTCGAGATCAACACCGGCGAACGCACGGTGCTGGAGTTCGTGCTGCGACCCTTGCTCAAAGCACGCGAGGCGTTCAAGGAACGTTGAGCGGGTTCAGGAACCCTTCGACAGGCTCAGGGCGAACGGCCATGAAGCGCGGAGCAACTGCCCTTCCCCGTTCTGGCTGAGCCGTGCGCTACGCGCCAGCGGGAGTCTCCTCCTCCGGCAGATGAAACTCATGCCACATGCCGTTGAGGATGCCGAAGCCGACGGCCAGGCCGAGGCCGAGGATCCAGGTGAAGTACCACATGCTTGAAAAGTCCTTTCGATTTGTTGGATCGTGATGCCGGAGCGGCCAAGGAAACGCAGGGCCGCCCCAAGTTTCCTTGACCCCCTCGGGGGGCGGGTCGGGCACAGCCCGGCCCTGGGGGCCCTCAGTAGCGGTCCGGGTGGGTGGCCATCTCTTGGGTGGTCACGCGGCCGCGCATCACGCGCAGGGCCCAGCCGGTGTAGATCAGGATCAGCGGCAGGAAGACCACGGTGACGAAGAGCATCACGCCCAGCGTGCTCTCGGTGGACGAGGCATTCCACACGGTGAGGCTGGAACGCGGGTCGATGCTGGAAGGCAGGATGAACGGGAACATCGACACGCCGACCGTGGCGATGATGCCTGCGGCCGACAGCGACGAGCCGGAGAAGGCCAGCCCTTCGCTGCGCAGGCGAATGCCCAGCAGCGCCAGCAGCGCGCCGAGGAAACCGGCGGCGGGAGCGAGCATCGTCAGCGGCGCTGCCGCATAGTTCGCCAGCCAGGCGCCTGCGGTGTGCACAGCCTCCGAGCGCAGCGGGTTGGACGGGCCGAAGTGGTCGGCCGGCGCGGTCAGCTTGTAGCCCAGGTCGCCATAGGCCACGAACAGGCCACCGGCCGCGAACAGCAGCAGGCTGGCCAGGCCGGCCACCGTGCCGAAACGGCGTGCGCGCACATGCACCGGACCGGGCTCGACCTTGATCGTCAGCCAGGCGCTGCCGTGCAGCACCAGCATCGCCACCGAAAGCAAACCGCACAGCAGCGAAAACGGCGTGAACAGCGCAAAGAAGCTGCCTTCGTAGAACGAACGCAAGTCCGAATCGAGCCGGAACGGCACGCCCAGCAGCACATTGCCCACCGCCACGCCAAAGACCAGCGCCGGCACCAGGCCACCGACGAACAGCGCCCAGTCCCAGCGGGTGCGCCAGGCGGTGTCTTCATGCTTGGAGCGGTACTTGAAGCCGACCGGCCGCAGGATCAGCGCGGCCAGCACCACGAACATCGCCAGGTAGAAGCCGGAGAAGCTCACTGCATAGACAAACGGCCAGGCCGCGAAGATCGCGCCGCCGCCCAGGATGAACCACACCTGATGGCCCTCCCAATGCGGGCCCACCGAGTTGATGACCATGCGGCGCTCGACGTCGGTCTTGCCGACAAAGGGCAGCAGCGCGCCGACGCCGAGGTCGTAGCCGTCGGTCAGCGCGAAGCCGATCAGCAGCACGCCCAGCAGCGCCCACCAGATGAAGCGCAGGGTTTCGTAGTCGAAGAAAGCCATGATGTTGTTGTCCTTCTTGTGGGCTCAGGCGGCAACGGGTGAACTGGCCGGCACCGGGCCGGGCGCGGGCTGCTGCTCGTCGTGATGGTCGTACGGGCCCTTGCGGATGGCCGAGAGCATCAGCCGGACCTCGATCACGGCCAGCGTGCCGTACAGCGAGGTGAAGCCGATGATGGTGATCCACAGCGAGGTGCGGCTCAGCGACGAAGCGGCCAGGAAGGTGGGCAGCACGCCATCAATCGCCCACGGTTGGCGGCCCATTTCGGCCACCACCCAGCCCAGCTCGGCTGCCAGCCAGGGCAGCGGAATGGCCAGCACGGCCAGCTTCCAGAACCATCGCGCCTGGCCATGCAGGCGCAGCGAGCACAGCACGAAGGCGGTGGCGAACAGCGCAATCATCGCGAAGCCGATGAAGGCCATGATGCGGAAGCTCCAGAACATCACCGGCACGCTGGGCACGGTGTCCCAGGCGGTGGCAGCGATCTGCTGCGGCGTGGCCTCGCGTGGGTCGGCCAGCGTGCGCTTGAGCAGCAGCGCGTAGCCCATGTCGTGCTTGTGCTGCTCGAAGGCGGCGCGAGCCTGCGTGTTCTTCGGGTCCAGCTTGAGCTTTTCGACCGCGTCGTAAGCCACCACGCCGGAGCTGATGCGCTCCTGGGCGCGCAGCACCAGCTCCGACATGCCGGTCACCTGGCCATGCAGGCTGCGCGTGGCGATCAGGCCCAGCACCCAGGGGATCTCGACCGCATAGCGCGTGGTCCTGGCCTCGGTGTCCGGCAGGCCGAACAGCGTGAGGCCGGCCGGTGCCTTCTCGGTGTGCCAGGCGGCCTCGATGGCGGCCAGCTTCATCTTCTGGTTGTCGGTCAGCACATAGCCGCTTTCGTCGCCCAGCACCACAACCGACAGCGACGAGGCCAGGCCGAAGGCGGCGGCCACCGTCATCGAGCGGCGCGCCACTTCGGGGAAGCGGCCACGCAGCAGGTAGAAGCAGGAGATGCCCAGCACGAAGACCGAGGCGATCACGTAGCCAGCGCTCACCGTGTGCACGAACTTGGCCTGCGCAATCGGGTTGAACAGCACCGCGACGAAGTCGGTCACCTCCATGCGCATCGTCTCGGGGTTGAACTCGGCGCCAATCGGGTTCTGCATCCAGCCGTTGGCGATCAGGATCCACAGCGCCGACAGGTTGGTGCCCAGCGCGACCAGGAAGGTCACGACCAGGTGGCCGAGCTTGGACAGCCGGTCCCAGCCGAAGAACATCACGCCGACGAAGGTGGCTTCGAGGAAAAACGCCATCAGCCCCTCGATGGCCAGCGGGGCACCGAAGATGTCGCCCACGTAGTGCGAGAAGTAGGACCAGTTGGTGCCGAACTGGAACTCCATCGTCAGCCCGGTGGCCACGCCGAGCACGAAGTTGATGCCGAAGAGCTTGGCCCAGAAGCGGGTGATGGTGCGCCAGATGGGCCTGTCGGTCATCACATAGATCGCCTCCATGATGACCAGCATGAAGGACAGCCCCAGCGTGAGCGGAACAAAGAGGAAGTGGTACAGCGCGGTGAGTGCGAACTGCAAGCGCGAAAGATCGATGACGCCTGAATCCATGACGGGTTCTCTTCTTTTGAGCGAACGAAATAGGAGGGTTAACCCCAGGGCGTACAGCGTATCCATCGTACTGGCGATGCGCTTGATCCAAATCATGCGAAGGGAGGAGGCGATATAGGATCGTGGTGAACATGGTTTCATCCCCTCTTTCCATGCTCTCCGACCTGGCAGAGCAACAACTGCAGGCCCACGCCCGGGCCGCCCCCGGCAGGCATGCCGCGAGTGCCTGCCTGGTGCTGGACGCCGTGGCCGGCATCGGCTTCGCAGCCGGCCTGGCCGGTGCCGTGGCCGCGCTGGCAGCGCAACAGCCGCCCTGGGGCTGGCTGGCACTGCTGGTGCTGGCGGCAGGGCTGCGCGGGCTGCTGGGGCGAAAGGCCGCACTGTCGGGGCAACAGGCGGCGTTGGCCGTCAAGCGAAGCTGGCGCGCCCGCCTGGTTCAGGCCGCGCTGGGCGGAGCTGCAGGGACCGCCGCCGCGCGGCGGCAGGACACGGCCGGCGGCGAGGCCGGCCCCGCCCGGCTGGTCAGCCTGGCTGCCGAAGAGATCGAGGCCCTGGAGGCCTGGGTGGCCCGCTTTCTGCCGGCCCGGCAGGCCGCCACGCTGGCACCGCTGCTGGTGCTGGCCGCGGTGGCCATCGCCAGCCCGGTGACGGCCGCGATCCTGGCCGCCACGCTGCTGCCTTTCATCGTGCTGATGGCGTTTGCAGGCCGGGCCTCGGCTGCTGAGTCGCATCGCCAACTGGCCGCGCTGGCCCGGCTCTCGGGCCTGCTGGCCGACCGCGTGCGCGCGCTGCCGGTGGTGCTGGCGATGCGGGCCGAAGGGCGCGAGCGCGCCCGCCTGGCAACGGCCGCCGAAGACGTGGCGCAGCGCACGCTGCGGGTGCTGCGGCTGGCCTTCCTGTCCTCTGCGGTGCTGGAGTTCTTCGCCGCCTTGTGCGTGGCGCTGGTGGCCGTGTATTGCGGCTTTGGCCTGCTGGGGCTGCTGCCCTTCCCCGCACCGGAACGCTTTGCGCTGGGCCCGGCGTTTTTCGTGCTGGCGCTGGCGCCGGAGTTCTACCTGCCGATGCGCCGCCTGGCCGCGGCCTATCACGACCGGCAGGCCGCGCAGGCGGCGGCCGAGCGTCTTCTGGCTTGCGAGAGCGCCGCCACGCCGGCGCTGAAGTCTGCTGCAGCAGCCAGCTTCCAGAGCCCGCCCAGCCTGTGTTTCCAGAACGTCAGCCTGTCCCACGGCGACACGCCAGCCGTGCTGCAAAAGCTGAGCTTCGATCTGCCCGCCGGCCAGAGCCTGGCGCTGATGGGCCCGTCCGGCAGCGGAAAGACCACCGTGCTGCGCGCACTGCTGGGCCTGGCGCAGGTCCGCGAAGGCAGCATCCTGCTCAACGGCCTGCCGCTGGCCGCCGCGGGCTCGCTCGCAGCTTGCGCGGTGTGGATCGGCCAGCAGCCGCTGATCGTGCCGGGCACGCTGCGCGAGAACCTGTTGCTTGCGGCGCCAGAAGCCTCGGCGCAGGCGCTGGCCGAAGCAATCGAGCGGTCCGGCCTGCAAGCCATGCTGGCCGGCCGCCCGCTGGGGCTGGACACGCTGCTGGACGCACGCGGCGGCGGTCTCTCCGGCGGCGAGCGGCGGCGCCTGGCGCTGGCTCGGGCGCTGCTGAAGCCCGGCGCATGGCTGTGGCTGCTGGACGAGCCCACGGCCCACCTGGACGCCGAGGCCGAAGCCGCGCTGGTCGACACGCTGGCCCGCGCCTGCGAAGGCCGCACCACCTTGATCGCCACCCACAGCGAGCGGCTCGCCGCCTGCGCGCACCGGGTGCTGCGGCTGGGAACCATGGCATGACGAACCACGTTCATGCGAATGCCGTACCGGCCCCGCCGGCCTTGGCACAGCGCGGGCCAGGCAGCATCCGCCAGCAAGATCGCACCGGCCCCGCCGGATCCCCGTTGCGCCAGTTGCTCGCCACCGAGCGCCGGCGGCACAGCGGCCTGTTCCAGGCCGCTGCCGCCTGTGCCGCACTGCTGGGCCTGGCTTCGGTGGCCTTGCTGGGCGTGTCCGGCTGGTTCATCACCGCGGCGGCGGCGGCAGGCGTCAGCGGGTTGGCTATGGCCCAGGCCTTCAATTACCTGCTGCCCAGCGCCGCGATCCGCCTGCTGGCAATTGCCCGCACAGGCGCACGCTACGGCGAGCGCCTGTGCAGCCACGAGGCAGCGCTGCGCAGCCTGGCCCGCGTGCGGCCGGCCATCTTCGGCGCGCTGTGCGCCGCACCGGCGGAGCGCTCGCTGGCAGTGAGCACCGGCGAGGCCGTCACGGCGATGGTGCAGGACGTGGAAGCCATCGAGGCCCAGCAGGTGCGCCGCTCGGTGCCGTGGACCGCCGCGGCCGGCGTGTTGACCGGCCTGGCGCTGCTGGCCTTCGGCGGCTGGCCGCCCCTGGTTGCCACGCTGGGTTGCGGCGCGCTGCTGGTGTTGGCCGGCGGGTTCGGCGCACGGCGGGTGCGCAGCGCAGCGCAGGCCAGCCGCGCCGCGATGGGCGCGCTGAAGGACGAACTGGCCTGGCTGTCGGCCCACGACGCCGAGCTGCACTGCCACGACCTGGCCGCGTGGGCCGGCCAGCGCGTGGTGACCCAGGACCAGGCCCTGGCCAAGGCCCAGCGCCGCCAGCTGCGCCTGATGGCCGGGCTGGACGCGGTACTCGCACTGGCCAGCGGCTTCACTGCCGCGCTGGCCTTTGCGTTGGCACGGGGCGCCGGCGCACCGGTGGCGGCGCTGTGCGCGCTCGCGGCGGTCATGACGGTCGAATCGCTGGCGCCGCTGCTGCGCCATGCGCTGCAGCAGGCCAGTGCCCACGAAGCCGAGCGCCGGCTCGATGCCCTGCTGGGCAGCGCGCAAGCCTTGCCCTCGCCTGCCCCGGCCGACAGCACGCCCGCCAGCACCGCCGCCGCGCTGCACCTGCCCGCGCTGTCCGCCTCGCCCTTGCAGCCCGGTGAACACGTCGCACTGCTAGGCCCGTCCGGCTGCGGCAAGAGCACGCTGCTCGAAACCCTCCTGGGGCTGCGCCCTGCCGTGCGCGGCACGGCGGAGCTGGCAGGTCACGACCTGGCCGACCTGCCGGTCTCCACGCTGCGCGCCCAGTTCGCCTGGCTGCCGCAGGATGCCGCGCTGCTGGCCGGCAGCGTGCGCGACAACCTCACGCTGGGCTGCGGCCAGGCCAGCGACGAACAGCTCTGGGCGGCCCTGCAGGACGCCGGCCTGGACCGCCGCATCCGGGCCCTGCCAGGCGGGCTGGACGGCTGGCTGGGTGAGGACGGCGCAGGCCTTTCCGGCGGTGAGCGGCGCCGCCTGGCGCTGGCCCGGGCCTGCCTGGTGCCCGCGCCATGGCTGCTGCTGGACGAACCCACCGAGGGCCTGGACGCCGCCACCGAAGCGGCCGTGGTGGCCGGCCTGCGCCGCCGCCTGAGCCTCACCGGCCAGGGCCTGCTGCTGGTCAGCCACCGGCCCGCGCCGCTGGCCTTGTGCAACCGGCAACTGATGCTGGGGCGCCTGCAGGACAGCGCCAACGGCTTGGAACAGGCGGGTTTTGAAGCTGTTTATTGAGGGGATGTGAAGGCCGCTGCGACGGTCTACTGGCGGGCATGTCTCCTCCTGGGTCGACGGCCATGTCCACTCGCACTTCTGCGCTCTCCCTGATCACCCGTGCCATGCTGGCAGCCACCGCGCTGACGCTGGCCGGCACCGGCATGGCCCACGCCGCCTGCGCCGAAGGCCTGACGCCGCTGGCCCAGCGCGACACACCTTCGGGCGACGCCAGCGCACCGCGGCTCACGCTGCTGAACCTGATCCAGGCGGCCGAGCAGCGCAGCAAGGCCGTGGGCGCCGCCAAGCTGCTGGCCGATGCCGCGCGCAGCGACATCGAAGAAACCAAGGCCGGCGCGCTGCCCACGGCCACGCTGAGCGCCGCCATCGGTCCGTCCGGCGACCAGATGGAAGGCCAGAAGACGCGCAACCAGTTCCAGGTGCGGCCCGGCCTCACCGTCAGTGCGATGCTCTACGACTCCGGTCGCAATTCACACCTGACCCAGTGGCGCACCAGCTTGGCCGAGGCTGCCAACCAGGGCCAGATCAGCACCACCGAACAGGTCGCGCTGCAAACCGTCATCCTGTCCTTCGAGCGCGACCGCTACCGACTGCACGCCCAGGTCTGGAGCCAGTACGCCGCCAAGGTCTGCACGCTGGTGGACTCGCTGGAACAGATCGTCGCCACCGACCGCGGCCGCGGCAGCGAGCTGGTGCAGGCCCGCAAGACGCTGCAGCAGGTGCTGCTGTCGCGGGCCCAGTCCATGACCCAGCTGCGCCTCACCGAAACCCGGCTGCGCCGCCTGGTGGGCGACAGCCTGCCGGAGGCCAACGGCCTGTCCGCACTGATGCTGCAAACCCCTGCGCTGCCCGAGCTGCAGTCGCAAGCCACAGGCGCCTCCAGCATTGCCCAACTGGCCGCGCAGGCCGACGCTGCCGACAGCCTGGCCAGGGCCACCGATGCCGGCAACAAGGTGCAGGCCAACTGGCTGGTCAGCGTGGCCAAGAATGCCACCGGCGACCACGCCGGCAACTGGAACGCCGGCATCACCATCAACGTGCCGCTGCTGAACCCTGCCGCCGCACCGGCGTCCACTTCGGCCCGCCTGCGCGCCGAAGCCGCCCGCGTGCAACGCGCCGAATCGCTGGACGCGCTGCAGAACCGGCTGGCCGAAGTCCACGAACAAGCCAGCGCCGCACTGGTCCGCGCCCGCGACACCGTCACCGTGCTGAAGAGCAGCGAACGCGTGCGCGACGACACCATTGCCCAATGGCAGCAACTCGGCAAGCGCTCGCTGTTCGACGTGATCTCGGCCGAAGGCGACCACTTCAACCTACGCATTGCCTATGTGGACGCCCTGCACGACGGCCAGGAATCGATCGCCCTGCTCTATTCGCTGGCGGGCAGCGTGAAGTTGCCGTTGAACTGACCGGCTTCGCACCCGGCAAAAAGCCGCTCGATTCCGAGCGGCTTTTTTCATTCACGCTGAATCGTCACCTCATCTTGAGGGCAGTTGCCATACCTGCTCGGCAACCCGATGGATCCAACGCTGGCGCCCGTCAAAAAATTTCGATTGGGACCGCCGTTTGGTGAAGAAGGCGTTCACCTCCACCACCTCGCCAAGGAAGTGCGGAACGTATTCGATTTTGCGCAGGACGAGCCCGAAAGGCTCAAGCAGCGAAATGAGGTCAGGCAGCAGCTTCTGCTGGTTGTAGAGCGGATAGAAGTGCGCTTCAAGCTCGATGCCGAGGCATCCATGCAAGAGATCACCGAAACCCTGCAACACCTCGTATTCGAAGCCCTGCACGTCAATCTTCACGAGATCCGGTTGAGGTGTCTTTCCTTCTCGATGCAACACGTCATAGCGGGTGCAAGCGATGTCAATCGAACGTTGCACCTCGAAATGCGCCTGCATATTGGGATATTCCGCCAGCAGCACCTCATTGGGCTCCAGCACGGAAATGCAAAACGGATTTTTCGTGATGTACAGCTTCCGCGATTCCACCGCGTTGGACAAGCCGGCCTGCACCACATGTGCCTCGGGAAACTTAGCGCGAAGATTCTGCGCGGATTGCGGGCTGGGCTCGAACAGGACAGGCTCTAGCCATGCCACATGTGGCCGCCACTTTGCCTGCAGCCCGCCTGCACTCCCCACGTCGGCCAGCCGTATGCGCATTTCTGCGGAGGGAGGCTCGGGGAACGTCAGCACCGATGGCTCACTGGTCTGCATGGTTGCAGGTACCGGCACGGACGGTAGGCTGGCGGTAGCGGGCTTTCTCGATGAAAAGAGCTTGAACGGATTGGACTTCATTCGCCTAGTTCGCTGACAGTGAATTCACTGCGACCACGGTGCCTGTGTACGGCCAGTGCCGGACACCGCCGCCAGCCTCGAATCAGCGCTCAATAGAAGCGAGGACGTGGCCGGCGAGGGCATCATAGTCGCCACCGAAGTGATGGCCGCCGGCCAGCGGCAGCGGGCGGGCGTGCAGCGGTGCCAGCGTCGGGCACAGCGAGTTTTTCTCGTCCTGGCCGTAGATGCACAGCGTGCGGGCGGCCACGAGCTGCTGGGCTTCGGGCGCAATCGGCCGGTCGCCGCTGGGACCGATCCAGTTGGACAGGTGGAACTCGAACGAAGCCTTCTGGCCCAGGCCCAACAGCGCGGTGAGACGCACCCGCGTGCGCGTGGCGGCGGGCAGGCGGTTGACGGCAAATGGCAGCACGTCCGCGCCTTGCGAGTAGCCGATCAGGATCACCTCGCTGCGCTTCCAGCGGTGCGAGTAGAAGCGGATCAGGCGGTCCAGGTCGGTGGCCAGGCCTTCGGGCGTGCGGGCGCTCCAGAAGTAGCGCAGCGAATCCACGCCGACCAGCGGAATGCCTTTGGCGGCCATCGCCGCGGCAATGCCTTTGTCGATGCTGGCCCAGCCGCCGTCACCGGACAGCAGCACCGCGAAGCGGTCCGCATTCGGCCCGCCTGCGGCTTCGGCAGTGGCCGGCACTTCGATCACCGGCAGGTCGGCCAACTGGGCCGGCGGCGGGCCCAGCGTGACCTGGCGCGCGGCCAGCGAGGCATAGGCGCTGTCGAAGCCGGCCGGCAACTCGGGGCCGGTGGCCGGCGCAGGCTGCCAGACGGCTTGCGGCACGCGCTGCACGAAGTCTTGCGCCGCCGGGCACGCGGCCATGCTGCTGCCGGCCTGCATCGCAGTCCACGGCTCGGGCAAGGCGGTGGGAGGCGGCAGCAGGTCCACTCCGCTGCCGTCGGCTGCAGGCTGCCAGCGCAAGGCGTTTTGCGCGCACATGGGCTTGCTCATCGGCAGCCGCGGGCAGAAGCCGACCGACAGCGCTGAAGCAAAGGTGCCGGCCGGCGCCTGGGCCACCAGCGCGTAGGCAAACGCGCCCGCGCTGCCGGTGCCCACCAGCATCGGCTCCATGTAGGCCCCCAGCTTCTCCGAGGCCTGCAACTGGCGCGAAAGGTTCTCGAAGGCGCCGCCGGCATAGGTGCACTTGCCGTCCTGCACTTCCAGCCGGCGGTAGAAGTTGGTCAGCGGAATGGTGGCCACCATCGCGCCGGCGGTGACCATCTTCTGGATCATCAGCCGCTCGCTGTCGTTGGCGCCGTCCATGCCGGTGAAAGGCAGCATCACGAACTGCTGCGGCACGCCGGCCGGGCGGTACAGCGCCACGTCGTTGAACAGCCCGTGCGACAGCAGCCGCGGGAAGCTGGTGCCGGGAATGGGCAGCGGCGGCGGCACGGCGGGCAGTACCAGCGCAAGCGCTGGTGCCAGGGCCGGCGCGCTGCCCGCGGCTGCGGGAGGCACCAAAGGGGCCAGCTTGGCCGTCTGCGCCAGCAGCAGCCCCGGCAGCATGGCCATCAGCAGCGGCAGGCCCACCCGCCCCCGCGTTGCCCAGGTACGCACACTCACTTCGTCACCACGCCTTTCATGCCACCGCCAATCAGCGCGGCCACGTCGGCCAGCACGAAAAACGGCGCCAGCCCGCCGGGTGCCGCCAGGTAGCGGGCTTCCCATTCGGGCTCGAACTTGTCCTTGAAACTGTGCAGGCCGCGGAAGTTGTAGAAGCGGTCCCCGTATTTGTAGAGCAGCCGGCCCAGTTGCTGCCAGCGCGGCGCCTTGCGACGCTCGGCCATGCCCGCCATGGGCGACATGCCCAGCCCGAAACGCTGGTAACCCTCGGCCTGCAGGTGCAGCATGACCTTGGCGAACAGGAAGTCCATGGTGCCGGGCGGGGCGCCGGGCAGGTAGCGCATCAGGTCCACGCTGGCTTCCTGCTTCGCAGCGGTGCTCAGCAGGTTGGCAAAGGCGATGACCTTGCCCTCGCGCCAGACCACGGCCACCGGCAGCTGCTGCAGGTAGGCCTCGTCGAAGCGGCCAACGGAAAAGCCTTTTTCACGGCCGCGCTGGTGCGTGAGCCAGGCCTGCGAAACCTCGCGCAGCTGCGGCAGCAACTCGGCCACGCGGGCCGGGGGCAGCACCTCGAAGCTCAGGCCTTCACGCTCGCCGCGGTTCACGCCGGAGCGCAGGTTGGCGCGCTTGGCGCCCTTGAGGCTGAAGTCAGGCAGGTTCACATGCGCATATTCGCCCAGCTTCAGCGCCTGCAGGCCGCAATCCAGGTACAGCGGCAGGGCCACTGGCCGCACCTGGTAGAAGGCCGCACGACCGCCATGGGCGTTGGCCAGCTCGATGAACTGCCACACCAGGTCGGCCCACTCGCGGCTGTCGCCAAACGGGCCGTACAAGGACACCCAGCTGCGCGCCTGCTTGCCGTACATCAGGAAGCTCCTGCCGGACGGCGAGAACATCAGCTGCTTGTCGCCGATCAGCGCGTAGCAGCCGTCGGACGAGGGGTTGGCGCGGATGATGGCCGCCGCGCGGGCGATCTGCTCGGGCGTGGTGCGGCTCAGCACGCCGGCTGGCTGGCGCATCAGCTGCCACAGGAAAAACGCCAATGCCATCAAGGCCACGCCCATCAGCGCGCGCAGCGAGCGCGGGGCCTGCCCGTCCAGCTCGAACTGCCACCACAGGTGGTTGCTGTAGGCCACTTCCTGGTAGGCGAAAAACAGCACCCACACACAGGCCAGCACCACGCCCAGCAGCGCCAGCAGCCACTCCGGCTCCAGCCGCTGGGCGAACAGCGAGGACGGCCGGTTGAACTGCTTGCGCGAGATCACCAGCAGCAGCACCAGCATGCTGAGGAAGGCCGCCTCGTTCAGCGCAATGCCCTTGGGCAGCGCCAGCAGCGCAGCCACCATCGACAGCCCCAGCGCCGCCCACCAGGCCGCGTCCAGCCGGTGCAGCAGCCCGCGCGCCACCAGCAGCAGCCCGAGGCCGGCCACGCTGCCGAGAAAGTGCGAGGCCTCGATCAGCGGCAGCGGCACACGCAGCGTGGCCAGCACCTCGCGCGCGTCTTCGGTGAAAGGGGTGACGCCGGAGACCAGCAGCCACAGGCCGGCGACCATCGTCAGTGCCGCCATCAGGCGCGGGCTCAGGTGCACGGCCATGCGGCTCACAGGTGCGGCCACGCCTGAGCGCAACTCGTAGGCGATCAGGGTGCCGGTGGCCAGCAGCAGCGGCAGCACGTAGTAGATGCCGCGGTTCAGCAGCAGCGCGCCCAGCATCGCGTCACTGGGCACCCCGGTGCCGCTGGCCAGCAGCATCACCGCCTCGAACACGCCCACGCCGCCCGGCACGTGGCTGATGATGCTGGCGGCGATGGCAATCGCATAGAAGGCGATGAAGGTCGGCAGGCCGATGTGGTTGGTCGGCAGCAGGAACCAGAGCGCTGCGGCCGAAGCGGCCAGCTCCACTGCGGAAATGAGCAGCTGGCGCAGCGCCAGGTTCAGCGTAGGCAGGCGCAGCGTCCATCGCCGGCCGCGGCCCAGGCCCACCTGCAGCAGGTGCTGGCGGCTGCACAGCCACAGGAAGCCGGCAAGCGCCAGCAGCATGGCCAGCGCCAGCACGCGCAGCCACCAGGCCCGGCTGTGCAGCAGCGGCGCGACGTCCGCCGCGCCCCACAGCAGGCCCATGGCACCGAACACCATCATGCCCAGCGCAAAGGCCGCTGCATTGAAGCCGATGACCCGCGCGATCTGAGGCGGCTCCAGCCCCGCCGCGGCATACAGCCGCATGCGCACCGCACCGCCCGACAAAGGTCCGAGGCCGATGGTGTTGGACAGCGCATAAGCAACGAAGGAAGTCAGCAGCACGGTGCTGCGCGGCACCTTGGCCCCGGCATATCGCAGCGCGGAGGCGTCGTACTGGGTCAGCGCAAGATAGCTGGCGGCGGTGGCGAGCAGCGCGGCGAAGATGTCGATGTTGGGCGTGGCCGAGACGGCGGCCATCACGCTGGCATAGCGCACCTCGCGCAACAGCCCCTGCAGTGCGAAGCCCACGGCGCCCGCCAGCACCAGCCCCAACGCGGCCAGCAGCCAGGGCCGCAGGCGGGGCCACCACTCACCAAGCCTGGCCACAGGCGAACGGGGCTGCACAATCAACGGGGGTTCGGGAACGGACACAGGTCTTCTTGCTTTCTGGGTGGCCGGGTCAGGCACATTCTGTCGGTTTTGAATCCATTGTTGCGAATGGATTCAATGCCGACGAAGCTGAACGCCGTTGCAGTTGCGACGGTGCACAGTGCCACGCAAGCCTCGCACCAGCTTCTGCCAGGCAAACCGAGTACCCGCGTCAAGGCGCAGGCGGCTGCCACCAGTCGTATTCCCACTGCCACGGCATGCGGGTGGCGCCCAGCACCCGCTCGGCCAGCGCCGGGTAGAGCCGCTCGGCGCGCACGTCGTTGGCCAGCAGCACGATGCAGCGCTGGCCAGCTTCCAGGCACAAGGCCATGTTGCCGGTGGCGTCGTCGTGGCCGCCCTTGAGCCAGGCTGGGCCGCTGGCATCGTCGAAGCGCACGACGCCCAAGGCAGCGGAGAGGCCGATGGCCTGGTAGCGCGTTTCGGTGGGTGGCAGGAAGGTCGGGAACTGGTGCGCGGAGGTGATGGGCAACTGCCCTTTGATCCATTCGGCGCGCGCTGCCGGGCTCAGGCCGTCGCCTCGCATGAAGCCGGCCCACATGCGCGCCTGGTCGGCAATCGTCGTGTCCATCGAACCGGCGGCGCGCACATTGCTGCGCTCGTCATGCGGCAGCTCGCTGCCGTCCAGCTGGTAGCCGTCGGCCAGGTTGTTGGCAAAGTCCGGCCGCCAACGCATGCTGGTGCGGGTCATGCCGAAACGGTCGAAGATGCGGCGCTGCATTTCCTGGCCCACGTCCAGGCCCAGGCCTTTTTCCAGCACGAACTGCAGCAGGTTGATGCCTTCGCCGGAATACGCATAGCGGCTGCCGGGATCGAAGTGGAACTGCAGCCGCTGGTCCGCCTCGACCCATCGGAAATTTGCAAAACCGCTGCTGTGCGTGAGCAGCATGCGAGGCGTGAGCTGGCGCCAGCGCTCGTCGCCAGCCAGGTCGGCGTAACCGCGCTTGGCATCGCCGTACTTCGGCAAGGGCTGCGGCAGCAGCTGCGCCAGCGGCGCGTCCAGCGACAGCCGGCCCTCGTCCGCCAGTTGCATCACCATGTAGCCGAAAGCCGCCTTGGTCAGCGAGGCGCCATACATCACCGTGTCCGGCGTGAGCGGCAAAGCCTTGGCCACATTGCGCTGCCCGTAGGCGGCCACCTTGACCACCTGGCCGTGTTCGATCACCGCCAGTGCCAGGCCCTTGACCTGCTCGCGCTGCATCAACTGGCGCACCGCGTCGTCCAGCGAAGCGCTGGCCAGCGGAGCCGACGGAGGGCCGGCGCACGCGCCCAGCAGCATCGCCCCCGCAGCCCATGCACAAGCCCCCATCCACCGCCAACCTGGCTTCATCGTTGCTGGCTCCGTTGTGGTGCGACGGTTCATCAAGCCATTCCTGAAAGACATGCGAGGCAGCGCGTGCGACACGGCGGCCATTCACCTACGAACCTGGACGGAGGCGTGCCTTGTCGAGCTTGATGGCCACCCCGACACTTCGGCCCGCAAGATTGGGCACGCTGTAGTGTGCCGAACTGCCAAGGATGATGGCGCATTCGGACAGCGTGAATCCATGGTCCTGCTGCAGCCATTGAATGAGTCCTGTCGTGGCCGAGCGCAGCGCTTCGTCCAAAGAACCCGCCTGGCCCAGCACCATGATCTGCGTCGGGGATTCAACCCGCGGCATCGCGATCGATTTCCCCTTGATCACCTCCACTGTGAATTCGACATCCATCGAGGTTTCCAGCGCGTACTGCGAGGTTTCGCCATCGCCTTGAAGGGCATGGGCGTCGCCCAGGTAAAGCAAGGCGCCCGGCTGCTGGACGGGCAGGTAGACCACATTGCCTTCCACTACTTCGTTGAAATCCATGTTGCCGCCAAACCTTCCGGTGTCTCCGGTGGAAATGGGAGCCGATCCAAAACCCGGTGCAACCGCAAGCCCGCCCAGCATCGGGCGAACCGGTACGACAAACTCCTTCAAGCGCTCGGTCGGCGTTTCAAGGCTTGCCAAACCGCGCATCCGATCCAGCTTCCAGCGCACCGGCTGGCCCAGGTCCGCCGCTTTGCCAACCAGGCTGGCACCCAGCGCCCTACCCACGATGGTATCCAGGCTGTCGGCATGGTCCCGGTTCAGGCGCAGGCGGTTGAGCCGCACCACCAGCGTGTCGCCAGGCGAGGCTGTCGCGACAAAAAACGGGCCGGTCTGCGGGTTGCCGAACAAGGCGCGGGTGACGCCGTTTTCGTCCACGCCACCTGAATCGATGGTCTTGGTGTGCACGGTGTCGCCCGGCCAGATAGTCAGGACTGGCGCGCGGTGCGGACTGAACTCGTTGGAATACTCCGTTGGCTCGAACTCGTGGCGGCGCGGCGGTCCTGCCGGTCGATCGGGAATGCGGCGCGCTGAAAAGCCATGCTTGGCACGCCTGGCCGGGTTGTTGCTGTCCGGAAAGTCGGCAATGCCATCGATGCGTCCGCCCTTGATCGTGCCGGCAAACGAATACCTCGCGTTGTTCGCGCCGGTTTCCTCGAACGTGATGGTCGAGCCATGGCGACGCCCCGTGACCTTGTCGCCGTCCATGTCCCCCGCAATCGCCTCGCCATCCTGTTTCAAGGTGAGGGTTTGATAGACAGGATTGCCCCAGAGATCGGTCGTCACGACCCACTGCTCGGTCGCCTGCGCCAGCGCGGCCCCGGGGATCAGGCAAAACAGCAAGGCAACACGTTTCAACATCAAGCAGGTTCCGGTTCGATTCATGAATTCACATGGGTTGTTTCAGCGCACCAGGCTACCGCTGGTGGCCCGGGATATGCCCGGATCTCCAGCAAATGCTGATTCGGATCGTTGAAATAAAGCGTGGGCGCTGGCCCGCGTGCACCGCTTTCCTCGCCTGGCCCGGTGTTGGTTCCCACCGAATCGAAGGTCGGGCCGTGGGCCATGCCGGCCGCCTTGATGCGCACGAAGATCTGCTCGAATTCCTCGCTGCTCACCGCAAACGCGTAGTGCTCGAATCCGGGCGTGCCCCAAGGCGCCAACTGCAGCTGACATTCTGGCCCTGCCCTGAGCACGGTGAACGGTCCGTCCTGCCCCTGCAAGGTGAAACCCAACACCTGCGTGTAGAACGCGATGCTGGCGGCCAGGTCGTTGACCTTCAGGATGATGTGATCGAGTGTGGCCATTCGTGCAGTCCTCCGGGGTCACATGCCCACACCATGCGCCATCAGGCTGGCGCACAAGGCCACGCCCAGCAGCAGCACGACTTCCAGCCGCAGGGCCAGCATGATGCGCCGGTACTCCTGCGCCGAAACCGAAGGCGCCATGCCCTGGCTGGTCTGCGGGCGCCACTTGATGAAGCGAATCGTCGGGTAGATCGACAGCAGACCCGCCAGCACGAACAGCGTGAGCTTGGCGTGGAAAAACGGGTTGGCGAGATAGAAGCCGCTGCCCTTCTCGAAATAGAACACGCGCACCAGACCGATGATCAGCACCAGCCCGGCAAAGGTGCCATACCACCGGTCGCTAGCCTGAAGCCGCTTCGCCTCCGCCAAGGTCGGCGCGGGGCTCATGGTCTGCC
Source organism: Ideonella azotifigens (assembly GCF_021043325.1). NCBI lineage: Bacteria > Pseudomonadati > Pseudomonadota > Betaproteobacteria > Burkholderiales > Sphaerotilaceae > Ideonella > Ideonella azotifigens. The sequence goes on from NZ_JAJNKD010000004.1 coordinate 316,190, forward strand.
ACTCCAGGAAGACGGCGCCCACGATGCCGAAGACGGCGAGGAAATGAAGGAAGGCAAACACCGCGCTGATGGTCATGGATGTCCTCTTCAATGATCTTCGGTCATGCCCCGCCCAAGCGGGTCGGCGGCGCCTGAATCTCAGGCGCCAACATCCTTCAGCGAGGCCTGGTAAGCCTGAATCCTCGGCAACAGCAATTCCCGGCGCTGCAGGCTTGACGCAGGCCAATGCTGCGCCCGGTCGTAATACTCGGGCACTGCCGGCACGTCGCCGGACAACAGCACCCAAGGCTGCTTCGAGGCCGTGAAGATGTGGATGTCCGGCGGCAGCAGATCGGGGTTGTCCAGTGTGCCCACGCGCACGAACTTCACCAGCGGCCCCGCACCCGCGTAGTGGCTCCACACCGCCACCTGGCACCGCGGACAGCGCGCGATCTGCTGGCCCTCGCCACTCTCGGAAGGCATGTGCACCAGCGCCACTTCGCCACCCAGCGAATCCACCGCATCGCTTTCGATCATCGCGTTCAGCGCAAACGAAGCGCCCGATTCCCGCTGGCACCAGCGGCAATGGCAGCAGTGCACGAACAAGGGCGCAAGGTTCAACCGGTATCGGATCATGCGGCAATCACAGCCGCCTTCGATGGGGGTCATGGTGCGTGGCGAAATTGGAGCAGCGCCAGCCTACCCGCGGGAGCCCGCGATGGCAAACACCGCCATCACCGGCACACCCGGCAGCAGCAAGCCGACCACACACTGCCAGTCGGCCAGGCCCCGCAGTTCAGCGCGGAATCTCGCGCAACACGCGCACGCCGACGCGGCCGTCCGAGTCGACGAAGTTGATGTCGTAGCGATTGCGGATGCCGCAGCGCACGTAGGGTGCCTTGCCGTCCCACGAGCCTCCGCGCATCACCCGCTTCTCCTCGCCGCCGGATTCGATCTTCGGGTTGTTTTCCACCGCCGTCGGGTAAGGCGACACAAACTTGTCCTGCACCCATTCCCACACGTTGCCAGCCATGTCATGCAGGCCCAGGCCATTGGCCTTCTTGGTGCCGACCGGGTGGGTCTGCTTGCCCGCTTCCGCCTTGTTGAACCAGGCCACCTCACCCAGTTCGCTCGCACCCACGCCGCCAGGCCAGGTCTCGTCCTTGCCGCCACTGCGGCAGGCGTATTCCCACTCGGCCTCGGTCGGCAAGCGGAACATGCCCTTGCCTTGCGCGCTGAGCTTCTGCACGAACTCCTGCGCCTGCAGCCATGAGACCTTGTCCACCGGGCAATTGTCGCCACAGCCCGCGAACTTCGACGGGTTCACGCCCATCACCGCCCGCCACTGCGCCTGCGTGACCTCGTACTTGCCAATCTCGAAGTCGCTGACGCAAACGTTGTGGATGGGTTGCTCGTGTTTCTCGTAGCCCTGCGTGCCCATCTTGTAGCAACCACCCGGCACACGCACCATTTCGATGGTGGCCGCAACCTCCTCGGCCCGTGCCGCCGACGCACCCAGTGCCGCCGCGAGCAGGGAAAATGCCATCGCACTCTTCATCCATTCCTCCCTGAAATCACTGCTGATCCCAAAGATTCTGCCAGTGGCATGCGAGGCTCAGGCTCAGCACAGGCCCTGGACTTGGCCCCGGGGCCAGGCAACCCACCAGCGCCGAACCGCATTCAGGATCGTCCTCAAGCGCAGGCTCGTCGGCCAAACTAGGAAGCGTCATTCGCCGCCTGTGTGAACAGGGCCATGGCGGCGTTCGATTTCGGCGACTGAACCGATGACGAGTTGCGCCAGGACGGACGGGTCCAGATCCGCGAGGCGCTTGAAGTAGAGGCAACCCTTGCCCATCTTGTGCGGGCCCAGCCTGGACAGCAACTCGGCTGCGCCATCCCAGTACGGCGCCAGATAGAGCACGATCTCGCGCCCTCGAATCGCGAAGCCGACCAGGCATGAAGTGCCGGTCCTGCCGGATGCGTAGGTGTACTGGTAGGCGCCATAACCCACGATGCTCGGCCCCCACATCTTCGGGCCTTGCCCGGTGACCTTCTTGAGCAGGGCCATCAGGGCCTTGCAATCGGCTCGCTGCGCCTCGCTTGCCTTCGCGGCGATGTGGTCATCGACGCTTGCATCTGTCGGCTTGGTCTTGGCTTCTGGCATGGCGGGAATCCTGGCAGGGTTTTCAAAGCTCGGCGATGGTCAGAATGATGGCGACTTTCTTCTCATCGAGGCCCTGAAGATCTTCTTCGGCAATGCGACCTTCGCGCAGCAGACGCCCAAAGACGTGCAGCAGCTGCGAGTACCGGTAGTCGTACTTGAAGTCAATCTCCCTGCGCCTCTGATCGGTGCGCTTGATGAGAGACCACAGTTCATCAGGTTCGGATATGGATGCAGCCGCACGCTTGAACTCGGTGATGATGTCCGAGAGTTCCTTCTGCAACGCAGATTCAAAGACCGCTCGCGCGACCCGCTTCTCCGAGTTTGACCAGTTGATGTCGTGCATGTCTTGGCCTCCAGAACAAGGATCTCCAGACACGAGGGGCTGCCGAAGCCAGTCACCTCGATTGAAGGGTCAAGCAACGCTCGACCGTGCGTTCATGACTTCCCTTCCCGTTTGAACATCGCCTTCGTGTCTTCGAACCCGATGGGGGCGGATGTGTGCTCGTGGACGATGCGTAAAACATGGCCGCGGGTTTTGAGCACCCAGGTGATGCGGTTTTGCATGGCCCGAAGTTCTTCGCCTTGAGCCGAAAAGGCAGCGTACCTGGCGAAGGCGGTCATTGCGGCGAAGCTGGGCTCCGCCGTGATTTTCACGTCTTCGAACGTCACCCTGACGGTCTCGTCTCCGAGCGAAGAGAACCACCCCTCCACGGCGATTCGCCAAGCCGCGGCACCTTCGTATGACCAGGTTCCCCAAGTGTCGAATACCCGGACCTCGGCGTCGTAAAGCTGCATGAAGGTCTCGGCGTTCTTCGCCAGGACAGCGGACTTGTAGGTGTCGAGCTTTTGCAGAACCTGCTTCTCGGGATCACTCATGGTGAGTCCTTCCATTGACGATTGATCGTTGCGGCTGGTGACGGGCCGCAGCCAGTTCCAACAGGACATCCGGGCAGCGCTCTTCGTTCAAGCTGCCGTCTGTGAACTCTATCGCGCTGAAGCCGTGCCGCTTGTAGAAGCGGCGTGCGCCTGCATTGGCCTGGAATGTATAGAGCCTGACGGGCCGGGGAAGCGACGCAAGCCCATGCCCTGGCCAACAAAGCCCGGCAGCACATACAGCTGATCAATCCAGGAAATGCCCTTGGCCTCGGAGGTGGCCAGAATGCCAACCACGGCCTCCGCCATACAGGCAACCGAAACTCTACAAGAAGGCATGAGAATATTCCGTACCCAGTGGTGGGTTTCGACTGCGCTGTGCGCCATCGGCGCATATGGAATGAATGCCTTGCGAGACGAGATAATAACTTCGGCTACTGCCGATGCATCGTCGTTCACAGCCTTACGGAGAAGAGGTTGCATACGAAGGAATCACCCAGTCCTGGATTGGTATCGAAGTACCAATATTGACTTGCTGCGGAAGTTCAATCTGAGCGACCCAGCTTGATGCGGCAAGTCAGGTTGATTGAAGGGTCTACAGCTTGCGCGCATACGAAAAGCGCCCTGTGCACAGCCAAATGATGATCTGGGCACCGCTCCGGGAGCCGAGCGAGACTGCGCTGGAGTGGTCCTTGTCCAGAAACCAAGTATGCATGCCAGCACTGCTCATGGAGGGCGAACCCAGCAACTGGATCATGGCCGCAAGGGCCGTCTCCTTCTGCACTGATTCCAGCTTGACCAACAGCGCTCTTTCGCTTGCAGTCATTTGGGCCAGCGCATCAGCGTTCTGCTCTTCCTGGGTTTGATTGGGGTCGAAGCCGTAGCGCCACTTGTTGAGAAGACTGTCGGAACTCTGGATGCCAAAGATGTCCATGATGTTCTCGATGTATTGAAGCAATTGGTCTCGGTCTTCGCTGTCTGTGTTCTCGAACTCCTTCAACGTAGGCTTGAACTCGTCGAGCACTTCGGCCTTCGACGGCAGAGCGCTCAGTCGAGCAAGCAGACGGTTGGCAAGAGCGTTCACTCGCGCCTCGTATTCCAGGCGTGCGGCCTCGCTTGGCGGGCGATACAACCCTTCCTCTCGAAATTTCGGTAACGCTAAAAAGCGTTCGAGCGCTTGCCTCGTATCGCTGACAACGGACATAGGCACGGATCCCCCTGGGGTTTCGTTGCTCACCGCACCAGCCACAAGGCAAAAATTGAGAGCAGTGGAGAATAAGATGGCAACCAGCAGTCGACGGCTCATGGAAACCTAAATTTAAAATTCAGCTGCGTGGCAGCGGCTCGGTGCAATTCGGCATTGAAGGAGCCCGAATGGCGACTCAATCAAACGTAGGACTTGCCGCGCTAGGAGGTTCTTCACGGGTTGGGCGGAACTTCATGCGCCGCCGCGAGCCCAGTGCCAGAACAATGCTCCGGCCAGCGCGAACAAGCAAAAGTATGTGCCTAAAGCACCCACGAACTTGAGTGGGTGGCGCTCATTGACGGAGGGAACGAGAAGCGTGCCAGCAGCATGAAACCTGCAGACCAGAACTGCTGCCGCAAGGCCAGTGACAAAAATGCTCGGAGAGGCGGTGTTAGGCGTGGGCCCTCCGTACCCGAAAGAGGACGCTCACAAGAAGCGCGCCCACGGGAGCTGCTAGGGACCATATGGCCAACTGCCACGGAGCTGCCGGTCTTGGGAACTGAGCAAATGCCGTAGCAAAAACAGCACTTGCCACAAGGCTTCCCCGCAACGACCATGAATGCGATCCAGAGAGAAGGCAAGCGATGAACGCGCCAAGACCAAAGGACACCGCACGAAACAAAGTGTCTACGCGCCAGAAAGATGTTTGGCCGGCGATGAGCACAACATTTTCAGACGGTGGCTTGTCGTAGAGCCACTCGAGTGCAGCGATAGGCACCAAGTTGTCGATCAGCACTTGTGCTCCCAATGAGACCAACAGGGCCACAACGGTTGCAAACCAGATCGAACCGGTGAATTTCGGGGGTGCTGACATGCGACGTCTAACGAATGAAAGGGACTTCCCCGTCCCGATTGGTACCCTGGCCTATAGAAATCATCTCGCCTGCATCAGTTCGGCGTCGGAAGCCGGTTCGCTTTCGCGCCACCGCTCCTGCCGATGCGGGTGTAGGTGATCGTCCGAGCCGGGCCTTCTCCGGTCGTGACCGCCTTGATGGTGATGCCGCTGTCCGGGCCCACCAGACCTTCCGCCGTGGCGTAAAGAGGTTCACGGTGGCCGTCGCCGCGGTCGAAGATCAGGTCTTCGCCTGCCTGGCCGTGAATGATCCTGAATGGATCGACGCCCTGAATGTCGGCGAACGCATAGGTCCCAACAAACCTCTCGGAAACTGAGGCAGTGATTTCTGTGCGCACCACGACCGGCGTGGCCATGGCGTCTGGCCAGCCATACGCGTCGGCGATCCCGCGCAGCAGTTCGGCGATCAGGGGTTTGGCATTGTCGGAATTGGTCAGTATCGCGGCCCCTTGGCAGGTCGCGGGGTAGAGGATCAGTGAGGAGTTGTACCCTACGTTCGTGCCGTCATGTCCGAAATGGCGATTTTGGCCTTCGCCGCCGACAACAAAGCCGAGACTGCGTGAGCCGATCTGCGCCGTCGTCATCAGGTCGGCAATCCCCGGCGATAGAAGAGCGTGGCGGTCATGGCGCGCGGCCTTCATTGCCACCACGCCGAACAGGGCGAGATCGGGCGCGGTGGTCCACAGGCTTGCCGCCGCTAGCTCGGGATAGATGTGCCAGCCCCCCGGGACTTCCGATCCATCCGCGACATGGCCGACCGCCACATCCTGCCCGTCTGGAGTCTCGAAGCCGCTGTGGTGCATGCCGGTGGGCACGAACACCTCGTCTCGCATGAGGCTATCGAAGCTCTTACCCGTCTTCTCTGTCATGAGAAGCTGTGCGACAAGGTAGCCGCCGCCAGCGTAGCGCCACTCGGAACCTGGCGTATAGGCAACCTCGACCGGTTTGGGGCGTGCCGGTTCGATTCCGTCCAGGGTCTGGAGCAGTGTCGGCATCGGTGACCCCTTCTTATAGCCACCATAGCCACCGGGAACGAGGCCGGCACTGTGACTGAGGATGCTCCGCAGGGTGACTGGATGGCCAGCCAGCAGCGGGGTGTCCGGAACCTTCCACGCTTGCAGATGGAGATTCACGTTTTCGTCGAGCGAGAGGACGCCTTTATCGACCAAACGCAATGCGGCGAAGGCCGCCACGGGTTTGGTGACGGAAGCTGCCTGGAATATGGTTTGTGTACTGACTGCATGCCCGTTTGCACCAGCGACCCCGAAGCCTTTGATTTCAACGATGCGGCAGTCGTCGATGATGGCGACACTCACCCCCGACACCTTCCAGCGTGCCATCCGGTCGGCCAGCGACATCTTTGCTTCCGCCGCACCTTCGAACGCAACCGCCTGCCGCAAGGCGTTGTCGTAGCGCGTGTGTGGGCTGACGGAAGGAACCTGAACAAATGCACAGCCAGACAAGGCCGAACCGATGATTGCGCCAACAACGCGTTTCTGAGCTGCTGCGTGCATTTATATCCATTGCCGTTCGAGCTTGAAGCTTAACTATAAATCACGCTTCAGACATCGCCAAAGTGCCTGACGAGGCGGCGCCTGCCCCAACATCTGAAAAGCCATTGGATTCTCGCTGAGGATTCCGGACGCCTGGCGCTGGTTTTTTTTTGAAAACGCTCGCCCGGCCAACGCGCCGCGCGAGCCCAAAAAACAAAACCCGCCAGCGGCGAGTTTTGGGGTCTGCGGGTGAGGCCTGGTGGGCAAGTGGAGGACGGGGCTTGTGCCCTGCCCTGCCTTTGCCCGCCGGGCTTGTGCCTTAGATCAGCGGGGTGCTGTTGGCGCGCAGTTCGTCTTCCAGCGACTTGTGGTGCAGGACGCTGGCGGCCACGTTGGTGGTGGCGGCGTGGCTGGTGCCAGCGTCGCCGACACCGCCGGGCAGTGCATCGGCCGGGGACGCGAGCAGGTCGTTCAGGGTCGGCGTGGTGGACGCCGTGCCCGTGGTGCTCTTGCCGTTGTCCTTGTTGAACCAGACGTCCGCCACGTCGTGCTTGCTGCCGTCGGTGGTGGTGTAGCTGGAGGTCAGGCCGAGGAAGTTGCCGTTGTCGGTCACCGTGCCGGTTTGGGCGTGCAGGTTGATCGAGACGATGCCGTAGTCGGACAGGCTCTTCAGTTCACCCGCTTCGCTCACGCCGTCGTGGTTGGCGTCGACCCACAGCTTGAGCTTGTCGAAGTTGATGTCCGACGCGTTCAGCAGGCCGTCGCTGTTGCTGTCCATCGAGCTCATGGCGGCGAAGCCGTCGGTGGCCTTGCCGGTGGCCGTCTGCGTGGCCGAGCCGAAGAGTTCGGAGCCATTGTTGATGGTGCCGTCCCCGTTGCGGTCCATGGCCAGCAGGCCGTCGGTGGAATCCACCCAGCCGACCTTGTGCGCGGTGCCGGTCGCGTCCAGGTCGAAGTTGACACCGTTGGCAGCCGCGGTGGTGTGCACGCCGTCGCCGTTCAGGTCAAAGACGATCGGGGTCGAGGCCAGTGCGGTGGTCTGGCCGGCGTCCATGGCGTCCTTGGTCGCCTGGGTGAAGGCCGAGGCCTGGCTGGCGCTCATCGCCGCGATGTCCGCCGAGGACAGACCGGAGATCTGGTCGGAAGTCATCGCATGGATCTGGGCGTTGGTCAGGGACTGCGCCTGGTCCGTCGTCAGGCCGGCGATCTGGGCGGCAGACAGCGAGACAAACTGGTCGGTCGTGAGACCGGCAATCTGCGCCGCGTTGAAGCCTGCCACCTGGGTCGAGCTGAGGCCGTCCAGCGTGGTGGCGTCCAGCGTCTTCAGGTCCGCAACGTCGATGGCCGCGATCTGGCTGCTGGTGAAGCCGGCGATCTGCGTCGCATCCAGGTGTTGGATCTGCGTCGAGGTCATGCCGGTGATCTGGGCGTTGCTCAGCGAGGCGAGATCCCCCGAGGTCAGCGCACCGATGGCGTCCAGCGACAGGCCGCGCATGTCACCGGCTTCGATCGCGGCCAGCTGAGCGGTGCTCAGGGCGTTGAGGTGGGCGGCGTCCAGCGTGTTGAGCTGAGCGGTGTTCAGGGCGATGACGGCGTCCGTCGTCAGGCCGGCGATCTGGGTCGCATCCAGACCGGCGAACTGTGCCGTGCTCAGTGCGGCAACGTGGGTGCCCAGGGCAGCCACGTCGGCCGAGCTGAGGCCGTCCAGCGAACCACCGACCATGGCCTTCAGGTCCACCGTTTCAATGGCGGCCAGTTGGTCCGAGCTCATCGCATGCAGCTGGGTGCTGGTCAGCGCGGCGGCCTGGGTGGTGCTCAGGGCGACGATCTGGTCGGTCGTCAGTGCATGCAGGTGGGTGGCGTCCAGGCCGTTGAGCGTGTCGGCGCTCAGGGCCTTGATGTCGCCCAGCTCGATCTTGGCGATCTGCGCGGTGCTCATCGCGTTGACCTGGTCGCTGCTCAGCACGGCGATCTGGGTCGACGTGAGCGCAATGATCGCGTCGCTGCTCAGGCCGGCAATCTGCGCGGTGCCGATGGCGTCGATCTGCGTGGTGGTCATCGCGCCGACCTGGCCGGCCGTCAGGGCCGACAGGTCAGCGGAGCTGAGGCCTGCCAGTGCGCCTGCATCGATGGCCTTGAAGTCGGCCGATTCGATGGCAGCCAGCTGCACCGAGCTCATCACGCCCAGCTGGTCGCTGGTCAGCGCTGCTGCCTGCACCGTGCTGATGGCGACGATCTGGTCGGTCGTCAGGCCGCTGATCGCGGTGCTGCCCAGGCCGTGCAGCGCGTCGGTGGCGATGGACTTGATGTCCGCTGCCTCGATCTTGCTGATCTGGGTGCTGGTCAACGCGTTCAGCTGCTCGCTGGTCATCGCGGCGAACTGGCTGGAGGTCATGGCCACCAGGGCGGCGGTGCTCAGGCCAGGGACCTGGTCGCTGGTCAGTGCGTGGATCTGCGCGGTGGTCATCGCGGCGACCTGGGTGGCGCCCAGTGCGGCCACGTCGGCCGAGCTGAGCCCTGCCAGTGCGCCCACGCTGAGTGCCTTGACATCGGCGGTTTCGATCGCGCCCAGCTGGGTCGAGGTCATGCCGCCGAGTTGGTCGCTGGTCAGCGCGTAGGCTTGCTGGGTGCTCAGGCCGACGACCTGGTCTGTCGTCAGTGCGGCAACCGAGGCCACGGCGAGGCCGGCGATGGCTTCGGTGGCAATCGCCTTGATGTCACCCACTTCCAGCTTGGTCAGCTGGGTGGTGGACAGCCCGTTGAGCTGATCCGAGGTCATGGCGCCCACTTGCGCGGACGTCAGGGCCACGACACCGGCGGTCGTCAGGCCGGCGACCTGGTCGCTGCCCATGCTGTGCAGCTGGGCGGTCGTCAGCGCCTGCACCTGGTCGGTGGACAGGGCGCCCACGTCGCCAGCCACCAGCGCGGTCAGCGCGGCCGTGGTCAGGGTCTTGATGGCGTTGGTGCTCAGCGCGAGCAGCTGTGCGGTGCCCAGCGCGTCGATCTGGTCGCTGGTCAACACCGCAGCCTGGGCCGAGGTCAGCGAGGCCACACCGGCGGTGCTCAGGCCGGCGAACTGGTCCACGCTCAGGGCATGCACCTGGGCCGTGCTCAGCGCGGCGACCTGGTCGGAGCTCAGTGCGCCGACCTGGGCGGCCAGCAGGCCGGCCATCGCGGCAGTGCTCAGGGCCTTGACGTCGACGATTTCCATCTTCGCGATCGCGGCGCTGGTGATGCCACCCAGCTGGGTGCTGCTCAGCGAAGCCACCTGGATGGAGCTCAGGCCGACGATCTGGTCGCTGCTCATCGCGGCGAAGCTCACGTCGGTCAGGCCCTTCAGTGCGGTGGTGCTCAGCGCGGCCAGGTCAGCCGTTTCAAGCTTGCCGACCTGGGCAGCCGACAGGGCAGCCACCTGGTCGCTGTTGAGCGCGCCGAACTGGGCCGAGCCCAAGGCGTTCAGCTTGGCCGTGGCCAGGCCGCTCAGCTGGTCGGCGGTCAGCGCCGCGGCTTGCGCCGTGGTGATCGCGTCGATCTGCGCGGTGGTCATGGCGGCCACTTGCGACGGGTCCAGCGCATGCACCGCGGCGGTGGTCATGGCCTTCACGTCGGCGGTGGTGATCGCGGCGATTTGCGCAGTCGTCAGCGTGACGAGCTGGGCGGTCGGGATGGCGTTGAACTGGGCCGAGCCGAGGACGGCCAGGTTGGCCGTCGTCAGGCCGGCCAGTTGGTCGGCGCTCAGTGCCTTGACCTGGTCGGTCGTCATGCCGGCGACCTGGGCGGTCGTCAGCGCGCCGACCTGTTCAGGGGTCAGCCCGGCCATCGCGGCGGTGCCGATGGCCTTGAAGTCCACCGCTTCCATCTTGGCGATGTCGGCCGTGGTGATGGCGGCGATCTGCGCGCTGCCCAGTGCCGAGACTTGGGCGCTGGTCAGCGCCACGGTCTGGTCGGTGGTCAGTGCGGCCATTGCGTCAGCGCTCAGGCCCTTGACCGCTGCGGTCGACAGGGCCGCCAGGTCGGCGGTCTCCATCTTGGCCACTTGCGCGCCGGTCAGTGCCGACACCTGGGCGCTGTTCAGTGCAGCGAACTGCCCCGTGCCCAGCGCGTTCAGGTTGGCGGTGCCGAGGGCGGCGAGTTGGTCGGAGGTCAGCGCCGCGGCTTGCGCCGTGCTCAGGCTGGCCATCTGCGAGGTCGAGAACTGGGCGATCTGGTCCGGCGACATCGCATGCAGCGCGGCGGTGCTCAGCGACTTCATGTCGCTGGTGTCCATCGCGGCCAGCTGTGCCGAGCTCATCGCGGCGATCTGGTCGCTGGTCAGCACGCCCAGCTGGGTGGAGGTCAGGCCATGCACCGCAGCGGTGGTCATGCCGGCCACCTGGTCGGCGGTCAGCGAGTTGATCTGCGCGGTGGTCATCGCGCCGACCTGGCCGGCCGTCAGGCCGCCGATCTGGTCAGCCGTCAGACCGCGCAATGCTGCGGTGCCGATGGCCTTCAGGTCCACGGTCTCGATGGCGGCCACGTCGCCGGTCGTCAGCGCTGCCAGCTGCACGCTGCTCAGCGAGCCGACTTGCGCGGTGTTCAGCGCGACGACCTGGTCGGAGGTCAGCGCGGCCATCCCGTCAACGCCCAGGCCCTTCAGCGCAGCGGTGCTGATGGCGGCCACGTCGGCAGTATCCATCTTGGCCACTTGCGCGGCGGTCAGGCCGCTGATCTGCGCGCTGTTCATCGCGGCGAACTGCGCGCTGCCCAGGGCGTTCAGCACCGCGGTGCCGAGCACATTGAGCTGCTCGGAGGTCAGCGCGGTGGCCTGGTCGGTCGTCAGCGCAGCGAACTGGCCGCTGGTCATCGCGCCGATCTGGTCAACGTTCAGCGAATGCAGTGCGGCAGTGCCCAGGGCCTTGATGTCGGCGGTTTCGATCGCGGCGATCTGGGCGGTGCCCAGACTGGCGATCTGGGTGCTGCTCAGCGTGCCGATCTGGGCCGAGCTCATGCCGGCCACGGCCGCGGTGCTCAGGCCGGCCAGCTGGCTGCTGCCCAGCGAGGCGATCTGGGCGGTGCTCAGCGCGGCCATCTGGCCCGCGGTCAGCGCACCGACCTGGTCGGCCGACAGGCCATCCAGCGCGGCGGTGCTGAGCTGCTTGACGTCAACCGTTTCCATCGCGGCGATGCCGGCGGTGGTCAGCGCGCCCAGCTGGGTGCTGGTCAGCGCCGAGACCTGCAGCGAGCTGAGGCCTGCGACCTGCGTCGTGCCCAGCATGGCCATCGCGTCGGCCGACAGGCCCTTCATCGCGGCGGTGCTCAGCGCGGCCAGGTCCTGGGACTCCATCTTGGCGACCTGGTCACCCGTCAGCCCGGCCACCTGGGCGCTGCCCATGGCGGCGAACTGGGCGGTGCCCATCGCGTTGAGGTTGGTGCTGCTCAGGTTGGACAGCTGGGCAGTGCCCAGCACGGCGACCTGGGCGGTCGTCAGCGCGGCCAGCTGGCTGCTGGTCAGGTTGCCGAACTGGTCGGCCGTCAGGGCCTTGACCGCGGCGGTGGACATGGCCTTCAGGTCCGCGGTTTCAATCGCGGCCAGCTGGGCGTTGCTCAGCGCTGTGACTTGCGCGGTGCTCAGCGCGCCGACCTGGTTCGAGGTCAGGCCGACGATGGCGGCCGTGCTCAGGCCGGCGAACACGCTGGGCGACAGCGCCGCCACCTGCTCGGTGGCCATCACGCCGACTTGCGCCGCCGTCAGGGCACCGACCTGGTCAGCCGACAGGCCGGCCAGTGCGCCGGTGCTCAGCGCCTTGATGTCCACGGTCTCGATGGCGGCCACGGCGGCCGTCGTCAGGCCGCTCAGCTGGGCCGAGCTCAGCGCGCCCACTTGCGTGCTCGTCAGGCCGGCCACTTGCGCGGTGGACAGCTGGTTGATGTCGTCTGCAACCAGGCCCTTCAGCGCGGCGGTGCTCAGCGCGGCCAGGTCGGCCGTCTCCAGCTTGGCGATCTGGTCGCCAGACAGCGCGGCGATCTGGGCGCTGCCCATGTTCGCGAAGTCCGCGGTGGTCAGCGCGTTGAGGTTGGTCGAGCTCAGGTTGGCCAGTTGGTCGGTGCTCAGCGCGCCAACCTGGGTGGTCGTCAACGCGGCCATCTGTGCCGTCGTCAGCGTGTTCAGCTGGTCAGCGCTCATGGCGCGCAGCACGGCGGTGGACAAGGCCTTGATGTCGGCCGTCTCGATGGCGTCCAGCTGGGTGCTGGTCAGCGAGGCGATCTGGCCGGAGGTCAGCGCGCCCACTTGAGTCGAGGTCAGGTTGACGATGTCGGTCGTGCTCAGGCCGGCCAGCGAGGCCACCGGGTCGAACGGCAGCGCGGCGATCTGGGCGGAGCTCAGCACGGCCAGCTGCGAGGAGGTCAGCGCGTCCACTTGCGCCGAGCTCAGGCCGGCCAGTGCGGCGGTGCTCATCGCCTTCAGGTCCACCGTCTCGATGGCGGCAATGTTGGCGGTGCTCAAGGCGCCGATCTGGGCGCTGCTCAGCGCGGCCACTTGCGCCGAGCCCAGGCCTGCCACTTGCGCAGTCGTCAGCACGGCCATCTGGTCCACACCCAGGCCCTTCAGGGCGGCGGTGCCGATGGCGGCAAGGTCGGCGGTCTCCATCTTGGCGACCTGGCCGGCGGTCAGCCCGGCCACCTGGGCGCTGGTCATGCCAGCGAACTGTGCGCTGCCAATCGCGTTCAGCGCGGCCGTGCCCAGCACGCCGAGCTGGTCAGAGCTCAGCACTGCGGTTTGCGCGGAGGTCAGCGCGCCCAGCTGGGTGCTGGTCAAGGCGCCGAACTGGTCCACGCTCAGCGCCTTCAGCGCGCCGGTGGACAGGGCCTTGATGTCGCCCGATTCAATGGCGGCCAGCTGCGCGGTGCTCAGCGCCGCGACTTGCGCGGTGGACAGCGCGGCAACCTGGTTGGAACTCAGGCCGACGATGCCGGCGGTGCTCATGCCAGCGAACTGGTTGGCACCGATGGCGGCGATCTGGCCGGTGCTCAGCGCACCGATCTGGCCAGCCGTCAGCGCGCCGACCTGTTCGGCGCTCAGCGCGGCAAAGGCGCCGGTGCTCAGGGCCTTGATGTCCACCGTCTCGATGACCGCCACGTCAGCCGTCGTCAGCGCCGCCACCTGGGCGGTGCTCAGTGCGGCGACCTGGTTGGAGGTCAGGCCGGCGACTTCGGCCGTGGTCAGCACGGCCATCGCGTCAGCGCTCAGGCCCTTCAGTGCGGCGGTGCTGAGGGCGGCGAGGTCAGCGCTCTCCATCTTGGCCACCTGGTCCGGCGTCAGCGCGGCCACCTGGGCGCTGCTCAGCGTGGCGAATTGCGCGCTGGTCAGGGCGTTCAGGTTGGTCGAGCTCAGGCCGTTCAGCTGGGCGGTCGTCAGCGCGGCGACCTGGTCGGTCGACAGCGCAGCCATCTGGGCGGTGCCCAGGCCGCCGAGCTGGTCGGCGTTCAAGGCCTTCAGCGCAGCGGTGGAAATGCCCTTCATGTCGCCGGTTTCGATGGCCGCCAGTTGCGCGGTGCTCATCGCAGCCAGCTGGGCACTGCCCAGCGTGTTGATCTGGGCCGAGGTCAGGCCCACGACTGCGGCGGTGCCCAGGCCGGAGACCTGGTCAGCGCTCAGCGCGGCCACTTGGGCGGTCGTCATCGCGGTGGCTTGTGCCCCCGTCAGTGCGCCCACCTGGTCGGCCGACAGGCCCTTCAGCGCAGCGGTGGAAAGGTTCTTCAGGTCCACGGTCTCGATCGCGCGGATGCCGGCGGTCGTCATCGCGGCCAGTTGGCTGCTGCCCAGCGCGCCCATCTGGCCGGAGGTCAGGGCCACAACCTGGTCGGTGCTCAGTGCGGCCACGCCGTCCGCGCTCAGGCCCTTGATGGCGGCCGAGTTGATCGAGGCCAGGTCACCGGTGGTGAGCTTGGCGACTTGGTCGGCCGTCATCGCGGCGACCTGGGCACTGGTCAGCACCGCGAACTGGCTGCTGCCCAGTGCGTTGAGACTGGCGGTGGACAGGTTGGCCAGTGCGGCCGAGCCCATCGAGGCGATCTGGTCGGTGCTCAGGGCAGCCAGCTGGGCCGTCGTCAGCGTGGCCACCTGGTCGGCGCTCAGCGCATGCAGTGCAGCGGTGGTGATGGACTTGATGTCGCCGGTGGCGATGGCGTCCAGCTGGGCGCTGTTCATCGCGGCCAGTTGCGAGCCGGTCAGCGCCGCGGCTTGGGTCGAGGTGAGGCCAGCGATGCCGGCGGCCGACAGGCCAGCGACCTGGTCGCTGCCCAGCGCGGCCAGCTGGCCGGTGGTCAAGGCGGCGACCTGCACGCTGGTCAGCGCGCCCATCTGGTCGGCCGACAGGCCCTTCAGCGCCGCGGTGCCCAGCGCCTTCAGGTCAACCGTTTCGATGGCGGCGATGCCGGCGGTGGTCAGTGCAGCCACTTGGCCGCTGCCCAGTGCGCTGACCTGGTTGGAGCTCAGGCCGGCCACTTCGGCGGTGGTCAGCGCGGCCATCGCGTCGTTGCTCAGGCCCTTCAGTGCAGCGGTGTTCAGGGCCGCGAGGTCAGCGGACTCCATCTTCGCGACCTGGTCGGCCGAGAGGCCCGCCACCTGGGCGCTGCTCATCGCAGCGAACTGGGCGGTGCTCAGCGCGTTCAGGTGGGTGCTGTTCAGGCCGCTCAGCTGGGCGGTGGTCAACGCGCCGACCTGGTCGGTCGTCAGCACGGCCAGTTGGCCGGTGCCGAAGCTGTTGAGCTGGTCAGCGCTCAGGCCCTTCAGCGCGGCAGTGGCAAGGCCCTTGATGTCGGCCGTTTCGATGGCGGCCAGCTGCGCGGTGCTCATCGCACCCAGCTGGGCGCTGCCCAGGGTGTTGAACTGGGCCGAGGTCAGGCCGACCACGGCGGCGGTGGACAGGCCGGCGACCTGGTCGCTGCTCAGCGCGGCGACCTGGGCGGTGCCCAGCGCGGTGGCCTGGGCACCCGTCAGCGCGCCAGCCTGAGTGGCCGTGAGGCCCTTCAGTGCGGCGGTCGACAGGTTCTTGATGTCCACGGTTTCGATGCCGGCGATGGCGGCGTTCGTCAGCGCGCCCACCTGGGTGCTGCTCAGCGAGCCCACTTGGTTGGACGTCATGGCCGCCACTTGCGTGGAGCTCAGCGAGGCCATGCCGTCGGCGCTCAGGCCCTTGATGGCGGCGGTGTTGATCGCCGCCAGGTCGGCCGTGCTCAGCTTGGCCACCTGGTCAGGCGTCAGCGCAGCGATCTGGGCGCTGTTCAGCGTGGCGAACTGCGCGGTGCTCATCGCGTCGAGGTTGCTCGTCGACAAGCCTGCCAGTGCGGCGGTGCCCAGCACGGCGATCTGGTCGGTGCTCAGCGCGGCCAGCTGGGCCGTCGTCAGCGAGCCGACCTGGTCGGCGCTCAGTGCCTTCAGCGCAGCGGTGCTCAGCGACTTCATGTCGCCGGTCGGGATCGCGTCGAGCTGGGTCGAGCTCATCGCGGCCAGTTGCGCGCCGGAGAGCGCAGCAGCCTGCGTGGAGGTCAGCCCGGCCAGGCTGGCGGCCGACAGGCCTGCGACCTGGTCGGAGCTCAGCGCGGTCAGCTGGCTGGTGGCCAGGGCGCCCACCTGGGTGCTGGTTAGCGCAGCGATCTGGTCAGCCGAGAAGCCCTTCAGCTGGGCCGAGCCCATCGCCTTCAGGTCCACGGTTTCGATGGCTGCCACGTCAGCGGTGGTCAGTGCGTTGACCTGGCCGCTGCTCAGCGCCGCGACTTGCGTGCTGGTCAGGCCGGCGACCTGTGCGGTCGTCAGCGCAGCCATGTCGTCAATGTTCAGGCCCTTCAGCGCAGCCGTGCCGATGGCCGCCAGGTCGGCGGTCTCCAGCTTGGCGACTTGCGCGGCCGTCAGCGCGCCCACCTGGGCGCTGGTCAGCGCAGCGAACTGGGCGGTGCCCAGCGCGTTCAGGTTGGCGGTGGACAGGGCGGCCAGCTGGTCGTTGCTGAAGCCGGCAATCTGGCCGGAGCTCAGCGCGGCCATCTGCGCGGTGGTCAGGTTGTTCAGCTGGTCGGCGCTGAGCGCGTGCAGCGCGGCGGTCGAGAGGGCCTTGATGTCGGCGGTCTCGATGGCCGCCAGCTGGGCGGTGCTCATCGCGGCCACCTGGGCCGAGGTCAGGCCACCGACCTGGGTCGAGGTCATGGCCACGATGTCGGCGGTCGACAGGCCGCCCAGCGAGGACGGGTCCACCGTCAGCGCGGCGATCTGGGCCGAGCTCAGCACGGCCAGCTGGGTGGAAGTCAGCGCATCGACCTGGGCCGAGCTGAGGCCGGCCAGGGCGGCGGTGCTCAGGGCCTTGATGTCGACGGTTTCGATGATCGCGATGTTGGCGGGCGTCAGCGCGGCCAGCTGGGTGCTGCTGAGCGCGCCCACCTGGGTGCTGGTCAGGCCGGCGACCTGGGCGGTCGACAGGCCGGCCATGCCGTCAGCGCTCAGGCCCTTCAGCGCGGTGGTGTTCAGTGCGGCCAGGTCGGCCGTTTCCAGCTTGGCCACTTGCGCGGCGGTGAGGCCTGCGACCTGGGCGCTGGTGAGGGTGGCGAACTGGCTGGTGCCCATCGCGTTCAGCGCGGTGGAGCCCAGCGAGCCGAGCTGGTCGGCGCTCAGCACGGCGACCTGGTCGGTCGTCAGCGCGCCGAGCTGGCCGCTGGTGAGGTGGCTGACCTGGTCGACGCTCATCACCTTGATGGCGGCGGTGGACAAGGCCTTCAGGTCACCGCTCTCGATGGCGGCCACCTGGGCCGTGCCCATCGCGGCGACTTGCGCGGTCGTCAGCACGGCGACTTGCGCCGAAGTCAGGCCAACCACGCCGGCGGTGCTCATGCCGGACATCTGGCCGGGTGTCAGCGCGGCGATCTGGTTGGTGCTCAGCACACCCACTTGCGCGCCGGTCAGCGCGCCGACCTGGTCTGCCGTGAGGCCGGCCAGGGCGCCGGTGGCCAGCGCCTTGATGTCGATGGTCTCGATGGCCGCAATGTCGGCCGTGTTCAGCGCAGCCAGCTGGCCGGTGCTCAGCGCGGCGATCTGGTTGCTGGTCATGGCAGCCACCTGACCGGTGGTCAGCGCAGCCATGTCGTCGTTGCTCAGGCCCTTCAGCGCAGCGGTGCCGATGGCGGCGAGGTCTTTGGTCGCGAGGTTGGCGACCTGGCTGACCGTGAGGCCGGCGACTTGCGCGCTGGTCAGGTTGGCGAAGGTCGAGGTGCTCAACGAGTTCAGGTTGTCGCTGCTCAGGCTGCCGAGCTGGGCGCTGCCCAGGGCGGCGCTCTGGGCAGTGCTCATCGCGGCCAGTTGCGCGGTGGTCAGCGAGGCGATCTGGTCAGCGCTCAGGCCCTTCAGCGCGGCGGTCGAGAGGGCCTTCATGTCGGCCGAGTCGATGGCCACCAGCTGCGCGGTGCTCATCGCGCCCAGCTGGGCGCTGGTCAGCGCACCCACTTGCGTGGAGCTCAGCGCGGTCACGTCACCTGCGGTCAGGTTGGCGACCTGCTCGGCCTTCAGGGCGCCGATCTGGCCGGCGGTCAGCGCGGCGACCTGGGCGGTCGTCAGGTGCGACAGCTGGTCAGCCGTCAGGCCGGCCAGCGTGGCCGTGCCCATGTTCTTCAGGTCGGAGGTCTCGATTGCGGCGACAGCGGCGGTGCTCATCTGCGCCAGTTGGCCGCTGCTCAGCGCAGCCAGCTGGGCCGAGCCCATGGCCGTGACTTGCGCTGCGGTCAGCGCGTTCATCGCGTCGTTGCCCAGGCCCTTCAGCGCGGCGGTGCCGAGGGCGGCCACGTCGGCCGTCTCCAGCTTGGCCACCTGGTCAGCCGACAAGGCGGCCACCTGGCCGCTGCTCAGCGAGGAGAACTGCAGCGTGGTCAGCGCGTTCAGGTCGTCGGTGGCCAGGCCGGAGAGCTGCTGGTTGCTCAGCACCGCGACTTGCGCGGTGGTCAGCGCGGCCAGCTGGCCGGAAGTCATGCTGCCCAGCACGTCCGGGCTCAAGGCCTTCAGCGCGGCGGTGGAGATGGCCTTGATGTCGGCCGTCTCGATGGCGCCCAGCTGCGTGCTGCTCAGCGCAGCCAACTGGCCGCTGCTCAGCGTGCCGATCTGGTTGGAACCCAGGGCGGCGATGTTGGCGGTCGACAGGCCGGCGATCTGGTCGTTGCTCAAAGCCGCGACTTGCGCGGTGCTCAGCGCAGCGGCTTGCTGGGAGTTCAGGCCGCCGATCTGGTCGGCCGACAGGCCCTTCATCGCGGCGGTGCTGATGGCGGTGATGTCAGCGGTGCTCAGCACGCCCACGTCGCCTGCGGTCAGCGCGCCCAGCTGGGTGCTGGACAGCTGTGCCACCTGGGCGGAAGTCATGTACTTGACCTGGTCGGTGGTCAGCGCGCCGATGGCGTCAACGCTCAGGCCCTTGATGGCGGCGGTGTTGATCGCGGCCAGGTCGGCGGTTTCGAGCTTGGCGGCCTGGGTGGCGGTGATGGCGGCCACCTGGGCGCTGCCCATCGCGGCGTATTGAACCGTGGTCAGCGCGTCCAGGTGGGCGGTGTCCAGCGCGGCCAGCTGGTTGGCGCTCAGCGAGGCGACTTGCGCGGTGCTCAGCGCGGCCAGCTGGGCGGTGCCCAGCGTGGCGAACTGGTCGGCCGACAGGGTCTTCAGCACCGCGGTGCTGATGGCGCCGATGTCGGCAGTGTCAATCGCGGCCAGCTGGGTGCTGCTCAGCGCGCCGAGCTGGGCCGAGGTCAGCGTGCCGACCTGGGTGGAGCTCAGTGCGGCGATGTTGGCGGTGTTCAGGCCGGAGACCTGGTCAGCGCTCAAGGCGGCGACCTGGGCGGTGCTCAAGGCGGCGATCTGGGCGGTCTTCAGCGCACCGACTTGGTCGGCCGACAGGCCCTTCAGCACGGTGACGCTGATGGCGGCCATGTCGGCGGTTTCGATGGCGCCAATGGCGGCGCTGCTCATCGCGGCGAGCTGGTTGCTGGCGAGCTGGGCCAGCTGGGCCGAGCTCATGGCCACCACTTGCGCGGTGGTCAATGCGCCCAGCGCATCGGCGCCCAGGGTCTTGACGGCGGCGGTGCTCAGCGCAGCGACGTCGGCGGTTTCGAGCTTGGCGACCTGGTCGGCCGACAGCGAAGCCACCTGGGCGCTGCTCATGGCGGCGAACTGGGCGGTGCCCAGTGCGTTCAGGTGGTCGGTGGAGAGGCTTTGCAGCTGGGTGGTGCTCAGCGCTGCCGTCTGGGCGGTGCTCAGCGCGGCGTACTGCGCGGTGGTCATGGCGCCGAGCTGGTCGGCGTTCAAGGCCTTGACGGCGGCCGTGCCCAGCGCGACGACGTCAGCGGTTTCGATGGCGGCGACTTGCGCATTGCTCATCGCGGCGACTTGCGCGCTGCTCAGCGCGCCGATCTGGGTCGAGCTCAGGGCAGCAACGTTGGCGGTGCTCAGCGAGCTCAGCTGGTCAGAGCCGATGGCGGCCAGCTGGGCGGTGCCCAGCGCGGCGGCCTGGACGCTGGTCAGGCCACCGACCTGGTCAGCGCTGAGGCCCTTGATGGCGGCGGTGCCGATGGCGCGGATCTTGTCGGCGCTCAGCTGCTGCAGGTCCACCACGTCCATCGCGGCGATCTGGGTGCTGCTCAGCGAGGCGACTTGCGCGCTGGTCAGCGCGGCAGCCTGGGTGCTGGTCAGCGCGGTGACGGCGTCGGCCGTCATGCCCTTGATCGCGGCGGTGCTCAGCGCAGCCACGTCCACGCTTTCCAGCGCGGCCACCTGGGTGGCGGTCATGGAGGCGACCTGCAGGCTGGTCATGGCGGCGAACTGGCCGGTGCTCAGCGAGTCAAGCTGGTTCGTGGCCAGGCCGGCGATCTGCGAGCTGGTCAGCACGGCCACCTGGCCGGTGGACATGGCGACGAACTGGTCGGTCGTCAGGGCGGCGAGCTGCGCGTCCGTCAGCGCCTTGATGGCGGCGGTCTTCAGCATCGAGAAATCTGCCGTGCCGAAGGCGGCGAGCTGGCTGCCGCTCATGGCGGCAATGCCGCTGCTGGAGATGGCGGCGGCCTGCGCGGTGCCCAGGGCCTGGATCTGCGCATTGCTGAACGCGGCCCAGTCTTCGGTGGTCAGCGCGGCGACGGCAGCGGTCGAGAGAGCTGCGATCTGATCAGTGGTCAGGGTCGGAACAGTGGTGGCCATGACAGATGTCCTTTAACTTGTGATCTCAAATGGAACGAGCCGGCGTCGCGGCGCGACTGCTACCCAGAAACTTCAAACGGTGCGCAAGGGGCTGAACCGAGGCTCCTCGCCTTGCGCCGAGATCAGGGCAGCAGCCGGTCGCAGGGCAGCGACGTCGGTGGAATTCCGATCTCTCAGTCGGTTTTCGTCCCGTGGACGAACGACTTAAGCCGCCGGAGGCAGCAAACAGGGCCCGAAAACCCCCTCTTCTTGCCGAAGAGTTGGCAAACCGGGGCTTCCTGGGCGTCGGCCGTTCACGGCCCCGCAAAATTCCGCGGGTTAACCCGCAGGCCGACGCGGAGGGGTGGTCAAGCGCGTACATCGTTGAACAGCTCATCGCATTCCACCGGGGGCGCCAGCTCCGGAGTGGCCGCAGCGGCCGGTGAAGAAGAGGCCACCGAAGCCGCAGGCGCTGCGGCGGTGGAAGACGACGAGCCGGCGGCAGCCAGCTCCGGATAGAAACTCGACAGGAAGCAGCCCATCACGTGCGAGACACCGCGTTCGGTGACCTCGCGCAGGTCCGAAGCCAGGTACTGGCCGAACGACGCCGCGTGGCTGATGATTTCGAAGGACGGGAAGTAGGCGACCTGCGCATGGCGCGCTTCGACCTCGCCCACCGCGGCGCGCAGCACCGACTTGGAATACGAGGACGCCACCAGCACGTTGCGCTCGCTGCGAGTGGCGACCAGCGGCACCGGTGAAACGGTGAAGATGATCTTCAGCGCCGGGTTCACCTCGGTGAGCGCGGCAACCAGGGCTTCCAGGTCGGCCACGACTTCGGTGCAGGTCAGGTTGCGGAAGACGTGCTTTTCAGGATCGAACTCGCCCTTGACCGTGCCCGGGCAGGCTGGGTAGGTGTGGCCGGTCTCGGTGTTGAGCCAGCATTCGGTCAGGCCCAGCGTGAAGATGAACACATCGGCCGTCTCGAACATGTGCTTGACGCGGCCCAGGTGGTAGGCCCGGTCTGCCCTGGCTTCTTCCAGGCTGGCAAAACCGGCCTTCACGACGCTGGGACGCACCAGGTCGTACCAGCGGCCGTCCTGCTCGAAGAAGTCTTCGATCATGGGGCGCTGGCCGAAGGCCTGCTGGAACAGCTCCAGGCACTGGCGTGTGGTGTAGATGTTCCCGTAGCGGGCGGAGAACTGCTGGTAGCTCTCCACCTCGCCGCCGAACTGGTGCATCAGCGGGTGGGCCGGCTCGGCGATGTACGGCGCCATGCCCACTTTCTTCATGTAGCGGGCGATGTGCTGCGCGAAGCAGCTGCCGGCGGTGGCGACCTTGTCGCTGCGCAGCAGCTGGAACTTCGGCGTGTCGTTGAGCGGCAGGTCGCGCCAGGCCACGTCGGACACGAACTTCTTCCAGAAGGCCCGCGGGGGGAGATTCGAATAGGGATGCATGTCGATCTCTCCGTTCAGGCGGCTTGCGCCAGCAACTCGGCCGGCACGCGGCGCTGGCCGGTCTTCTCGGCGATCTCGGCCATCTGGCGCAGCACCAGCGCGCCGTAGCGCTTGTTGCCATGCACCGAATCGCCGGCGAACTCAGCGGCCAGGTAGCCCTGCGGGTCCATGGCTTCTGCGGGCGGCAGCAGGCTGTTGATGCCGCAGGCGCGCGCCGATTCGCGGATCTGCCGGGCGTAGACCAGGTAGTACTTGAGCCGCACCGACAGCGGGCTCATGTCCACCGCTTCCGGGTCCACCACGCCGGGGCCCGGGTCCCAGCGCTCGCCAGGGATCGTGGGCGGGCACACCACGTTGAAGACCGGCATCGAAGGCTGCATCGCGCGGATGGCCAGCAGGATGGCCTGGGCCTTGGCGATCTGCGCGGCCACTTGCAGTTCGATGACGTACAGCGGCACGATCTGCCGGCCCGGCAGCGGCGCCAGGTCCGGCCGCTCTGGCAGCCAGAAGTCCAGCGGCTGCGGCTGCTCGCGCAGCGCCAGGTGGATGTGCTCCTCGCCGTGAATGAAGGTGAACAGCACGTTGCCGCCCTGCCCGCCTTCCCCGTTCATGCCAGCCAGCATCTTCTGGAAGCCCGGCGCCATGCTGATCACGCTGGGCGAGCTTTGCAGCGCCAGCGTCGGGCCCCAGTGCGGGGCGATCTGGCGGATGTAGAGGTTGGCCACCTGCACCGGCACGGCGATCTGCGCCGGATCGGTGTGCCAGTCGACAAACTGCGGCGCCTGGTCGTTGGAAATGCGGCCCAGCTGCGCCTTGAGCCCGTCTGCGCTGCAGGCGTCAAGCACCGGCAGGATGTGGCTCATGCCCATGATGTAGATCATTGGGTTGTCTCCCTCTTCTGGAATGCCTGTGGCGGCGGGTGTTCAGTCAGGTCAGCTGGATCAGCGGCACTTCGAAAGTGCGCAGCCCGCGGGCGTGCAGCCAGAAACCCAGGAAGCGTTCGGCGAGGAAGCCCGGGTAGCGGTTGTTGTAGGTGTCGTAAGGCGCGCCGATGCGCGCGTACACCGCGTCGATCAGCGGAAAGAGTTCTTCGCAGTACGCGTTGAACTGCTCGCGGCGGATGACGACCATGTTGCAGTTCGACATCGTGCTGTTCAGCTTGAACAGCGGGATGAACCTGCGGTATTCGGGATGCTGGTCGTGCAGCTCTTCCAGGAAGGCTTCCCAGGTTTCTGCAGGGTGATGCGCCAGGTAATGCGCCTCGATCGAGCGGTTCGAGCCGGCGCGCTTGGGCACGATGGCGTCGGCCACGTCCAGGATCTCGTCGAGCTTGCTGCGCTGGCCGTCGGCCGTCAGGTACGAGAGGAAAAAGGCATCGCCCGGCACGCCCACGGTGGTCTGGTACTGCCAGGTCGCGTCGAACACATAGTTCAGGTAGCGCCGGTAGTGATAGAAGCCCACCACGTCGGCCGTGGCGTTCTTCCAGGCCCAGTACTGGGCCGTCAGCTCGCAATAGAACGAGTTCAGCGACGAGATGTTGTCGTCACCCTCCCCGTCACTCTTGAAGCCCTCGGCCTGGTAGCCGTTGACCCCCACAGGCTGGATCCACGGGCAATCGGCATTGCGCACGTAGTCCTTGTGAAAGGTCTGGTAGATCGTCAGTTGCTGCGGGTCACTCATCTCGGTTCCTTGACGCTGCGCCAGCCTCGGAACCGGTCGGGTCAAGCCTCGACACGAGCACCAATCTGGACACAGCGACCTTACCGAGCGAGAGGTGTCTGCATTCCGGGGAGTAGAGGGGGGTTTTGGGGGCTATTGGGGGCGGAGAGGCGCGGCCGACTCCGACCGAGCGGCGGTTGAGCGACCAAAGGGAAAAGGTCGAGCAGTCTCAGGTTTGAAGCCCAGCGCCCAGCCCGCTCCATTTCCCAGGGGCTTTAATCCTTAAGGTAGAGGAAGTCGCCTCTTTCCATGATCGATACCGCGGTGATACGCTGGAGCGACGGACCAAAAATCAAGCCCATCGAGAACTTGCCTTAAATACCGCGAGTGTTGGTCTCTGACGATGAGTCTTGTCTCGCGACGGGTTTTACTGCTACATCGCGTTAGCTGCCTCAATCATGCGCCGTCTCAAGTCTTTAGCACTCGTTCTCACAGGCTTGGCATTCTTCGCGGGATGCACAGGCCTCGTTGTATGGGGGGTGTACGCCTTTTTCCAGTATCTCAGCACCATTCCGAAGGAGCTTGCCGCGCCGCTAATAGCCGCGTCAGCCACGGTGTTCGTTGCAACGGCAACGGTCATGGTGGGTCGGTACTACGAGAGAAAGAAGGAACTCGATGCGCTTTACCGCGACAAGAAGACCGAAATCTATGATGAGTTTCTCAAGGAGTTTTTCACCCTCTTCTTCAACGGTGGCGAAGACAGCCCGAGGACAGAGAAGGATTTGGTTCCCTTCCTTCGAGAGTTCACCCGCAAGCTTGTTTTGTGGAGCGGCCCAGATGTGATTGAAGCGTTCGTCGCCTGGAAAGATCACCTTGCCAAGGGAAATCCTGACGCAAAGTCAATCTTCCTCACAGAGGATTTTTTACTCGCAATTCGCAAGGACTTACGGCACACAAACAAGTCTCTGCGCAAAGTATTCTGTGCCCGTCTGTTCCTTCGCGAGGGTGCCCTATTCCTGACAATGGCGGAGAAAGACCCAAACGTCACGTTGGCAGCCCTCTCGGAAATTGAGAGTGCACTTTCAGCCCAAGCAACAGCGGTATAAAAAAGAAGACCAACCTGGTACTGAAGAGGACCGCCAAAACTCTGCGAATTTTATCTTCTGCTGAGCTTCGACATTATTCGTAAAAAACAGGGATAACGAGGTAAAATTTTGTATTCATGTATTCCTTTTCATGCGCGACGACGGCTCGTTTAGCTAGTTGCTGAGCGATGCCGCGATACAGGACTTGATCCTAGCGTATTTATTGCCCGACACATTCCCTACCGTTTGGACCTGGTAGACGGCATTGCACTCGAGGAGCGCCTCAAGAAGCTCTCAACAGAGGATGGCAACGGTGCCCAACAAGTTATTGGATCCTACTCGCGTCGGCAAGCCGTCGCTCGCACTCGGCTTAGTTGGCCTTTTCTCGTCGCTTGGAGTACTCATGTCGAACACAACCGAGGAAGAGCTAGTTGCAGCAGGGAGGGGAAAATGGTCAGCGCCAGGCGTGCCCCACAAAGGTTGGGTTTGCATTGATATCGAAGACCTTGGCGAGCCTCAGACCGAATGTGAAATGTGTGAATCTCGGACCATTCGCTACGTTCATCACATGGAGCATCCGGATTACTCAACGATTCTAGCCGTGGGCTGCGTTTGCGCCGGTCACATGGAAGGGGATTTGGATGCCGCGCGGAGTCGTGATGCATCAATGCAGAGCCGAGCATCCAAGCGTAGCCGTTGGACTACTCGAAAATGGAAAATATCAAAGAATGGCAACCCAACGATCAAGGCGGATGGGTTTAGGGTTACTGTATACGAGCGCAGCAATGGCTGGGCAGCAACCGTATCGCCGATGGGCGGATCTGGAGTTATACACGGCAGGCGAAACTATCCAACCATGAATCAAGCAAAACTCGCCGCTTTTGACGAAATCACTCGCCTACAGTCCGCAAATAATGGCTAACATCAGCGCCTCGGCGAGAGAAAATTTTGTGTTATACAGTATGATTCAATCACACTCAGTTCTGACTCTGAGATGATGCAATACAAGATTCGACTCCAGAATTACCTACCAAATCAGAACGCATGCCGCCACAACCCCAACGCCGGAAGCAGCTTCAATTCTGTACATAACGGCTGCTTGAGCGGGCCATAGACACAAAATAGTACAAGTTGACTAGTTATCGAGCCAGCAAATCCCACCATCGGAAATTTGCAAAGCTTAATAATGTCACATCATATGTGCACGGAGGCGGACTTCCAAAGCTGCTCGAATGTATCCCTCACAGGAATGAATGCATCCGCTATTTGCGTAAGTGTCGTCGGCGCCTTCTTTGCGCCATCTTTAAATGATGCTCCGGATTGATAGCAGTTAGCGTTGTCAACGAAGAGAAAGCGGTCGTGTAGTTGCGCTGTGGAACGCACTTCAATAGCTAATTTACTTTGCTGAGAAAAGGCTTGTACCGCCGGGAGGAGGGATTGAATTGTCTTATTTGCAAGAAGACGGACGCTGACTCCCGACTTGATATGAGGAGCGTATCTGGAAACAAACTCAGCATCGAGATAGGGATCAACAAAAAATAGACTTGCTTTGGCCTCTTCAATTATTTTCCTGAGCTCATCAAAATAATCGAAAACATTCCCACCACCTACCACAACAGATAGCGGACCGGTAGTCCTCATCCGCAGATCGAACCTCGCTTGGTTGATAATTGTCATCATTCCCGCAAGAGCCATGTAAAGGTCTCCGGTAGGCGATGCCAACGAATTAATGTACCCGTTAAGGACAAGCGATTGCGCCTCATCCCATTGAGCCACCAATGCAAGCGCCCGCCCAAACCACGAGTAGTTTTCTTCAAGCGGGTGTCTCAGCTTTGACCGTTCAGGCATTGTTCTCAGCAAATCCTCAATTTCTGAGAGCAACTGTTCGCGACTAAGGTTTGGCATGTTTACGTTGTGTGCGTTGTGGAAGGCAGGCGGTAGTGGGAGATCGTAAATGAGATCGCCTCATTGTGCCTGATGCACATAGATAGGTTTGTGGATCAGGCACGAGTAGAGAAGATCAGGCGCCGCGGCGAAACCAAGGTCCAGGCTTTTCGAAGAGTTTTTCTATCGTGTATATTTCGCTAAGTTGTTGATTCTTATGGAATCCGCTGTTTGAAATTTGCAAGAAAATTATTGGGCAGAGCTTAGATCAAGCGTCCCATTATCATCCACAATGATTGAATTCAATAGCAAATCCCCGTGAACACGAAATGATCGGCAAGAAGGAATTGCACTTCATGTGCGGCAAGGCGGGGGCCGGGAAAAGCACTTTGGCGGCATCGCTTGCGCGGCAACACGACGCAGTACTGCTGCGCGAGGACATCTGGCTGGCGCGGCTTTTTCCTGACGAGCTCGCCACTTTTGCGGACTACATCAAGTACTCGAAACGCATCAAGCTCGTGGTGGCGCCGCTGGTGGTGGAACTGTTGGCCAGGCAATCGGTGGTACTGGACTTTCCGGCGAATACGCGGGACGGGCGCAACTGGTTCCGCTCGATCTTCGAGCAGGCGAATTGCGCCCACACCTTGCACCATCTGGACGCCAGCAACCAGCTGTGCCTGCAGCGCATTGCCAAACGCAACGTTGAACGCCCGGAAGGCTCGCACGAACTGGACGAGGCGACCTTCAACCTCGTCACCTCGTATTTCCAGCCGCCTTTGCCGGATGAAGGCTTCAATGTGCGGAAGTATGCGCCGAGCGCGAACCAGTCCGACGGGGCGGATCGCCAGCCATGAAGGTTCGCGTCTTACCGCCCAATCCAGATTGGCGCGTCGAGTTTGATTCTGAGGCGGCACA
Organism: Ideonella azotifigens; assembly: GCF_021043325.1. Taxonomy (NCBI): domain Bacteria; kingdom Pseudomonadati; phylum Pseudomonadota; class Betaproteobacteria; order Burkholderiales; family Sphaerotilaceae; genus Ideonella; species Ideonella azotifigens. The sequence continues at coordinate 343,968 of NZ_JAJNKD010000004.1, forward strand.
GATTCATGCTGCGTTGGCCAATCTGGACATCGAAGTCCATCACATTGGCAGTACCGCGATCCACGGCGTCTTCGCCAAGCCAATCATCGACATGCTGCTGACGGTGCCCAGTCTCGCCACAGTGGACGACAACGCACAGGCCATGCAGGCACTGGGCTACGAAGCGATGGGCGAATTTGGCATTCCGGGCCGGCGCTATTTCCGAAAAAATTCACCAGACGGTATTCGCACGCATCAAGTGCATGCATTCGAGCGCGGCAGCGAGGGCGCAAGCCGCCATCTTGCTTTTCGCGACTACATGAACGCGCATGCCGAAGCGGCGCAAGCTTACAGCGCTCTGAAACAGCGCTTGGCGATCAGCTTTCCAGACGACATCCAGGGTTATATGGATGGCAAGAATGCGTTCGTCAAACACCATGAAGCACTCGCCCTGGCTTGGCAAGAGGGTCAACAGGTTGGCTGAAAAGTTGGCTTTGCGTACTGCACCACTCGCCGCGCTGCTCCTTGCAATCTCCGTGACGGCAATGCCGGCCGGTTTGGGTGCCAACGACAGACGACAGGTGGACGACGTTCGTGTCGATGACGCCACCGGTCAGGTCAAACTGTTGCTGGTGATTGACCGGCCGCTGGAAGACGGCCTGACCAAGCCCAGCGCGCAGCGAAAACTGCGCGGCTATCGGCAATGGCTCGACGATCCAAAGTTCACCACCAACTTTCCACAGGCGAAGCGCGACAAGGCGCCACTGGTACTGCTGGTCCATTTGCCGCCCAAGAACGAGCTTGGGCGTTCGGTCTTGAGTCAGATCGAGGTTTATGCGCGTGAATTGGGATTTGCGCCCGAGTTGCAACTCGCCGCGGTAAAAGACCCGCCACGGTAAAGCTGCCGAAACCAGCGTTGCTCACCCCCGCACAGGAGACCACCGACACTTGAAGGCACTGTCAGTGCGGCGCCGTTCGCTGGCAGCTGGACGAGATGCCCGAGCCCGGCACGGCTGGCAATCGCACTGCCAGCTGGCGATGCGACACGCTCTGGGTGTATGGGCTACGACGGTGAAGACATCAGGGACATATGGTTTGAACCCGTTCCTGACAGAGCGGGCGTGCCGTTTGCTGCCGGTCAGATCTGGTGGATTCGGAGGCGCACATGAAGCCAAGCATCACATTGCTGACCCTCGGGGTTTCGGACCTGGAACGGGCGGTCGCGTTTTACCGGGACGGGCTGGGATTGCCGACCAAGGGCATCGTCGGCACGGAAATCGAGAATGGCGCGGTGGCCTTCTTCGATCTGGAGAATGGCTTGAAGCTGGGCCTGTGGCCGCGCAAGAGCATGGCGGCCGACAGCGGGCTGCCAATGCAGCAGGCCACGAGTGCTCTGGAAATCTCCCTCGCGCACAACGTGGGCTCGAACGAAGAGGTCGACGCGGTGATGGGCCAGGCAACTGCCGCTGGCGCGAACATCGTGAAACCGGCCCAGGCGACCTTCTACGGCGGCTACGCCGGCTACTTCCAGGATCCGGACGGGCACCTGTGGGAAGTGGCGTTCAACCCGAGCTTCTCGTCGCTCTGACGAACCTGCTTCCGTGCCCAAGGAATGGCTTGCACTTCAGCCGCAAGCAGCTGGCGCTCAAGGCGACTTCGAGAACAAGACCACCTCGGGCAGGCCATCGAAATGCGCGTCACAGGTCAGCAAGTCCGCGCCGGCGTGCCGAGCCGTTGCGTAGACGATGGCATCGGCGGTAGCCAGTTTGTGTTCGCGGTGCAGGTCTGCCGCGAGCAGGGCGATGGAGGTGTCCATCGGCACGACCACACACTTCTGCGTGTAGGCGATCACTTGATCCGACTGTTCTTCGCCGAGCTCGCGCACCAGCCACTTCGACAGTTCGAGCTGCACGATGGTGGGGACGATGCACTGCGACTTGTCGGGGAACTGCTGGCCAAGTTGCTTGCCGAGCGTGCTGCCGATCAACCACTCGATCCATGCCGATGTGTCGACCACGCGCATGGCTGCCATCAGTAGCGATCCCCACGGTCGCGGTAGCCGTCTGTCTGCGCGCCCTTGGCGATGCCAGCCAGTTGTTCGAGTTCCGGCACGGGCATCACCAGCACCCCCTTGCCCTTGGGGATGAACACGAACTCTTGCCCGGCCTGCCAGTGCAGTTCCTCGCGCACGCCCTTGGGAATGGAAATCTGGAATTTGCTGGACAAGGTGGCGGTAGCTGTCATTTTCTTACTCCGTAAATATCGATCACCATTCGGTAAGAATACGCCTCTTTGCCCCCTGAGGCCAGGCGTGGTCGCGTGCAGCAACCATCAGCCCCAGCGGGCCCTACCTCGCCAGCAGTGCCAGCACCTCCGAATGGAACTCCCGGCGGAACAGCACCCAGATGACGCCGACGGTGGCGGCCACGAAGATCCACGGCGAGAAGAACCACCCGACGACGGCGAAGGCCATGTAGTAGCCGCGCAGGCCGTCGTTGAAGGCTTCGGCGGCCAGGGCCATGACGCCGCCGGCGCGGTCGGCGAAGGCGTCGCGTTCGGCTTCGGTCCAGGGTTCGTCGAACAGCGGGGCGGAGGCGACGAGCAAGGCGCCGAAGCTGTACTGGCGGATGCTCCAGGTGAAGCGGAAGAAGGCGTAGATGAAGATGCCCAGCAGCAGCACCAGCTTCATCTCCAGCACCAGCGCGCTGGTGTGGGCGGCAAACGGCAGGTCGCGCACCAGTTCTTCGGTGCGCTCCACGCCTGCGCTGATCACGGCCAACAGGCCGCCAATGATCAGGATGGTGGTGGACGCGAAAAACGATGGGCTGCTGGACATGCTTTGCGTGACCATGCCGTCGAGGATGCGGTTCTCGCGCTGCGTGGTGCGGCGCATCCAGAGCCGGCGCTCATGGTTGGTGCTGCCCAGCACCGAGGCGCGGGTGGTGGCGCGGCGGCGGGCGAAGCTGGCGTAGCCGGCCCAGCCGCCGAAGAACACCAGCAGGGCCAGCCAGTCGAGCCCGGACAGCAGGCTCAGCGCATCCAACAGCGAAGTTCTCATGGGCCCGGACTTTACCGGGCAGCCACCGCTTCTTCAGCCTGCCGTCAAGGCAGGTAAGGCGTCAGCCAGCCCATCTGCGGCGCGTCCACGCCGTTCTGCGGCTCGATGGAATACATGTAGCTGCCCCACCACGGGCCGGCCGCCCACCAGGTCCAGCCATTCCACACGTCGCGGTTGGCGCCGAGGTGGTCCAGCATGCCGGTGACGGCGGCCTGGCAGGTGGCGTTGTTGCCACCGGCGAATTCGCCGAGGAAGCCGCGCTTGCCGTGGCTGCGCAGCCAGGCGGTGAAACCGCTCAGGCGCTCGACGCCAATGGTGGTGCTGACGCAGTTGGCCGAATTGCCGGAACTGTCGCTGTCCAGGTACTGGTGCACCTCATAGGCGTAGCGGTCCGCCGGGTCCACCACGCCAAGCATCACGGTGGCGTTGGACGTGCCGTACCAGGTGTCGCTCCAGCTGTGGCCGCCGGTCCAGCCGTTGCCGGGTACGAGGATCAGGTTGCCGGCACCGGCTGCGCGGATCGCCGCGATGGCGGCATTGGCCGCGCCCAGCCATTGCTCGGTGGGCATGTCGTGCGGCTCGTTCATCAGCGCAAACACGACCTTGTCGTTGCCCTTGTAGGCAGTGGCCAGGCGCGACCAGAGGTCGGCAAAAGCGGCATTGGACACGCCGGCGCCGACGACGTTGCTGTAGTAGCGGGCGTAGTTGTGCGGGTCCAGCACCACGGTGACGCCGCTGGCGGTGGCGGCGGCCACGAAGCCGTTGAGCCGGCCCCACTCGGCGCTGTCGAACGCGGCATTCAGCGTGGGCTGCAGCCGCTCCCATCGGAATGGCAACCGTACCGTGTTCATCTGCTTGCCGGCGAAGTAGCCGACCTCGCCCTGCGTCGGGTAGGTGTAGTTGACGCCGTAGGTGCCGGGCAGCGAGCCGCCACCCCACGGGTCCGCCCCGAACTCGGCGCCGGCCAGGCTCACGCCGCGGTAGGCCGGCACCGGGCTGCTGGTGTTGATCTTCTGCTTGTTGTAGGAGCAGACCTTGGCGGGCTTGGCAGGGTTCGGATCCACGCCGCCGAAGCTGGCCAGCGTGCAGGCCACGCCACCCACGTAGGTGCCGTAGGCGAACTTGCCGGCCGCCCCATAGGCGACCTGGCGGGCGCCCTTGAAGCTGCAGGTCTGGCCTTCGGTGGCGCACTTGGCGTAGCCGGCGGGCAGGTTGCCGGCGTGGGCGGCAGCGCCCGCCAGGGCAGCAAAGAGGACGAGTGACGAGCGACGCAGCGGGGGCATGAGGTCTCCGGCAACCCCTCAGCGGGGCGAAAGCCGGATTCTCATGCTTGGTCCGGGCGGCAGCAGGTGTTTCCGGTCGCCCGGCAACATGCAGATGCGTTTGTTGCCTGGCGACATCAGGGCCGCCGTTGCCCGCGCTCAGGCGATCAGGCTGCCAGGTCGAACACCAGCACCTCGGCGCCCTGCCCGCCGCTGATCTCCAGCTGGTGCTCGCCGGTCAGCGCCAGGGCGTCGCCCGCCGAGAGCTGCTGGCCGTTGACCGTCAGCTTGCCGCGGGCCAGGTGCACCCAGGTCTTGCGGGCCGGGTTCAGCGCCAGCTCGGCCGATTCGTCACCGTCGAACAGACCGGCGCGGATCGCGGCGTCGGCGTTCAGCGTCACCGCCCCGTCGCGGCCGTCCGGCGAGGCCACCAGGCGCAGCTTGCCGCGCTTTTCCTCGGTGCTGAAAGCCTTCTGCTCGTAGCCCGGTGCCAGGCCTGCGGCCTTGGGCAGCAGCCAGATCTGCATGAAGTGCGTGGTCTGGCCTTCGGCGTGGTTGAACTCGCTGTGGCGCACGCCGGTGCCGGCCGTCATGCGTTGCACTTCGCCAGGCTGGATGGTGGCGCCGGTGCCCAGGCTGTCCTTGTGGCCCAGGCCGCCTTCCAGCACGTAGCTGACGATTTCCATGTCGCGGTGGCCATGGGTGCCGAAGCCGGTGCCCGGGGCAATGCGGTCTTCGTTGATGACACGCAGGTTGCCAAAGCCCATGTGGGCCGGGTCGTGATAGTCGGCAAAGGAGAAGGTGTGGAAGCTCTTCAGCCAGCCGTGGTCGGCATAGCCGCGGTCTTCAGACTTGCGCAGGGTGATCATGGTGAGCATCTCCGTGTGAAGCGGCGGTGGAGGCGAAAGGCCTTGCGTCGCGGTGAATCCAATGTAGGTCTGGGACCCTCTTGTGCGGCGGCGGTGGCTTGAAGCGAGCTTTCAAATAAGATGAATGCCCAAGCGCTTCTGCATTCAGTCTTTACGCCTCCCCAAAACGCCGCCGCCATGACAGACCGCCGCCAAGCCCTCACGCCCGACGCCTTGTCGATGATGGACACCATCGCCCGCACCGGCAGCTTTGCCGCTGCAGCGCGCGAGCTGGGCAAGGTGCCTTCGGCGCTGACCTACAGCGTGCGCCAGCTGGAAGACGCGCTGGACGTGCTGCTGTTCGACCGCCGCTCGCGCCAGGCCCAGCTCACCGCCGCTGGCGAGGAACTGCTGCAGGAAGGCCGGCGACTGCTTGCGCAGATGGACGCGGTGGCCAACCGGGTGCGCCGCGTATCCACCGGCTGGGAAACCCAGTTGACGATCGCGGTCGACGGCGTGCTGTCCCGGCTGACCATCCTGGAGCTGTGCGAAGCCTTCTACGCCATGCGCCCCAACGGCGGCCAGGACGGCCCAGGCACGCGGCTGCGGCTGCGCACCGAGGTGCTGGCTGGCACCTGGGAGGCGCTGGTGTCGGGCCAGGCGGACCTGGCGATTGGCGTGCCGGGCGACAGCGTGCTGGCCTCGGGCATCGAACTAAGGCCGCTGGGCGACATGGCGTTTGTCTTCGCGGTCGCGCCGCATCACCCGCTGGCCACTTTCGACGGCCCCATTGACGACGCCGAGTTGCTGCGCCACCGCGCGGTCGCCGTGGCCGACTCGGCCCAACGCCTGTCGCCCATGACGGTCAACCTGCTGCCCGGCCAGGACGTGCTGACCGTGCCCACCATGCACACCAAGATCGAGGCCCAGCTGCGCTGCCTGGGCTGCGGCTTCGTGCCCGAGCCGCTCGTGCGCGACCACATCCGCCTGGGCCGGCTGGTCGTCAAGCAGGTGCAGCGCCAGCAGCGCGTGGCGACCATGGCCTACGCCTGGCGCGCGGCGTCGGTCACCCAGCCGCGCAAGGCGCCGCAGGGGCTGGCCTTGCAGTGGTGGCTGCAGCAGCTGGAGAGCCCTGCCACTCGGCATGCGCTGCTCAATCCGCAAAGCGGCCTGGTTTCCGACGTGGATTGAACATGTCGGGCTACATCGGTCGCTTTGCGCCCTCACCCACCGGCCTGCTGCACGCCGGTTCGCTGGTGGCCGCGCTGGCCAGCTGGCTGGACGCACGCGCACATGGCGGCCAGTGGCGCGTGCGCATCGAAGATGTGGACACGCCGCGCTGCATCGCGGGTGCAGGCGAGGCCATCCTGGCCCAACTGGCGGCCTGCAGGCTGTTGCCGGATGGCCAGGTGTGGTGGCAGTCGCGCCGTGGCGAGGCTTATGCGGCGGCGCTGCAGCAACTGGTGACCGCCGGCCTGGCCTACCCCTGCGGCTGCAGCCGGCAGGACATCCTGAACGCGCTGGCCGCGCAAGGCGCGTTGCCGCCGCGCCATGGCGAACGGGTCTACCCCGGCACCTGCCGCAACGGCCTGCATGGCAAGCCGGCACGCGCCTGGCGCCTGCGCTGCGAACCCGCAGGGCTGCTCAGTTGGCACGACCGCCGCCTGGGTGCGCAGGCACAGGACCTGTGCGCCGAGGTGGGCGACTTCGTGCTCAAGCGCGCCGACGGCCTTTGGGCCTACCAGCTCGCCGTGGTGGTGGACGACGCGGCCCAGCAGGTCAGCGACGTGGTGCGCGGCGAGGACCTGGCCGACAACACACCGCGCCAGATCCATCTGCAGCGTGCGCTTGGGCTGCCCACGCCGCGCTACCTGCACACGCCGCTGGTGCTGGCAGAGGACGGGCAGAAGCTGTCCAAGCAGAACGGTGCGCAGCCGCTGAAGCTGGACCAGCCGATCGACGTGCGCAAGGCGCTGCGGACTGCGGCGGATGCGCTGGGCCTGGCGTCACTGCCAGGCGACGACGACACCGCCGCGCCGGCCGACTGGCTGGCGCAGGCGGTGTCAGCCTGGCGCGCATTGCATGCCCCCTGAAGCCGGCACGCACCCCCGGGACTGGCGATGTCATCGGTCAGTGGCATCATGCTGCCCCTGATTCACGACCCTTTGGGACGAAAGAGAACCCCCATGACGACCACCCCCAGCGGCCTGCAGTACGAAGACCTGGCCACCGGCAGCGGCGAAGCGGCCAAGGCCGGCCAGAGCGTGACGGTGCATTACACCGGCTGGCTGTTCGACCCGGCAGCACCCGACAACCGTGGCCGCAAGTTCGACTCCAGCAAGGACCGTGGCGAGCCCTTCGAGTTCGACCTGGGCGCCGGCATGGTGATCCGCGGCTGGGACGAAGGCGTGCAAGGTATGCTGGTTGGCGGCACCCGCATCCTGACCATCCCGCCAGAACTCGGCTACGGCCCGCGCGGCGCAGGCGGCGTGATCCCGCCGAACGCGACACTGGTCTTCGAAGTTGAGCTGCTGCCCACGCCAGAACGCGCTTCGCTGCAGAAGACGGACGTTGTGATTGGCGAAGGCGCCGAGGCCGTCGAAGGCAACAGCGTGACCGTCCACTACACCGGCTGGCTGTTCGACGCCGCCGCCGCCGACAACCGCGGCCGCAAGTTCGACTCCAGCAAGGACCGTAACGAACCCTTCGAGTTCGACCTGGGTGCCGGCATGGTGATCCGCGGCTGGGACGAAGGCGTGCAAGGCATGCTGGTCGGCGGCAAGCGCGTGCTGGTCATCCCGCCGCACCTGGGCTACGGCAAGCGCGGCGCAGGCGGCGTGATCCCGCCGAACGCCACGCTGGTGTTCGAAGTCGAACTGCTGGGCGTTTGAGCCCTGCGGCAGGCCTGGGCGCGCTCAGGCCTGCCGCGCCTTCTCCGCCTGCACAAAGCGCAGCGCGTCGTCCGCCAGCCTGCGCATCAGGCGGGACAAATCGGCAAGCTCCTGCTTGTCCCAATCGGCGAGCAGCGAGGTGATGATCTTCTCCCTCGCGCCGTCCAGCGCCGTGGTCATCACCCGGCCCTTCTCGGTGATGACTGCCTGCTTGATGCGAGCGTCCTGCTCGTGCACCTGCCGGGCCGCCAGGCCCAGGCTCTCCAGCTTCGTGACCTGCCGGCTGACGGTGGTGTAGTCCCGCCCGCACAGCTCGGCCAGTTCCTTGATGCCCAGCGGCCCACGCCGCTCAATGCGCACCAGCAGCGGGAACAGCGCGCGGTCCAGGTCGATGCCGGCCATCTCGATCAGGGCGGCGTCCGGCTGAGGCCGGTTCAACACGCCGGTGAGGTCCATCAAGGCCTCGCGAAGCTGCAGCATTTCTCGTTTCATGGGCATTGGGTAGGAGCGGTTCGGTCAAATAGGTGCAAAATACACTCATTCAGAAATCTAAGCAGCGCGAGAGGCATGTTGCCCGCCGCGCACTGAACGGAGTTGTATATGAAAGCAGCGATCGTGACGCAAGCGGGCCAGGCCCCGGTCTTTGGCGACTTTGAGACACCGGCGGCCAGCCCCGGCAAACAGCTCATCCGGGTCACGGCTTCGGCCATCAGCCATGTGACCCGTGGCCGCGCCTCGGGCAAGCACTACAGCGCCAGCGGCGCCCTGCCCCTCATTCCGGGCGTGGATGGCTCGGGCGTCACCGAAGACGGCCAGCGCGTCTATTTCCTGATGCCGGAACATCCGTACGGCGCAATGGCCGAGCACTGCCTGGTCGACGCAAAAAAACTGTTGCCCTTGCCCGAGGGCCTGGCCGACGAAACCGCCGCCGCGATGGTCATTCCCGCGATGTCGTCCTGGGCGGCGCTGGTCGAACGCGCGCAAATGCGCGCCGGCGAAACGGTGTGGATCAATGGCGCCACCGGCGCTTCCGGCCGGCTGGCGATCCAGGTGGCCAGGCACCTGGGGGCGAAAAAGGTCATCGCGACCGCACGCAACACCGGCGCTTTCGACGACCTGCGGCGGCTGGGTGCGGACGTGACGATTGCGCTGACGCAGAACCGCGAGACGATGGCGCAGGCCTTCGAGCACGAGTTCGCACAAGGCGTGGACATCGTGCTGGACTACCTGTGGGGCCCGAGTGCCGAGACGCTGATCGTTGCCGCCGCAAAGGCCAGCCCGGATGGCTTGCCGGTGCGCTTCGTGCAGATCGGCGCGATCAGCGGCGCCGACATCACGCTGCCAGCCGCCGCGCTGCGATCCACCGCGCTGCAACTGATGGGCAGCGGCATCGGCAGCGTGCCGATGCCACGGCTATTCAAAGCCATTCAGGGCGTGCTGGCGGCGGCACCAGCAGCAGGCTTCGAGATTGCGACCCACGTGGTGCCGCTGGCAGAGGTGGGGCGCGTTTGGGCGGACGAGGACAGCGCCTCGCGCATCGTGCTTCGGCCCTGAGCCGGCTCAGGCCGGCCAGCGCACCACCGCCCGCAAGCCCTGTGGTGTGGCGGGCTGTAGCTCGACGGTTGCCCCGAACGCATCGGTGATCTCGCGCACGATGGCCAGGCCCAAGCCCGAGCCTTCGGTGTCGCCCGCCGCGCGGAAGAAGCGCTCGAAGACGCGGGGCAAGGCCTCGGGCGCGATGCCGGGGCCGTTGTCTTCCACCGTCAGCTCGGCGCCGCCTTGGGGCAACGTGCGCAGGCCCACGGTCACGCGGCCGCCCTCCTGGGTGTAGCGCAATGCGTTGTCCAGCAGGTTGCTGATCAGCGCGTCCAGCAGCGCAGGCTCGGCCATGACCTGCACCGCCTCGCCGCTTGCGGGCAGGTCCAGCCCGAGGTCGATGTAGCGGCGGTCGGCCAGCGCAGCCAGTTGCTCCACGCAGTGCTGCGCGGCCTGGCCCAGGTCCAGCGGCACGAGCCGGGTGCGCACGTCGGCATGCTCGGCCTGGGCCAGCAGCAGCAGCTTGTTGGTGACGGCGATCAGCCGGCGGTTGCTGGCCTGCATTTCGCGCCACAGCGTGTCCATGTCCTCGCGCCGGGTGTCCCAGTTCTTACGGTGCTCGCGGGTGTAGCGGGCGAACTCGATCTGCGAGGCCTGCAGCGCCAGCGGCGTGCGCAGTTGGTGCGCGGCATCGGCAATGAAGCGGCGCTGGGCCTCGCTGTGGGCGCGCAGTTGCGCGACGAAGCGGTTCAGCGTGTCGGCCACCGGGCGCAGCTCGCTGTGCAGGCCGTGGGTGTCGACCTCGAAGTCCAGCCGCAGCGGGTCGCGCTGGGCGAGTTGCTCGCGCAGGCGCAGCACCGGGCGCAGTTCCCAGGTCAACGCCAAAGTTGCCAGCACGATGGCCAGCGCAAGGGCCAGCAACAGGAACTCCATCGACGGCCAGAACAGCGCGCGCAGCATGCGGTCGCGGCTGCCGGTCGTCTTGCTCACGGTGAGCGTGACGGGATGGCCGCCGCCGACCTCGTACATGTCGCGCCGGGTGATGACGGCGCGCAGCGGAAGGCCGTCGAACTGCGTGTCGTACCACTGCGCCTGGTCCACGCCCTGCAGCTGCAACTGCGGCGGCAGCGGGAAGTTCGGCGAGCCGGCCAAGAGGCGACCGTCGGAATCGGTCACGCTCAGGAACACACGGTCCCGCGCCTCGGAGCGGAACAGGCTGAGCGCGGACGGCGGCACCGTGGCCTGGATCGCATCGCCCTCCCAAATCAGCCGCTCGGCCAGCACCTTGGCCGAGGCCAGCAGGTCGTGGTCCTGCACGTAGTCCGCCAGCGCCGCGGCATTGCGCCAGTTCAGCCAGCCGCACAAGGCGACAAACAGCGACAGCGGCAGCAGCAGCCACACCGCGAGCCGCGCGCGCAGGCTGGACAGGAGGCGCTCAGCTCTCATCGCGCGTGCGCAGCAGGTAGCCCAGGCCGCGCAGCGTGATGATGGTGGCCTGGCTGGTTTCCAGCTTCTTGCGCAGCCGATGCACGTAGAGCTCCAGCGCGTCCAGGCTGGGCTCGTCGTCCAGGCCGTAGATGCTGTCCAGCAAGGCCTGCTTGTCCACCGTGCTGCCGGCCTTGAGCATCAGGGTTTCGAGCAGCGTGCGCTCGCGCGGCGGCAGCGCTAGCTCGGCGGCGGCCAGCGTGAACTGGCGCGTGCGCAGGTCGTACAGCAGATCGCCGCAGGCAATCTCGTTGGCCTTGCCCGGCATCTGCCGCCGCACCAGCGCCTTGATGCGCGCCACCAGCTCGCGGCCCTCGATGGGCTTGACCATGTAGTCGTCCGCGCCGATCTCCAGGCACAGCACCTTCTGGTCCAGCGAGGCGGTCGCGGTGAGCACGATGACCGGCACAGCATCACGCCGCTCGCGCAGCCGCCGCAGCACACCCTTGCCGGGCAGGCCGGGGATGTTCAGGTCCAGCAGCACCACGTCGTAGTGCTGTTGCTGCAGTTGCAGGTCGGCCGCATCGCCACTGTCCACGTGGTCCACGACAAAGGCCTGCTCGCGCAGCAGGCTGGCGAGCCAGTGCGCCAGTTCGGCGTTGTCTTCAACCAGCAGGAGTTTCATGGGACAGGGTTCAGGGAGGCGGTCGATTCTACGGAGCGCAGGCATTTCGCGTGGGGACAGGCCCAACCCCTTCACCGTTCGTCCTGAGCTTGTCGAAGGGCCAGCTCGCGAGGAAGTGCCTGTGTCAGGCGCTGCCGCTCGGCGGGCTTCGACAAGCTCAGCCTGAACGGTTGGAAGTGGAGGCAAGCGAGACACCCTTCGACAAGCTCAGGGCGAACGGCGGGAAGCGTGTGCGGCTAGGGAAAACCAGCAGGGTTGCCGACCCTCGCCGAAAGCTGGCCGAAGGACGCGGCTGCCTACAGTGAACCCATCAAACCAAGGAGACTCGCATGCACCTTCCCCGCCGCACCCTGCTCGCCGCCAGCCTGTTCACCGCCCTCGCCGCCACCGTGCCGGCCCAGGCGGCCGATGCCAACACCGTGACCGTCATGGTCGGCGGCATCAACAAGATCATCTACCTGCCGGCCAAGCTCACCGAGGTGCTGGGCTACTTCAAGGACGAAGGCCTGGTGGTGGACCTGCAGTCGCAGCCCGCCGGCGTGGACGCCGAGAACCAGCTGATCGCCGGCGCGGTGCAAGGCGTGGTCGGGTTCTACGACCACACCATCGACCTGCAGAGCAAGGGCAAGGAGATCCAGGCGATTGCCGTGCTGTGCAAGGTGCCGGGCGAAGCGCAAATGGTCTCGACCAAGGCCGCGCCGACCTTCAAGAGCATGGCCGATGCCAAGGGCAAGACGCTGGGCGTGACCGGCCTGGGTTCGTCCACCGACTTCCTGACCCGCTACCTGGCCGAGAGTAAGGGCGTGCCCAGCAAGGACTACTCGCTGCTGCCGGTGGGCGCGGGCAACACCTTCATCGCGGCGATCAAGCAGGACCGCATCGAGGGCGGCATGACGACCGAGCCGACCATTGCCCAGTTGCTGAAGACCGGCGACGCGCAGGTGATGGTGGACCTGCGCACCGAAGAAGGCACTCGCGCCGCGCTGGGCGGCCTGTACCCCGCGGCCAGCCTGTACGTGCAGAACAGCTGGGCCGCCGAGCACAAGGACCTGGCCGCCAAGATGGCCCGCGCCTTCGCCAAGACCATGCAGTACATCAGCACCCACTCGGCCGAGGACATTGCCGAGAAGATGCCCAAGGACTACTACGGCAATGACAAGGCGCTGTATGTCTCCGCGCTGAAGGCCTCGCTGCCGATGTTCACCAGCGACGGCAGGATGCCCGCCGGCGGCCCGGAGACGGTGCTGAAGGTGCTGGCCGCGACCAAGCCGGCCATCAAGGGCAAGAACATCGACCTGTCCAAGACCTACACCAACGCCTTCCTGGCGGCGAAGTGAGAAGGAACCTGTCATGAGCACCGTCCTGCCATTGAACGCTGCGCCCGGCGCGCCGGCGATCGACTTCGACAATGTGTCCTTGCGCTTCATTTCCGCGGACGGCGACGCCACCGTCGCGCTGCGCAATTTCTCGATGTCGGTCGTGCGCGGCGAATTCATCGCCATCGTCGGGCCGACCGGCTGCGGCAAGTCGACCACGCTGAACATGGTGACCGGGCTGCTGAAGCCCACCGTGGGCAAGGTGCAGGTGATGGGCCAGCCGGTGGACGGCATTGACCCGCGCATCGGCTTCGTGTTCCAGGCGGACGCGGTGTTCCCGTGGCGCAGCGTGCTGATGAACGTGGCAGCCGGTCCGCTGTTCCGCGGCATGGCCAAGAAGGAAGCGCTGGAACTGGCCCAGCACTGGATCCAGAAGGTGGGCCTGGCCGGTTTCGACAAGCACTACCCGCACCAGCTCTCAGGCGGCATGCGCAAGCGCGTGGCGCTGGCCCAGACCTTCATCAACAAGCCCGAGATCCTGTTGATGGACGAGCCCTTCTCTGCGCTGGACATGCAGACCCGCACGCTGATGCAGGACGAACTGCTCAAGCTCTGGTCCAGCACCGGCGGCTCGGTGATCTTCGTCACGCACGACCTGGAAGAAGCCGTGGCGCTGGCGGACCGCGTGTTCGTGCTGTCGGCCCGGCCGGCCACCTTGAAGCGTGTCTATGAGATCGACCTGCCGCGGCCGCGCGTGATGAGCGAGGTGCGCTACGACCCGCGCTTCATCGAGCTGTCCAAGCGCATCTGGGCCGACCTGCGCGAAGAAGTCGACATCCATTGAGCCGCACACCAGGAGACATCATCATGACCGCCCTCGCCTCTCCCGTTGCCGGCGCCAAGCCCGGCACTGCCGCCCTGCCCGCCGCGCTCAGTGAAGCCGCGCTCGCCAAGGAATCCGAAGTCGCCCATGCCGCCATCAAGCGACGCCGCCTGATGATCATCGGCCTGCGCCTGGCGGTGCTGGTCGTCACGCTGGGCGGCTGGGAACTCGCCGCGCGCCTGAAGTGGATCGACCCGTTCTTCTACTCGCAGCCTTCGCTGATCTGGAACCAGCTGGTCGAATGGAGCACCGAGGGCACCTCGCAAGGCTCGCTGTGGCGCCAGGTGGCGGTGACGCTGGAAGAGACCGTGCTGGGCTTTTTGATCGGCTCGGTGGCCGGCGTGATCTGCGGCATCCTGCTGGGCCGCAACAAGCTGCTGTCGGACGTCTTCAGCCTGTACATCCAGATCGCCAACTCCATCCCCCGTGTGGTGCTGGGCTCGGTCTTCGTGATCGCGCTGGGCCTGGGCATGGCCTCCAAGGTGGCACTGGCGGTCGTGATGGTGTTCTTCGTCGTCTTCGGCAATGCCTTCCAGGGCGTGCGCGAGGCCGACAAGTACATGATCGCCAACGCGCAGATCCTCGGCGCCTCGCCGCGCCAGCTGACGACCGCGGTGGTCATCCCTTCGGCGATGTCGTGGATCCTCGCCAGCCTGCACGTGAGCTTCGGCTTTGCGCTGGTCGGTGCAGTGGTCGGCGAATTCCTTGGCGCCAAGGAAGGCATTGGCCTGTTGATCTCCACCGCCCAGGGCGCCTTCAACGCCAGTGGCGTGTTCGCCGCGATGATCGTGCTGGCCATCGTCGCGCTGGCAGCAGACTTCCTGCTCAGCCGCGCCGAGAAGCGCCTGCTGAAGTGGCGGCCGGCTGCGTTCTGACGCCCAACCATTCCTTTGGGGCCATGCAGGCCCCGTCCAACGGGGCGCTTCGGCGCCCCGTTGTCGTTGATGCCCACAAAGGCATGCAAACGCCGAAGCGACCTGCGCTCGCACTTCACACTGCCCGCCAACGACGCGCACAGCCTGCTGTTCCACCTCTCGGTGATGCGCGGCCAGATGGCAGGCATGATCCAGCAGGTCCAGACCTCGGCGCAGGCCGTCGCACAGGCTTCCAGCGAAATCGCCGATGGCGCGCAGGAGCTGTCCAGCCGCACCGAATCCCAGGCTTCAGCGCTGGAAGAGACGGCGGCCTCGATGGAGCAGTTTTCTGCCACCGTGCAACAGAACGCCGACAGCG
Organism: Ideonella azotifigens; assembly: GCF_021043325.1. Classification (NCBI taxonomy): domain Bacteria; kingdom Pseudomonadati; phylum Pseudomonadota; class Betaproteobacteria; order Burkholderiales; family Sphaerotilaceae; genus Ideonella; species Ideonella azotifigens. Next base: position 359,084 of record NZ_JAJNKD010000004.1, read on the forward strand.
CACAGACGGCCAACCAGCTGGCCCAGAGTGCCTCCTCGGTGGCCAGCGATGGCGGCCAGGTGGTGGCCGAGGTGGTGGAGACCATGAAGGGCATCCACACCAGCAGTGCCAAGATTGCCGACATCATCGGCGTCATCGACGGCATTGCCTTCCAGACCAACATCCTGGCGCTGAATGCCGCGGTAGAGGCCGCAAGAGCGGGCGAACAGGGCCGCGGCTTTGCGGTGGTGGCGGGCGAGGTTCGCAGCCTGGCTCAGCGAAGCGCCGAGGCCGCGCGCCAGATCAAGAAGCTGATCAACGACAGCGTAGAGCGCGTGTCCCACGGCACGGTACTGGTCGATCGCGCCGGAAGCACCATGTCGCAGGTCGTGACGTCCATCCGGCGGGTGACCGACATCGTCGGCGAGATCAGTTCGGCCAGCCGCGAGCAGAGCGCAGGCGTAGTCCAGGTCGGCGAAGCCGTCACGCAGATGGACCAGGCCACGCAGCAGAACGCAGCCTTGGTCGAACAGACGGCAGCCGCCACCGAGAGCCTGAAGCTGCAGGCCAGCCAGTTGCTGGAGGCGGTGTCGGTGTTCCGTTCGTCCGAAGCACCGGCCGTGAAAGCCGCCGCGCCTGCGCCGCGCCCGGCCAAGACTGCTGCCATTCGCCCCCGCGTGCCAAAGGCTGCAACTGCGGCACCGCGCGCTGCGAAGGCCGAAGCCGTCGCAGCGGCGCCGCGCACCGCGGATGGCGACTGGGCACAGTTCTGAGCGGCTGAAAGCAAAACACCCGGCCAGGGCCGGGTGTTTTTGTTTGACGGATCGAGCCTGCCTTATTGCGCCGTACAGCCTGGCGTGGTGCTGGCGGGGAAGCTGTAGTTCAATGCCTTGTAGTTCCAGGCACCGTTCTTTGGCACCTGGTATTGCAACAGCACCGGCACGCCAGCGGCTGGCGCAACTGCCGGCATTTCATTGCGCATGTGCTGGTACTGCACCTGGTTGCCGTCAGGTGCAGGCTCGTGCGTGAGCAGGTGCGTGCACTTGAAGCTTTGCAGGCTGCTGCCGCGGCTCGCAGACTGGTAAACGCGCAAGTTGGAGACCTTGCCTTCGACATGCGCGTTGAAGACCACGGCAATGCTGCTGCCGCCCAGGTAGCTCACTTCGGGATAGCCGGTGTCAAGCGGCGTGTCGGAAAAGGCAATGCTGTTCTGGCTCCAGGCCGGTCCACCTTCCGAGACCAGCGCGTTGAAGCGCCGGTAGTACGGAGTCTTGGCGTCGGCATAGACCAGGTGAATGTTGCCCTGGTCATCGGTCGTGGTGCTGAAGTGGCTGGCGTAGGGATCCACGTCGGCCTCGCTGTCCGGCGTGCCTTGGATCAGCATCTGAGAAGCTTGCCAGTTGCCGTTCCAGGCCGCGTCGGCGGGCCGTTGGGCCCACCAGATGTCGGCACCGTCGGCGATGACCATGCCGATGCTGTCCGGCGTGCGCACCAGCCGTGCGCTGAGCTTGGGCGCGTCGTAAGGCCGGTCTGCCGCCTGGTGGAAGGCGAGTCCGGTGTCGCTCCAGGTGCTGGCATCCTTGGCCCGGTAATACAATCGGAGCACGGCCGGGCCGCTCGACTGTCCGCTCTTGACGGTCTGCTCCAGGAACACCACCCAGAAGTTGCCGCTCTGGTCTTCCACCAGCGAAGGCACGTAGGCAGGCTTGCCCTTGAGCTTGTCCTTGCCGTCTCGCACGACCTGGCCCGGACCCTTGATCTTCCAGCTTTGGGTGGACGGGTCGTACTTCAGCGGCGCGAAGTTGATGCCTTTGTTGGCCGTCGAATAGACGACAGAGAGCAGCCCGCCATTCAGCGAGCCATCCGCTGAACTGTTTTCGTCGGAGTTCGCCAAGGTGAGCTTCTTGGTCCAGGTCACCCCATCAGGACTGGTGCTGAGTTGCAGCGCATCACCGGCGGTGGAACCGGTGTTGTAGAGCAACTGGAACTGCTGATCGGCCGTTACCCAGGAATGCTTCTGGTGCCGGAACGAGATCATCTTGTCCGCTTTGCTGCTCAGGTTGGTCTGGTCGCCTGGCACGGCCACGACGGTCGCCTGGGCGGCCGGCAGAAACAGGGCGCCAGCGGCAAGCACTGCGGCGGAGAGCATGAACGGGATCGAACGCATGGGCTGGAGACGCGGGGAGGCGTCGCAAAAAAGTTGACCGATTGTCTCAGGCACGGTCTTTTCCGGCCTCCTTCGATCAAGGGATACGCCGCGTGACTTTGTCACACTCCCGCCATCAATCCCCCCGCACCTCGCCCTCGCGCCGCGGGTCCGCGCCGCCCAGCCAGCCGTCCTTGCGGCGCTGCAGGGCCTGGATGCCGCTGGTCAGCTCGACCTGCTGGATCTGCTGGCCGCGCTGGGTCAGGGCTTGCACCGTGGCGGACGGGAAGCGGCCAGCCTCGAGCAGCGTGCTGGCGCTGTTGAAGTTGCCGAAGTTCGGCAGGTTGGCGGCTTGTTGCGGGTCCAGGTCCCAGGCCAGCATGCCCAGCAGCATCTTGGCGGTGTAGTGGATGATGACCCCGCCGCCGGCCGCACCGGTGCTGAGCTGCAAGCGGCCATCGCGCCGGTCAAACACCAGCGTGGGGCTCATGCTGGAGCGCGGGCGTTTGCCGGGCTGCACGCGGTTCGCCACCGGCCGGCCTTGCGCGTCGGTGGGCCGGAACGAGAAGTCGGTCAGCTGGTTGTTCAGGATGTAGCCACCGGGCAGGCCGGTGCCGCCGTCGGCCAGCAGGCCAGTGCCGAAGCTGGCTTCGACCGTGGTCGTGAACGAGACGGCGTTGCCCTGCGCATCGACGATGCTGATGTGGCTGGTGCCGTATTCGGGCTGCTCGGGCTGCGGGGCGTAGGCACCGCGTTCATCGCCGGGGCGGCCGGCGGCAACGGGCGAGGTGGCCGCGCGTTCACCGATCAGCAGCGCACGCTGGCGCAGGTAGGCCGGCGCCAGCAGGCTTTGCCAGCCGCCAGAGGGCGCAGCGACAAAAGCCGGGTCGCCGAGGAACTGGGCGCGGTCGGCAAAGGCCAGGCGCGAGGCTTCGGCGTAGCGGTGCAGGAAGGCCGGCTGCGGCAAGCCGTCTGCGCCCAATGCACTGCCGGTCAAAGGCGGCAATTCGTCGAGCAGGCCGAGGATCTGCATCATCGCGATGTGGCCCGACGACGGCGGCGGCACGCCGCAGACGCGCCAGACCGCACGCCAGTCGGTGCAGAGGGCTTCGCGCTTGACGGGCTGGTAAGCCGCAAGATCGGCCTCGGTGATGCGGCCGGGGTTGCTCGGGTGGCTGCGCACACGGCGCACCAGGTCGGCGGCCACCGGCCCCTGGTAGAAGGCCGCGCTGCCCTCCTTGGCGATGCGGCGCAGGATCTCGGCCAGCGCCGGGTTGCGCAGCCGGTGGCCAACCGGCCAGGGCTGCGGGTCCGCGCCCGGCGGGCCGGGCTGGTAGTAGAAGGCACGCGCGGCGGGGTCGCGCTTGGCCGCCTCGGCCTCGGCCAGCAAGGCCACCGGCCGCGGCGTCAGCTCGAAGCCGGCTTCGGCCAGCTCGATGGCGGGCTGGAACAGGCGCGCCCAGGGCAGCTTGCCATGCTCGCGGTGCACGGCTTCCAGCATGCGCAGCACGCCCGGCACACCGACTGCACGGCCGCCCGGCACGGCCTCGCCCATGTTCATGGATTGGCCATCGGGTTTGAGGAAGAGCTTCTCATCGGCCGCGGCCGGCGCAGTCTCGCGCCCGTCCCAAGCCTGCACCTGCTTGCCATCCCAGTACAGCAGGAAGCCGCCGCCGCCCAGGCCGCTGGACTGCGGCTCGACCAGGCCCAGCACCATCTGAACCGCGATGGCCGCGTCCGCCGCGCTGCCGCCTTCCCGCAGCATGCGCGCACCCGCGTCCGCCGCCAGCGGGTTGGCTGCAGCCACCGCCGCATGCGGGTAGTACCAGCCGGGCTTCGCCGTGAAGCCGGTGGCGGCTTCGGGCATGACCAGCGGTGCGGCTTCGGAAGCGGCCAATGCCGGCAACACCGGAACCGGCGCCTTGGCCGCGGCCACACTGGCCAGCAGGCTGAGCAGCAGCCCACCGACAGACGGCTTGAACAAAGGCAATCGCGAAGCAGACATGCTGGCGATTCTGCTCGCGCAGCCCGCCATCCGGCGAAGGCTGCACCGAAGAGGCCCAAACCCTCAGGGGTTTCGGCCGAAACCTGCCACGCCTCGTGCATGCGGCCGATGCCCAGGGGCTCGTCTGGGGGATTGGCGAACAGACCGCAAACCCGAAGATGATGGGCATCATCAACTGCCCCGAGGAACAACATGGCCGACAAAGTGCTGGTGTTTTATGGCTCCTACCGCTCCGACCGCATGGGCATTCGCCTTGCAGACTACCTCGTCAAGGGCCTGAACGCGCGCGGCGCGGCGGCCGAGCTGGTGGACGCCAAGGCGGTGAACCTGCCGATGCTGGACCGCATGTACAAGGAGTACCCCAAGGGAGAGGCCCCCGCGGCGATGGAAGCGCTGGCGGAGAAGATCCGCACGGCGGACGCCTTTGTCTTCGTGACCGGCGAATACAACTGGGGGCCACAGCCCGGGCTGAAGAACCTGACCGACCATTTCCTGGAGGAATGGTTCTGGCGCCCCGCCGCGGTGGCCAGCTATTCGGCCGGCCGCTTCTCCGGCGTGCGCTCGGGCAGCATCTGGCACAGCATCCTGTCGGAGATGGGCATGGTGGTCATTTCCAGCGCACTGGCGGTCGGCCCGATCTCGCAGACGCTGGACGCCGACGGCAATCCCACAGGCGGCGCCGGCGAGTCGTTGCAAAAAGCCTTCCCGCGCTTTGCCGACGACCTGGCCTGGTGGACCGAAGCGGCCCGCGAACAGCGCACGCGCAAGGCGCCGCCGTACTGAACCGCAACGCATTGAAAAAAGGCCCGAAGGCCCTTTGTCGTGAAGTCGCTGCGCCGTGCTCAGTGCAGCGGCACGCCGGTCTTGCCCTGCACCTCTTCGCGGCTCACGCCCGGCGCGGTCTCGATCAGCTTCAGTCCTTCGGGGGTCACGTCCATCACGGCCAGGTCAGTGATGATGCGATTGACCACACCCAGGCCGGTCAATGGCAGCGTGCAGGCGGGCAGCAGCTTCATGTCCGTGCTGCCGTCCTTCTTGGTCGCCACGTGCTCCATCAGCACGATGACGCGGCCGACGCCTGCCACCAGGTCCATCGCGCCGCCCATGCCCTTGACCATCTTGCCGGGGATCATCCAGTTCGCCAGGTCGCCCTTTTCGCTGACCTGCATCGCACCGAGGATGGCCAGGTTGATCTTGCCGCCGCGGATCATGCCGAAGCTGTCCGCGCTGGAGAAGATCGACGAGCCGGGCAGCGTGGTCACCGTCTGCTTGCCGGCGTTGATCATGTCGGCGTCGACCTCTTCCTCGGTCGGGAACGGGCCGATGCCCAGCAGGCCGTTTTCGCTCTGCAACCAGACCTCCATGCCGCCAGGCACGTGGTTGGCCACCAAAGTGGGCAGGCCGATGCCCAGGTTCACGTAGAAGCCGTCCTGCAGTTCCTGTGCAGCGCGGGCGGCCATTTCATCGCGGGTCCATGCCATGGTGTGTGTCTCCTTCTGCTCAGGCCGATTTCCGGACCGTGCGTTGCTCGATGCGCTTTTCCGGCGTCGCGTTCAGCACGATGCGGTGCACGAAGATGCCGGGCAGGTGAACCTGGTCCGGGTCGATCTCGCCGGTCTCGACGATCTTCTCGACCTCGACGATGGTGATCTTGCCGGCCATGGCCACATTGGGGTTGAAGTTGCGCGCGGTCCGGCGGAACTGCAGGTTGCCGCTCTTGTCGGCCACGTAGGCCTTGACCAGCGACACGTCCGGCGTCAGCGAGCGCTCCATCACGTAGGTCTGGCCATCGAACTCGCGCAGTTCCTTGCCATCGGCCACGATGGTGCCCACGCCGGTCTTGGTGAAAAACGCCGGAATGCCGGCGCCGCCGGCGCGCAGCTTCTCGGCCAGCGTGCCCTGCGGCGTGAATTCGAGCTGCAACTCGCCGGCCAGGTACTGGCGCTCGAACTCCTTGTTCTCGCCCACGTAGCTGGAGATCATCTTCTTGATCTGCCGCGTGCTCAGCAGCTTGCCAAGGCCGAAGCCATCGACACCCGCGTTGTTCGAGATGACGGTGAGGTTCTGCTTGCCGCTGGCCTGCAGCGCGTCGATCAGCGCCTCGGGAATGCCGCAGAGGCCAAAGCCCCCGACGGCGAGCAGTTGGTCGTCCTGGACGACACCTTCCAGCGCAGCCGCTGCGCTCGGGTAGATCTTGTTCATGGGTTTGCCTCCGGGCTTGTTCGGATGTGCAAGCAGGTTACTACGTAACATATTACGTAGTCCACTAGGTAGATTTGACTAAGGCCATGACCCCAGACGCTCCCCGCAAGCCCTCGCCATTGCCCGCGAAACCGCTGGACACCGACAAGCTGCAGCGCCTTTGCAGCGAGATCTTCGCCCCCTGGGTGCAGGCGCTGGACCTGCAGGTGCGCGCGCTGGAGGGCAGCGAGCTGACGCTGGCCCTGCCCGTCACCGCGCCGCATGTGCATGCCGGCGGCGTGCTGTGCGGGCAGACGCTGATGGCCGCGGCCGACAGCGCGATGGTGCTGGCCATCTCGGCCCAACTGGGCGGCTTCCAGCCCATGACCACGGTGCAGTTGCAAACCAGCTTCCTGCGCCCGGTGCCTGGCGATGCCGGCGAAGTCCAGGTGCTGGCCCGGGTATTGAAGCTCGGCCGGCAGCTGGTGTTCGGCGAGATCGAATGCCGGCTCGCATCTGGGACACTCGCGGCCCACGCCACCACCACCTATGCGCTGCTTTGAACCGCAGCGTTGCCTTGCCTGCCCGCAATGATTGACCTGGACTACCGGATTGCCTTCGACCTGGCCCCGATCGGCATGGTGCTCTCGCGCTACCGCCTGGTGGTGGACTGCAACCAGCATGCGCTGGCCATGTTCAACGCCGAGAGTGCACAGCTGATCGGGCAGTCGTTCGAGGTGATGTACCCCAGCACCGCCGAGTACCAGCGCACCGGCGACCGCATCATTGCCAGCCTCGGCGAAGACGGACGCTATGCCGACGACCGCGTGATGAAGCGCATGAGCGGCGAGTTGTTCTGGTGCCACGTGTCCGGCCGCGCGCTGGATTCATCCGACCCGCACGCCGCTGGCATCTGGACCTTCGAGGACCTGTCGGCCCGGCGCGTGCTGAAGGTCGACTTCACCGGCCGCGAGCGCGAGATCGCCGCGCTGCTGATCGAGGGTGACACCAGCAAGCAGATCGGCAAGAAGCTCGCCATCAGCCCGCGCACGGTGGACGTCTACCGCGCCCGCCTGATGCGCAAGATGAACGCCAGCACCACGCCCGAGCTGGTGCACCGCTTGCTTGCGGTATGAATCCTCCGCCGCACCCCATTGCCCTCGTGACCACGTCCCAGCCCCTGCCCGCTTCGCTCTCTCAGCTTCACCACGGTCACGCCCGCTCGCCGCATTGCCGCAACTGCGAGCAGGACCTGACCCCGCTGCCCGATGCCGACTACTGCCCGCGCTGCGGCCAGGAGACGGTGCTGCATCCGCCCAGCTTCACCGAATTCGTGCACGAGTTCATCACCCACTACGTGGCGCTGGAAGGCGCGCTGTGGCGCACGCTGCGCATGCTGCTGACCCGGCCGGGTCAACTGACGCGCGAGTATTTCCATGGCAAACGCCGGCACTTTGTGCTGCCGTTGCGGTTGTACCTGACTGCGAGCTTCGTCTTTTTCCTGGTGATGAAGCTGACCGGCGGCGATGGCCGGCACATCATCGTGGGCTCGCACCTGCCCGCGACCGCAGCTTCGGCGCCGGCTGCAGCCAACAGCGCTGCTTCGTCCGCGTCGTCGGCCTCGGCAGACGCATCAGAGCCCGAAGTCGAACTGGACGACGACTCGGTCCTGGCCACCATCGACGATAAAGACCTGCAGCGCGAACAGCGCTGCCTCAAGGAATCCGACGCCTGCAGCGCCATCGATCACTTCGTGGCCCGCATGACGCACAAGGCCAGCGCGGCGCACCCGGAAGGGATGAGCCACCAGTTCGCGGCCAAGGCGCCTTACGCGGTGTTCCTGATGCTGCCATTTTTCGCCGCGCTGATGAAGCTGGCCTACCTTGGCCGCAAGCGCTCTTACGGCGAGCACTTCGTCTTCAGTCTGCATGTGCACAGCTTCTGGTTCATCGCGCTGCTGTGCATCCAGGTGCTGCCCAATGCGGTCATGGTCCTGCCGCTGCTGGCCATCCCCGTCTATGGCGCGCTGTCGATGAAGCGTGTGTACGGCGGTTCCTGGTGGGCCACCTTGCCACGCGCGCTGCTCATCTCGCTGGCCTACAGCCTGCTGCTGGCACTGGTGACCGGCGGGCTGGCGCTGTGGCTGCTGATGGTCGGCTGAGAGCGTTCAGGCGATCAGCGCCCTCAGCCAATCCGGCAGCGGTGCGGACTTGCCGGAGGGAAAGTCGACCCAGACGGTCGTCGCACCGCCCTCGGCGCAGACCACGCCAGGCCGGTCGGTGCGTTCCAGCGTGATGAAGGTGTCGAAGCTGCTGCGGCCAGGGTTGGCCACATAGTGCCTTGCCAGCACCTCGCCGGGGTATTCCAACTGCTTGAGGAAATTGCAGAAGGCGTTGACGATGACAGGGCCCTGGCCGCTCGGGTCCGGCTTGCCGCCCACCGCATGCAGCCACTCGACGCGCACGGTTTCCAGGTAGCGGAAATACATTGCGTTGTTGACATGGCCCATCAGGTCCATGTCACCCCAGCGGATGGGGATGCGCATCTCGTAGGTCAGCTTTTTTTCAGCCGGCAACGCGAATCGCATGCGCTCCCCCTTGATGCCGGAGATCAGTGCCCGAGCGCCTCGCGCAGCTCGGCCATCACGCGCTTGAGCTCCGCCAGCTCGCTGCCCTGGCGCACCACCTCGGCCTGCAGCGCTTCCCAGTCGGACCAGCTCGGCCCTGTTTGCCCGCCGCTGCCACCGGTGGCAGCGCCAGATGCGCCGGCCAAGGACGCCGGCGGCTCGCCGCACAGCAAATGCGCCCAGCGTGCCTCACGCTCGCCAGGTGAACGCGCCAGCTTGCGCACCCGCGCCGGCTGCTTGGTGGCCAGCTCGTCGAGGAAGGCATCGACCGAAGAGACGTCGGCAAAACGGTGCAGCCGTTCGCTGTTCAGTCGCAGCTCGGCAGCGGTCTGCGGGCCGCGCAGCATCAGCGTGGCCAGCAGCGCCGCGGACTGGCTGGGCACGCCCAGGCCACGCGGCATGTTGTGGTCGAAGCGCACCACGCGGCTGCCGCTGACTTCCGAGATCAGGTGCTTGCGCTTCAATTCGTCCAGCGCTTCGAGCAGGTCGCGCTCGCTGACCTCCATCACCGGTGCGCGTGCCGTCTTCTGGTTGCAGCCGGACTGCAGCGCGTTGAGCGACAGCGGGTAGCTGTCCGGCACCGTGTGCTGCTTCTCGACCAGCACCGCCAGCACGCGGGCCTGCAGCGTGGTCATGACCGGCACCGCTGCCGACACTTCGGCGGTGGGCGCCGCCTGTCCTTCTTCTTCGCTCATCGGCAGTTCAGACGCCAAAACCGTCGTCGGCCTGGATCACCGCGCCGTTGATGAAATGGCTCTGGCTGGCGCACAGCATCATCAGCGTGGCGTCCAGGTCCTGCGGCTGGCCGACGCGCTTGCGCGGCAGCATGGCCATCAGCTTCTTGCCACCTTCGGTTTCCCAGTGGTGGTGGTTGATCTCGGTGTCGATGTAGCCGGGGCAGATGGCATTGACATTGATGCCGTAGCGGCCCCACTCCAGCGCCTGCGCGCGGGTCATGTGGATGACCGCAGCCTTGCTCATGCCGTACAGGCCGATCTGGCCCAGCGCGCGCAGCCCGGCCATCGAGGCAATGTTGACGATGCGGCCGCCGATGAAGGTGCCGGGCGCCGCGCCGCGCGAGCGGGCGATCATGCGCTTGGCAACTTCCTGGGCGACGAAAAACGCGCCCTTGGTGTTGGTGTCCATCACATAGTCGTAGTCTTCCGGCGTGACGTCGGTCAACTTCTGCGTGGTGCTGACACCGGAGTTGTTGATCAGGATGTCCAGCGTGCCGGTTTCGGTCTCGGCATGGGCAACGGCGGACTTGATGCTGTCGTGGTCGGTCACGTCCAGCTTGACGACGTGGGCGTCGCCGCCGCCGCTCTCGATCTCGGCGCGCAAGGTCTTCAGCCGCTCGACACGGCGACCGGCCAGCACCACGGCGGCGCCGGCCTTGGCCAGGGTCTTGGCGAACTGGGCGCCGAGGCCGCCGGAGGCGCCGGTCACCAGGGCCACGCGGCCCGAGAGGTCAATGTTGTAGCTCATGGATGAAACCATAGCACGTGCCTCGCAGGCGTGACAGGCAGCGACGCAGGGGTATTTACGCGGGCGCAATGCAGCGGTTTTTCAGGCGCCAGGTCACCACGGAGACACAAAAGCACGACCGTGCTTTTTTTGAGCACAAGCCGCTAGAATTACCTCAAGCACGCCTGCGGCCGGCCCATGGCACGCGGAGACAAATTCATTCAAACGCAGAAAGAGACCCATGACCCCGAGCGAGTTGCTGGCCCAGTACGGCCCCCGTGAATCGATGGAGTACGACGTGGTCGTCGTCGGCGGCGGCCCCGCTGGCCTGTCGACCGCGATCCGCCTGAAGCAACTCGCCGCCGAAAAGGGTCGCGAGGTGAACGTGGTGGTGCTGGAAAAGGGCTCGGAACCGGGCGCGCACATCCTCTCGGGCGCAGTGATGGATCCGATCGCGATCACCGAGCTGTTCCCCGACTGGAAGGAACGTGGCGCGCCGCTGAACCAGCCGGTGACGGCCGACGAAGTGCTGTTCCTCTCCGAGGCTGGCGCCAGGAAGACACCCGACGGCCTGGTGCCGGAGTGCTTCCACAACGAAGGCAACTATGTCATCAGCCTGGGCGCGGTGACCAAGTGGCTGGCCGAGCAGGCCGAGGCCTTGGGCGTGGAAATCTTCCCTGGTTTTGCAGCGGCCGAAGTGCTCTACGACGAGCAGAACCGGGTCAAGGGCGTGGCCACCGGCAACCTGGGCGTGGGCAAGGACGGCGAACCCAACGACAGCTTCCAGCTCGGCATGGAACTGCACGGCAAGTACACCATCTTCGCCGAGGGCGCGCGCGGCCACCTGGGCAAGCAGTTGATCGCCAAATACCAGCTTGACGCCGGCAAGGACCCGCAGAGCTATGCCATCGGCATCAAGGAGCTGTGGGAAGTACCGGCTGCGCAGGCCAAGCCCGGCCTGGTGGTGCACACCGCCGGCTGGCCGATGGACCACGAGACCTACGGCGGCGGCTTCCTCTACCACCTCGAAGGCAACAAGGTCACGCTGGGCTTCGTGGTCGGCCTGGACTACAAAAACCCGTGGCTGAGTCCGTTCGAGGAAATGCAGCGCTGGAAGACGCACCCTGCGATCCGCAAGCACATCGAAGGCGGCAAGCGCCTGGGCTATGGCGCACGTGCCATCACGGCTGGCGGCATCCTCAGCCTGCCCACGCTGGTGTTCCCGGGCGGCGCACTCGTCGGCTGCGAAGCCGGCACGCTGAACGCGGCCCGCATCAAGGGCAGCCACGCGGCGATCAAGACCGGCATGCTGGTAGCAGAAGCTGCGTTTGACGCACTCGGCGCCGGGCGTGCCCAGGACGAGCTGACCGCCTACCCGGCCGCCTTCGAGCAGAGCTGGCTGAAGACCGAGCTGATGCGCTCGAAGAACTTCAAGCAGTGGTTCAAGAAGGGCAACACCGTGGGCACGCTGATGACCGGCATCGAACAGTGGCTGCTGCCCAAGCTGGGCGTGCAAAGCCCGCCGTGGACGATCCACCGCACAGCACCCGACCACGTCTACCTGCGCCCGGCCAACGAATCAACCAAGATCGACTACCCCAAGCCCGACGGCAAGCTGACCTTCGACCGCCTCTCGTCGGTCTTCATCAGCAACACCAACCACGAAGAGAACCAGCCGGCCCACCTGACGCTCAAGGACAACGCGGTACCGGTGCAGGTCAACCTGGCCAAGTTCGCCGGCCCGGAGAGTCGTTACTGCCCGGCGGGTGTCTACGAATTCGTCGAAGAAGCCGGCACGCAGCGCCTGCAGATCAACGCGCAGAACTGCGTGCACTGCAAGACCTGCGACATCAAGGACCCGACGCAGAACATCGTCTGGGTCACGCCCGAAGGCGGCGGTGGGCCGAACTACGCAGGCATGTGAGCCTTGCGCTGGGTTCGCTCGGATTGCAGCCACATCAATTGCGGTCTTCCATGGTCTGGCTGACCATCACAGCATCGCGTTGGTCTGACGCCTGACCTCGTCGGCAAGTGGGTGCAGCGCATCGGCGCGCTCCGTGCCGACCACGCTGTAGCCCAGCCCATGCGCGGCCCAGGTGAAGCCCGCAATATTGCCTGTGTGCTGTTTCAGCATCGGCGTATCGTGCTCGATCGCCATGGGCCTCACCACCATGGCCAGGCGCGTGCCGTTTGCATCGTCGTAGAAGAACATGCCGGCAGGACCATGTTCGGTAGAAACGAGTCGGCCGCCGATGTAGCGGAATCCTGATCCGGAGAGATCCGGTACAGAGACGGCACGCTTCAATCTGGCCGAGACCCAACTGACCAACTCAGTCTGGCGCTCAGGCCCCATTTCGACAGGGCGCAGCGGATCGGCTGCGTACACCGCATAGCTGCTCGTGGCTTCGCGAGCCAGCGCGGCGATGCCACCATGGCCGTCGGGCCACACCCCGCGAACAGACCATCCCCCCAAGCCGCCCGCTCCCAAGGCCAAGACCACGGCGGCGGCCATGCTCCAAGGCCAGGGGCGGGGCGTCCGGCGCTCTTCGAGCATGCGCTGCAAGTTCAACCTGGGCGGGACAGGCTCGTCCGCAATGCCCGCCAGCGCGCTGCGCAGGCCCTGCCGCTGGGCGGCGAAACCCGCCACCTGCGCCGCGGCCTCGGGATGGTGGTCCAGGTAGTGCTGCACCTCACGCCGGCGCGCCGCATCGAGGCAGTGGTCCACGTAGGCGTGCAAATCCTCTTCGAGGATGGGTTGCGGTGTCGGGTTGTCTGCGCTCATCTACTTCAGTCTCCGCAGCGCGGGTTGCGAGCCTCGCTCAGGTTTTTGCTGGCGCGGCTCACCCTCCATGGCACGCAGCAACCTCTCCCGGCCGCGGGCCAATCGCGACATCACGGTTCCGATCGGTATGTCCAGGGCCTTGGCCGCTTCCGCATAGGAAAAATCCTCCACGGACACGAGCAGGATGACGCTTCGCTGCTCATGCGGCAATCGGTCCAGGAAGCCCAGCAGTTCATGGTGCCGAATGTGGGCCTCCTGAGCGGCGGGCGTCACCATCTCCTTCTCTTCGACGTCCTCAATTGCAAGATGGAGGCCGCGGCGCCTCTGCTGCCGCAGCCAGTCCATCGCCAGGTTGTGCGCGATGGAGAAGACCCATTGCCGCGTATCGTCCTGGTGGCGCCGCTGCTCCCATCGCTTGACGACTCGCTCCAGGCAATCTTGCACCAGGTCGTCGGCCAAGTGTGGATCATGCATCAGCGCACGCGCGTAGCGCCGCAAGGTCGGCACCATCGGTTCGACAAGCGCCAGCAGATCCTTCATGTCAATCGAAGTCCTGAATGCCAGCCTTCACACTGGGTGGGGCCGCTCATGCCAAAGCCCGCAAGAGCAGGTTGCGTGAGACGGACATTCACATGCCCTGCACTTGAACCGGCGCGCCAGGCGTATCACCGTTGTGAGGTGCAATGACCAGGTAGCGACGCTGCGCCCCAGCCTGCCCCTGCACAGTTTGCCGGATGGGCCCAATGGCATTGACGATGGCAGACCCCGCCGGGTTGGTCATGAAATTTGCGAGTGGCTGCAGGATGCCCGAGCCATCGGCCTTGTCCGCCAGCGCCAGCACATACGCCTGCTTGGGTGCGAGCCCGGTCGCAGAGGCTTGCACCACCTGCAGCAAGCCCTGGTCGAACAGCGCGACGCTGGTAGGCGGGTTGTCGCTGCTGCTGCCCCGCCCATTCTCCAGCGGAACCAGAAACAATTGCGCCAGTTGACCGGCAACGCCAAGAGGCTGCAAGCCCTGCATGCCGTCGCCTTCGGGCACGGCATTCGGCACATAGGCAATCGCCTGCGGCGCCTGGCCGACGGGCACGGTCCCGACGACGGCATTGGTGGCTGTGTCAATCGCGGCAAGCGCGTCGGCATTTTCCAGGCCCACGTACATGCGGGTACCGTCACCCGACGGCCAGATGCCGTGCGGCAGCTTGCCAACCGGGATGGTGGCGACAAGCGAGAAGTCGTCGGTACGGAAGACCTTGACCTGATTCAAGCCGCCAATGCTCACGTAGGCGAACTGGCCGCGCTTCGTGTTGGCGAAGTTGACGTGATTGGTGATGGGTCCGGTATCGAACGATTTGATCACCGAGAACGGTGGCCTGGCGTCAAAGACCATCGTCCTGCCAATGTCCTTGAGCGTCAGCCAGACCTGCTTTCCGTCAGGCGTTGCGGCAATGTTGGGGCAGAAGGGACTGTCCTGCCGGACGCGGCCGACGATCTGGTGCGTCGCGACCGAAACGACATCAGTTTCCGGATTGAAGGACGAGCAGATGTAGCCGTATTGGCCGTCGGGCGAGAAGATCTGCATGCCGGGACCCGATGGGGTGGTGATGCGCGTCTTCTCCAGGAACGTGGCCGCGTCGAGCACGGCGATGTAGTTCTCGCCGCGAACCGTCACCCAGACCTCCTTGCCGTCCGGCGTGTAGAAGGCTTCGTGCGGCGAGCGCCCGAGATAGGTCGTATGCTTCACCGCATTGGTGGCGGTGTCGATGAAGGTCACCGAATTCGACCCGATGGAGACGACAGCCAGGGTGCGATGGTCAGGCGAGAAGCCCATGCCGTGCACCAGCACCTGCCCGCGGTAAAGCGGGCTGAAGTTGCCGGGCGACGGGTCGCCCAGGCGAATCAAGCCGAGCAGCTTGTTGTCCGCCGGGTCGGTCACCGACACCGTGTTGGAGAACTGCTCGGCGGCGTAGAGGCGGTCCCGATGGCTGATGGGAATGTCGGCGGTCGCTGAAGCGCCGGGCGCCTGGCCGGCCTGCGCCCAAGCAAAAGCCGTGGCGAGCGCTGTGCCGAGGATGGCGTCGACGATGCGTGGATGTTTCATGGTTGCGGAGCTCATTGGGGGTTGTGGACGTGAGGCGTGCAATGTGTGCCGAGAACCGCTCCGTCGGGACCAGTAGAAGCAGCTGCGCCGGCTGGTGCGGCTGGAGCAGCTGAGACGGCAGGTGCCAGGAATGGCGTGCCCTGGGTCGGCGCGGGCGCGGAAGGCGGCAGCGGCAGGCCCAGCGCAAGGTGCATGGCGGCGATCTCCTGCTGTTGCTCGACGATGATCTCCTGCGCGATCCGCCGCAGTTGCTCGTTGTGCCCGTAGCGCAGTTCGGACAGCGCCATGTCGATGGCGCCTTGGTGATGCGGAATCATCATCAAGGCGAAGTCCCGGTCAATGTCACCCGAAGGCGTCAACGCCATGCCGTCCATCATGCGGGCCATGGCCGCGTCGTTCTCGGCAGCAAAGGCAGCCTGCGGTGAGTCCGCAGAGACGTTGCAGACCACGAGCAAGCTTGCAAGCATGGCGAGGACACCAGCTGCAGGTATCGTGGTTCGTCGCAAGGGCGTTGCGTCGGAATGTGTCATGGCAGGTCGGAAAGTGGTGTCGGCTACAGGGGTAGACGACGCGCTGCCGCACTTATTCCAGTTGCCGGTCGATTTTTCTTCGATGGCCTCGAAGCGCAGCCCCTCTGCCATCGGGCTTCAAGTCGGAGGAGGCGCATGCCCCGGCGGTCTGTAGGCACCGGGCCTGCGCCAGGCTTTGCCGTCAGCCTGGCGGCCGCATCCCGGGCACACCTGCAAGGTAGCGGCCCAAGGCCGCGATGGCATGCCGGACCTTGGCCGGCTGGGCATCTCGCTGCGGGGTGAGAGCCCAGACGTCCAGCGAACCGGCCTGCCATTCCGGCAGCAGGTGGCGCAGACGGCCGGCTTCCAGGGCCTCGTGCACGTCCACCATGCCCAACATCGCCGGCCCTAGGCCGGCCTCGCACATCTGCTGGATCGACAGCTGGTTGTTGCTCCCGATGCGCGGCTGGATGCGCAAGGTCTGCAGCTGACCGGCCGGCCCCCGGAAACTGGGCATCAGCACACCGCCCGTGCGCGCAAAGCCGACCCACGCATGGCCCAGCAAGGCTTCCGGCGAGGCCGGTTCGCCATGCTGGGCCAGCCATTGCGGTGAGGCACACAGGCACCAGTCGAAACTGCCCAGCCGCCGCGCCGCCCAGGGCATGTCCGGCACCTTGCCAAAGCGCACCGCCAGGTCCACCCGGGCCTCGATCAGGTCCACCGGTGAATCGTCCACCAGCAACTGCAGGCTGAGCGCCGGATGAGACGCCAGCAGCTCGCCCAGCGCAGGGGCAATGTGGCGCGCAAAACCTACCGTTGCAGCAATGCGCAGCTCGCCACTGGGCGCTTCGCGTGCGCTGTGCAGTTCCGCCCGCGCCAGCTCGGCCTGCGCCACCATCGCGGCACAGGCCACATGCAGGCGCTCACCGGCGTCGGTCAGCCTGAGCTTGCGGGTGGAGCGGTGCAGCAAGGTCACGCCGCCGTCTTTCTCCAGCAGCCGCACCTGCTGGCTCACCGCCGAAGGGCTCATGCCCAGGGCTCGCCCTGCGGCGCTCATCGAGCGGTGCCGCACCACCGCGGCAAACACGGCCAAGCGCCGCAAATCATCCATCTTGAAGCCCTACTTCAAACTGATAGCAATTCTGACCCGCTACCGCACTGCTTGTGAAGCAGACAAACTGCATGGCACTGCAATCCAACCGGAGTTTCTTCATGCGCATCGCCCTGATCGGCGCCACCGGCTTTGTCGGCACGCCCACCCTGACCGAACTGCTGCAACGCGGCCACCAGGTGACCGTGCTGGCACGCCATCCCGAGAAGCTTCCCGCTCAGCCGAACCTCACCGTCGTGAAGGCCGACGCGCTGGTGGCCGACCAAGTCGCCGCCGCGGTGCGCGGCCATGACGCGGTGCTCAGCGCCTACAACCCAGGCTGGGGCAACCCCGACATCCACGACGAATTCCTGCGCGGCTACGACGCACAGGTCGCCGGCGTGAAGCAGTCCGGCGTGAAGCGTTTCGTGATGGTGGGTGGCGCCGGCAGCCTGTTCGTCGCCCCCGGCGTGCAATTGGTGGACACGCCAGGCTTCCCGGCCGAGATAAAGGCCGCCGCCTCCGCCGCACGCGAGGCCCTGAACCGCCTGCGCGGCGAAGATTCGCTGGAATGGACTTTCCTGTCTCCACCCATCCTGCTGCAACCCGGCGAGCGCAGCGGCAACTACCGGCTGGGCAGCGAGCAGCCGTTGATGGACGGCGACCAGCCCGGCCACATCTCGGTGGCCGACCTGGCAGTGGCGCTGGTGGACGAGCTGGAGAACCCGCGCCACGTGCGGGCACGCTTCACCGTCGCCAGCTGAGCACCGCAGCGCAGCAGTTCTGCCGAGCTGCTGCGCAACAATGCGCGGCATGCAACTTCCACGCTGGCTGCTCGCGGGGCTGCGCCTACCCACCTACGGCTTGAACGGCATTTCGGTTTCGCTGGGGCTGGCGCTGGTGCAGTTGCTGGTCTGGCCCATCGGTGGCGCGTCCGCAGCCTTCGTGGCCGCCTCCGGCGCGATCTATGCCAGCCTGGCCGACACGCCGCTGGCGCCGGACCGGACACGCTACCGGGTATTCACCGCGGCGTTGGTCGGCACCTGCTGCAGCGCGCTGGTGCTGGCGGTCGCCGCGCATCCCGTGCTGCTGGCGCTGACGATCACGCCGATCGCCGCCGCCTCCTGCATGGCGCTGGCCTGGGGACCGCGCGCCGGCGCGGTGTCCTTCGTCGGCATCCTGGCGCTGGTCTTCAGCCTCGCGTTGCCGCCCGGCATGGGCCTGCTGGCGCTGGCCAAACACTCCGGCTGGACGCTGCTGGGCGCGCTGCTCTACCTGGCCTGGGCCAGCCTCGCCTCGCGCCTGCTGCAGCCCCGGCTGCGCACGCTGGCGCTGGCCGGCACGCTGGAGACCCTGGCCGCGCTGCTGCAGTCGCGCAGCCGGCTGCTGCGCCCGGCCGAGCCCGGCGCGCTGCCTGCTCAATCGCCGCTGCAGGAATGGCTGGCCCACCAAGCTGTGCTGGACGAGCGCCTGCAAGCCGCCCGTGACCTGCTGTTTCCCGCGCTGGACCGGCCCGGCGCGCTGGCCCAGACCCAGGCACTGCTGCAGGTCATCGAGCTGCGCGACACCTTGCTGGTCAGCGAGCTGGACCTGGAAAGCCTGGATCTCGGCCCGCAGGCCGCCGCACGTGCCACAGCGCTGCGCGAAACGCTGTGCGGCACCATGGAGCAGATTGCGATGCAACTCGCCCGCATCGCACTGGCACTGCAGTTTGGCGAGCCTGTCATCACGACGCCCGGCACCGTGGCCGATCTGCGGGGCCAGCTGCAAGCCCAGCAAAAGGCCGCGCTGGACGACGGCGTGTCGCCCGCCCAGCAGCAGCTGGTGAACGCGCTGGTGATGCGCGGCGAGCACATGCTGAACGACCTGGCACGCTTGCAGGCCGCGCTCGCAGCGCCGCAACCGAACCAGCCGCCGCTGCCGGTGCCAGACCGCGAGGAGCTGTTGCTGTTCGTCAGCGCAGAAGGCTGGCCGTTGGCTGCGCTGAAGTCCCAGTGGCACCTGGCCTCTCCCGTGCTGCGGCATGCCTTGCGCTGCGCCGTGGCGCTCACCAGCGCCTATGTGCTGGCGCTGTGGCTGCCCTGGGCCTCGCACCCGCACTGGCTGGTGCTCAGCGTGGCCGTGGTGCTGCGCGGCAACCTGGAGCAGACACTGGCGCGACGAGACGCGCGCATGGCCGGCACCCTGATCGGCTGCCTGGTGGTGATGCTGCTGGCTGCGCTCCATGTCACTGCGCTGTCCGGCCTGCTGTTCCTGCTGGCTGCCGGCGTGGCCCATGCCTTCGTCAATCGTCGCTACCTGGTCACCGCCATCGCCGCCACCGTGATGGCCTTGTTGCAGGCCCACCTGGCGCAGCCCGAAGCCGGCTTCGGCGTGGCGGAGCGGCTGGCCGACACGGTGCTGGGCGCATTGCTGGCCTGGGGCTTCAGCTTCGTGCTGCCGTGGTGGGAACACCGCAGCCTGGCCTTGCAAACCGGCCGCGTTCGCATCGGGCTGGCCCGGCTGGCCGAGCAGGTATTGCGCTGGCCGCTGCCAGTGCGGCCCGAGCTGCCGCTGAAGCTGGCCCGGCGCGAGGTTTACGACAGCATTGGCGCGCTGGCCGGCATGGCGCAGCGCACGGGCGTGGAGCCGCGCGCGGTGCGCCTGCCCATCCACACTTTGGCCACGTTGCTGGTGCAATGCCACGTGCTGCTGGCCCAGCTGGCCGCGCTGCGACGCTTGCTGATCTACCGCCACCCGCAAATGAACCAGGCCGCAACCGAAGCCGCCCTCACGCGCTGCGCCGCCCACCTGGCGCCGCTGTTGACCGCCACCGCCGGCTTGCTGCCCGGCGAGCTGCCGCGCAAGACCGCCGGCATCGACCTGCCGACGGCACAGCTCCCGTCACCCACCGGCTCCGACGGCGACAGCGAAAGCGCCCACCTGATGCGCTGGCTGCAGCGCCGGCTGGACCTGATCGAGCTGGCCGCGCAACGGCTGACCGCGGCGGCCGAAGTGCTGAAAGCCGCCGCCATGCCGCCCGAGCCGGCAAAATCTGCCATGCCAGGGCCTTGAAAAGCGCAGCGGCGATGGCAGATGAGTCACATGAACGCCAACCCTTCGCTGATCATGCTGCCCACCCGCCTGAAGCCGCTGGCCGCGCTGGCCATGCTGCTGGAGCGGCTGGAACGTCAACGCCTTGAGGCCAGTGCCGAGCAATACCAGCGGCTGGTTCGGGAACTTGGCCAACTGCTGGCCCAGGCGCCAATGGATGACGGCCTGGAACACCTGCTGCGGGCCTTCCCCGCGCTGTCTGAGCTCTACGAAAACCAGCACTACGAGCAAGCCGGCCTGTGCCGTTCGCCGCTGGAACGCTCGCTCAACACCGAGCTGGCCGCCACCGCGCTGTTGAAGAGCCTGCGCGACACCCGGCGCCACTGACCCTCCCGTTGCAGCGCTGGCCCGCTGCAACCCATGCGCGCGCCGGTTGGGTACAGTCACAGCCCAACACATCGCCGGGAGGAACCCATGAAGCCGCAACTGCAACGCCCCACCTCTGCCTTCATCGGTGCCTCGTGGCTCGCACTGGTGGTAGGCGCGGCCACCTACCTGATCGGCCTGTGGAACGCCAACATGCAGCTCAACGAAAAGGGCTACTACCTGACGCTGCTGATGTACGGCCTGTTCGCCGCGGTGTCACTGCAGAAGTCAGTGCGCGACAAACTCGAAGGCACGCCGGTGACCGGCATGTACTTCTCCCTCTGCTGGATCTCGCTGGCCGCCTCGCTCACGCTGCTTGCCGTCGGCCTGTGGAACGCCCAACTCGCGCCCAGCGAAAAAGGCTTTTACGCCATGGGCTTCGTGCTGAGCCTGTTTGCCGCGGTGGCGGTGCAGAAGAATGTGCGTGATGTGGCCACGGCAGGTGAGCACAGGACGCCCGCCGATACCCGTTCGGAAGCTTGACGCTGCACCACCTGCCCAAGGCCCATTCAGAAATTCATGGAACTGTTGGCGATCCCAACAGTTCAGCCTTTGGTCCAGCCCATGTTCCTCAGGCAAACATCGGTTGCCTTCTGGCGAGCTTGCTCGTTCTCGTCAACCAAGCGAGGAGCTGCCGGCACGCCTGGAATGCTCGTGCAACTGACCTTCTCTGCCCCTCCCGTGCATTCCCTTCTCGGGGGAGTCGCCCAACCACCGTTGACCGTCACGAGTTTGGGGGGGAGCGTATTCTCCGCCTGGGCCTTACACGTGCCAGTGTCCACTGCCAGTGTCTCAGGTGAAGCCCCTGGCTTGACCCATTGCGTGGCACATCCGGTCAACAGAATCAAACCCGCAAAAACCAACTTACGCATCGGTCTACTCTCCCTGAAATTCCCAAAAAACAACTGATCCAATCTCCTGGCACCAAGGCCTGAGGACTGTCGTTGGCGTCATCCTGAACTGCAGCCATCATTCGCAATGGCGTTCGCCTTGTCGACGATACTAGAAGCTGTATCCGCTCGGATGGCGCAAGTCCACGATCTTGAGCATACCCCCCATGAACATTGGGATGCCGAGGCCAAGCCGCCAGGTGCTCGCGTCAAGACAGAGCACGGATGTCACTGTGATCCTTCAGCCCCACCCCCGTGAGCTGCAGCCGCCGCGCCGCCTGCCCCAGCCACCACAGCTTGCGAGCCGCTTCGGCGTGCGAGAGACCTTCGGGGCGCACATTCGACAGGCAGTTGCGTTCGGCGTCGGTGCGGCCGACCTTGGGGGCATGGGTGAGGTAGACACCCAGGCTGTCGGGTGAGCTGAGGCCGGGCCGTTCGCCGATCAGCATCGCGACTTGGGCGGCGGCCAGGCGCTCGCCGATTTCGTCGCCCAGCGCCACGCGGGCTTGGGTGGCCAGGACAGGCGGGCCGAGGCGCCAACCTTTAGGTTTGGTGGCCAGCAGGGCCGCGAGCATCGGCATGGCCTGGCGTTCGACGGCAGCGGCGGAGAGGCCGTCGCCGACGATCAGCAGCAGGTCGCAACCGGCGGGGGTCTGTTGCGACAACAAGGCTCGGCTCTCGTCGCTCAGGCGCCGGCCCAGGTCGGGGCGCAGCAGGTAGGTTGAGCGATCCGGCGCGGCGCTGCGCAGTTGCAGCGTGGGTTCGCCGAACAGGTCGGCCAGTTGCGCGGCCAGCGCCTCGGCCTGCAAGGGCAGGTGCACTGCGTCGCGGGCCTGCGCGTGTGCGGCCGAGAAGGCCAGCAGTTCCTTGGTCGGCATGCTGCGCCCACTGCGGCCCAGGCCGATGCGCGCCGGGGTCTGGTTGCGCAACACGGCCCAGGGATCGGCGGTGATCAGGGGCTTGTCGGTCACAGGTGCACCCTCCACTTCGTGGGTCCCTCCATGAGGGAAGGAGCGCCCCCTTCGGGCGGCCGTGCGGGAGCGCTCATAGCTTCATCCAAAGTGCTGCAGCAAGGGGTGGCTCGGCGTCACAGGCAGCAGTTGGCCGGCCTCTCCCGTCACGCCCATGCGCTGCAGCCAGGCTTCGAATTCGGGGGCGCGCTGCAGGCCCAGCAGTTCGCGCAGCACCAGGCCGTCGTGGAACGACGTGCTCTGGTAGTTCAGCATCACGTCGTCGGCACCGGGCACGCCAATGAGGAAAGTGACGCCTGCAGCGCCGAGCAGTGTCATCAGCGTGTCCATGTCGTCCGAATCGGCCTCGGCGTGGTTGGTGTAGCAGACGTCGCAGCCAATCGGCAGGCCCAGCAGCTTGCCGCAGAAATGGTCTTCCAGGCCGGCACGGATGATCTGCTTGCCGTCGAACAGATACTCCGGCCCGATGAAGCCGACCACGGTGTTGCAGATCATCGGCTCGAAGGCACGCGCCACGCCGTACGCCCTCGCCTCGCAGGTCTGCTGGTCCACGCCATGGTGGGCGTTTGCGGACAGTGCCGAGCCCTGGCCGGTCTCGAAGTACATGACGTTGTCGCCCAGCGTGCCGCGCTTCAAACTGAGCGCCGCTTCGCGGGCTTCGCGCAGCACCGCGAGGTCAATGCCGAAGCTGCGGTTCGCCGCCTCGGTGCCGGCCACCGACTGGAACACCAGGTCCACCGGCGCCCCCTGTTCGATGGCCTGGATCTGGTTGGTGACATGCGTGAGCACACAGGCCTGGGTGGGGATCTCGAAGCGCTGGATGGCTTCGTCGACTGCATGCATCAGGCCGGTCAGCGGACCGATGCCGTCGCCCGCGGGGTTGATGCCGATCACCGCGTCACCCACGCCGTACAGCAGCCCGTCCAGCATCGAGATCGCGATGCCGCGCGGGTCGTCGGTCGGGTGGTTGGGCTGCAGCCGCATCGCCAGCCGGCCCGGCAGGCCCAGCGTGTTGCGAAAGCGGGTGATGACGCGGCACTTGCGCGCCACCAGCATCAGGTCCTGGTTGCGCATCAGCTTGCTGACGGCAGCGGCCATCTCGGGCGTGATGCCGCGGCGCACGCGGGCCAATGCCGCTTCGTCGGCCTGCTCGCCCAGCAGCCAGTCGCGGAAATCACCCACGGTGAGGTGGGCGATCTCGGCGAAGGCGGCAGCGTCGTGCGTGTCGATGATCAGCCGCGTGACCTCGTCGGCCTCGTAGGGCACGACGACCTCGCTGAGGAAGGTCTTCAGCGGCAGTTCGGCCAACGCCAGCCGCGCGGCCATGCGCTCGGCTGCCGTTCCGGCCGCAAGGCCGGCCAGCACGTCGCCTGAACGCAGCGGCGTGGCCTTCGCGAGCAAGGTCTTCAGGTCGGCAAACTGCCAGACCTGCCCCCCCAGGGTGTGTGCATACGGCATGTGTGCAGTGTGCGTCAGGTCGCGCCGATCAGGAACTGGCACCCACTGCGCCTGGCAACGCCGCAGCAGCAGTGCGCTGACCCACGGTCAGGCGGAAGTAGAGATAGGCCAGCGCCATCACGCCAAGGAACAGGCCGCTGACCAGCGGGTTGAACCAGATCATCGTGACCAGGCAACCCACGGCCAGCACCAGCGCCACCGCCGGCAGCACCGGGTAGGCAATGGCCGGGAACGGCCGCTCCAGGTTCGGCTCCTTCTTGCGCAGCGCGAACAGGCTGACCATCGAGATGATGTACATGACGATCGCGCCCAGCACCGACATCGTGACGATGTTGGCCGTCAGCGTCTGGCCACCGATGGTGATCAGCTCGTCGCTGAAGATCGCGGCAATGCCGATCACTCCGCCAGCCAGCACGGCACGCCACGGCGTGCCGAATGTCGGATGCACGGCCGCCAGCCAACCCGGCAGGTAGCCCTCACGCGCCAGCGCAAAGATCTGCCGTGAGTAGCCGAGGATGATGCCGTGGAACGACGCCACCAGGCCGAACAGGCCGATCCACACCAGCATGTGCAACCAGTTGCTGCTCTCGCCGACGATCATCTTCATCGCCTGCGGCAGCGGGTCGTTGATGTTGGACAGCTTGGACCAGTCGCCCGCACCTCCGGCGAACACCATCACGCCCAGTGCCAGCACCAGCAGCGTCAGGATGCCGGCAATGTAGGCAATGGGGATCGTGCGCTTGGGCTCCTTGGCCTCTTCGGCCGCCATCGCCACGCCTTCGATCGCCAGGAAAAACCAGATCGCAAACGGAATGGCTGCGAACATGCCCGAGATCGCCGCGGGCGAAAAGGTGTCGCTGCCGGCCCAGCCCTTGGCCGTGAAGTTGGCCACCGAGAAGCCCGGAGCGACCACGCCCATGAAGACAAGCAGCTCGACGATGGCCAGCACGGTGACGAACAGCTCGAAGGTCGCGGCCGTCTTCACACCGACGATGTTCAGCGTCATGAAGATCACGTACGCGCCCACCGCCATCAGCTTCGGGCTCACACCCGGAAACTGCACGTTCAGGTAGGCGCCAATTGCCAGTGCAATGGCGGGCGGCGCAAAGACGAATTCCACCAGCGTCGCGAAGCCGGCAATGAAGCCGCCGGTGGGGCCCAGCGCGCGGGCCGCGTAGGCAAACGGGCCACCGGCATGCGGAATGGCCGTGCTCAGCTCGGTGAAGCTGAAGATGAAACTGGTGTACATCGCTGCCACGACCAGCGTCGTGATCAGGAAGCCCAGCGTGCCGGCGCTGGCCCAGCCGTAGCTCCAGCCGAAGTATTCGCCCGAAATGACGAGGCCGACGGCCAGGCCCCAGAGGTGCCAGGCGTTCAAGGTGGGTTTCAGGTGTCCGGGGGTGCTCATGGGAACCTCCTGGTAATGAATGATGGGTTGCAACATGGGTAGGGTCGGCGGCCATCTTCGGCAACGCGAGGCGGGCTGGCTATCGGAAATCGGCAAGTTCACGCATCGCTGTCATCGGCCTGCCTCAGGTGGCACATGGATTGCAAACACCCGGCCGCCCCCGTACCTTGCACGCATCCAGCGGACCACGGAACCATGGCCCAGCCCTTCCCCGCCCTGTCACCCGCCTCCGGCAGCCCGCCACCCGGCCTGCACCTGCGCCAGACGGGGGATGCCGACGAACAGGCCGCGCTGCTGCAGCACTGGCAGCAGGACTATGCGCAGCTCTCGGCCGGCCCGTTCGAAGGCCGTGTGCGCGAACTTTGGCTGGGCGACCTGCACCTCTTTGTGGAAGACACCAGCCGCCGGCTGCTGCAGCGTGGTGCGCTGCCGGCCGGGCAACTGGCGCTCGGCCTGCCGCTGTCGCTGGGCCTGGGTGCGGTGAGCTTCTGCGGCAACACCGATTGGCAAGGCCAGGCGCGCGCCGAGCGCTTCTGCAGCTTCTCCGGTGCGGCCGGTTTTGAATTCGTCACGCCCGAAGGCCTGTGCATGGCCGGGCTCTCGCTGCCACTGCACAGCCTGCAGGCGCTGGCCAGCCCGGCGCAGCAGCAGGCCATGGCCCGCCTGGCCTCGCGCGCCGGCCTGCATGCCGCCGCACCGCAGCGGCTGCAAGCCCTGAGAGAACAGGTCGCCACGGTGCTGGCCATGGCCCAGGCGCAACCGGAGCTGCTGGCCTCGGCGCACGCGGCCGGCCAACTGCGCGAGGAACTGCTGAGCCACTTGCTCGCGCTGCTGCCGGCAGATGCCGACGCTGCGCCCGCACTGTCCCCCGCCCGCGCGGGCACGCTGGTCGCCCGCGCCCAGGCCTGGCTGCGCCAAGCCGCCAGCGCCAGCCTGGCCGACGAGCCGCCCAGCGTCGCCACCTTGTGCGACGCCTTGGGCGTGAGCCGGCGCACGCTGCAAAGCGCCTTCCAGCAGACCACAGGCCTGGCGCCCGCGGCCTTCCTGCGCACGGTGCGGCTCACCGCCGCACGGCGGGCGCTGCGCGAAGCCCGCTCGGTGGCAGAGGCGGCCACCTCGCAAGGCTTCTGGCACCTCGGCCAGTTCTCGCAGGACTACCGCGAACTGTTCGGCGAGCTGCCCTCGTCAACCTGGAAACGCTGGCAACAGCCCGGCGGCAGCGCACTTCACTGAGCTGGCCTTCGTCGCGCCGAAGCTTCGCGAGCCTCTTGTAATGAGAGTGATTCGCATTACAATCATTTAATCCTCTGGAAGCGCCCGCTGAAACGCCCTGCATCAGGTCGTTCGACAGCTCTGCCGCGGGCAGCGCCGCGATGACCCCGGCGCCCGCTTCCAGCCTGGCACCGCCAGCCTTGCGCCAGCACCTGCCGCCTCCTCATTTCTGGAACGCAATTGATCCGCAAGACGCCGTTGGCACTCGCCATGGGCCTGGCCGGGGCCGTGGCCCCGATGCTGCCTCTGTCCGCATGGGCGCAAGCCGCCTCAACAACCGCAGCCCCTACCGCCGCTGCCCTCGACGCACCGCTGCCGCTGCTCACCGTCACCGCCACGCGCACCGAGCGCGCGATCGACAACGTGCCGGCCACCGTCACGGTGCTGCCGGCCAAGCGAATCGAACAAAGCGGCGCGCGCGACATCAAGGACCTGCTCAACGACGAGCTGGACCTCACCGTGCGCCAGCAGGCCACGCGCTTCAATGCCTCCGGCGGCACGGCCCGTGCCGGCAACGAAGGCGTGAACATCCGCGGCCTGGAAGGCAACCAGGTGATGATGCTGGTCGACGGCGTGCGCACCCCTGCCGGCTTCACCTTCGGCCCCATAGGCACCGGCCGTGGCGACTTCCTGGTGCTGGACACTGCGCAAAGCGTCGAAGTGCTGCGCGGCCCCGCGTCCACCCAGTACGGCAGCGACGGCCTGGCCGGCGTGGTCAGCCTGCGCACGCTGGACCCGGCCGACCTGCTGAAAAAAGGCCAGACCTTCGGCGGCTTCGCCCGCGCCGGCTACAACTCTGTCGACGACTCCTGGGCCGCCACGCTGGGCCTGGCGGGCCGCGAAGGCCTCGATGGGCGGTGGCAAGGCCTGCTGCTGCTGACCACCCGCCGCGGCCACGAGACCGACAACCAGGGCGGCGTGGACACGCAGGACGGCACCCGCACGACGCCCAACCCCGTCAGCTACCGCGCCCCCGCGGTGCTGGCCAAGGTCTCCTATGCACTGGCGCCCGAACACGAACTGGGCCTGAGCTTCGAAAGCCAACAGCGCAAGCAGGACACCGAGGTCTACAGCGCCCGCGGCGACGTCAGCTCGCGCGGCACCACGACCACCACCACCGACCTGGACGCGCACGACAAGCTGGACCGCCAGCGCGTCTCGCTGGAACACCGCTTCGACGACGAAGCCGGCAGCTGGCTGCAGCGCGCCCGCAGCCAGGTCTACTGGCAGGACGCCAGCACCCACCAGCTCACGCTGGCCGAGCGCACGCTGACCACCGCCGGCGTGTCGACCGACTCGCCGCAAAGCCGCGACTACAACTACGAGCAGAAGCTGCTCGGCTTCTCGACCCAGCTCGAAAGCACCGTCGCCACGCCCGCGCTGGGACCGGACACACGCCAGCGTTTCAGCTACGGCCTGGACTGGAGCCAGGCCAAGGTCACCGGCGAGTTCACCGGCATCACCCCGCCCAAGCTTTTCCCCGACACCACCTACACGCTGGCCGGCGCCTTCGTGCAGGACGAGATCGAGGCCGGCCCCATCAGCATCATCCCCGCCCTGCGCTTCGACTCTTACAAGCTTTCGGCCAGCCAGGCCGGCTACACCGGCACGGCGGTCTCGCTGTCGGACCAGGCCGCCACACCGCGCCTGGGCGCCATCTGGCGGGCTGACGAAGCCTTTGCGCCCTACGTCAACTGGGCCCGCGGCTTCCGCGCGCCCACGCCGGACCAGGTCAACAGCAGCTTTGCCAACCCGGCGCAGTTCTACTCCAGCATCGGCAACCCGGACCTGAAGGCCGAGCGCGCCAACAGCGTGGAGCTGGGCCTGCGCGGCCGCGTGCGCGGCGCCTGGGGCGAGCTGCGCTACCAGGTGCTGCACTACGACAACCGCTATGACGACTTCATCAGTCAGCAGGTCGTCAGCGGCACCGGCGCGCCGACCGATCCGCTGGTCTTCCAGTACATCAACCTGAGCAAGGCACGCATCCTCGGCAGCGAAGCGCGCGCCGAATGGCAGCGCAGCGGCTGGGTGCTGAACGGCGGCGTGGCCATCTCGCATGGCCGCAGCGAGGCGGATGGCGTGAAGACGCCGCTGGACACCGTGGAGCCCGCCCGCAGCACGCTGGGCCTGCGCTACGAGGCAGCGGACTGGTCGCTGCGCGCCAGCGCGCTGCACGTGCAGGGCAAGGCCAGGAGCGAGATCTCCAGCGCCACCTACCACGCGCCCACCGGCTACACCACGCTGGACCTGGGCGGCAGCTGGAAGCCGCTGCCCGCCCTGACGCTGCAGGCCAATGTCAGCAACCTGTTCGACCGCCACTACACGCGCTGGTCCGACGTGCGCGGCCTGGCCGACAGCAGCACTGTCAAAGACGCCTACACCGCACCTGGCCGCAGCGTGCAGGTTGCAGCGCGCTACGACTTCTGAAGACCTTCCCGGAGCCCAAGATGAGCCTTTCGCCCGCCACCCCCACCCCATCGCTCGCAGCACTGCGCATCGCCTTCGCCGAGGGTCGCCGCGCCGCGCGCTCGCGCCACCGAGACCTTGCCGAAGCGCTGGGCGTGTCCGAAGGCGAGTTGGTCGCCGCGCATGCCGGGGCCTTCCCGGCAGACCAGTCGCCGCTACAGGCCACGCCGCTGCGCGCGGAATGGCCAGCCGTGATCGGCGCGCTGGCGCCGGCCGGCGAGCTGATGGCACTGACCCGCAACCCCTCCTGCGTGCATGAGAAGACTGGCGTCTACGCGCCTGCCAGCGCCAGCGGACCGGCCGGTGGCGAGATGGGGCTGGTGCTGGGCCGCGAGATCGACCTGCGCATCTTCTACAGCCGCTGGGCCCACGGCTTCGCGGTGGTCGAGCGCTTGGCCGACGGCAACACCCAGCGCAGCCTGCAGTTCTTCGATGCGCAAGGCGGCGCGGTGCACAAGGTCTTCACCCGCACGGGCACCGACCTGGTGGCCTGGCAAGCGGTGATCGACCGTTTCGCCTCGCCGGCAGCCGCGGCCGAACCGGTCGGCATCCAGACCTTGCCCGCCGCCGTTCCGCCCGAAGTCAAGCCCGATGCCGATGTGGATGTGGCCGCCTTCCAGGCCGAATGGCTGGCGCTGAAGGACACGCACGAGTTCTTCGGCCTGCTGCGCCGCCACGGCCTGGCACGCACCCAGGCGTTGCGCCTCGCACCGGCCGGCCACGCGCTGCCGCTGCCCGCCAGCAGCGCACATGCCCTGCTGCAGCAGGCGGTGGCGCAATCGGTGGCCATCATGGTCTTCGTCGGCAATGCCGGCGTGATCCAGATCCACAGCGGGCCGGTGCAGCGCGTCGAGCGCATGGGGCCGTGGCTCAACGTGCTGGACGCCGGCTTCAACCTGCACCTGCGCGAAGACCACATCGCCCGCGCCTGGCTGGTGAAAAAGCCGACCAGCGACGGCCCGGTGCACTCGGTCGAGTTCTTCGATGCCGCGGGCGAGACCATCGCGATGATGTTCGGCGAACGCAAGCCCGGCCAGCCCGAGCGGGCCGACTGGCGAGCGCTGGCCGAATCCCTCGCGGCGGAGGGCGAAACATGCGCGGCCTGATGCCTTCGCGCCGCGATGCGCTGGCGCTGCTGCTGGGTGGCGCGTCCGCCGCGGCGCTGCCCGGCTGGGCACTGGCCGCGCCCGCGCCGCGCATCGTCGCGGCCGGCGGCGCGGTCACCGAAATGGTCTACGCGCTGGGCGCCGAGCATCTGCTGGCCGCCGTGGACGTGACCTCGCTGTACCCGGAAGCCGCGCGCAAGCTGCCCAGCGTCGGCTACATGCGCACGCTGTCGGCCGAAGGCGTGCTGGCGATGGCACCCACGGTGCTGCTGGCGACTGAAGACGCCGGCCCGCCGGCGGTGCTGCGGCAAATCGCCGCGGCCGGCGTGCAGCTCGCGGTGCTGCCGGCGCACAACCGCTTCGACGGCATGCTGGACCGACTGGGCCGCATCGGCGAGCTGGTGCAGAAACCGGCCGAAGCCGCCGCGCTGGCGGCCAAGTTGCGCGAGGACTGGCGCGCCAGCGAAGCGCAGGTCGCCGGCCATCTGGCGCAGCGCCAACAGCGGCTCGGCCGGCCGCTGCGCGCACTGTTCGTGCTGTCTCATTCGGTGAGCCAGGTGATGGTGGCCGGCGGCGAGACCGCGGCGCAGGCCATGCTGGTCTACGGCGGCGCGGTCAACGCGATCCAGGGTTTCAATGGCTACAAGCCGCTGACGCCGGAAGCGGCGATTGCCGCGCAGCCGGACTTGATCCTCGCCACCACGCAAGGCCTGGAAGCCGCCGGCGGCGTGCCCGGCCTGCTGCGCCTGCCGGGCCTGGCCGAAACACCTGCTGGCCGCGCCAGGCGTGTGGTTGCCCTCGAAGCCCAGTTCCTGCTCGGCTTCGGCCCGCGCCTGCCGCAGGCCGTGCGCCAGCTGGACAGCGCATTCACCGAAGCCCTGGCCGGCCAGACCGCGGCATGACGCTCAGCGTGCTGCGCCGCGGCCCCGTCCCCCGCACGCCGGCGGCTGCGGGTTCGAAGCTGCTCGCATGGCCCTTGCTCGGCACGCTGGCCTTGCTGCTGGCCGCCACGCTGCTCGCCGCCCAGTTCGGCCCGGTCGCCATCAGCATGGCCGACTGGCTCGCGCCCTGGCGGGCTGCCCATGACGACGGCAGCGCAGCGTTCAGCGGCGCCGCCCACGTGCTGTGGCAGATCCGCCTGCCGCGCGTGATCTTCGCGCTGCTGGTCGGCGCAGCCCTGGCACTCGCCGGTTCACTGACCCAGGCGCTGTTCCGCAACCCGCTGGCCGACCCCGGCCTGCTGGGCGTGACCACCGGCGCCGCCTGCGCCGCGGCGCTCACGCTGGTCATCTTCGCCAGCGCCGCCGCGCCGCTGCCGCCCGCCTGGCGGCCCTGGGTGCTGCCGGTGGCCGCGTTCTGCGGTGCGCTGCTGGTCTGTTTCTCGCTGGACCGGATCGCCCGCTGGCTCACGCCCGGCTCCATCGCCGGCCTGCTGCTGACCGGGCTGGCGATCAACGCGGTGACCGCCGCGGTGATCGGCCTGGCCACCTACCTCGCGACCGACGAGCAATTGCGCAGCCTGTCGTTCTGGACCCTGGGCTCGCTGGCCGGTGCCGGCTGGCCACTGGTGGCGACCATGGCCTTGCTGCTCGCGCTGCTGGTGCCGTTCGCCTGCCGGCTGGCGCGGCCGCTGAATGCATTGGCGCTGGGCGAAGCGGCCGCAAGCCACGTCGGCATCGCGGTGCCGCGGCTGCGCGGCTGGGTCGTGCTGCTGGTGACGCTGAGCTGCGGCGCCGCGGTCGCCTGGTGCGGCGTGATCGGCTTCCTCGGGCTGCTGGCGCCGCACCTGGCGCGCGCCTGCGTTGGCGCGGACCTGCGCCGCCAGCTGCCGTTCTCGATGCTGCTGGGCGGCGCGCTGCTGCTGCTGGCCGACACGCTGGCGCGTACGCTGGCCGCACCGGCCGAGATCCCGGTCGGCATCTTCACCGCGCTGATCGGCGGGCCAGCCTTCCTGCTGATGCTGCGCGCTGCGGTGCGCCAGCAAGGCGGCAGCGTCTGAAGGAACGCGACATGACGACCGACTGGGCCGAGCGCCTGCCCACCGATTTCGCCTTCGCCGAATGCCGCGAGGCCTGGCGCATGGCCGATGCGCCTCAGCAGCCCGCTGCAGCCAGCAGCGTCCTGCTCACGCTGCAGCAGGTGCAGCTGCGCCAGCCCGGCCGCAGCGGTGCCAGCATCGGCCCGTTCAACCTGGCGCTGCAGGCCGGCGAGCACGTCGCCATCCTCGGCCCCAGCGGCGCCGGCAAGAGCACGCTGCTGAAGCTGATGGCCGGCGAGCGCCCGCCGCAGCAAGGCGAGTTGCGGTTCGACGGGCGCACGCTGGCCGGCTGGTCGCCCGCCGCGCTGGCCCGTCGCCGCGCGGTGCTGCCGCAGTCGCATGCCGTCGCCTTCAGCCTGCCGGTGGCACTGGTGGTCGGCCTCGGCCGCGTGGCGCTGGACCATGACCCTGCGCTCGCCAGCATCACCGCCGAAGCGCTGGCCCTTGCTCACGCCGGCCACCTGGCCACGCGCCGCTTCGACACGCTTTCCGGCGGCGAGCAGGCGCGCGTGCAACTGGCGCGTGTCTTCGCCCAGCTGTGGGACGCGCAGGCCGGGCTGCTGCTGGTCGACGAGCCGCTGGCCTCGCTGGACCCCGGCCTGCAGTTCGAGTTGCTGGACGCGATGCAGGCCTTCTGCCGCACCCGCGGCCATGCGCTGGTCGCCGTGCTGCACGACATCAACCAGGCCCTGGCCGGCTTCGAGCGCCTGTGGCTGCTGCAGCAAGGCCGGCTGATGGGCGACTTGCCGCCGAACGCCAGCGCGCTGGCGCCGCTCGAAAACCTCTACGGCATCCAGCTGCGCAGCGTGCCGGGCGAGGACGGCCGGCTGGCGGTACTGGCGCGCCGCCGCGTCGCTTGAACCCTCACCGGAGCCTTGCCCATGAACTCCTCGCGCCTTCCCAGCCGCCTGCCGCTTCGGTACGAGCGCCTGCGCGACCTGGCGGCCTTGCTGCTGGTGCTCGCGGCGGCGGCCGTGGTCTGGTTCACGCTGCCGGTATAGAACGGCACCAGCGCCCCCACCCGCCACCCAGCCTTTGCGCCGTGCCGCCACAAGCGCCCGCCTTGCGCCGTAGAGTGGGCTCCCAGGCGCCAAGCCCTTCGCGCATCTTTTTCCTGACGGAGCCTCCTCGCATGACCACGTCCTCTTCTGCCGCCGCCTTCCGCACCGAATCCGATTCCATGGGCGCCATGCAGGTGCCCGCCGAGGCGCTGTACGGCGCCCAGACGCAGCGCGCGGTGCTGAACTTCCCGATCAGCGGCCAGCCCATGCCGGCCCCGTTTGTGCACGCGCTGTTGGCCATCAAGGCCGCTGCAGCCGAGGCCAACCAGCAGCTGGGCGGCATCAGCGCTGCGCAGGCACAAGCCATCCAGGCCGCCGTGGCCGAACTGCAGGCGTTGCCGGACGAGACCCTGCTGCGCCACTTCCCGGTCGACATCTTCCAGACCGGCTCGGGCACCAGCTCGAACATGAACGCCAACGAGGTGCTGGCCACGCTGGCCGGGCGCCGGCTGAACGACAAGGTCAGCGCCAACGACCACGTCAACGCCAGCCAGAGCAGCAACGACGTGGTGCCCAGCGCGATCCACGTTGCCGCGGCCCAGGCCCTGCAGAACAGACTGCTGCCGGCCCTGCAAAGCCTGGTCGCCACCACGCTGGACAAGGCCCGCGCCACGCACGCGCACGTGAAGACCGGCCGCACGCATTTGATGGACGCGATGCCGGTGCGCCTGAGCCAGGCGCTGGAAGGCTGGGCCGCGCAACTCGCGCTGGCGCAAGGCCAGTTGCAAGGCGTGTTGCCGCTGCTGCAGAAGCTGGCGCTGGGCGGCACGGCGGTGGGCACCGGCGTGAATGCCGACCCACAGTTCGCCGCGCTGTGCTGCGCGGCGCTGAACCGCCAGACCGGCATGGCCTTCGCGCCCGGCGAGAACCGCTTTGCGCTGATGGGCGCGCAGGACACGGCTGTCGCAGCCTCCGGCGCGCTGAAGACGCTGGCCGTCGCGCTGATGAAGATCGCCAACGACCTGCGCTGGATGAACTCCGGCCCGCTGGCCGGCCTGGGCGAGATCGAGCTGCAGGCGCTGCAGCCGGGCTCGTCCATCATGCCCGGCAAGGTCAACCCGGTGATCCCGGAAGCCACCGCGATGGTTGCCGCGCAGGTCATCGGCAACGACGCCGCACTGACCATCGCCGGCCAGTCCGGCAACTTCGAGCTGAACGTGATGCTGCCGCTGGTCGCCCGCAACCTGCTCGAAAGCATTGCGCTGCTGGCCGGCGTGATGCCCCCGCTGGCCGACAAGGCCATCGCCAGCTTCCGCGTCAACGAGCAGCGGCTCAAGCAGGCCCTGTCTCGCAACCCCATCCTGGTCACCGCAT
Source organism: Ideonella azotifigens (assembly GCF_021043325.1). Taxonomy (NCBI): domain Bacteria; kingdom Pseudomonadati; phylum Pseudomonadota; class Betaproteobacteria; order Burkholderiales; family Sphaerotilaceae; genus Ideonella; species Ideonella azotifigens. Next base: position 393,407 of record NZ_JAJNKD010000004.1, read on the forward strand.
TGAACCCGCTGATCGGCTACGCCAAGGCCGCCGAGATCGCCAAGCTGGCCTACAAGGAAGACCGCCCCATCGTCGATGTGGCCGCCGAACACACCGACATTCCGCGCGCCGAACTCGAAAAGCTGCTCGATCCGGCCCATCTCACAGGCCAGGATTGACTCGGGGCGTTCAGGAGGACGGCGGCGTGCTGCGCGCCGCCTGACCGGCGGCGGCCTCACTGGCCCCCAGCTTCTTGATCTGCAGCCCGTCGATCTTCTCGACCCAGAAGGCCATCCTGTCTTTCAGCGCGAGGTGCTCGTCGTAAGGCGCTTCGTAACTCCAGATCACATCCGGCAGCGTCTGGTCACCGGAGTGCAGTGCGTAGTAGCTCGCCTCGCCCTTGAACGGACAGTGCGAGCTGGTTTGCGTGCGCTTGAGCATCTCGGTCTTCACCTCGTTGCGCGGAAAGTAGTAGCGCGGGGGGTTCTTGTCCTCGTCGACTTGAATCACATCGCTCGAGTCGGCCAGCGTCTGGCCATGCCACTCCACCACCATGCGCTGCTTCAGGTGCCGCTCGCGCACATGATGTTCCGGATGTTCCTTGTGTCCTGGAGAAGGGTTCATGAGGGTCTCCTGTCGGTCCATGTCGAAGCCGGCAGCTGTCCAAACGGGCCGAGCTGGACGCCCGGAGCAGCAATCGGCGTGCCGCCGCGGGCGCGGCCCGCAATGCGGTAGCCTCGCGGGCAATGCACAGGAGCTGACCCTTGGACGCCACGACCTTCCGCAACCCCGCCAACCATGGCTTCACCCGCGTGGCGGTGGCCGTGCCGCGCAACCGCGTGGCCGACCCCGCCTTCAACGCCGAGCAGACCATCGCGCTCTACCAGGCCGCCGCGGCCGAAGGCGCCTCGCTCGTTGTCTTCCCCGAGTTGGGCCTCACCGGCTACAGCTGCGACGACCTGTTCCACCAGCAGGCCCTGCAGCGCGCAGCAGAAGCCGCGCTGCTGCGCGTGGCCGAAGCCACACAGGGGCTGGACACGCTGGCGCTGGTGGGCCTGCCGCTGCGGGTGGACCACGGCCTGTTCAACTGCGCCGCGGTGCTGCAGCGCGGGCAGGTCCTGGGCATCGTGCCGAAGACGTATTTGCCGAACTACGGCGAGTTTTACGAGGCGCGCCAGTTCAACCCTGCTGCCAATGTTCAAAGCACCGAGGTGACGATCGGCGCGCAGCGCGTGCCCTTCGGCAACGACCTGCTGTTCACCGCCACCGACCAGCCGCTGCTGCAGCTGCACGTGGAAATCTGCGAGGATCTGTGGGTGCCCATCCCGCCGTCCAGCCATGCGGCGCTGGCGGGCGCCACGGTGCTGGCCAACCTGTCGGCCTCGAACTTGACCATCGGCAAGGCCGGCTACCGACGCGCGCTCGTCACGCAGCAGGCCGCGCGCTGCCAGGCGGCCTACCTCTACAGCTCGGCCGGCACGGGAGAGTCCACCACCGACCTGGCCTGGGACGGCCAGTCGCTCATCTCCGAATGCGGCGAGTTGCTGAAGGAGTCCGCCCGCTTCCTGACCGACTCGCACTGGATCAGCGCCGACGTGGACCTGGAACGCATTGCCAACGAGCGCCAGCGCCAGAACTCCTTTGGCCACCAGACTTCTCAACTGCGCGCGCAGCTGAACCACTTCCGCCGCGTGCCGTTCCAGGTCGGCACCTCCCGGCTGACCGGCCCGCTTCGCCGCCGCGTCGAACGTTTTCCGTACGTGCCGGCGGACGCCTCGCGCCGAGACGAGCGCTGCCAGGAGGTCTACGACATCCAGGTCCAGGGCCTGGCGCAGCGCATTGCCTCCAGCGGCATCGGCAAGCTGGTCATCGGCATCTCGGGTGGGCTGGACTCGACGCAGGCGCTGCTGATCTGCGCCCGGGCAATGGACCTGCTGGGCCGGCCGCGCAGCGACATCCTGGCCTACACCATGCCCGGCTTCGCCACCAGCGGCCGCACGCTGGACCAGGCGTTGCGCCTCATGTCCGCCATCGGCTGCCAGGCCGAGCAGATCGACATCCGGCCCAGCTGCGAGCAGATGCTGAAGGACATCGGCCACCCCCACGCGCGCGGCGAGAAGGTCTACGACATCAGCTTCGAGAACGTGCAGGCGGGAGAGCGCACCAGCCACCTGTTCCGCCTGGCCAACCAGCACGGCGGCATGGTGGTGGGCACCGGCGACCTGAGCGAGCTGGCGCTGGGCTGGTGCACCTACGGCGTGGGCGACCACATGTCGCACTACAACGTCAACGCCAGCGTGCCCAAGACGCTGATCAAGCACCTGGTGCGCTGGGTGGCGGATTCGGGCCAGATCGGCGCTGCCGGAAGCCAGGTGCTGCGCGATGTGTTGGGCACCGAAGTCAGCCCGGAACTCATCCCCGCCGATGCTGGTGCGAGCGAAGGCAGCCAGCCAGCGCAAAGCACCGAAGCCAGCATCGGGCCCTATGCGCTGCACGACTTCTTTCTGTACTACACGCTGCGCCACGGCTTTGCGCCGTCCAAGGTGGCTTACCTTGCCTTGACCGCTTGGCAAGACGAGGCAGCAGGAAGCTGGCCCGAAGGCCCAGACGTGGCCCGCACCGCCTACGAGCTGCCGGCCATCCGTCAGCACCTGCGCACCTTCCTGCACCGCTTCTTCACCACCAGCCAGTTCAAGCGCAGCTGCGTGCCGAATGCGCCCAAGGTTGGCTCGGGCGGCTCGCTCTCGCCTCGCGGCGACTGGCGCGCGCCCAGCGACGCGACCGCCACCGCCTGGCTGTCCGAACTGGAAAAGGTACCTCAGGTATGAGGCCCTGAAACGCAGCGGGGCCAGGTGTTGCCACCTGGCCCCGTGCGTCTATCGATTCAAGCTTCAGTGCGTGTCGGCTCAACGGCCTGGCACGTTCGGGTGGGGGTCGGCGCGGTTCCGCACGCCGTCGCCGTCGCGGTCGTGGTCACGGGAATTCTTGATGCCGTCGTGGTCGCGGTCGTTGCGCGCCCAGTTGCCCTGGCTCAGGCGCCACTCGCCGTTGCGCTCCACCCAGGTCGGGTGGTTGTAGACATAGCCCGGGCGCTCACGCACCCAGGTGCCCGCGACCCAGTAATGCTGGTTGTTGCGGTAGCTCCAGTAGCCAGGGGTCCACAGGTAGCCCGGACGCGGCGGCGGCACCACTTCATAGCGCGGCGCCGGCGGCGCGATGCGCACCACGAAGTCCACGGCAGCCGAAGCTTGGGTCGGCAAAGCCGCGGCAAACGGGGCCGCAAGCGACAAAGCAATGATGGAAGCCTTCAACATCTCGATCTCCTTCTTCGGCAGTGATGCCATGGACGAAGATTCCCACTTTGCAGGCTGCGCTCACATCGGACGAGCGCGGATGGTGCTGTAGGCCCAGGCCTGCAGCACCTTGCTGCGCCTTCACTCGCGCTTCACAGCGCTTTACACTCAGGCTGCTTGCAGACCGGTTTCGCGGTCCATGCGCAGCGCCAGTTGCCACAGCCGCAGTGCGCGCCCGACGAACACGCCGCTGAACAAGCCATACGCGGCCGACAGGCCCACCGCGAAGCCCAGTTGCTGGGCCAGCGCCGGCTGCATGGCCAGCAGCACGCCCACGGTGTACTTGGTCAGGAAGATGCCCATCATCAGCGCCAGCGGCACGGCGCTGCCAGGCACCACGCATTCCTGCGTGGCCGTGTCGAAGCGCGTGCCCTGCGGCAGCGGCCTGCGCGAGACCAGCGTGGCCACCTGCGCCGCAGCCAGTGCCCAGATCGGCAGCGCCGCTGCCGTGCCCGAGAAGGCCAACCACACGCCCGCCACCGACAGCCCGGTCATCAGCAACGCCACCAGCGTGATGCGCGCAAGCTTCACGCGACGTGCCAGCATCTGCTTGCCACCCAGCCACAGCAGGCCGGCGAACAAGGCGAAAACCCAGGTAGGGGTGTGGGACAGGATCTGCATCAGCATGGTGGGCTCCTTCAGGTTGATTCGGTTCGAATGAAAGGCATCCGATGAACGAACTGTGCCCACGCGCCCGGTTCGCCGACAGCGGCTTGCGACGAGCCGCCAAGGCCGGTCGCGAAATACGGCCCGGCGGCGCGAAATGCAAGCCACCGAAGTGCCGTTCAGGCGCTTTCCCGCGCCACCAGTTCGCAAACCAGCTCGGTCAGCGCCGACGGCTGCTCGCCGCGGCCCAGCTGCAGCACCTGCGCCGCCGCCAGCTCGCCGATCTGCCGGGCGGGCGGGCGGATGGTGCTGAGGCTGGGCAGCAGCTTGTCGGCAAAGGCATAGTCACCGAAGCCGAACACCGCCATGTCCTGAGGCAACTGCATGCCAGCGCGCTGCCCCGCCAGCAACGCGCCGCAGGCCAGGTTGTCGTTGGCGAAGATCAGCGCCTCGGGGCGCTGGCGTTGGCGCGCCGCCAGCGCCTTCATCGCCTCGGCGCCGGCTTCCAGCGGCGCAGCGGCGGTCGGCACGAAGTGGCGAGGCTCCAGGCCATGCGCCTCCATGACCTCGGCATAACCAGCCTCGCGCTCCTGCGCACTCAGGTCGCCAGCCGCGCTGTTGCGCACGAACTGGATGCGGCGATGGCCCTTGTCCAGCAGGTATTGCGCCGCGTCCCGCCCGACCTGCCTGTGAGAAAAACCGATCTGCAACGGCTTGCGGCCAGGCTGCAGGTCCCAGGTCTCGATCACGGGCTGCGTCGCATCGGCAATCAAGCGCTCAGTCGCCGCACTGTGGAAGCGGCTGGTGAGCACCAGCGCGGCCGGGTTCCAGCCCAGGAAGGCCCGCACCGCGCGCTCCTCGGCCTCGACCGAGAAGTAGCTGGACGCCAGCAGCAACTGGTAGCCGCCCACTGCCAAACCGTCCGACAGCGCCTGCAGCGTGTCGGCAAAGATCGGCCCGGAGATGTTGGGCACCACCATCGCGACCACCCTGTTGTGCGCTGACGCGAGCCCGCCCGCGGCCAGGTTGGGCACGTAGTTCAGCGCCTCCACCGCGGCACGGATGCGCTCAGTCGGCTCAGGCCCCACGCGGTGCGGTTCGTTGAAGAAGCGCGACACGGTGATGGCCGAAACACCGGCCATCGCGGCGACATCCGCCAGCGTCGTGCGCTGCGCCGCCTTGCGTCTGCGCACCGTCATGCCGGTCCGCCGCAAACAAGGTTTTCGCCTAAGCAAGCCATTTTTTGTCGTTTGACGCAGTGCGTCCCGGGTCTCGATGATGGCGACAATGTTAGCGCTAACACGGCGCTGCTGGCTGTCCCAAATTTCGGAGAATGAAGATGTCCAACGCCTCGCCCGCCGCCCACTTCCCGCGCAAATTTCCCCACCACGCCCTCGCCCTCGCGGCGCTGGCCTGCCTGAGCGCCACCGCCCGGGCCGAAGAAGCAGCCACCGAACCCGCTGCCACGCTGGAGACGGTGACCGTCACCGCCACGCGCCGCGCCGAGTCGCTGCAGAGCGTGCCGGTGGCCGTGTCGGTGGTCAGCGGCGAACAGCTGGAACAGAGCAACCGCAACACGTTGGGCGCGCTCGCCACCCAGGTGCCCAGCGTCAACTTCCGCACCGGCGCGTCGAACAAGGACACATCCCTCTTCGTGCGCGGCGTGGGCACCATCTCCACCTCGCCGGGCGTCGAGCCCACCGTGTCCACCGTGATCGACGGCGTGGTGCTGGCCCGCCCCGGCCAGGCCACGCTGGACCTGCTGGACGTGGACCGCGTGGAAGTGCTGCGCGGCGCGCAGGGCACGCTGTTCGGCAAGAACGCCTCGGCCGGCGTGGTCAACATCAGCACCCGCGCGCCGGCCCGCACGCCCGAGGGCTACGTCGACTTCTCGCACTACGGCGGCGGCAACGAGAACCGCCTGCGCGCCGGCATCTCCGGCGAACTCTCGCCCGGCGTCACCGCATCCATCACCGGCCTGCGCGCCCGCTACGACGGCAACGTGCGCAACCTCTTCACCGGCGAAGACGTGAACGGCTACGACAAGAAGGGTGTGCGCGCACGGCTGGACTGGGACCTGGGTGGCGGCCGCAAGCTCAGCTTCAATGCGGACTGGCTGCAGTCGCACGACACGATTCCCACCGGCGTCATCACCCGCAGCTCGCTGATCGCCTACCCCGCCGGCACTGTTACCAATTACCCGGCCTTCGCCGCGGCGCTGGGCCCGGTCACCGCCAGCGACGACAACCGCGAGATCAACAACAACCTGAAGACCACCGCCGCCGACCGCAACCGCGGCGCCTCGGTGCAACTCGAACTGCCGCTGGGCAGCCACACGCTGACTTCCATCACCGCCTGGCGCGACTGGCAGAACCAGCAGGTGCAGGACGGCGACCGCCTGTCGGCGCCGGTGGTCGGCCTGCCGCAGTCGCATGACCACGGCCAGGTGGACTTCGACCAGTTCTCGCAGGAGCTGCGCCTGGCCTCGGCCCAGGGCGGCGCCTTCGACTACGTGGGCGGCCTCTACTACATGCACACCAAGGACCGCGAAACCTACCGCCGCGACGTGACCCGCGTGGTGGCCGATGGCAGCAGCTTCGCCGACTGGGGCCTGGCCCACTACGGCACCCAGAGCGACAGCACCGCACTGTTCGGCGAAGGCCGCTGGCACTTCGCGCCGGATACCCGCGCGCTGCTCGGCCTGCGCGTGACGGAGGACCGCCTCAGCTTCGACCACGAGCGCAGCCGCAGCACGCCCGACGCGCAGTTCAACGGCGCGATTCCCGGCGTCAATGCCGTGGTGGCCAACCAGGGCAGCACCAGCGAAACCGGCTACTCCGGCCGGGTCGGCCTGCAGCATGACCTGTCTGCCGAAGCCAGCAGCTACCTCACCTTTTCTCGCGGCTACAAGGGCCCGGCCTACAACGTGTTCTTCAACATGCTGGACCGCGACACGCTGGCGCTCAAACCCGAGACCTCCAACTCGCTGGAAGCTGGCCTCAAGACCGAGACCTTCGACCACCGCTTGCGAGTGAACCTGGCAGCCTTCGTCACCAAGTACCAGAACTACCAGGCCAACTTCTACGACAACGTGGACGGCACCGTCATCACCCGGCTGATCAACGCCGGCGACGTGTCCTCGCGCGGCGTGGAGCTGGACCTGAGCGCCAAGCCCACGCCGCAGCTCACGCTGGGCGCCGCAGCCGCGTACATCCGCGCCCGCATCGACGACTTCAACTGCCCGGCAGGTGCCGCCGCCAGCTGCGACGTGAACGGCAAGCCCCTGCCCTTCTCGCCGGACTGGAAGCTCGCGCTGCGCGGCGACTACACCGTGCCGCTGGACAGCGGCCTGCAGCTCACGCTGGGCAGCGACTTCAACTGGCAGAGCAAGGTGCAGTACGACATCGGCCAATACGCCGACACAGTGCAAGGCGCCTACGGCATCTGGAACGCCAGCGTGGCCCTCGCCTCCCCCGGCCAGGGCTGGCGCGTGGCCGTGCTGGCCAAGAACCTCACCGACCGCAGCTACGCCTCCTTCCTCGGCCGCGGCGGCAGCTACGTGAACCGCTGGGTGCCGCGTGACGACCAGCGCTACTTCGGTCTCAACGTGCGCTACGACTTCCTCTGAGCCATGAAACAAGCCATGTCAACGCAGACCACGCGGGCCGAGCGCCGGGCCGCTCCCAAGCCGGCCCGCATCCCCTCGGGGGATCGGACGATGTACCCGTCGGACGAGGGGCTGTCATGATGCATTTAGGTGCCTTTTTGATGGAGTCTGGGCACCACGTCGCGGCCTGGCGTGCGTCCAGCGTGCCACCGCGAGCAGGTCTGGACTTCGCGCTCTACCGCCAGCTCGCGCGCACCGCCGAGGCCGCCTGCTTCGACGCGATCTTCGTCGCCGACAGCGTGGCCGCCGATGAAGGCCCAGGCGCCGAGCGCATGTCCCGCTCCGCCCGCTTCGAGCCGCTCACGTTGCTGTCGGCACTGGCCGCGGTCACCGAGCGCATCGGCCTGATCGCCACCGCCACCAGCAGCTACAACGAGCCCTACACCGTGGCCCGCCAGTTCGCCTCGCTGGAGCATCTCTCGGGCGGCCGCGCCGGCTGGAACCTGGTCACCTCGGACAACGCCGCCGAGGCCGGCAACTTCGGCCGCGCCGAGCACATCGCCCACGAGGACCGCTACGCCCGCGCCCGCGAATTCCTGCAGGTGGTGCTGGCCCTGTGGGACAGCTGGGGCGATGACGCGTTCGTCAACGACAAGGCCACTGGCCTGCACCACGACCCGGCCCAGCGCCACGAGTTGAACCACCGCGGTGAACACTTCGCGGTGCGCGGCCCGCTGAACGTGGCCCGCTCGCCGCAAGGCCGGCCGGTGCTGGTGCAGGCCGGCGCCTCCGAGGCTGGCCGCGCGCTGGCCGCGGCCAGCGCCGAGCTGGTCTTCACCGCGCAGCCGAACCGCGCCGCCGGCCAGGCCTTCTACGCGGACCTCAAGGCGCGCGCCGCCGCGTTCGGCCGCGCGCCCGAGGCGCTGAAGGTCATGCCGGGCGTGTTTGCGGTGGTCGGCGAAAGCCGCGCCGAGGCGCAGGAGAAGCACGAGGCCCTGCAGGCGCTGGTGCACCCCGAAGCCGGTGTGGCGCTGGTGTCTCGCATGATCGGCAACTTCGACCTCAGCGGCTACCCGCTGGACGAGCCGCTGCCCGAGCTGCCCGAAACCAGCACCGGCCAGCGCAGCCGCCAGCAGCTGCTCAGCAGCCTGGCGCGCGACGGCCAGCTCACGCTGCGCCAGCTCGCGCTGAAGATCGCCGGTGGGCGTGGCCACCTCAGCGTCGTCGGCACCGCGGCCGACGTGGCCGACGTGCTGCAGGACTGGTTCGAAGCCGGCGCCGCCGATGGCTTCAACCTGATGCCCCCGACGGTACCTGCCGGGCTGGACGACTTCGCCCGCCTCGTCGTGCCCGAACTGCAGCGCCGCGGCCTGTTCCGCCAGCGCTACGAAGGCCGCACGCTGCGCGAGCACCTGGGCCTGGCCTGGCCTGCGCATCGCCTGCCCACCGAGCATTTGAAGACCGCACAAGCATGACCCGTCGAATCCTTCTCAAAGGCCTGCTCGCCCTGCCTGTCCTGGCGCACGCGTCAGAGCCCAAGACCCTGCGCATCGGCTTCCAGAAAGGTGGCCTGCTGCTGCTGGTGAAGACCCGCGGCGTGCTGGAGCAGCTGCTGGCTGCGCAAGGCTGGCAGCTGAAGTGGATCGAGTTCCCGGCCGGCCCGGCGCTGCTGGAAGCCCTGAACGTCGGCGCCATCGACTTCGGCGTGACCGGCGCGCCGCCGCCGGTCTTCGCTCAGGCCGCCGGTACGCAGTTCGTCTACGTCGGCGCCGAGCCCGGCGCCCCCGGCACCGAAGCCATCCTCGTCAAGCCCGAGAGCGCGATGCGCAGCGTGGTCGACCTGAAAGGCAAGCGCATCGGCCTGGCCAAAGGCTCCAGCTCGCACTACCTGCTGATCCGCGCCCTCACCCTCGCCGGCCTGCGCTACGCCGACATCCAGCCCGTCTTCCTGCCCCCTGCCGACGCGCGCGCCGCCTTCCAGGGCGGATCCATCGACGCCTGGGTCGTCTGGGACCCGTACCTCACCATCGCCCAGTCCGCCACCCAGGCCCGCCTGCTCAGCGCCCCCGGCCTGGACACCGGCGCCCCCTGGAGCTTCTACGAAGCCCGCCGCGAGTTCACACAAGCCAACCCTGCGATCGTGCGCGCCCTCGTCGGCTGGCTGGGCGAAGCCGGCGCCTGGGCCAACAGCCACCAAGCCGAAGCGGCACGCATCCTCGCGCCGCTGCTGGGGCTGGATGAAGCGCTGGCGCTGAAGCTGCAGCAGCGCCAACACTACGGCGCCGTGCCCACCAACGCCGCCATCGCCGCTTCGCAACAGGCGGTGGCCGACGCGTTCTTCGAGCTGAAGCTCATTCCGAGGGCGGTGCAGGTGCGGGAGAACTTCTGGCCCCCGTTGGGCTGAACAGCGCCGCGCCTGCAGAGCCCGGCGCTTCGATGTCCCATCTGCGCCCTGCACGCCGTTCAGTGAAGTAGCAGGTGCTGCGCCATGCGCAGCACGCCTTGTCTCTTCACGGCGGAGTTGCCATGTTTTGTGTTCCCTGGCGCGCGGCGCGTCGTTGCCGCAGCGTCGTCAGGCTTGCCTTCGGCGTTGGCGCCTTGCTGGCCAACACGCTTGCGTCAGCCCAACAGGCTGGTCCCACCGAACTACTGTGCAGCATGCGCAGCGGGGAGGCCACCGCGACGCTGCGGGTGGCAGCGGACATTGACCCGCTGGCGGCCACGCGCGCCAAGGTGGGCGAAGGCTTCGAGCTGCGCGCGCTTGCGCTGAGCGACGCAGCCGGTGCGGACCAGGTCAGCCAGGTGGTCGTCACCGTGCTCGACCGGGAAGGCGCCGGGCCCGCAGTGGTGCTGTCGCAAAGCCGGTGGCCGGCCGCGGGGCATGGGGTGCTCGACCAGGAAGATGCGTGGCAACCAAGCTTGTCGGGCTGGCAGCGGGCCTACACCTCGGGGCTGGGCCGTGAACTGGCCTGGGGTTGTGCGCTGGTGCGGCAAGGCGCAACCCCCGATGGCTGGGCACGCGTGGACGCGACCGGCGATGGCGCGCAACTGGCGCGGCCGCGAGCCGGCATTGCCAGGCCAGAGGCAAACGGCGCTGTGGTGCGGCTGGCGTGGATGGGCGACGTAATGCTGGCCGACGGGCCGGGGCGGGTCATCGCGCGCGGACAGGATCCTTTTGGACCTGTCATGAACGCCATGAAGGATGCGGACCTGCGCATCGCCAACCTGGAATGCGTCATCGCCACCGGCGGCAAGCCCGTCGACAAGCCCTGGACCTTCCGGGCGAACCCGCGGGTGCTGGACGTGCTGCGCCGGCATGTCGACGCCGTCTCGCTGGCCAACAATCACTCGGGCGACTTCGGCCCCGGGGCCTTTGGGGAGATGCTGGGCCGGCTGCAGCGCGCCGGCCTGCCCTACTTCGGCGGCGGCACCGATTTGCGCGCGGCGCACCGCCCCGCCATCATCGAGCGACAGGGCTTGCGCATCGCCCTGCTGGGGTATGACGAGATGTTCCCGCGCCGCTTCGAAGCCGGGCCTGACAGCCCGGGTGTGGCCTGGGCCGACGAGGAGCAGATCGTGGCCGACATCCGCTCGGCCAGGACACAGGCCGACATCGTCATCCCCTTCATGCACTGGGGCCAGGAGCACAGCGAAACCTCGCACGCCCGCCAACACGCCCTCGCCCGCTTGATGATCCGCGCCGGTGCGGATGCGGTGGTGGGCGCCCATCCCCACATCCGCCAGGACACCGAAATCATCGACGGCAAACCGGTGATCTACAGCCTGGGCAACTTCGTCTTCGACGGCTTCAGCGACGCGGACAACAACACCGGCTCCATCCTGTGGATGACGGTCACCGCCGCCGGCGTCAGGGACTGGCGGCTGCAGGCGGTGCACATCGACCCAACGGGCACGCCGCACTTGGCACGTGCTGCAACAGACCCCGCGCGGACCCGCAGGCTCGCCGTGAACTGAGGCCGAGGCCCGCACCGCCTTCCAGGGCACCTTGCTGGCAGCACTCCTGCGCCCGGGCCAAGCGCCGCTTCAAGACGAGTAGCCAACCTCCGCCCCGCCCCGGCCAGGCCAGGCCAGGCCACCCGTCATGGCATCTGGCTGACTGCCGTGATTCACGGCGATATGTCTTCGAGTGCCCGATTGGTCGTTTCGATCATCCGCATCGCGGCGAGCAGGCCGATCACGTTGGCGAGGGCAAACATCAGGAAGACCGCGGCGATGCCCTGGCCAGACAAGACAATGCCGGCAACCGCCGGCGCGGTGGCCGAGGCCACGCGCAGCCAGGACGTCGCCAGCCCGGTGCCGATGGCCCGCATGCGTGTCGGGTAGATCTCGGGCGTGTAGAGATACAACAGGACTGTCGTGGTTCCCATCACCGCATAGGCCGACGAAGCGAGGATCATCACCGACAAGGCACTCTTGGCGCCGAGGGCCGCCAGCACCCCGAGCAGCGCGCCGCACAGCACGAAGCAGCCCATGGCCCAGCGGCGGCGGCCGACGCGGTCGACCAACAGTGCGCAGCCGAGGACGGCCACCACGCTCAGCACGTTGGTCAGCGACGCTACGCGCAGGGCTTCCTGCAACGGCATGTTGTAGACCGTCTTGTAAAGGGTCGGCAGCCAGTTGTTGATGCCGTTGGCCACGAAATACGACGTGGCCCAGAGTACCCAGACCACCATGGTGCGGGGCCGGTAGACCGGCGAGAACAGTTCTTTCCAGGATGCTCTTTTCTGTGACCGCAAACCGAGTGCCAGGCTTTCGACGCGACTGGCGATCTCCTGCCTGTTGTTCGTTGGATCGAGGCTGCGCTTGGACGTACTCGCCTCGATGGTTCGAATGATCTCTTCCGCCTTCTCGAAGCGGCCCTTCGAGATCAGCCACCGCGGCGACTCCGGCAGGCGGGCCAGAAAGATCAGGATCAGCAGGCCGGGAACGCCGCCGACGAGGAACATGTACTCCCAGCCAAATCGCGGCACCACGAAGGAGCCGACCTGGGCCGCAGCAAGCAGCCCGAGCGGGAAGATGAGTTCGTACAGGATGAAGAAGCGGCCTCGCCCATTGGCCTGCGACAGCTCGTTGATGTAGGCGGCGGCGATGGGCACTTCGCCGCCGACTCCGATGCCCTGGATGAAGCGCATCACGAAGAGCATCAGGAAGTTGCCCGACAGCGCGCAGACGATGCTCATGGCCGACATCAGTCCGACGGCCACGGCGACGATGGGAACGCGCCCGTAGCGCTCGGCCAGGGAGCCGAACAACAACGCACCGATGACCTGGCCGAGGTAGCCCGCGGCGATCAGCACACCCACCTGGACAGTGGTCAGGTGCCACAGGCCGACCAGCACCGGCAGCACGAACGCCAACGCCAGCGCATCGAAGGCATCAAAGAAGGTGGCGCTGCCCATGACGACGCGCGCCTTCGTGTGCCATCGCGTGAATGGCACGTTCTCGATGCGGAACAGCAATTGGGCTGCGTGGTGGGCGCCGTCTTGCTCGGACATCGCCGGTGTCGGGTGGTCGTACATCATGTCTCCATCACGCCGCTCGGGTCGTTCTTGTTGTCTGTCGAGCGGTCGTCGCGCAACTGGGAATTCGCGGTCTCGGGTCAGCGTTGCCCTAGAAGTCGTGCCGCACACCCACCTCGTAGGCGGTCGACTTCTGGCCACCGAAATAGTTGGCTGCCGTCGCCGTTCCGCTGACCGCCGGGCCACCCGGAATTGCGAAAGTCGCCGCGCCCTTGTTCTCGACCTGCGCCACGTGCGCGTAGAGGGCGGTGCGCTTTGAGAGGCTGTAGACGTAACCAGCTCCGAGCAAGCTGGCGTCCTTGGCGCTCTGCGCAGCCGTGGCGCCGGTCTGATTGGCGCGCAGATAGGTCAGCTTGATCACGCCCCGGCCGACTGGAATCACCGCGCCGAACTGGGTGTTCACAGTGCGGTCCACCCCGAACAACCAGCGCCGCTGCGCGACGTCGAGCTTGACGACGCCGAAGTCGTACGAGGCGCCGTAGACCTGATCCTTGAAACTCTGGTCGCCGGCGGCATTGTGCGTCGTGAATTGCGCGGCAGCGACGTTCCAGCCGCTCCCTGCCCAGCCCAGCCGGAAGCCCTCGCCCCTGGTGCCGCCAGCGGCCGGCGTGCCGCCTTCCCCCGCCGTCACGATGGCCTGACCGTAAATGCCGGCAAGTCCGGCCGGGAGGAAATATTCAAGCGCGTTGCTGACTCGCAATGTCGGGTTGGCCGTCGTGGCCTCGCCGGCCGTTCCGAATGCCTGGCCCAGTGCGCGCGAGGCGGCGAAAGACCGGAAGGTGTTGGCGCTGGCGATGCCCAGCGTCATGAACGGGTCGAAACCGGTCCACACCAGGTGCGTCGGCACCCAATCGCGGCCCAGCCGGACCTCGCCGAGTTGGGCGCTGGCCACGCTGACGGTGGAGCGGCGGTCCCAGAACTGCCCGGCCGGCGCAGCAGCGCCAGCAACGCCTGTGTCGGCGAGGATGGTTCCGTCCAGATAGAAGCCGGCACTGAGTCCGCCACCCAGGTCCTCGACCCCGCGGATGATGAGCTTGCTCGTCGCGTTGGCACCGCTGACTTCGGACTTCTGAGAACCAACCGAGCCGTTGCGGACCTGCCGCAGGCCCAGGTCCAGCGTGCCGCCGACCGTGACCGACGACTGCGCCGTGGCGGCGAAACAGGCGGCGCTCAGGCCGGCCGTGCAAATGCTTTTCAACATGATGCTTCCTTGCTTGCGATGGGCACTTGTTGCGCCATCCGCGTAGTGAGTGGGACGGCAATCTCCGCCGGGGCATCGCTGACGCCACCGTTGACGGGTGTGCCAATGCCTGTGGCGTTGGCCTGGGCGCGGGTCGGCTACTCCGGCTTGAAGCCGGCGTTCTTCAGCAATTCGGCGCCCTGCGCGACGTCTGCCGCCACGTAGCGCCTGAATTGCTCAGCGGTCTGGGAGACGGCGTCTATGCCCAGGCTTGCGAAAGCGCCACTCTTCGCCAGTTCGGCCACAGCCTTGTTGATGGCGGTGTTGAGGATGGCAATGCGCTCGGCCGCCGTGTCCTTCGGCGCCCACACGCCATACCAGGACACGTACGAGAAGTTCGGCATCCCGCTTTCGGCCACGGTCGGCACCTCCGGTGCGAGGGCACTGCGTTTGGCTGAAGTGATGGCGATCGGCTTGACCTTGCCGCTCCTGGCCAGGGGCAGCACGGAGATCATCGAGTCGAGCAGCAGGTTGACATGACCGCCACCGACATCGACCAGCGCCGGCTGCGTTCCCTTGTAAGGCACGTAGGTGAACGTGACGCCGCCTTGGCTGGCCAGCAGCAAGGTCGCCAGATGGCTGGGAGCACCGGCTGCAGGTATCGCAGCCATCCACTTCTCGGGCTGCTGCTTGGCGGCGGCCAGCACCTCGGCCAGCTTCTTCTCCGGCTGCTGCGGTGAGACCACCAGCATCAATGGCGCCTCGCCGACGCGCGCCACCGGCGCGAAGTCGGTTTGCGGGTCGTAGGGCGGGTTGGACAGCACCTGCTTGGCCAGCACATGCGTCGCCGCCGAGAACAGTAGCGTGTAGCCGTCGGCAGGCGCCGTCTTCACCGCGCTGCCGCCGATGGTGCCGCTCGCACCGGCCTTGTTGTCGACGATGACCGAGACGCCGAGTTGCTTGCGCAATTGCTCGCCGAGCAGGCGTGCCGCGTTGTCAACGCCACCGCCGGCGGCGAAGGGCACGACGATGCGAATCGTCCTGTCCTTTTCCGGGAAGGTGGCGGCTTGCGCCCATGTAGGCGCAATGGCCAGCAAGCTCGTCGCCGCCAGCAATTGGATGATGTTCAAGATGTCTCCTGGATTTTTGTATTTCGTTGGCAGCGGGTGTGCTCAACCTTCGAGCTTGGGTCCATGCAGTTCGGCGTAGGACCGCAGCGTCTTCTCGACCTTGGGCAACAGCCACTCGGTCACCGCAAGTGGCAGGCGTTCGCGCCGGGCCTGATCGAGCAGGTGGCGCAGCGGCTGCGCGCGCGTGCCCATCGCCGAGCCTTCCTGCGCGCGCTGCTGCTGTTCCACGAAAAAGGCCGCAACCTCTGGCACACCGGACCGCACACCGGTGTCACCCAGGTAGTCGACGATGTCGAGTTCGAAGTCGTCCAGGCGCAGACTGATGCCGCCGATGCCGCAGCCGCAGCCAGCCCCGAGCGCCACGTGCAGCATCGACAGCGAACTCCACAGGTCGAGCAGGTGCTCGGCACGCTGCACGAAATCGTTGGCTGCCACGGCCAGGCCCGCGCTGCTCACTGCCCGGCCCAGGCGAGATCACCTGCCGTACCGTTGCGCGGGGCCCGCGGGGCGCTGCGCAAGGTTCGCGTGGCTTCGGCGTGGACCTGGCCATTGGCGTCGAGTGCAACGCGGTAGACCTCGCGCGCCACCTCCGCGCTGACGTAGCCTTCGCGCACATCCTCGGCGACCTTCTCGATGTCGCGCTCCAGCGGGTCACCAAAGCCCCCGCCGCCGCCCGACAGCATCTTGTAGGCGTCGCCCCGTTCGAGCCGCACGTTGAAGATCTTGGCGTTCAGGTGGTCAGTCTTCCATTCACCCTTGTGGCGCACGGCCAGGCCGTTGCCCATCGCGTCGCCGCCGCCTTCCAGGCCCCAGGGCTTGCAATGCACGCGGTCGATGCGAGTCGTCACGGTGAATGGCGACAGCGCCTGCACCACCATCTCGGCACCGAGGCCGCCTCGGTACTTGCCGGCGCCGGCGCTGTCCTGGCGAATTTCGTACTTCTCGACCAGAACCGGGTACTTCGCTTCGAGCTGCTCGGTCGGGCTGTTGTGGGTGTCGCCGTCATTGATGCAGACGGTCACCGAAACGCCGTCTTCGCTGCTCTTGGCACCCCAGCCGCCGCCGAGCGGGCCGATGCCCACGATGAACAAGCGGCCATCCTCCGGGGAGATGCCGTGGATGTTCGGGAACACCAGGTCGGCATGGTGGCCGGCAATCGAGCGGTGCGGGATCGCCGGTGCCAGCGCCTTGAAGATGGTGTCGATGACCGTCATCGGGAAAGTCATCCAGACGCGCATCGGGTAAGGCCGCTCGGCACTGATGACGGTGCCCATCGGCATGACCACCTTCAGCGGCCGGAAACTGCCGTCGTTGACCGGGTAGTCGGTGGGCGTCGTCAGGCACTTGTAGGCCACCTGCGCGCAGGCGATGCCGGTCGTGAATCCCGAGTTGTAGAAGCCGCGAACCTGCTTGCTGACATCGGACAGGTCGACGGTCATCTCGTCACCAGCGACGGTGACCTTGACTCGGATTGGAATGCGCTTGCCGATCTCCAAGCCGTCGTCGTCCATGAACGATTCGGCCTCGTAGACGCCGTCGGGGATCGACAGCGTGTTCTGGCGCGCTACGGCTTCCGACGAATCCATGATCTGGCGGATCGAGGCGTTCACCGCATCGGCACCGTAACGCTGCAGCAGCTCGACGTAGCGACGCTCGCCGGTGGTGATGGCGGTGATTTGCGCGCGCAGGTCGCCGAGTGCCCGGTCGGCCAGCCGCACGTTCATCGCGATGATGTCGATCAGGTCCTGGTTGACGACGCCCTCTCGCTGGTACTTGATGATGGGGATCTGGATCCCCTCGCTGAAGATGTCGGTGGTGACATTGCCCAGCGTGCCGCCCACATCCAGCCAGTGCGCCATGCAGCAGGTAAAGCCTTCAAGCTTGCCCTCGTGGAACACCGGCATGGTGAACGTGAAGTGGTTCAGGTGGCTGCCGGTGGTGTAGGCGTCGTTGGTGACCAGGATGTCGCCCGGCAGGATGTTCTCGTAGCCGAAGTGCCGGATCTTGGCCTTCACGGTTTCCGACATGCCGCGGATGAACATCGGCAGGCCCAGCCCGATCGAGACCGTGTCGCCTTCCTTCGTGAACAGGCCGACCGTGAAGTCCAGCGCCTCGTAGATGATCAGGTTGTAGGCGGTGCGCGTCAGGTTGGTCTTCATCTCCTCGGTCACGGCGTAGAGCCCGTTGCGGATGATTTCGACAGTGACTGCGTCCACCGTCGAGGCGTTCGTGTCGGGGGCCCGGGTGGTGCCGTGGGTGGTGCCGTGGGTGTTGGCCAGGGTTGTGGCTTGGGCGGTGCTCATGAGCGGTCGCTCCCAATGGAAATCTGCAGGTTGCCGAGTTCGTCCACGCGCAGCTCATCGCCGGGCTGCACGACGGTGGTGGAGGCGTGTTCTTCGATGAGGGCCGGACCGGTGATGACGTTGCCGGCCAGCAGCAGGTCGCGCAGGTAGACCGGGGTGTCGGCCCAGCCGCCGGCGCGGAAGTACACCGGCTTGACGGCGCGAACCGCGCGCTTGTCCGGCGTGGCCGTGCCCACGTCCACGCTGTGCCTGGGCGGCTTCTTCATCGTGCCCAGCACCGTCACGCGCAAGCTGACCAGGTCGGCCGGCTCCTTGGGGGCCGAGGTGCCGTAGCGGACCTTGTGCAGTTCGTCGAATTGCTGCTTGATCGCCTGGCGGTCCTTGCCCGCGAAGTAGGCCAGCGGCAGGTCGACCGTGACGGCGTGTTCCTGGCCGACATAGCGCATGTCGGCGGCACGCTCGATCACCACGCCGTCGGGATTGATCCCCGATTGCGCCAGTGCCGCGCGGCCCTCGTCTTCCATCGTCTTGTACGCCGCCTCGATCTCTTCGAACGACACGTCGTTGAGCTTGCGGAACACCGATCGCACGTAGTCGTAGCGCAGGTCCGAAAACAGCATGCCGTAGGCCGAGAAGTAGCCCGGCGCATACGGGATCAACACCTTGCGGATGCCGATCTCGCGGGCAATGGCCGACGCATGCAGCGGGCCGGCGCCGCCGTAGACGACCATCGTGAAGCTGCCGGCGTCCAGGCCCCGCTCGGTGGTCACAGCCTTGACCGCATGTGACATCTGCGTCACCGCAATGCGCAGGATGCCGTCGGCCGCTGCGGTCGGGTCCAGGCCCAGCGGCTTGGCCACGCGCTCGCGCATCTGGCGCTGGCAGCCGTCGAGGTCGAGCTTGAGCTCCCCCCCCAGGAAGTGCTCGGCGTCGAGCCGCCCGAGCAGCAGATTGGCATCGGTGACCGTGGGTTCGGTGCCGCCGCGGCCATAGGCCACCGGGCCAGGGATCGAACCCGCACTCTGCGGGCCGACACGCAGCGCGCTGCCAGTCTCGACACGGGCGATGCTGCCACCGCCGGTACCGACTTCGTGGATGTCCATCATTGGGATCTGGATCGGCAAGGCACGTTCGTACCCACCGATCAGCGCCGAGCCCGTCGTCAGCGGCCGGCCCTCGCTGATCACGCCGGCCTTGGCGGTGGTGCCGCCCATGTCGAAGGCGATGGCATCGCCCATGCCGAGTTGCGCGCAGATCGCCTGGGCACCGATGACGCCGGCTGCAGGCCCGGATTCGAGCATGCGCACGCAGCCGACCTTGGCATGCGCCACCGGGAACAGTCCGCCGGTGGACTGCACGATGTAGAAGTCACCTTCGAAGCCGTGGCCGGAAAGGTGGGTCTCCAGCTGACCCAGGTACTCCGAGACCCGCGGCCCGACGTAGGCATTGGCCACCGCCGTCGATACGCGCTCGAATTCGCGGTACTCCTGGCTCAGCTCGTGCGAGGCGCAGATGAAGGCGCCGGGAATTTCTTCCTGCAGGATCTGCTTGACGCGCTGCTCGTGCGCCGGGTTGCGGTACGAGTGCAGCAGCAGCACGGCCACCGCCTCGACCTTCTGCCCCTTGAGCTCACGCGCCAGTTCGCGCACCGCAGCCTCATCCAGCGGCTTGTGCGTGCTGCCGTCGGCGCGCAGGCGCTCGGCGACCTCGAAGCGCAGCGAGCGCCGCACCAGCGGCTGGTGTTTGTTGAAGAAGAGGTTGTAGGCATCGGGCCGGTTGACGCGGCCGATCTCGTAGATGTCGCGGAAGCCCTCGGTGATCAGCAGCGCGGTGTTGGCACCGGTGCGCTCCAGCAGCGTGTTGATCGCGATGGTCGAGCCGTGCAGGAACAGGTTGCCGTCGCGCCAGTCGATGTCGGCGCTGGCGATGGTGGCCTGGATGCCCTTGACGAGTTCGCCATGAGTTGACAGCGCCTTGCCGAACAGCAGCTTGCCACTGGCCTCATCGAAGGCCGCCATGTCGGTGAAGGTGCCGCCGATGTCGACGGCGATGCGCAGTTGGGGTCGTGGGTTTGCCATGTCGGTCTCCGCGCTTCAGGCTTCCGTGGCGATGCGGTTGCGCAGCACACCCAGGCCTGTGATCTCCACCTCGACCACGTCGCCATCCTTCATGTAGACCGGCGGCTCACGGCGATCACCCACGCCGCCCGGCGTACCGGTGGCAATCACATCGCCTGGCGAAAGCGGCGTGAAGCGCGAGATGTATTCGATGAGCACCGGAATGTCGAAGATCAGGTCGTCGATGCTGGCGTGCTGCATCACCTGGCCGTTGACGCGCGTTTCCAGCGTCAGCTTCGCGACGTCGGGTACATCGTCGCGGGTGACCAACCAGGGGCCGAACGGCGCCGTGCCGGGGAAGTTCTTGCCGGGCGTGAATTGGTGGGTATGGCGCTGCCAGTCGCGCACGCTGACGTCGTTGAAGCAGGCGTAGCCGGCGATGTGCTCGAAGGCCTGCGCCTTCGGGATGTGCCGGCCGCCCTTGCCGATCACGAGGGCCAGTTCGCCCTCCCAGTCGAAGCGCTCGGAGAAGCTCGGCCGCAGCACCGCATCACCATGCGCAGCCAGGGTGTCGTTGAAGCGCAGGAAGAGCGAGGGGTACTCGCTGTCGGCGCGCTTGGTCTCGGCGACGTGGCTCTTGTAGTTGAGACCGACGCAGATCAGCTTGCCCGGATTCGACAGCACCGGCAAGGCCTTGACGGCGGCCGGGTCCACGGACGTGCCGCTCTTGGCCGCGGCCAGTTGCAGTTCGCTCTGCGCGCCGGCCTTGAGGACCGCCAGCAGGTCCGGAAAGCGGCTCAGGAAATCGGCGGGGGGTTGCACATAACGATCACCCTGGACGACGCCATACGTGGGCTGTCCGGCGTGAATGAAGCTGACGAGTTTCAACGGCGTCTCCTGACTGAGGGATGCTGCTGCCGGTGGCTCGGTCGAGTCGCTCGGTGCAGCGGATGACGCCAATGTAGAAATCCGGAGGCTCTCTGCCTACCTAGAATCCCAAGGATTCAGACTTGCCATTTTTGGCATGGCTCTTACTGGAAATCCCTATGAACATCGCCAGCGCGAGACTCTTCCTGGAAGTGGCCGAGGCAGGCAGCCTCAGCAAGGTGGCGGCACGCAGGCAGACGGTGCAGTCGCATGTCAGCCGGCAGATCAGCGAATTCGAAGCCACTTTTGGCAGTCCCTTGTTCCGGCGCACGGGGCGCGGCGTGGCGTTGACCGAACTCGGCTCCCGTGCCGCGCTGCGCTTGCGCTCTTGGCTTCAGGAAACGGAGCGCCTGACCGAGGACCTGCGCGCGGATGCGGGCAAGGTGCTGGGCGAGGTGCGCATGGGCATCATCCCTTCGGCTGCGCATCCGCTGGTGACGCGACTGTTCGAGCGCCTGCAGCAGGAACATCCGGGCATCCGTCTGAACATCGCCGAGGCGCAAGGCGCGGAGATCGACGCGATGCTGGACAGCGGGGCCGTTGACCTCGCGGTCCTCTTCCGCTTCAAGCGTCCGAGCGGACGTGAGGAGAAGCTGCTGAGCGTCGCGCACACCTACCTTGTGTCCGCGCCAGGTGACGATTTGACGTGTGAGCCCACGGTCAACTTCACGCGTCTTGCGAACTTGCGGCTGGTGCTGCCCCGGCGTCCGGGCCAATGGCGCAACGCGCTTGACGAAGCGGCGCGCAGCCTCGGGTTCAAGTTGGAAACTGTCACCGAGGCGGACTCATTGACCGTGCAGAAGGAGCTCGTTGCGCACACGAAAGGCCTCTACTCAGTGCTCGGCCCCTACTCGATGGCAGCCGAGTTGCAGAGCGGACGGCTTCAGGCCAGCCAACTCGTCAAGCCTGACCTGATCCGCCACACGACCCTGGCTTTGCCCAAGCAAGGCAAGCTCTCACCCGCATGTCGCATCGTCGCCGAAGTGGTTCAGCAGTTGACGCACTCGTGGGGAGACCGCCTCACCGAACCCGTACCCGAGGGCGACGCGTCGAAGTCGGCAGCGAAGGCCAGACGGTCGCCGAAGGAAAAGACTTCTGCGTGACCGCCTGGTCTCCCCATGCGGCCATTCGAAAGCGCCGATCGACCGAGCGCGCGTGGCCAACAGCGTGCACCCAACCCATCGGCAGGTGGCATCTCGGCCACCAATGGCAAGGAACAGGACCGCCGTTCTCTGCTACCTTGCCAGTCTACCGAGAACAATGGAGACCGGCATGCCCCTGCAAGCGCTGCGTTGGCTGAGCAGCCTCACCTTTTGCGCCACAGCCGCGCTGGCCCAAACGCCACCGCCGCCTGAGCCTTCCGCCTCCGCCGTGATGGACCTGCTGCGCCAGGCCGCGCCGCAGGTCGTGCCCTTCAGCGCTGAAGAGATCGACCGCGTGCAGGCCGGCAAGGGCCTGACGGATTGCTTCTGGGTCGGCACCGTGTCGCCGGCCACCTTCAACATCCTGAGTCCGGACCGGGCGGTGACCTACTGGATCTCGCAATTCAGCTTGCCCGAGGGTGCCAAACTGGTGCTCAAGGGTGAGTACCCGCGGGCGCGCTACATGTCGTTTGCTTCGTACAACCCGCTGGGCCAGCCGGTCGATGGCCTGGCGGACGATGGGATTGCGCCAGATGCGGGCAGCGTGAATCCCTTCCGCCCCGGCGCGCAGCGGCTGGCCATGCCGCGGCAGTTCACGGTGAACGTGCAGGCGCGCGCGGCGCTGCAGGCGGGGGTGCGGGTGGACGAGGCGACACGGCCGGCGAACACGATCTTCGTGCCGACGGGCGAGGCGACCTACCAGCTCTGGCTGCGGGTGTATGCGCCGGACGATGGGCTGGGGCCGCTGGGTGGCGCGAAGCTGCCGCGGCCGGTGATGACGCTGGCCGATGGCAGCCAGGTGGAGGGCGATGCGCTGTGCCGCGGCCAGGTGGTCAAGGACCAGGCCGTGCGGGACTTCCGTGCCAGCAAGGCTGGCAACCAGGCGATGTTCGCGGTGCCTGGGGCCAAGGCGCCCTACCACCCGGCCCAGCCGGTGCCGCGCTGGAATGGCTTCTACAACCCGCTGCTGACGATGGCCAGCGTGCTGATCAACACACCGTTCGAAGAGGCGCGCAACCGCATGGATGCGACGCGACGCAGCGGCTTCTACGGCACGCTGGACAACTACTACATGTCGGCCTACGTGGACGACCGCTACGGCGAGTTGCTGGTGGTGCAAGGCAAGGCGCCGCGTACGCCGTACACGCTGCAGGGCAATGCGGTGATGGACGCCAACGTGGACCTGCGCTACTGGTCCTTCTGCAAGGGACGCTCGATCCACGACGGCGCGGTGGACGCCTGCCTGATGGACGAACAGGTGCCTCTGGACGCGAACCAGCGCTACACGCTGGTGGTCTCCACGCCCGCCAACCGGCCAGCCAATGCGCGCGCCGAATGCGGCGTGGCCTGGCTGCCCTGGGGCGTGGGCGACGGCATGGACAACCCGCATGGCGGCTACATCATCCACCGCCACATGAAGCCCTCGCCCGGCTTCACGCAAAGCCTGTGGGCCACGCAGAAGCCGGGGGATGAGGCGGCCACGCTGGGTGAGTACTACCCGGTGCCGGCCTACCAGGCCAGGGCAGGGTTCGAAGCCCTGGGCTGCCCGGTGAAGAAGCCATGAGCAGTGAAGGAATCTGACGCATTCATCCCTTACGATGGCGGGATGTCGCTTCCCGCCGCCGTCAGCCCTTTGCACCTGGCCGTTCTCGACGACGAGCCCGACATCACCGCACTGCTCGCCAACTACCTGCAGGGCCGGGGCTACCGGGTCACGCAGCTGCACAGTGGCCGCGCGCTGATGGCGCTGATGAGCAGTGATGCGCCTTCGCTGGTGCTGCTGGACCTGGGATTGCCCGGCGAAGACGGTTTTTCCATTGCCCGCCAGCTGCGCGAGCACTGGCACTGTGGGCTGGTGATCGTCACCGGCCGCGGGGACGCGGTGGACAAGGTCGTGGGCCTGGAGGTCGGCGCGGACGACTACGTCACCAAACCTTTCGACCTGCGCGAACTTCTGGCGCGCGTCAAGGCCGTGCTGCGGCGCATTGCACCCGACGAAGCCGCTGCACCCGCCATGGCACCCGCTCCGGCCCCTGCTGCTGCAGCCGCCGGCCCGCAGCGCTTTGCCGGCTGGTCGCTGGACAGCTCGGCGCGCAGGCTGCTGGACGCACAAGGCCAGGAAACCGTGTTGACCACAGGCGAATTCGACCTGCTGAGCACCTTCCTGCAGCATGCCGGCCGGGTGCTCTCGCGCGACTTCCTGCTGGAGCAGACCCGCGGCCGCAGCGCCGCGCCGTTCGACCGCACGATCGACGTGCAGGTGGGGCGGCTGCGCAAGAAGCTGGAGGCCGATGCCGACGATCCGCAGATCATCAAGTCCGTGCGCGGCGCCGGCTACATCCTGGTGGCGCCGGTGACCAAGGGCTGAGACAGATGCGCAGCCCTGCCCCTCCGCCCGCCTCGGCGCCCAGCCTGCCGCTGGAGCTGGATGAGCGCGATGTGTTCCGCTCACTGTTCGCGGCCTACCCGGACGCGCTGATCGTGGCCGATGCCCGCGGCACCATCGTGCTGGCCAACCCGTCGGCCGCGGCCTTGCTGGGCTACATCCCCGAGCAGCTGGTGGGCCTGAATGTGGACGTGCTGGTGCCAGACGCGATCCGACCTCAGCACGCGGCTTACCGCGAGGGCTATGCCCGCCATCCACGCACCCGGCCGATGGGTACCCAGATGGACCTGGTGGCCAAGCGGCGCGATGGCAGCGAGGTGATGGTGGAGATCGCGCTGAGCCCGCTGCAAAGCCAGGGCCTGCCACTGGTGGTGGCGGCCATCCGCGACATTGGCAGCTACCCGCGCGTCAAGCAGGCCCTGCAGCGGGCCCGCTACAGCGAACACCTGGCGCAGCTCGGCCGCGCCGCGGTGGATGCCCGCGACCCGCAGGTGCTGCTGGACCAGGTGCCGGTGATCGCCGGCCAGGCGCTGCAGGTCGAGCTGGCCGCGGTCTACCTGCTCACGGCAGACCGGCTGAACTTCAGGCTGGTGAGCGGCTTTGGCGTGCTGGCGGAGGAAACCATCGGCTCGCAGCTGGCGAACCTGCCGGACAGCCCGCTGGCCTTCGTGCTGGCCCAGGGCGGGCCGGTGACGGTGGCCGACTACCGGTGCGAACAACGTTTCGTGGTGCCGCCTGCCTACCTGGCCGCCGGGCTGACCAGCGGGCTGGCCGTGCCCTTGTCCGACCGCGGGCGCACCATTGGCGCACTTGTCGTGCGCTCGCGCGAGGCGCAGCGCTTCGGTGAGGACGAGCAGCGCTTCCTCGAATCGCTGGCCAACCTGCTGACCACCAGCCTGCAGCGGGCCGAGTCCGAAGAAGCGCTGAACCATGCGCAAAGGCTGGAAAGCGTGGGCCAGTTGACCGGTGGCATTGCGCACGACTTCAACAACCTGCTGACGGTGATCCAGGGCAACCTACAGGTGCTCGAAGAGCTGCCGACGCTGGCCGACGACCCACACGCGCTGCAGCTGGTGGACGCGGCCACCCGGGCCAGCCGCCGCGGCGCCGAGCTGACCGGCAAGCTGCTGGCCTTTTCGCGCCGCCAGGTGCTGCAGCCCAGCGCAGTGGACGTGGGCCAACTGCTGCTCTCGCTGGCCGGCATGCTGCGCCGCACGCTGGACCAGCGCATCCAGATTGCAGTCGAGCCGCTGGTGGACTTGCCACCGGTGCTGGCCGACCCCGGACAGCTCGAATCCACGCTGCTGAACATTGCCATCAACGCCCGCGACGCGATGCCCGAAGGCGGCACGCTGCGCTTCACGGCCACGCCGCACGCGCGCCTGCCCGGCGCACTGCGCGCCGAGCTGGACCCGCAGGGCCAAGCCGACGGCGGCTTTGTCGCGATTGCCATCAGCGACACCGGCAGCGGCATGTCCGAGGAAGTCAAGGAACGCGCCTTCGAGCCTTTCTTCACGACCAAGGAGGCCGGCCGCGGCACCGGCCTGGGGCTGAGCACGGTCTACGGCTTCGTCAAGCAATCGCACGGCGCCGTGACCCTCGACAGCACGCCTGGCAGCGGCACCTGCCTGACGCTCTACATCCCGACCCAGGCCGACGCGCAGGCCCCGGCCAGCGAGCCGGTGCCGGCCACGCAAGCGCTGCCGCCAGGCTTGCGCGTGCTGCTGGTGGAAGACGACGCCGAGGTGCGCGAGGTGGTGCGGCAGTTCCTGCTGGCGCTGGGCTGCCAGGTGACGCCGGTGGCCAGCGGCGAGGCGGCATGGTCGATGCTGGAACAGCTGGACCCGCCGGAGCTGCCCGATGCCGGTTTCGACGTGCTGCTCAGCGACATCGCGCTGGGCGCCGGCATGCGCGGCACCGCGCTTGCAGCAAAAGCCAGGCAGCGCTGGCCGCTGCTGGCGGTGCTGCTGATGTCCGGCTTCTCGGCCGAGCTGCTGGAGGCGGACCGCGATTCCCCGCCCGACTGGGAGCTGCTGCGCAAGCCCTACAGCCGCAGCGAACTGGCGCAGGCGCTGGCCCGCGTCATTGGCACCAGGTGATTCGCTGGCTCACTGCAACGTAGGCGCAGCCGGCAGTTCGTCGGCCACCGGCGAAAGGCAGCGCTGCACAAAGGCTGACAGGGCGCTCACGTCCGGGATCTGCACCTCGCGGCGGCCCTTCTCGGCGAAGCAGATGATCCCGTCGCGGGCCAGGCGCGACAGCGCGCGGCTGACGGTCTCCAGCGTCATGCCCAGGTAGTTGCCGATCTCGGCGCGGCTCATGCGCAGCGTGAACTGATCGGTGCGCAGGCCACGCTTGGCCAGCGACTCGGCCCAGTAACGCAGGAAGTCCGCCACGCGCGCGTCGGCAGGCAGCGTGCAGACCGACATCAGCGAATCACGGTCACGGGTGATCTCGCGGCTCATCGCCTGGTGCAGCACCGTCAGCAGAGCCGGTTGGCGCAGGCTGGCGGCCACCAGGGCGTCATAGCGCACGCTCCAGACCTCGCCGGTGTCCATGGCCACGGCATCGCAGCCATAGTGGCCGTGGGCAATGCCGTCGAAGCCCAGCCAGTCGCCGCGGAACTTCAGGCTGACCACCTGCTCGCGGCCATCGGCCGACAGGCGCACCAGCTTCACGAAGCCGGCGTTCATCAGGTGCAGGCACGCAAAGGCTTCGCCGGCTTGGTAGATGCGATCGCCTGCATGCACCACGCGGCGCTGCGGCGCAAGCGCCTCGCCGATCAGGCTCAGCGTGTCACCGATCTGGGCAGCAGCACTGAGCTGCGTGCGCGCCAGGCCTGGCAGCTTGGGCGCTTGCGCCATGGCCCGAGCCGGGGGCGTCGGCATCGCCATCACGTGGGCGGCAGGAACGGCGATGGCAGAGGCAGTGGCGGCGGCAGAGCTGTGCATGGGGATCTCCAGGGCGTTGGCATTCAGGTTGAGATGAATGCTAGGCAGCGCCTGCAACACAGGCATCAACGGCCCGCGTCGCTCGGTAACAGTGGGTCAACAGACCGTGTCAACCGCGTATCAGGCAGGCCGGCGGCGGCGGGCTTGACGCCGCTCAAATGCGCGCCGCGCTGCCGCCGCTAGGCTGGGCCTCCGCGCAATCAAGGCTTGCGCCGCACCTCCCCGCAACCCATGCCTGCCCGCTCCCACATCCTTCCGTCCCCCATGCCCGAGACGCTGCCTCCCGCGAATCTCGCCGCCCGGCAGGCCACACTGCTGGCCAGCGCGCGCAGCCTGCAACGGGCGGCCGCGGCCGGCACCGCTTCGCAACCGCTGCGTGGCCTGAACCTCGGGCTGCTGTGCGAAGACAGTGCGGCCGACCCCACCCAAGGCGCCGGCCTGCTGCGCCGTGCCGCGCTGGCGCTGGGCGCACAGGTGGCGCTGGTGCGCCCCAGCCAGTGGCAGACCGGCACGCCAGAGGACCTGCAACCCACGCTGCGCCTGCTCGGCCGCTTCTATGAGGCGCTGGCCTGCGAGGGCCTGCCAGCCGCGCTGGTGCAGCAGATCCGCAGCGAGGCCGGCGTGCCGGTCTGCCAGGACCTGGCCTCGGGCGCGCATCCGGGCCACACGCTGGCCGACCAGCTCGAAGGCCAGAGCTCCGAGGCCGACAAGCGCTGCTACCTGCTTCAGGCGCTGCTGCTGGACGCGCTGCGCTGATTCGCGGTGAATGACGACTCACTCAGCGCTGCGGCACGCTCACGCCACACGCTGTAGCCCGCCACCGCAAGGCCGCCCAGCGTCAGCACGGCCGCCACCCAGGGCAGGTGCGCGAGGCCGGGCCCGTGGTCGATCACCACGCCGCCCAGCCAGGCGCCCAGCGCGTTGCCCAGGTTGAAGGCGGCGATGTTGAGGCTGGACGCCATGCTCTGCCCGGCCCCCTCGGCCTTGCTGAGCACGCGCAGCTGAAGCGGTGCCACGGTGGCGAACGCGCCGGTGCCCAGCAGCCCGACGAACAGCACCGCGGTGAGGTGGTGGCCCATCGCGAACCCCATCAGCACCAGCACGGTGGCGAGTGCGGCCAGCGAGCCGAGCAGCATGCGCACCGGCGCGCGGTCGGTCAGCCGGCCGCCGATGACGTTGCCGAGGATCATGCCGACGCCGAACATCAGCAGGATCACCGACACCGTGGCCTCGACAAAGCCGGTGACCTGGGTCAACAGCGGCTGGATGTAGGTGAACACGGCGAACACGCCGGCGAAGCCGAACACGGTGGCCGCGAGCCCGAGCACGACGTGCAGCCGTCCCAGCACCTTCAGTTCCTCCTTCAGCGACACGCCGCTGCCGCAGCCCGCCTCCCTCGCCGAGACGAACAGCGCGATGACCGCCATCGCGACGAGGCCGATGGCGCACACGGCCCAGAACGTAGCCCGCCAGCCGAAGTTCAGCCCGAGCCAGGAACCCACCGGCACGCCCAGCAGCGTCGCGACCGTCAGGCCGGTGAACATCGTCGACAGCGCAGCGGCCTTTCGGTCCGGCGGCACCACGCTGGTGGCGACGACTGCGCCCACGCCGAAGAAGGTGCCGTGCGCCAGCGAGGTGATGACCCGCGCCACCATCAGCACCGCGTAGCTGGGCGCCAGCGCACAGGCCAGGTTGCCGAGCGTGAAGATGACCATCAGCGCGAGCAGCGCCGTCTTGCGCGGCACCTTGCTCAGCGCTGCCGTGAGCAGCGGCGCTCCCACGAACACGCCGAGCGCGTAACCGGAAATGAGCAGGCCTGCGGTGGCCACGGTGACCTTCAGGTCCGCCGCCAGCTGCAGCAGCAGGCCCATGATGACGAACTCGGTCGTGCCGATGCCGAAGGCGCCGATGGTCAGCGCATAGAGGGCCATCGAAGGGCGCTTGCCGGCGTTTGCGGAGGCGCCCTGGCTGGATTGCGGTGGGTTGGTCATGCCGGCGTGGTCTCCATGGTCGATGCCTGGAAGACTAGCGACGGCTTGTGTTCCCCACCTCTCCCGAAAACGCCCTCCTGGTGCCGGCTGATGGGGGGAGGCCTGACTCTCCCCGGCCCCTGGCCGCGGGGCACCTTCTCAGGCTCTCAGGCCACGCACCAGGCAGCGAACTGCGCCAGCAAGCCATGGCTCAGCGCCCAGCCCGAGCCCAGCACCAGGCCGGCGCCGGCCATGCGGTAGCCCCAGGCCTGCGCCAGCACGGGCGAGACGCGCTGGCCGCGCCAGCTTTGCCAGCGGGTCCACAGCCAGGGCGCCAGCGCCAATGCGGGCATGGAGCCCAGCGCAAACGCGGCCATCACCAGCGCACCGCCCAAGGCATCGTTCGCCAATGTGGCGAGCAACAAGCCGGCCTGCAGCGCGCCGCAAGGCAGCGCCACCCAACCCAGCCCGGCCAGGCCGGCGCGCCAGGGCCGGCGGCGGCCACCCACCCAGCGCACCGGACTGGCGCCGTCGCGCAGCAAGGCAGCCGGCAAGCGGCCGGTCAACAGCCACCACAGGCCCAGCGCCAGCAGCGCCAGGTGCAGCGCCACCCACAGCGGCCGCAGCGCCGGCACGGCCTGGCTCCAGGCACCCAGCGCCGCCACGCTGGCCGCCGCCAGCGCACCGCCAGCCATGTAGCCCACGAGCCGGCCCAGCTGGAAGCCGGCCAGGTTGCGCCCGCAGCCACCGGTGAGCGCCGCACACGGCCCGGCGCACATGCTGGCGCAGTGCGGCGAAGCAGCCACGCCCATGGCCAGGCCAGCAAGCACCAGCGGCAACATGGCAGCGGTCATCAGGCGCTCAAATCATCCTGGAGAAACGCTCGCGCTGGCGGTCGGTCTGCAGGTAGCGGTCGAAGACCATGGCCACTGCGCGCACCACGTACCAGCCGGTGGCGGTGACCTGCAAGGCATCCGGCTCGATCTCGACCAACCCTGCCTCGGCCAGCGGCGCCAGCTGCTGCAGCTCGGTGGCGAAGTAGCTGCGCATGTCCATCAGGTGAGCGAGTTCGATGGATTCGAAGTCGACCCGGCCCTGGCACATCAGCGCCATGATGACGGCGCGCCGCACCAGGTCGTCCCTCACCAGCGCCACGCCGCGCTGCACCGGCAGTTCGCCCTGGCGCAGCGCGTCGTAGTACTCGGGCAGGGTCTTGGCGTTCTGGTGGTAGCTCGCGCCCACGCGGCCGATGGCCGACACGCCCAGGCCGATCAGGTCGCAATCGGGCTGGGTGCTGTAGCCCTGGAAATTGCGGTGCAGCCGACCTTCGCGCTTGGCCACGGCAAGAGGATCGTCCGGCAGCGCGAAGTGGTCCATGCCCACATAGGTGTAGCCGCGACCCAGCAAGCCGGCGATGGCACCGCCCAGCATTTCCACACGTTGCGCGGCGCTGGGCAGCTGCAGGGTGTCGATGCGGCGCTGCGGCTTGAAGCGCTGCGGCAGGTGGGCATAGGCGTACAGCGCCAGGCGGTCCGGCCGCAGTTCGCCGATCTGCGCAATGGTGCGCGCGAAGCTGGCCGGCGTCTGCTGCGGCAGGCCGTAGATCAGGTCGGCATTGATGGAGGCGAAGCCCAGTTCGCGCGCGCTGACCATCAAGGCTTTCACGCTTTCGAACGGCTGCACGCGGTGCACCGCCTGCTGCACCTGCGGATCGAAGTCCTGCACGCCGAAGCTGATGCGGTTGAAGCCCAGTGTGCGCAGGTGGGCCAGGCGCTCGGCGCTGACGGTGCGCGGGTCGACCTCGATCGAGAGCTCCGCACCCTCGGTGAAGCCGAAGGCGGCGCGCAGCGAGGCCAGCAGGCGGCCCAGCTCCTCGTCGGACAGGAAGGTCGGCGAGCCGCCGCCCAGGTGCAGCTGCGAGACCAGCTGCGAAGCCGACGGGCCGTCGCCCAGTGCGGCGCGCACCAGGCCGATCTCGGTGTCCAGCGCCTGCAGGTATTCGGTGGCGCGCTCGTGGTGGCGGGTGATGACCTTGTTGCAGGCGCAGTAGTAGCAGACCGACTCGCAGAACGGGATGTGCACGTAGACCGACAGCGGCCCGCCCAGCGCCGCGCCGCCGCCGCGCAACGCCAGCGCTCGGCGGCACTCGGCCGGGCCGAAGGCTTCGACGAAGCGGTCTGCCGTGGGGTAGGAGGTGTAGCGCGGGCCGGGGGCGTCGAAGCGCCGCAGCAAGGCCTCGGGCAGCAGCGGCGACGCCTGCTCTGCGCCAGCGGAGGTCGACGAAAGGACTGTCATGCCCGGCATGCTGCCCGGCACCGGCCTTGGCCGGCTTGATCTGGCGCAAGCGCCCACAGCAGCCGGGCTTGAACAATCAGGTCCCGGACCTTTGTTGTCTCACATCAAGACTGCCCCGCCATGATTCCCCTGACCGATGCCTGCGCCGCCCAGGCCAAGCCCAATGTGGCCTGCTCACACTGCAATCTGCGCGAGCTGTGCCTGCCGGTGGGCATTCCGGACGACGAACTGCAACGCCTGGACGGCATGGTTGCCACCCGCCGCAGCGTGCGCCGCGGCCACACGCTGTTTCGCCACGGCGATCCGTTCGAAGCGGTCTACGCGGTGCGCACCGGCTTCTTCAAGACCCGCATCACGCCTGAAGACGGACGCGACCAGGTCACCGGCTTCCAGATGGCAGGCGAATTGCTGGGGCTGGACGGCATTGGCAACGACCACCATGCCTGCGACGCCGTGGCGCTGGAGGACTCTCAGGTCTGCGTGATTCCCTACAGCCAGCTCACGCAGCTCTCGCGCGAATTCCCCGGCCTGCAGCGCCAGTTCCACAAGATCATGAGCCGCGAGATCGTGCGCGACCATGGCGTGATGCTGCTGCTGGGCAGCATGCGAGCCGAAGAGCGCCTGGCAGTGTTCCTGCTGAACCTCTCGCAGCGGCTCAAGGCGCGCGGCTTCTCGCCCTCGTCACTTGTGCTGCGCATGACACGCGAGGAGATTGGCACCTACCTGGGCCTGAAGCTGGAGACCGTGAGCCGCTGCTTCTCGAAGTTCCAGGAAGACGGCGTGCTGGCGGTACGCCAGCGGCAGATCGACGTGCTGGACCCCGAGGCCTTGCAGCGCCTGGTAAACAACGCGCACGGCTGATCCAGCCGAGCCGCGGCGGTGCCACCCCCCTGCGTGACACGCTCCGCGGCGCCAGCGGTCATTCGGGCGCCGCCTCGCGCTCGCGCCGCAAGCCGCCCACCAGCCACAAAGTAGCGGCCGACGAAATGGCGGTCGTGACCCAGAAGACCAGGAATGCCAGCGAACAGATGGCGTTGCGCGACCATTCGGATTCGCCGCTGCCTGGCAGGTCGTGCACGCTGCCGGGGTCCACGAAGGCGAACATCAGGCCGGCGAGCAGGCCCGCCATCACGAATGCAGGCCAGAGCACCAGCAGCAGCCTGCTGCGAAGCCTGGGCCGGAAAGCGACGGTGCGCTCCTCCGGCTCGTCTTCCTCAACGGCGTGCGGGGCTGGCAGCATGATTGCGCGCCTGCATGGCATCGGTCGTGGCCCCCTGCTCTGCGCTGCCCGCCTCCAGCAGCGGCCGGTCCCGGCCGTGCAGCGCCAGGCCGAAGGTGGCGAAGCTCGCCACCACCACGAGGGCGGGGCCGCCAAACACCATCCAGGCAGTGGGCACCCGCCACCAGGGCAAGGTCGGTTGAAACTGTTCGATGGGCCTTGCCTTCATGGCTTGTCTCCTTGTTGGCGGAATCAGCGGGGGATCACAAACGAGGACTTTTCGCTCACCGCGGCACCCGCGGCGCCCAGCGGCGACACCTCGAAACGGATCGGGTGGGCGCCCGGTTTCAAGGCCGCCGCCTGCTCGGGCGGCACCCGCACCGCGAGCGTCACCCAGCGGGCTTCGGCAGGCAGCAGGCTGACCTCCGGGCTGCCGGACAGCACAGCGCCGGGAATGCCCTGCACTGCCACGTGATAGCGCTGTGGCTGCTCGGTGGCATTCATCAACTGCAGCCGGAAGACGTTCTCGACCAGGCCGTCTTCAACGATGCGCGCCAGCGTGGCGCGGTCGCGCACCACGTCCACCTTCAGCGTGCGGCGCAGACTGAGGCTGGTGACAAACGCGACGGCGATGACGATCAGCACCGCGCCATAGATCAGCACCCGGGGCCGCAGCAGGTGCGGCAGGTCAAGCGCTGGCTTGGGCGGCTTGGTGAGGTCCGGATGCGGTTCCTGCCGGGCCAGCGCATTCTGCGTGGCATAGCGGATCAGGCCGCGCGGATAGTGCATCTTGTCCATCACACCGTCGCAGGCGTCGATGCAGGCGGTGCAGGCGATGCATTCGTACTGCAGCCCCTCGCGGATGTCGATGCCGGCCGGGCAGACCTGCACGCACAGGCTGCAGTCGATGCACTGGCCCAGGCCGGCGCTCGCCAGGTCGGTGCCGCGGGCGCGCGTGCCGCGTGGGTCGCCGCGAGCGCTGTCGTAGCTGACGATCAGCGTGTCCTTGTCAAACATCGCGCTCTGGAAGCGCGCGTACGGGCACATGTACTGGCAGACCTGCTCGCGCAGGAAACCAGCGTTGCCGTAGGTGGCCAGGCCGTAGAAATTGACCCAGAACCATTCCCAGGGGCCGAAGTCCAGCGTGAAGGCCTCGGTCCACAGGCTGTGGATCGGCGTGAAATAGCCCACGAAGGTGAAGCCTGTCCACAGGCCCAGCAGCACCCACACCACGTGCTTGCCGCCCTTGCGCCAGAGCTTGTTCAGCGTCCATGGGCCGGCGTCCAGCTTCATGCGGGCGCCGCGTTCGCCCTCGAAGCGGCGCTCTATCCACAGGAAGATCTCGGTGTAGACCGTCTGCGGGCAGGCATAGCCGCACCACAGGCGGCCGCCCACGGTGGTGAAGAAGAACAGCCCGTAGGCGCTGAGCACCAACAGGCCGGTGAGGTAGATGAAGTCCTGCGGGTACAGGACCAGTTGGCCAATGTAGAAGCGCCGCGCCGACAGGTCGAACAGCACCGCCTGCCTGCCGTTCATCGACAGCCAAGGCAGGCCATAGAACAAGGCCTGCGT
Source organism: Ideonella azotifigens (assembly GCF_021043325.1). Taxonomy (NCBI): domain Bacteria; kingdom Pseudomonadati; phylum Pseudomonadota; class Betaproteobacteria; order Burkholderiales; family Sphaerotilaceae; genus Ideonella; species Ideonella azotifigens. The sequence goes on from NZ_JAJNKD010000004.1 coordinate 427,624, forward strand.
GAGCCACACCATCAGCCAGCGCCAGCGGGCGAAACCGCCTTTGACCGAGCGCGGGTAGATCTTCTTCTGCTTCTGGTAGAGCGAGACCATCTCGCCCTCGCCCGCTGCGGACGCAGCGTCACCCGGGGCTGGCACGATGGGAATGACGCGGGTCATGCAGCTTGCCTTGATTTGCCTTACGGCGTGGCGGAAGTTGTGGCCGTGGCCGTCGTCACCGGGCCGGACTTGGACAGGCCCCAGACGTAGGCGGCCAGCAGGTGGATCTGCTGCGCCGAGAGGCGCTCGCCGTGCGCCGGCATGACGTTGGTCTTGCCCTTGTTGATCATCGCCACCACCGCGTCTTCACCCCAGCCGTGCAGCCAGACCTTGTCGCTGAGGTTGGGCACGCCCAGCGCCTGGTTGCCCTTGCCATCCGGCCCGTGGCAGGCTGCGCAGGCCACGAACTTGGACTTGCCGAGCTGTGCAGCCAGGCTGTCGTGCGGGCTGCCGGACAGGCTGAGCACGTAGTTCGCCACCTGGTGCACCTCGTCGGCATTGCCGACCGCTGCCACCATCGGCGGCATGATGCCCACGCGGCCTTCGCGGATGGTCTCCTCGATGCGCTCGGGCGCCCCGCCCCACAGCCAGTCCTGGTCGGTCAGGTTCGGAAAGCCCTTGCTGCCGTGCGCATCCGAACCATGGCAAGCCGCGCAGTTGTTGGCGAACAGGCGCTCGCCCACCGCCATGGCCTGCGGGTCCCGGGCCAGTTCGGGCGCAGTCTTGGCAGCAAACGCAGCAAACATCGGCGCGGTGACCGCGTTGGCTGCCGCCTGCTCTTCCTTGTACTGGCCGACGCTGCTCCAGCCCAGCTGGCCAGGCGCGCTGCCCAAGCCGGGGTACAGCGCCAGGTAGCCGGCGCCAAACACCACCGTGAGGATGAACAGCCACATCCACCAGCGCGGCAGCGGGTTGTTGAGTTCGCGCAGGTCCTCGTCCCAGACGTGGCCGGTGGTGTTGTCCTGCGCCATCACGCGGCGGCGTGCCGCGATCAGCAGCAGCGCGATGCAGGCCACCAGGCCCAGCACGGTGACTGCGGCAACGTAGTAGCCCCAGCCTGCGTTGATGAAGTCGCTCATGCCCGGCTCCCTCGCGTGTGATCTTCAGCCACCGCGGCAGCGGAGAGAGGGCCGTCATCCCCTTCAAAGACCAGGCGGGCGGCAGCCTCGTGCGCGGCGCGTTGCGCCGGGCGCCAGGTCCAGACCATCAGCCCGATGAAGAGGGCCAGGCTCAGCAGCGTCACGAGGCTGCGGATGTCGTTGATGTCCATGGTGTCCCTCAATTCACTTGACGTGCGTGCCCAGCGACTGCAGGTAGGCCACCAGCGCGTCGAGCTCGGTCTTGCCTGTCACGGCCTCGGCACTGCCGGCCACATTTGCGTCGGTGTAGGGCACGCCCAGCCGCTGCATGGCCTTGAGCCTGGGGGGCACACTGGCCGGCTCGATGGCGGCCGTCTCCAGCCAGGGGTAGGCCGGCATGTTGGACTCGGGCACCAGGTCGCGCGGGCCGGCCAGGTGCAGGCGGTGCCACTCGTCGCTGTACTTGCCACCCACGCGCTGCAGGTCGGGCCCTGTGCGCTTGCTGCCCCACTGGAAGGGATGGTCGTAGACGAACTCGCCGGCCATCGAGTAGTGGCCGTAGCGCAGCGTTTCGGCATGCAGCGGGCGGATCATCTGCGAGTGGCAGTTGTAGCAACCCTCGCGCAGGTAGACGTCCCGGCCGACCAGCTGTAGCGCCGAGTACGGCTGCAACCCGGTCACCGGCTGGGTGGTGGAACGCTGGAAGAACAGCGGAATGATCTCGACCATGCCGCCAACGGCGATGACCAGCAGGATCAGCACGATCATCAAGAAGTTGCTCGTCTCGATGCGCTCGTGGCCGCTGACGGGAGAATGGGTGCTCACAAGGCGCTCCTCAAGCTTGGACCAGACGGGGGATGGGGGACGGGGCCGGACGACCGCTGCGCACGGTCATCACCACGTTCCAGGCCATCACAGCCATGCCGGACAGGTACAACAGACCACCCAGCAGGCGGATCGCATAGAACGGCCAGGTCGCCTTGACACCTTCGACGAAGGTGTAGACCAGCGTGCCGTCGGTGTTCAGCGCACGCCACATCAGGCCCTGCATCACGCCGGCAATCCACATCGCGGCGATGTAGAGCACGATGCCCAGCGTGGCGATCCAGAAGTGCAGCGAGATGGCCTTGACGCTGTACATCTCCTTGCGGCCGTACATGCGCGGGATCAGGTAGTACAGCGAGCCCATCGAGATGAAGCCCACCCAGCCGAGCGCACCGCTGTGCACGTGGCCGACGGTCCAGTCGGTGTAGTGCGAGAGCGCGTTCACCGTCTTGATGGACATCATCGGACCCTCGAAGGTCGACATGCCGTAGAAGCTCAGGGCGACGATCAGGAACTTCAGGATCGGGTCGTCGCGCAGCTTGTGCCAGGCGCCCGACAGCGTCATCACGCCATTGATCATCCCGCCCCAGCTCGGCGCCAGCAGCACCAGCGAGAACAGCATGCCAACGCTCTGCGCCCAGTCCGGCAAGGCCGTGTAGTGCAGGTGGTGGGGGCCTGCCCACATGTAGGTGAAGATCAGTGCCCAGAAGTGCACGATGGACAGGCGGTACGAGTACACCGGCCGCTCGGCCTGCTTGGGGATGTAGTAGTACATCATCCCGAGGAAGCCGGCAGTCAGGAAGAAGCCCACGGCGTTATGGCCGTACCACCACTGGATCATCGCGTCCTGCACGCCAGCGTAGGCCGAGTAGCTCTTCCAGAAGCTCACCGGCATGGCCGCGCTGTTGACGATGTGCAGCAGCGCGACAGCCAGGATGAAGGCGCCGAAGAACCAGTTGGCCACGTAGATGTGGCGCACCTTGCGCACACCCAGCGTGCCGAAGAAGACCACCGCATAGGCGACCCACACGACGGCGATCAGCAGGTCGATGGGCCATTCCAGCTCGGCGTATTCCTTGCCCTGGGTGAAGCCCATCGGCAGCGTCACCGCAGCCAGCACGATCACCGCCTGCCAGCCCCAGAACACGAACTTGGCCAGCCACGGCAGGAACAGCGGCACCTGGCAGGTGCGCTGCACGACGTGGAAGCTGGTGGCCATCAGCGCACAACCGCCGAAGGCGAAGATCACCGCATTGGTGTGCAGCGGCCGCAGCCGCCCATAACTGAGCCAGGGGATGCCATAGGTCAGGTCAGGAAAGGCCAGCTGGGCGGCGATCAACACCCCCACCGTCATGCCCACCACGCCCCACAGCACCGCCGCCAGCGCAAATCCACGCACCGTTTCGTCGGTGTAGTTCACCGTGCCGGGCGTCTCGCGCATTGCCACCATCAGAGTCCTCCGATCCCAGTCGAATGTCGACAGAAGGATTCTTTGCTGGCCGCCCCCCTCGGGGCTTGATGCTTGTCAATCGGGGGCGCGGTCGTCCAGCAGAATCTGCTCGCCTTGCTGTTCCAGGTCATCGAACTGGCCGCCATGCAGCGCCCAGGCGAACACGGCCAGCAGGCCCAGCACCAGCAGTGCCGAAAGCGGGATCAGGAGGTAGAGGATGTCCATTGGATGAAGCCGCTCAGCGGGCCAGGCGCAGCGCATTGAAGACGACGACCAGCGAGCTGCCGGCCATGCCGAGGCCGGCGGCCCAGGGCGGCAGCCAGCCCAGCAGCGCCAGCGGCACGCTGGCCGCGTTGTAGGCCACGGCCCAGGCCAGGTTCTGGCGCATCACGCGCCGGGTCTTGCGCGCGAGTTCGCGCGCCGAGGCCAGGTCCTGCAGGCGGTTGGAGACCAGCACCGCGTCTGCCTCGCAGCGGGCCACACCAGCGCCCTCGCCCATCGCCACCGAAACATCGGCCTGCGCCAGCACCGGCGCGTCGTTGATGCCGTCGCCCAGCATGGCCACGCGCAGGCCGGCGGCCTGGGCTTCGCGCACCACCCGCAGCTTGTCTTCGGGTGCCATGCCGCCGCGCCAGTCGGCCAGGCCCACGCTGGCGGCAAAGCGGCCGACCCGCGCCGGGTCGTCGCCAGACAGCAGCAGCACCTTCAATCCGCCCTGCTGCAGCTGCCGCAGGCAGTCGACCACGCCGGGCCGCGGCTGCTCCTGCAACTCGAAGCAGGCCAGCGCCTGGCCGTCCACGCTCAGCGTGGCGGCGCCACGCTGCTGGGCTTCACTCGCCAGCGCACCCGCCCAGCCGGCCACACCCAGCCGCCAGGCCCGGCCCTGCGCGTCCAGCGCCTGCAGCCCCTTGCCCACCACTTCCGAGGGCGACTGCCAGCAGCCGCCATGGGCAGGTCCCGGTGCTGCGGCCACCAACGCCCTGGCCACCGGATGGCTGGACCAGCCGGCCAGCGACGCACCGATGCGCATCAGCGCAGCGTCGTCCCAGCGCGCATCGGGCGCCAGGCGCTGCAGCCGCAGCGTCTGCTGCCGCGGGTCGGTCAAGGTGCCGGTCTTGTCGATGCACAGCAGCTGCACCCTGGCAAGGCCGTCAATCGCGTCCAGCCGGCGCAGCAGCAGCCCGCGGCGGCCCATGGCACCGGCGGCAGCCAGCAGCGCCGACGGCGCCGCCAGCGCCAGCGCACACGGGCAGGTGACGATCAGCACCGAGACGGCCACCCACACCGCACGCGCGGGGTCAATGGCCTGCCAGGCCAGCGCCGCTGCGCCGGCCACCAGCAGCACCGCCCACAGGAACGGGCCGGCCCAGCGCTCGCTGCTGGCCAGCGAGGCTGGCCGCAGCGTCTGGGCCTGGCGCATCAGCCCAACGATGGCCTCATAACGGGTGTCCGCCCCCACGCGCTCGACCCGCATCAGCAATGCCGCATGGCCGTTGACGCTGCCGGCCACCAGACTGTCTCCAGGCGCCTTGGCCACCGGCGTCGACTCGCCACTGAGCAGCGATTCGTCCACCGCCGTGTGGCCCTCCAACAGCACACCGTCGGCCACCAAGGCCTGCCCGGCCGGTACGCGCAGCACGTCGCCCCGCACCAGTTGGTGCACCGGCACCGTCTCCACGCCACCATCAGCCCGGACCCGAAGCGCGCGCTCGGGCAAACCGGCCAGGGTGTCTTCGAGCGCAACGGCTGCACGGTGCCTGGCCTGCATCTCCAGCAGCCGCCCGCCCAGCAGGAAGGCCACGAACATGGTCAGCGAATCGAAATACACCGCGTCGCCGAACAGGCCGCCCGGATCGAAGGTGGCGCCGCTGCTGCCGATGAAGGCCACCGCGATGCCCAGCGCCACGGGCACGTCCATGCCAATGCGCTTGTTCTGCCAGGCCCGCCAGGCGCCGCGGAAAAACGGCGTCGCGGAAAACGCCATCACCGGCAGTGCCAGCAGCCAACTGCCCCAGTCCAGCAAATGCTTCAGGTCCGGTGCCAGCTCGCCGGGCCCCGCCACGTAGGAGGGCGTGGCCAGCATCATGATCTGCATCGCACACAGGCCGGCCACGAACAGTCGCCACAGCGCCGTGCGCGCCTCGCGCTGGCGCAGCGCACGTGCGCCGGCCGCCGTGTCCGGCACCGCCTGGTAGCCAGCACGCTCGATCGCCCGGATCAGCGCCGGCACGTCCGTGCGCGCGCCGTTCCAGCGCACCGTGGCGCAGGCCGACACGGCACTGACATGCGCCTGCAGCACGCCGTCGACCTGGCGCAGCGCGGCCTCGATGGTCATCGTGCAGGCCGAGCAGCTCAGGCCACCCAGGCGCAGTGAAGCCTCGACCGGCTGCGGCGCCACGTCCGGCGCAGCCACATGCTCCGGGCCACGCTTGGCTTGTGCACCCGGCCAGAAGTCTGGCCCACCCTGGACCAGCGGTTTCATCATGCAAGCTCCCGCCAACACTGGGCGGACATCGCCTGAATGCATGCTGGACGTGACTCGCATGCTGAGGCAACGGGCCGGTTCAGCGCTTGCGCAAGATCAATCCAGCGCCGCGAGACGAAGCGCCGCGCGGGGCCTTACATCAGGCCGTGAGACTTCAGTCCTGCCAGCACCCGCTCGACCCGCGCCTCCACCGATAGGTCGCCATGAAGTGCCAGCACCGGGCAGGTCCTGTCCGCCAGCCAGGCCCGGTGCTTCGCCAGGCTGCGGCCTTCCGACGGGCCTTGGTCGTACTGACCGGCCCATTCGATGAAGGCTTCATCCACTGCACCGAAACGTTGCAGTTCACGCTCGCGCAGCCGCGCCAGGCGGATGGGCGCATCCAGGTAGAGAAAGACGATCAGGTCGAATGCATCTTCGACCTCGGTGCCCCAGCCGATGATGGCGCCACCGAGCACCGCGTGCTGCGCGGCTTGCAGGTCGCGCGAAAGCATCGCCCGCCGCGCGTCGGCCGGCCGCTTGTCCAGGAATGGGGGTTCTGGCCGCAGCCAGTAGTAGGCGTCACCATCCAGGCAGGCCGCACCCAGTCGCTCGGCCAAGGCTGCCGCCAATGTGGAAGTGCCGGAACCGGAAGCGCCGGTGATGTGGATGCGCATGGCGTTGATATCAGTTGGCAAACCACTTCGCCGGGCCGGTGACCAGCCAGGGAAAGAAGACCATCAGGAACATCATGGCGAACTGGGCTGCCATGAACGGCAGAACACCGCGGGTGACTTCATCCATTTTCATGCGGCCCACGCCGGCCACCACATTGAGCACCGTGCCCACCGGCGGCGTGATCAGACCGATCGCGTTGTTGATGATGAACAGCACGCCGAAATACACCGGGTCGATGCCCGCTGCCTTGACCACCGGCATCAGCACCGGGGTCATGATCAGGATGGTCGGCGTCATGTCCATCGCGGTGCCCACCGCCATCACCAGCGCCATGATCGCGATCATCAACAGCGTCTGGTTGCCCATGAACGGCTGCAGCAGCGAGATCATCTTGCTCGGAATGTCTGCCACCGTGATCAACCAGGCGCTGACCATCGCCGCAGCCACCAGGAACATGATCACGGCCGTCGTCTTGGCCGCGCTGACGAACACCTCGCGCAGTTGGCGCAGGCTCATCTCGCGATACACCAGCGTTGCGACAAACAGCGCATACACCGCAGCAACCACTGCCGCCTCCGTCGGGGTGAACACGCCCAACTTGAGCCCTGCCACCACGATCACCGGCAGCACCAGCGCCCAGGTCGATTCCTTCAGGGCGCTCAAACGCAGGGCCAAGCTGGCCTTGGGCGGCGGCGGGATGTTTTCCTTCTTCGCCACCCACCACCAGGCGAGTGCGATGGACAGGCCCATCAACAAGCCCGGCACGATGCCGGCCAGGAACAGCTTGCTGATCGACACATTGGCCGCCACGCCGAACACCACGAAGCCGATCGAGGGTGGGATGACCGGGGCGATGATGCCGGCCGAGGCGATCAGGCCGCCAGCGCGAGCCTTGTCGTGGCCGGCTGCCACCATCATCGGAAGCAGCAGCGAAGCCAGCGCCGCCGTGTCAGCCACCGCCGAGCCCGAGAGTGCAGCCAACAGGCAGGCCGCCACAATGGCCACGAAGCCCAGTCCGCCACGCTTGTGACCCACCAGCGCCAAGGCCAGGTTGACGATGCGCCGGCTCAAGCCGCCGACGTTCATGATCTCGCCAGCGAGCATGAAAAAAGGCACCGCCAGCAGCGGAAAGCTGTCGGCGCCATTGACAACGTTCTGCGCCAGGATCTGGGCGTCAAACATGTCCAGGTGAACCATCAGCGCCATGCCTGAGAGCAGCAGCGAATAGGCAATGGGGATGCCCAGCGCCATTGCAGCGAGCAAGGCACCCAGGAAGATGAGAACCGTCATGATGTGTCTCCGCCGCTCAGTGCTTTTTGAAGGTCTGGCTGCGGTCGAGCTGGAGTTCTTCGATCTGCGCCAGATCCTCCGACTCTTGCACCATCACCAGTTCGGACTCGCTCAGCCGACCCGAGACGGTGCGCCAGAATTCGCCCAGCAGCATCAGCCCGGTGGAGACGGCGAACACGATGCCAGCGGCGTAAAAGATGGCCACCGATGCGCCCGTGACCGGGGCTTCGACGTCCCAGTTGATCCTGGCTTGCTGCCAGGAGCCCGACAGCAGCAGTGCGGTGGCCCACAACATCAGGATCTGGCCAAGTCCCAGGCAGATGCGCTTGCCGGTAGGGCCTAGCCGCGAAGTCAGCATGTCCGAGCCCAGATGGGCGCGCTCGCGCACGGCGACCGCGGCGCCCAGGAAGGTCAGCCAGACGAAGAACCAGCGCGAGAGTTCCTCCGAGACCGCGATGCCGGAGTTGAATGCGTAGCGCAGCACCACGTTGCCAAACACCAGCAACACCATCAGCGCCAGCAAGGTCACCAGCACCCATTCCACGCCGCGGCAATAGCCGTCGAGCAGTTTCTTCATCATGTTGTCTCCGTGACGGTCTTTGCCGTCGCCATGTGAACGGGCGGTTTCAGAGCGTGCCGTCCTTCAGCAAGCCCCGCGCGGCCAAGTTGTTGATGAAGGCGCGCAGGCCGAATTGCCAGGGAGCGGCCGTCTCGCTGTGGGTGACGCGGTTGTGCAGGCCGCCCAGCCAGTGGCTGTGGATGGTGACCACGTCGCCCAGCTTGTGGGTGAAGCCACTGCCGGGCTGGTCGCGGTCTTCGATGGGCGCGAAAAGAGTGCCCAGGAACAACATGAAGCCATCGGGGTACTGATGTGCCGCCAGGGTCTGCGCCACCAGTTCGCCAGGGTCACGACTGATGCTCGCCATGGTGTTGATGCCGCGAAGTTCAAAGCCGTCGACACCAGCCACCCGCAGGTGCACCGTCTCGCGCCTCACGTCGTCCAGGCTGAAACCGGCATCAAACAGGCGGATGAAGGGGCCGATGGCACACGAGGCGTTGTTGTCCTTGGCCTTGCCCAGCAGCAGCGCACTGCGGCCTTCGATGTCTCGCAGGTTGACGTCATTGCCCAGGGTGGCGCCGACGATCTGGCCACGGCCGTTGACCGCCAGCACCACTTCAGGCTCCGGGTTGTTCCAGGCCGAGTCGGCACGCACGCCGATGTCCTCGCCGCAGCCCACCGAGGCCAGCACCGGCGCCTTGGTGAAGACCTCGGCATCCGGGCCAATGCCAACCTCCAGGTACTGGGACCACAGCCCCTTCTCCTGAAGCAGGGCTTTCAATGCCATGGCCTGAGGCGACCCGGGCCGGATGTCGGCCAGGCGCTCACCGAGCAACGCATTGACCTGGGCGCGCAGGCTCTGGGCACGGTTGGCATCGCCACCTGCCTGCTCTTCGATCACCCGCTCCACCAGACTGGCAGCAAAGGTCACGCCCGCAGCCTTCACGACCTGCAGGTCGCAAGGGGCCAGCAGCCACGGCAGCGCCTCGTTGCGCGCGCCGCTTCGGCTGTTGGCCAACAGAGCCTCCACGCTGCACAGGCGCTCGCCTGCCGTCTGGCTCACAGCCTGAGCCGGACCATCCCGTTCCAGCAAGGTGCTCATGGTCGGGAACTGCGTGCTCAGGTCGAACACGCCGTGCTCGCGCAAGGCCACCACGGCCGGACCGGCAATGCCATCGCTGCGCCAGACCCGGGCCACGAGTGTGCCAGACAAGCCGTCGGCGGGCAGGATGGCGGCGAGATCGGCAGCCAGGGTGGTCAGGGCGTTCATGCGGGTTCCTTCAAGCGATCAGGGGACGGCAATGCGGCAGCCCCGTGCGAGTACGGCGGCGCCGGCAAGGACAGAAGTTCAGTGGTTGTGGCGGGGGGTGTTCTCGGCGATGCGGCGGTAGGCGAGCGCGAAGTCAAGCGTCGCGCCATCCACCAATTGGCCCGTCTTTTCGCGGTACAGCGCTTCCCAGGGCGAATGGCTGGGTGGCACCGGCGGTGCGGGCAGTTCGCGGCGGCGGCGCGCGATCTCTTCCGGTGCCAGCAAGGCGTCGCAGCGGCCGGTGTTCAGATCCACGCGGATCATGTCGCCGCTTGCCAGCCAGCTCAGGCCGCCGCCAACCGCACTTTCAGGTGAGACGTTGAGAATGGACGGACTGTCAGACGTGCCGGACTGGCGGCCGTCGCCCAGCGTAGGCAAGGTGGTGATGCCACGGCGGATCAGCGCGTCAGGCGGCTGCATGTTGACCACCTCGGCGGAGCCCGGCCAGCCGATGGGACCCGCCCCTCGCATCACCAGGATGCAAGCTTCATCGATGTCGAGACCCGGATCGTTGATGCGGGCGTGGTAGTCCTCAGCACCCTCGAACACCACAGCCCTGGCCTCGAAGACACCTTCGGCACCGGGCCGGTTCAGGTAGCGTGCCCGGAAGCGCTCGGAAATCACCGAAGTCTTCAGGATGCCAAAGTCGAACAGGTTGCCGCTCAGCACCAGGAAGCCAGCCTCGTGCATCAGCGGCTGGTCGAAAGGCTTGATGACCTCGCGGTCGTGGGTCTCGCGGCCTTGCAGGTTTTCGGCCATGCTGCGGCCGGTCACGCTGAGGCAATCGCCATGCAGGCGCTGGGCCTGCAGCAGCTCCCACATCAGCGCCGGCACACCACCGGCGCGGAAAAAGCGCTCGCCGAGGAACTGGCCCGCAGGCTGCATGTTCAGCAGCAGCGGCAGGTCATGCGCGTGGGTGCGCCAGTCGCTGGCATGCAGTTCGACCCCGGCATGGCGCGCCATGGCCATCACGTGGACCTGCGCATTGCTGGACCCGCCCGCGCAACTGATGACCGACAGCGCATTGAGGAAGCTCTCTCGCGTCAGGATGCGGGAAGGCCGCAGATCCTCATGCGCCATCCCGACGATTCGCCGGCCGGTCTCGTAAGCCATCTGCCCACGCTCGCGATAGGGTGCCGGAATTGCGGCGCAGCCAGGCAGCGACAGGCCCAGCGCCTCGGCCACCGCATTCATCGTGGATGCCGTGCCCATGGTGTTGCAATGACCCGCCGACGGAGCGCTGCTGCAGGCGCGCTGCAGGAACTCTTCTTCGTCAATCTCGCCCGCAGCCAACTGGCGGCGGCTGCGCCAGATGACAGTCCCCGAACCGACCAGTTCACCCCCGTGCCAGCCATCCAGCATGGGCCCGCCCGAAAGCACGATGGCAGGGATGTCCACCGTTGACGCCGCCATCACGCCAGCCGGCGTTGTCTTGTCGCAACCGGTGGTCAGCACCACCGCGTCGATCGGGTAGCCGTAGAGGATTTCGACCAGGCCGAGGTAGGCCAGGTTGCGGTCCAGCGCGGCCGTGGGCCGCCGGCAATTCTCGAAGATCGGATGGACCGGGAACTCCATCGGAATGCCACCGGCGTCTCGGATGCCGTCGCGCACCCGCCTGGCCAGGTCGAGGTGGATGCGGTTGCAGGGCGACAGGTCGCTGCCGGTCTGCGCAATGCCGATGATGGGGCGACCGGAACGCAACTCTTCGGGCGTGAGCCCGTAGTTCATGAAACGCTCGAGATACAGCGCGGTCATGTCGGATCGCGCCGGGTCGGCGAACCAATCACGTGACCGAAACGGGCGGCGGGGCATCTTGTCCATGGCAGCGTGGGCAGGCAGCAGGAATGGGGGCAAGGCAAGGCAGTGCAGCCCGGAGGCCGCACCGCCCGGGACGTTCCGGCGTTACTTCGTGCCGGCCCTGACCTTGGCCAGCTCGGCCATCATCTCCGCGGTCGTCGCCTCGCCGAATTCCTTGGCGTACTTGGCCATTACCGGCTGCAGCTTGGCGCGCAGCTTGGCCTGCTCCGCGGGCGGAAGTTCGGTGACCTGCATGCCAAGCTTCTTCAACTCGCCCAGCGCCTTGTCGCCGAAAGCACGGATGGTCTTGCGCTCGTAGGCAGTGGCTTCGCGGGCCGCGTCCTGCACGATCTTCTGCTCCTGGGCAGACAGGCCGTCCCAGGTTTTCTTCGACATCAGCAACACCCAGGTGCTGTACATGTGGTGCGACAGCACCAGATGCTTCTGCACCTCGTAGAACTTGCTGGCGAGGATGGTGGCAGGCGGGTTCTCCTGGCCGTCCACCGCGGCCTGCTCCATCGCCGAGTAGAGCTCGGTGAACGGCAGCGGCGTGGCGTTGGCGCCCAGGGTGTTGAAGGTGTCCAGGAAGAGCGGGTTCTGGATCACGCGCAGCTTCAGGCCCGCCAAGTCCTCGGCCTTGGTGATGGGCCGACGTGAGTTGGTGACATCACGAAAGCCATTCTCCCAATAGCCAAGGCCCACCAGGCCTTTGTCCGGCAGCGTGGCCAGCAGCTTTTGTCCGACCGGACCATCCAGCACCGCGTCGGCCTCAAGTTCGGTATTGAAGGTCAGTGGCAGATTGATCACGCCAAAAGCCTTCACCATCGAGACCAGCGTCGAGCTGTCGGGCACGGTCATCTCCAGAGTGCCGCCGCGCAGCGCTGAGGTCATGCTGATGTCGTTGCCCAGCGAGCCGCTGGAGAACAGCTTGACCGTCATCTTGCCGCCGCTCTTGGCGGCCAGTTGCTCACCGAAATACCTGACCGCCACGGCCTGGGGATGGTCGTCGCTCAGCCCGATGCCGACCTTGAAAGTGTGTTCCTTGACTTGTGCAGCCACGGGTACCGCCAGCACGGCCAGCAGCGCGCCGACCAGGGCGAGGGTCTTGAACTTCATGCTTGTCTCCGATGGTTTGAAGTGGACGCGACGGACCCAGCGGGCCATCGGCGGCGCCTTGGTGGATCTGTGTCGGTCCCCTTCAGCGCCGGCGCAGATTAGGTCTGCGCCGGCCGCGGGTCTATTCAATTTTTTGCTAGCATCCATTCCAGACAGTTATGACTCCAGACACCTTTACGGGCAAACCCTTGTCCATGGCACAGGCCTGTTCTCGCCTGCGCTTCAGGCATCTGCAGTTCCTGGACATCCTCGGCCACACGCGCAACCTGCGCCTGACCGCCGAGCAAATGCACATCACCCAGCCGGCGGCTACCAAGATCCTGATGGACATCGAGGAGATGCTGGAGTCGCGGCTGTTTGAGCGGCTCTCGCGCGGCATGCGGCCCAATGAACTGGGTCTGTTCACGCTGCGCTACGCGGCCAGCGCACTGGCCGGGCACCGCAAATTCGTGGACGAGTTCAATGCCCTGCGGCAGGGAGGTCATGGCCACCTGACGATAGGCGCCATCACCGGTTCGGCCGCTCACCTGCTGATCGCCTCTGTCGCCGAGATCCAGCGCCTGCGGCCGCTGCTGGTGCTGAAGATCCTGGAGCACAGCAGCGACCAACTGATCGTCTGGCTGGCCGAGCGCAAGATCGACCTGATGATCGGCCGCTTCACCGAAGAATCCCAGCAAACGCAGTTCCAATACGAACGCCTTTCCGGCGAGATGCTGGACGTGGTCGCGGGCGTTCATCACCCGCTTCGTGCCGCAACCGATCTGGAACTGGCGAAGCTGGCGCACTGGCCCTGGATCCTCTACCCCACCTCGACAGCCTTGCGACGCGTTTCGGACGAGGCATTGGGCAATACCGGACTGGCGCTCAGCTCAGGCGTGGTCGAAACACCCTCCTTCCTCTTCGCGATGGCATTGATGCAGAGCACCGACATGCTTTCGTTGCAGCCAGCGGCACTCGTGGACAAATACGTCAAGAAAGGCCTGCTGGCTCGCATACCGGTGGCCCTGCCGACGCGCATGCCGGATTACGGCCTGATCACAAGGCTTGATGAGGTTCTCACACCAGCCGCGCAGGCGTTCATCAATGTGCTGCGCAGTGTTGCCGCACCTGTGTCGGACGCGGCATGAGCCGTCGTTAGGCGCGTACATTCAAGCAGATGCCCGGGCATCTTCAGGTTGTTCCCCAGCCCTGGCTGACCCACCCCCGCGAGGCCACTGGTGGCGCAAGCGGCCACGGGGCTGGCGGCTTTACCGCCGGCAAGCGCGCCGACGTTGGCTACGGCAACGGGGGCTTCGGCGGGTGGTGTTCGAGTTCAGCGAAGGCCGCAGCGGCGAGAGCGTGCGCGAGTTCCTCAAGCTTGACACCCCACAGGCCCGGCAGGGCACGTTGCTCACCGACGGCTTCAGCGGCTACAACGCGGCCACCACCAAGGGTGTGACCTCGGCGCAATGCATGGCCCACGCCAGCAGGAAATTCAACGACCTGTGGGCCAACCACCGCAGTGAGGTGGGCCGCAAGGCCCGGCGCTACCACCAGTGCCTGTTCAGGATCGAGCGCGAGATCGAAGACCGGCCCGGCGACGAGCGACGGCGCATCCGCCAGCGCAAGTCACGACGGGTGCTGGCCGTCTTCCATCGCTGGCTGCTCGAACAGCGGCGGTTGGTACCCGTCGGCTCGGCCACGATGAAGGCCATCGACTACAGCCTCAAGCGTTGGACACAACTCACCCGCTTCGTCCAGGACGGTGATGTGCCGATCTCGAACAACTGGGTGGAGAACCACATCAGGCCGATTGCCATCGGCCGGTCGAACTGGCTGTTCGCCGGCAGCCTGCGCTCGGGCAAGCGGGCCGCAGCCATCATGAGCCTGCTGCACTCGGCGCGCATCAACGGGCACGAGCCCTATGCGTACTTCAAGGACGCGCTCGAGCGGCTGCCGACGCATCCGGCCAGCCGCATCGGCGAGTTGTTGCCGCATCGCTGGGCGCCCGCTTCCTGAAGTGCGGCGTCAGCCGCATGCCTCAGGCCGAGCTGACTTGGCCGGACGCTTACCTCCAGTTTGCGATGACCCAGGGTTGTGTCCATTGCAAGCTCTTTGTCGATGGAGACACCTTGGGCCGGCGCGCGGCGCAATAGGGTGGAATCGCCCAGATTGCGGTGGGCGGTATTGGCAAAACGTATTGCCTCGCTGCACATACTGAATGGCCACTTGGCGCTAGCGCAGCGATGCTCCTTGCCCTGGCCTCGAGCTGCATGCACCCCCAAACAGCCAGCGAAAAAACTCACCCAGGAGACACGATGACCTTTGCATTCGGCAGGCGCATGGCGCCGTTCTCGGCAGCCTCGGCGCTGTTCGTCTGTGCCGGCCTGCAACCAACGTTGGCGCAGGATCAGGTCACGGTCTACGGCATCGTCGATGCCGGCGTGCTGGTGTCCAAGACCGGCGCACCCGGTGCGCACTGGACCAAGGCCGTGGACTCGGGGCACCAATGGAACTCGCGCCTGGGCTTTCGCGCGAGTGAAGACCTTGGCGACGGCCTGCAGGCGATCTTCAACACCGAGACCGGCTTCGGTCTCGATACCGGCACCACGGTCACCTACGGCGAGCCGGCCTCGGCGTTCTGGGCGCGGCGCTCGGTGGTCGGCCTGAAGGGCCGCTTTGGCGAAGTGCTGCTGGGCCGGGACTATTCGCCGGGCTTCTGGACCATCATCCAGTCGGACCGAAATCGGTACGGCTTGCCGGGCACCATCTCGGTCGCAAGCCAACTGCGCGAGGCACGCATCAACAACGGTGTGTTCTACAACTCGCCAGCCTGGTCGGGCTTCATCGGGCGCGCGGCCATTGCGGCCGGGGAAGGAATCGCTGGCAAGCTGATGGCCGGGTCGATCGACTATCGCCGGCCCGACCTCTTCGCGACTGTCTCGTTGCAGCGCCGCAAGCTATTGGCGACCTCTACACAGGCCGCAGGGCATTTCGACGAGGGCGGCTTCGGCGTCGAGTACAAGCTCGCGGCCTACGCAGCCAATCTCGGCTGCTGGCGCACCGATCCCGTGACGGCAACGACCGGCGCCGTCGACAACACCCGCGCTTGCTGGATCGGCGCAAGCGCCAGCTTCGGCCAGCATGTGCTATGGACCCAGGTCGCACGCACGAGCTTCGAGCACTTGAACACTCCCTCCGGCCGAGCCATCAACTACGGCCTCTCCTACAACTACCTTCTCTCCAAGCGGAGCAACCTCTACGCCTCCTACGGCGGAGTCGACAACGATGCGAATACCAACCTCGCACTGGCGACGGGCTCGGCTCGTGTCGGCGGTGCGGGGCGCGATGCCGACCCGCGGGGCTTCGTTGCCGGCATCAAGCACAGCTTCTGAACCGGGGAGCAGACCGTGGCAATCATCATTGGCGGCATCGGGACATCTCATGTCCCGACCATCGGCGTGGCATACGACAAGGGCAAGCAGCAAGACCCGGCGTGGGCGCCGCTGTTCAAGGGCTACGAGCCGGTTGCGGCGTGGCTGGCGGCTCATCGGGCCGATGTGCTCGTGTTCTTCTACAACGACCACTGCACCACGTTTTTCTTCGACCTGTACCCGACCTTTGCGCTCGGGGTCGGGGCCACGTTTCCCGTTGCCGATGAAGGCGCGGGCCTCCGGCCACTGCCACCGCTGCGGGGCGATGTCGAGTTCCAGGCGCATATCGCCGAATCACTCGTCAACGACGAGTTTGATCTGACCATCTTCCAGGAAAAACCGATCGACCACGGCTGCGCAGCGCCTTTGCCCTTGTTGTGGCCGCATGTGCCCGATTGGCCGGGCAGCATCGTGCCGATCGCCATCAATGTGCTGCAATACCCGCTGCCAACCGGCAGGCGTTGTTACCGCCTCGGTCAGGCGGTGCGCCGCGCCATCGAGTCGTATCCGGTCGACCTGCGGGTAGTGGTGGTCGGCACCGGCGGCTTGTCGCACCAGATCCACGGCGAGCGCACGGGCTTCAACAACACCGAATGGGATCTGAAGTTTCTCGAACTGCTGGAGAACGATCCGGAGCAGTTGATGAACATGACGCACGCAGACTACGTTCGGCTTGGCGGCGCCGAGAGCGTCGAGCAGATCATGTGGCTGTCCATGCGCGGTGCACTCGGTGACCGCATCCGCAAGCTGCATCAAAATTACTACCTGGCCACGACCACCGCGATGACCGTCGTGCTGTATGAAACCCAGACCTGAGGCGCGAAGCATGAATCCACAAGTCGAGGGTATGGCGGCGTTGGGCGGTACCTACGTCTTCGATCTGCGCGTGAGCAACCGCACCCTGAAGTTGAATCGCTTCTTCTGGAACATGATCAACGCCGAAGCGCGCGATGCCTACCTGGCCGACAGCGAACGGTCGATGTCGAACGCCGGGCTGTCGGACGGCGAAAAGGCCATGATCCGCCGGCTCGACTGGATAGCGCTGGTGCGCCACGGCGTCAACTTCTTCGTGCTCGAGAAGTTCGCCCGCGTGGTGAAGACACCCAATCTGGTCGTGTACGCGCTGATGCGGGGCGAGACCTTCGAAGCCTTCATGCGGACGCGCCAAGTGCCGAGCCTGCGATGAACAAGCCCGTGCTGCTTCTCTTGCCCGGCCTGCTGTGCGACGGCGCGAACTGGGCGCCGCAATGCCGCGCCTTGGCGGATCTTGCCGACTGCCGGGTGGCAGCCTATGGCGCACTGGACAGCATCGAGGCCATGGCGACGCATGTGCTGTCCACCGCGCCGCCGGGCGCTTTCTCCCTGGCCGGGCACTCGATGGGTGGACGGGTGGCGCTGGAGGTGCTGCGCCGAGCGCCGGAGCGAGTGGAGCGCCTGGCGCTGCTGGACACGGGCTTCCAGGCGCTGCCCGAGGGGGCGGCTGGCGAACAGGAGCGCGCGGCACGGCTCGACCTGCTGAGCTTGGCGCGCGCCTTCGGCATGCGGGCGATGGGCGAACCCTGGGCGCGCGGCATGGTGCACCCGGCCTGCGTTGGAACACCGGTGTTCGAGACCATCCTGGAGATGATCGCGCGCAGCACGCCGCAGATCTTCGAGGCCCAGATCCGCGCCTTGCTGGGCCGGCCGGACGCGAGCGAACTGCTGCCGCAGATCGTTTGCCCGACCTTGCTGCTGTGCGGTCGGGAAGACCGGTGGAGCCCGCCGGAGCGGCACCAGAGCATGCACGCCATGATGCCGACTTCGAGGCTCCAGATAGTCGAAGCATCGGGCCACATGACCACGCTGGAGCAGCCGCAGGCCGTCTCGCAAGGTCTCGCCGCGTGGATGGGTGCCTCGCTCATCGAGACCGGCAGTGTGGCGCAAGGCCCAGCATGAGCGATGGGACCAAAGCCGCCATGGTCGAACAATGGATCGCCAGGCAAGCCTGCGCCGACCTCGTGGTGCGCGGGGTGTCGTGCATAGACGCGCGGGACCACGACGGCTTCGCCGCCTTGTTCGCCGACGACGGCGTGCTGGTCCGGCCCGGCGCCGAGCCGCTGCATGGACCGGCCGCCATCGCGGCGTCCTACCGCTCGCGGCCGTCCGATCGCCTGACCCGGCACCTGATCACCAACACGCTGGTGACGCTCCAGACATCGAGCCGCGCCCACGGACACAGCTGCGTGCTGCTCTGGAGCGGCCTGTCGAGCGACGAGGCCGGCCTGTTCGGTCGACCGGCGCAGCCTCGACAGGTGCTTGGCGAGTTCGAGGACGACTTCGTGTGTACACCCTCTGGCTGGCGCATCGCGCGCCGTGAAGCGCGCTTCGTGTTGTTTCGCGAGGACGCCGAGTGAGCACGGGACCTGTCACTGACGCTGGGCGCCGCGCTGCCGGATGGCGGCCACCTTCCGTGACGCAAGACCCGGTCGAGGTCAACATGCGGCAACTGCGTGCCTTCGCCGCTGTGGCGCAGCACCGCAGTGTGCGCAAGGCGGCGGACAGCCTGCACCTCACCCAGCCCGCCGTCACGCGCGCCGTGCGCGGGCTGGAGCGCGAACTCGGCCTGACGCTGTTCGACCGCAGCTCGCGCGGCATGTCGACCACCGACGAGGGCGACCTCGTGCAGCTGCGTGTACGGCGGGCGATCGAGCACCTCGAAGGCGCCGGGCGCGAGATGGATGAAGCCGCCGCCGCGGGCGAGCCTCGCGCGCGCCGCTGCAGCCTGGTCGGCCAAGTGGCGCGGCGGCACCTGCAGGCAGTGATCGCCATCGCCGATCACTACACCGAGACGGCGGCAGCGCTGAGTCTGGGCTTGTCTCAACCGTCGATTACGCTGGCGCTGCGCGACCTCGAACGTATCGTCGGCCGCGACCTCTTCCTGCGCACATCGCGCGGCATGGTCGCGACCACCTGCGGCCAGATCATGGTGCGCTGCGGCAAGCTGGCGTTGGCCGAGATCGGTGCCATCGGCAGTGACCTGGCCGCCAGCGTCGGCCTGGTCAGCGGCCGCTTGCTGGTGGGCGCTTTGCCGCTTTCGGGCACGGTGCTCGCGCCACGGGCGATCAGCCAGCTCGCCGCGGCGCATCCGGAGTTGCACGTGAGCGTCATCGAAAGTCCGTACGACGCTTTGCTGCAAGGCCTGCGCTGCGGCGACATTGACGTGATGGTCGGCACGCTGCACCCCAGCCCGCCCAACGACATGGTGCAGGAGCGCCTCTTCGATGACGTGCTGTCCGTGGTCGTGCGTCCGGGGCATCCGCTGGCGCAACGCAAGCGGCTGGCACTGCCCGACAT
This sequence comes from Ideonella azotifigens, assembly GCF_021043325.1. Taxonomy (NCBI): domain Bacteria; kingdom Pseudomonadati; phylum Pseudomonadota; class Betaproteobacteria; order Burkholderiales; family Sphaerotilaceae; genus Ideonella; species Ideonella azotifigens. The sequence goes on from NZ_JAJNKD010000004.1 coordinate 446,970, forward strand.
TGCGAATGCCGAGTGGGTGGTGCCGTACCGCCGCACTCGCTCGCGCAACGTTTTCGAGCGGGCGATCCTGGCAGCGGGCCTGAGCCTGCCGGCCCACGCGATCGAGTCGAACACGGTGGCGATGGTCCGCGGGCTCCTGCGGGCGAGCGACCGGTTGTCCGTGCTGTCGCGTCGGCAGGCCCTGCACGAGCAGCGCAACGGCCAGCTGACGTTGTTGCCGATCGAACTGGCCGGCACCGAGCTGCAGATCGGCGTGGTGATGCGCGCTGACGCGATTCGATCGGCCGGACTCGAGGCGTTGCTGGCGGAGCTGCGCGCCTTGTGCGAGGAAGAGTCGATCGGCGACCTGCAGACTGCCGCGACCCTGTAGCGGCCGCGGTCAGCGCGGAGCGTCAATCGATGGTGATGTTGCCCGCTTTGACAACGGCCTGCCAGCGCTGCATTTCGCTCTTCACGTAGGCGTCGAAGCTCTCGGGTGACGAGGCAACGGGCTCCAGGCCGATTTCGGCGAGCCGTTTGACGACTTCGTCGTTCTTCAGCACGGCGGCGAAGTCGGCGTTCAGGCGCTTCACCAACTCGCGCGGCGTGGCGGCGGGCACCACGATGCCGTTGATGCTCTGCACATCGAACCCGGCATAGGTCTCGCCGATCGCCGCAATCCTGGGCGCGATGGCATCGCGTCTGGCGCTCAGCACCGCGATGGGCCGCAAGCGCCCGGCAGTGACATGGGGTAGTGAGCTGAACAGCGGATCGATCAGCACGTTGACGCGGTTCTCGAACACATCGCCGTAGGCGGCGCCGCTGCCCTTGTAGGGCACATGAGCCATGTCCAGGCCGGAGGTGAGCTTCAGCAATTCGCCAGCCAGGTGCATCGAGCTGCCGGCGCCTGGCGTGGCGTAGCTAAGCCTGCCCGAGTTCGCCCGCGAGTAGGCCAGCAGCTCTGCCAGCGAGTGCACGGGCATGCCGGACGCCACCGAGAGCAGCAGACTGGAGCGGGCGGTCAACATCACACCGGCCAGGTCCTTCTGGGTGTCGAACGGCATATTCCTGCGCAACGCCGGGTTGATCACATGCGAGGTCACGACCATGCCCAGCGTCGATCCGTCCGGGGGCGACTTGGCCACGTAGTCGGTGCCGATCATCGTGCCTGCGCCGGGCTTGTACTCGACCAGCAGGGGCTGTTGCCAGATCTTGGCCAAGTGGCGCTCGAGCAAACGTGCCAGCGTGTCGGTGCCGCCGCCCGGCACGTTGGGCACGATCAGCCGCATCGGCTTGTTTGGCCACTTGCCGGGCGGGTAGCTCGTCTCGGCGAATGCGCGGCTCGGGAACGCCAGGGCGGGGATCGACGCGCTGGCGACCATGAACTTTCTTCTAGTGGAATTCACCGGCCTTGTCTCCTTGGAGGTCTTGAGAAGAATTCTGCGGGCTTGCAGTGGCTCGCGCGCTGCGATTCGCAGCCGCAGCGATGCCGATTCCCTATGGCACCCAGCGGCGCGCTATCGGCAGAACGCATCGCCGCATGCCAATCTGCATTGGCGCCCGGGATGCTTGCTTCCTAGCATCGATGCTCTTCTTTCAACGAGCCCGAACCATGAACGAACAACTTCTCCAGCCAACCGCCAAGCCCGCAAGAACCGTGGTGCCGATCGTTCCGGCCAGCGGCAGCGCACACGGCTACGTGCCGGGTCAGCCCGACGAACTGCTGACGCGCATCGGCCCGGGCCAGCCCTGCGGTGAATTGCTGCGGCGCTACTGGCAACCGGTCGCTGCGTCCGCGGCGGTCACTCGCCGGCCGCAGCTCATCAAGGTGCTCGGCGAGGAGCTGGTGTTGTTCCGGACCGGCAACGGCCAGGTCGGGCTGCTGTACCCACGCTGCATGCACCGCGGGGCTTCACTCTATTACGGCAAGGTCGGCGCCGACAGCATCGCCTGCTGCTATCACGGCTGGCGCTTCGACACCGAGGGCCACTGCCTCGGCCAACCCTGCGAGCCCGACAACGGCCGTTTTCGCGACAAGGTGCGCCAACCCTGGTACCCGACCGAAGAGCGCTACGGGCTGGTGTTCGCCTACTTGGGCCCGCTGGACAAGAAGCCGGTGCTGCCGCGCTACGACATCCTGGAAGACCTGGCCCCTGGCGAGTTCCACGAGACCAGCGTGGGCGGCTGGGGTGCGACACGCGACGAAACCTTCGCCGCCACACCGCACGTGCCCTACAGCTGGCTGCAGATGAATGACAACATCATGGACCCCTTTCATGTGCAGGTCCTGCACTCGACCTTCAGCGTAGTGCAGTTCGCCGAGGAGTTCGCCGTGATGCCCTCGGTGGAATTCACGCGCACGCCGAACGGCTCGCAGGCAGTGGCCAAGCGCGTGCTCGACGACACCGAGTTCAGCCGCATCACCAGCTACTTCTTCCCGAACGTGATGTCGATCCCGGGTACCGACGTGAGCGACGGCCGGGCCAACCGGATCTCCTGGGTGGTGCCGGTGGACGACACCCACTACGTGCAGGTGCTGGTGGCACGCACCGCAACGGCGGGGGTGTTCGGCACGATGCGGTGGAAGGGCAAGGCCTGGGGTGAGATGACACGCGAGGAGTTGCAGGACTCGCCCAACGACTACGAGGCGCAGGCGAGCGCCGGCGTACTGAGCTTGCACTCCGAAGAACATCTCGGCACCAGCGACCGAGGCATTGTGATGATGCGTCGCATGCTGAAGGAGCAGATCGCCGTGGTGGCCGAGGGCGGTGATCCGCTCGGCACGAGCTTCGATCCCGGACAGCCGGTGATCAGCGTGCCGGCGGGGCACTTCTTCCGGCCTCTGGACAAGGCCTGAACGGCGAGGCACCGTCATGTTCCTGAACAACGCTTGCCAACTGCCGGGCACCCCCGGCCCCGCGGCGCTCGCCAGCCGAGGAGGACCTAGCATGGGCCACACCACCGACATGCTGCGCGTGATGGTGGCGGCACGCAACGTGGAGGCGGTCGACATCTGCAGCTTCGAGTTGGTGGACGCTGGCGGCGGAGCGCTGCCGCCATTCTCGGCCGGCTCGCATGTGGACGTATTGATCCGCGACGGCCTGACACGCCAATATTCGCTTTGCAACGATCCCGCCGAGAGCCACCGCTACCGGATCGCCGTGCTGCGTGACGCCCAGTCGCGAGGAGGCTCCAAGGCCTTGCACGACGGGGTGCGGGTGGGCGACAGCTTGACGATCAGCCTGCCGAAAAATCACTTTGCTCTCGCTCACGACGCGCAGCGGCATCTGCTGCTGGCAGGCGGCATCGGCATCACGCCAGTGCTGTGCATGGCGGAGCGCCTGGCCCGCATCGGCGCCGAATTCGAATTGCACTACGCCACGCGATCTCGCGAACGCACCTCGTTCATCCAACATCTCGCGGCGTCGTCGTTTGCGGGCCGTGTGCACCACTACTTCGGCGACTCGGAATCTCGCCTTGTGCTCACCGACCTGCTCGCGGCGCCCGTCGGCAACACCCACTTGTACGTGTGCGGCCCGAAAGGGTTCATGGACGCGGTGTTGACGACCGCCCGTTCCGCCGGCTGGCCGGAGGCCGCGTTGCACCACGAGTTCTTCGGCGCCGCTCTCGCCTCATCGGCGGACGATGCAGGCTTCCAGGTCAAGCTCGCCAGTTCCGGGCAAGTCGTCTGGGTGCCGAAGGAGATCAGCGTGGTGGCCGCGCTTGCGCAGGTGGGTGTGGAGATACCCACCTCCTGTGAGCAGGGTGTGTGCGGAACCTGCCTGACCCGAGTGCTCGCCGGCGAGCCGGACCACAAGGATCTCTACCTTTCGCCCGCCGAGCAGGCGGCGAACGACCAGTTCCTGCCGTGTTGTTCGAGGTCTCGCTCGGAGATGCTGGTGCTGGATCTTTGATGGGAGCCGCCTCGCGACGAAGACCTTCGACTCGCCAAGCGACTGCAGCCGATTGCCCACGCCATGCGAGGTGCGCCTCCGCGCAACTGGCATGCCCAGGCAGAGCGATCAGCCTTCTTCTTCACCCTTGATCGCAGAGTAGGGTGACGCCATGAGCAGGCTGGAAAGATGCACAGTGATGCGGACCAGCGTGCGTGTCGTGCCCGCCGTCTTGTCAGGCGTCCCGCTCAGATCGACATAGTTCTTGTCCATCGGCTCGCAGCTTCGCTCCGCGCTTCCTCCCCACACTTGGTCACCCTCGTGCAGTTGCGCTTCACTTCGTTCGTCGTGATCAACTTACGGCGGGACTTGCCCCCACAAGAGTACACCCATGCTGGGCCCACAAACAAAACGGGTTAGCCCCTTGCAGAGCTAACCCGTTGTTTTCTATGGTCGGGGTGGCGGGATTCGAACTCGCGACCCCTTGCACCCCATGCAAAAGAGACAACATTCCAAGATGTTCCAAGAAGCGCCAAAAAATGCAAAATATCTTTGTATTTCAATGGCTTGAAAACAATCATTGTTTCGAGATGCCCCAAGACGTGCACTGAAAGCCTGAAAAAAAATAGGCACCATATAGGCACCAGTAACGCTATGACGACGATCACGGATAAAGCGATGCAGGCAAGGCCTACAGGCAAGGACGTTTGGATCGTTGAAGATGGCGCCCGAGGCGAGGGACGCCTTGTCGGAAGAATCACGCCAGCGGGGGCCAGGGCTTTCTACTACCGGTACACCAGCCCCCCGCGTCAGAATACTTGTCGCCTCCATAGAACCATGAACCCGGGGGCGCAGAGAGAACGAGTTGGCTCGATACGGACAAGCATTCAAGGACCGGGCGGTAGCGCGCATGCATCGCCGGAAGCGGTGGCGCGTGAGATTGGCGTCGGGGTGGACACGCTGGAGCGCTGGCGCTCGGAGTCGTTGTCCAGGCCGGTCAAGGAACGGGTCTGGACGGCCGCAGCGCGGTTCGAGGCGGTGATCGCCACCGCTGCCATGGACGAGGCCACGCGCAGCGCGTGGTGTCGCGAGAACGGCGTGTACCTGCAGCAGTTGCAGCAGTGGAGGGCCAGTGCGACGCAGGCGCTGGCAGCGCCCGAGGAGGCGCGCGCGAGCCCCTCACAGACCAAGGAAGACAGGCGTCGCATCAAAGAACTCGAGCGCGAAGTGCGTCGCAAGGACAAGGCCCTGGCGGAGACGGCAGCACTGCTGGTGCTCTCAAAAAATGCGAGGCGATCTTCAAAAGGAACACGCAGGGCGAGGACGAATGATCGGCCTCGAAGATCGCCAGGAACATGCCCGAGACATCGAAGTGGCCCGCAAGGCGGGCGCGCGGTTGCACCAGGCCTGCGGGATTGTCGGCATCACGGCACGCACGCTGCAGCGCTGGAGCGCCCACCAGGGCCTCGAAGCTGGCGATGGCAGGCCGAACGCGGTGCGGCCGATGCCCAGCCATGCGCTGAGCGATGCCGAGCGCGCGCAGGTCCTGAGCGTGGCCAACGAGCCGCGCTTTGCCGACCTGCCGCCCGCGCGCATCGTGCCAACGCTGGCCGACGAGGGCGTTTACATCGCCAGCGAGTCGACTTTCCAGCGCGTGCTGCATGCGCAGGGGCAGACGCGCCACCGCGGCCGTGCCAAGGCCCCCCGCAAGAGCCGTCCGCCGACCACGCACATCGCCACCGCCCCGCGACAACTTTGGTGCTGGGACATGACGTTCCTGCCCACGGAAGTCGCCGGCCGCTGGTTCTTCCTGTACCTGATCCTGGACGTGTACAGCCGCAAGATCGTGGGCTTCGAGGTGCACGAAGACGACCACTCGGACCATGCAGCGCACTGCGCTGGCCGAGGCCATCCACGCGATGCCGCGCGACGAAAGGCCTGTGCTGCATGGCGACAACGGCGCCACGCTCAAGGCCACCACGGTGCTGGCGATGCTGTGGTGGCTGGGGGTGAAGCCTTCGTACTCGCGGCCGCGCGTGAGCGACGACAACGCCTTCATCGAGAGCCTGTTCCGCACGGCAAAGTACCGGCCAGAGTTCCCCGCCGCGGGCTTCGCCGATCTTGGCGCGGCGCGCGAATGGGCGCGCGAGTTCGTGCATTGGTACAACCATGATCACAGGCACAGCGGCATCCGCTATGTCAGCCCGGCGCAGCGCCATGAGGGCCGCGACGTTGCGATCCTCGCGGCCCGGCACGAGGTCTATCAGCAGGCTCGCGAGCGCAACCCGGCGCGGTGGTCAGGCAATACGCGCGACTGGTCGCACATCAAGGCTGTCACCCTCAACCCGGAACGCGACTCGGTCGTCGTCGCGGCATCTCGCCGCGAACCCATTCAGCCGTTGGCTGCGTGACCGAGGCGACAAGTAGCTTGACGCGCACCGGAAGGGCCGCGGTCGTCATTCCCGCCGGCTATGCTGACCTGGTCGTGTTGCGTAAGGGATGGCGGCCCGTCAGGGGCGAGACGCTGGGCCTTAGACAGCGGTTTGCCGCGCAGCGCAACAGCCCGGCCCCGCGGTGCGGGGACACGCCCAGGCTCACAATGACCTGGCATCAACAGAAGCTCACCACTCACCACCGCCACCCGCAACAGGCGCTCTGGCTATGGCTGCCGTTGTCGGCGGCCCGTCGGAATAGACACCGTGGCAGCAATCAGAACCAGACCGCGGGACAAAGGTATGCGTCGGCCAAGTCAAATTGAATTGACGTAGCGGGACAAGGATGCTTGTGTCCACGAACAAATGGACATCATCTCGGGTGGTGGCGGGTTTTCAAGATGTGATCGCCGGGTACTTACGATCATCCTTTTACTCATCGGATCGCGATGTGCGCCTCGAGAGCGCGTGGAGGTAATCGAACTTGTCAACCGGTGGCCAGTGCTGGGAAGAGGCTGTTCTTGGCATGCATCTCATCTCGGCCCAGGACTCGACCTGCTCGCGGATCCTCTGCAATGCTGTCTCGGGACATCCCGCCAGCAGGCGCTCCGTCTCGGTCCGATGCCACGCGGGAATCTCGAATCCATACGCACGCATCACCAGCAGCCGACGAATCGCGATGCGCCAGTGCCGACGCTTGAGCGCGCGCGAGAGCTGCAGGAGCAGGACTTTCCGAGTGTCCGGATGAACGCACTGTTCATGGCTGCGCGGACTCGCATGCCTTGACTCCCATTCGAATGGTGTCGTCAAGTTCAATGCGAACCGCGTTGACGCGTTGGTAAGCGCGGCGGAACGATAGGCGCGATCTCGATCGACGATCTCTGTCGAACGCGAGATAAGCCTGCATTCTGCGCAGGAGACCGGCAGAGTCCAGCCGCGGCGCGGCCGCAGCGGGTCATCCGGCGCTGGCCGCCTGCATGGCGCGCAGGCTCTCGGTCACGTTCAGCTCCGTGGAGCGGATGTGACCCTGGATCAGGCTGCACGCCGCATCGACGTTGCGTTGAAGGACGGCATCCACAATGCGTTGGTGCTCCGTACCCTTCGAGCGCTCGCCCGTGCGAAACCGTGCGGAGAAACGTCGATAGCGTTCGGCTTGGTCGAAGAGTCCTTCGACCATGTTCTTCAGCAATGGCGACGAGCACCCGGCATAGATGCCCAAGTGGAAGACGCGGTGCCGGTCGGACTACTTGTCGTCGAGGACGAGCGGGCCTTCGGTGAGCTTCTTCTCGACGGAGGACAGCCCGTGAAACGAGGCGACGACGTCGCCCTCCCAGTCTTCGGAACCGTTCTGCAGAGCGTCGCGCAGGGTCTCGGTTTCGATCAGCAGGCGCACGCGCGTTAGGTCGGCGATCCCCTGGATGGAGATCGGCGCGACGCGGAAACCACGGTTGTCGATGGAACGAACCAGACCCTGATGCACCAGCCGATTGAGTGCTTCCCGTAGCGGGCTGCTGCTCTGGCCGTACTGGCGGCTGAGTTCCTCGACGCGCAGACGGTCCGTCCAGCTTGAAATCGCAGCGGACGATCACTCGGCGCAGCTCCTGATAGGCGCGCTCGCCCAGCGGAAGAGCGTCGACTTCCTTGGTAGGTGCGGTGAGCGTTTCCATATACGCTCACTATGCCATAGAGCATGTATTGCGCACAAGACTATCATTTGTGCACAAAGATATGCGCAGCGGCTTCGCGTGCCGGAGGACATCCGATCAAGACGCCGCCAGGCGTCCCGCGGTTGTCCCGCCGCCGGGCTGGGCCGCCTCCGTCACCGGCCGCGAAGTCGAAGAGGCCGCCGCGACCACGCTGCCAACTTTGGGCTTCAACAGGAAGCAGGCCAGGGCCGGGATCAGGATCAGGATCAGCATGAACGCTGATATAGCCTCTTCCTGTCAATCGGCAAAGGCATTTCCCCTGCGACACAGATGGGATTGAGGGACCTGTTGCCGGACGGGGAACGCGACGGAGCCGTTGGATGCCACCCGTGGGGATGCGCGACGGTTGGTCATGCTGATATGCGCAGGTTGGGTACCGCAAGACAAGTGTTCGTCGCAGGCCTGCCTTCGGTCTAGGGGCTGAGGTCGCCGGGCCGCATTGCTGCGGTGGCGCTCAATAACGTTGCCGAGGATTGCCCTGATGGCCGTGGCTGCGCCGCGCTCCCGATCCGGCCGCTGGTTGGGATGGTTCGATGAGACCTCCCGTCTTGAGTTTCAAAGTCAAAAGCAGAGGGTGTTCAATGCGCGGGGCCGACCGGGGCTGCAACCGCACTCGCAGGCAAGCCCCGCCAACCCGAGGCTTGTACCTCGCAGCCAATGGCCCAGACGAAGCCTGCCAGTTCGCGTGCCACGGCGACCACGGCCTTGTTCTTCATCACCCGCCGTGCGGTAAGCCGCTTGAACTTGCTGGTCAGCCGCAGCTGGGCCTTCCAGGCGATGTCGGTCACCGTGGTGGGCAGCCCGTCCTGGCGCTTGGCGATGACCGGGCTGACCCTGGCCTCGTGCTGGTAGTGCCAGGCCACCTCGACCAACATCCGCCGGGCCGCGCTGTTGCCGGCCTTGGTGATGCTGCCCTGGCGGCGCTTGGGCCTGAGCTGTGCTCGCCCGGCACCAGGCCAACATAGGCCATCAACTGCCGCGGCGAGGCAAAGCGGTGGAAGTCCTGCAACTCGGCGGGCGCGCGAACGACGGCGGGAAGGGGCTTGCATGTCTGTCTCCTCGAATAGTTATGGGCGAGCTCGACCAACGCAGGCTTCGACGAAGCCTCACGAAAGGAGCGTTCTGGCGTGACGCGACCCACTGCTCTGACGGCAGCGTGATCGCTCTCGGGGTACTGCGGGCTAGGCCGCCTTGCGGCGCCGCAAGTTCAGTTCGGCCACGGGAGCCGACGCCGGCAGCCGGTTTACCGGATCGGTGGCGGCGACGGCCTGCATCGCAGCGAGGCGTCTCACCAGCAGCAAGGTGCAGGTGGCCGCGATCGCCACGCCCGGGATTGCCGAGGCGATCACCATGCTGGCCGATTGCCCGCCCGCAAGCAGCATGCCGCCGAGCGCCGGTCCGGCCACCGAACCGATGCGCCCGATGGCAATCGCGGTGCCGACGCCGGTGCCCCGGACATCGACCGGATACGGGCCCGGTGCCAACGCGTAGATCAGCGACTGCGCGCCCAGGACGCAGGTGCCGGCCAGGAAGCCGATGACGGCCAGGGCGGCGAATCCATCGACCGAGGCGAGCGCGGACAGCGAGGCCAGGATGCCGGCGAACACCAGCACGGATGACCCGCTGCGGACGCCAGCGACCCATCAACACCCCCAGCACCGCGCAGCCGATGGCGCCGCCGACGTTGAACAGGATCATGACCGCGCCGGTCATCGGCTTGGTCAGGCCCTTGCCGATCAGCAGCGACGGCAACCAGTTCAGCAGGAAGTAGACGACGAGCAGCGTGAACAGGAAGCTGGCCCACAACAGCCAGGTCGAGGCCGCGCGGCCGGGCGCGAAGAGTGCGGACCCCAGCGTCGGCTTGGCGGGTGAACCCAGGCCCGTTCCCGCGGCGGGATGCAAACGTGCGAGCAGTTGGCGCGACTCGGGCAGGAATGCCATGAGCACCGGTGCCAACAGCAGCGGCGCGATGCCGCCGACGTAGAACACCAACCGCCAATCGCCAGTCGCGTTCAACAAGCCGATCGCGGCCGCCGTGGCGCCGCCCAGCGGCATGCCGCAGTACACCGTCGTGACCGCGGTGTTCTTCAGGCGAGCAGTTCGGTGTACCCCGGGGCGTGGGCGGTCAGCAGCGACGCGAGCGCAAAGGCGACCATCTAGCCAAGCAGGATGCGCTTGCGCCCCACGTGATCGGACAGCCACCCGCAGATCGCGGCACCGGGCAGCAGCCCGATGATGCTTGCGCTGAAGACGAATCCCATTGGGGCCACCGACAGGCCGAACTGCGCGCGCAGGCCAGGCCGCAGAGAAACCAGGTCAGACGGGCGTGGCCGTCGAGAGGTTCACGCGAAGCGGCGCGAGCAGAGCTTGTCATGATGATGTCCTCCGCTCACGGGTTCACGACGAAGTTGCCGAAGCCACCGTTGCGGTTCTCGATGCCCGAGATCGCTTCGTTGACCTTGGCCAGCGGGAACTTGACCTGCTCGAACACGGAGAGGTCCAGCAGGCCCGCGGCGGCCATGTCGGCCATATCCTGGCCCTCTCCCGCGGAGAACCACAGGGAGCCGGCCAGCGAATGCTGGCAGTCCATCATCGTGTGGATGTCGACCGGTAGCGACCCGGCCGCGGCGCCGATGTCGATCGTCTGGCCGCCACGGCGCAGCGAACGCATGCCCTGCAGGAACGACTCGTGCGGCGCGCCCGGGCCGCTGGCGTCGATGAAGATGTCGATGCCTTGACCCTGCGTCACCTCGAGCGCCCATTCATCGATAGAGCGGCCATCTTCCAGCGAGAGCACTTCGATGCGCGACGGCGCGAGCGCCTTCACACGTTCGAGCAGCCCCTTGTTGCGGGCGGTGCCGAGGATGCGCGTCGCGCCCATCGCGAGGCCGAACAGCGCGCCGCCCAGGCCCAGCGTACCGCTGATGCCGTTGACCAGCAGGTTCTTGCCCGGCGCGACACCGGCCTTGCGCATGGCCGAGTACGCGGTGCCCAGGTAGCCGAAGCGCGAGGCCTGGTCGTAGGTGACCGAATCGGGCAGCGAGACCAGCGAATACTGCGGCGCCGTCATGTACTCGCCCAGGCCGCCGTACGGATAGGCCTGGAAGATGGGGAGCGACTTCTCGGAGAAGCCGAAATAGCCGTTGAACGTGTAGTGCGTGCAGTTGATGTGGTCGCCGTAGCGGCAGGCGCGGCAGCCGCCGCAGTAGCGACCCGGGTTCACGTAGACGCGGTCGCCGGCCTTCCAGGCGTGCACCTGCGAGCCGACGGCAGCGATCTCGCCTGCCGGGTCGAGGCCGAAGATCGCGGGCAATGGCGGCAAGGGACGCTCGGGAAACCACGTCGGCCAGTTGGAGAGGATGTTGGCCAGGTTGGGGACGATCCCGCAGGACCGAACACGAACCAGCACGTCCTGAGGGCCCGGCGTCGGAACGGGAATGTCTTCCAGTTCCATCGGGCAGCCCACCATGTGCATGCGCGCTACTTTCATCGTCTTCATCAGCTGTCTCCTGAGGCGCCGTGTGATTCGGTCTATATGCACACTTTTATTTTATGTGCATAAAGATTATTTCTTTGCGTGAATAGGCGCTTCGCGACGGTCTTCCCCCATCGGGGCTAACCCGCAAGACAACGCCAGTAGAAGCGTCGCTCGGGCAGCGCTCCGCCAGCAGCCGCCCGGCCCGATAGGATCGGTGGCTTGTGAGCCTTCAGGCCGCGGTGTAGGCGGTCTTGACGGTGGTGAAGAACTCGGCGGCGTAGCGCCCTTGCTCGCGCGAGCCGTAGCTCGAGCCCTTGCGACCGCCGAATGGCACGTGATAGTCCACGCCGGCCGTCGGCACGTTGACCATCACCATCCCAACCTCCGCCTCGCGCTTGAATCGGGTCGCGTGGCGAAGTGACGTCGTGCAGATCCCGGCCGACAGGCCGAACTCGGTGTCGTTGGCGACGCGAATGGCGCCGTCCACGTCGTCGACCGCGATGACGCACGCGACCGGCCCGAAGATCTCCTCGCGGGCGATGCGCATCTCCGGCGATGCGTCGACGAACAGCGCCGGCTCGAGGTAGAAGCCCGGCGCGTCCCGCTTCGGTTGCGCGCCGCCCACCACGAGCCGGGCGCCTTCGCTGCCACCGACGTCGATGTACTGCAGATCCTGCGCGAGCTGGTCGGCGTCGACGACGGGGCCGATGTCGGTGCCGGCCGCGCGCGCGTCACCCACCTTCAGGGCGCGCAGCCGCTCCGTGACGCCGTCGACGAACGCCGGCAGGATGCCCTTCTGCACGATCAGGCGGCTCGACGCCGTGCAGCGTTGGCCCGTCGAAAAAAAGGCGCCCTGGACGGCGCACTCGACCGCGGTCTTGAGGTCGGCGTCGTCGAGCACTACAAGCGGGTTCTTGCCGCCCATCTCGAGCTGCACCTTGGCAAACCGGGCTGAGGTCCCCGCGAGCACGCGTCGACCGGTGTCCACGGAGCCGGTGAACGTCAGCGCGTTGACGTGGCGATGGTCGATCAGCGTCTGCCCGACACGGCTTCCCGGCCCCATGACGAGGTTGAAGACGCCGGGCGGCAGCCCCGCGCGCGAGATGATCTCGGACAGCGCCCACGCCGAGCCGGGCACGAGGTCGGCAGGCTTGAACACCACGCAGTTCCCATAGGCCAATGCGGGCGCGATCTTCCAGGCCGGAATTGCGATGGGGAAATTCCAAGGCGTGATGATGCCGACCACGCCGACCGGCTCTCGCGTGATGTCGACCTCGACGCCGGGCCGCACGGACGGCAGGTGCTCACCGCCACCACGCACGACCTCGCCGGCGAAGAACCGGAAGATCTGGCCGGCGCGCGCCACTTCGCCGATAGCCTCGGGCAAGGTCTTGCCTTCCTCGCGCGCCAGCAGGTCGCCGAGCTCGGCCTTCCTGGCGAGCAGCTCGCTGCCGATCCGGTCGAGCGCGTCGGCGCGGGCCTGCACCGACCCGCGCGCCCAGGCGGGAAATGCCGCATGCGCTGCGGCGATGGCGGCTTCCGTCTGGGCGACATCGGCATGCGCGTACTCGCCGACCAGGTCGCGCGTGTCGGAGGGGTTGATGTTGCGGCGCACGGCGGCGCCCTCGAGCCACTCGCCCGCGATGAAGTTGCGATTCATGTCCACGTCTCCAGGATGTCCGGCGGCGCCGGCGCGAGTCAGGGTGTTGGGGCGAGCCGCTCGCGCAGCCGGGCCAGCAGGCGCAGTGCGCCTTGAACGTCCCCGGCGGTGCCGAAGACGTAGTGATCGGGACGAACGACTGCGATCATTGCGCCGAGCTGCGCCAGCCAGGGGCCGATCACCGGGCCCTCCTCGCGCACCGCGACGACCTCGCCGGGCGGGTCGGCGTCGTCGTCCTCGAGGACGATGAGTCGACCGCCGGCGGGCAGCGCCGCCATGAGCGCGGCGGCGTCTTCTGGCGCGAGCGGGCCCGCACACGCGACGCGTACGCAGGGTCCCGTGACCTCGTCGAGCAGAACAGGTTCGGCGCCGCGCGCACGGATCAACGGCTGCGGAAACAGCGTGCCGGCACCGGACGTGTCCTCCGCCACGAGGTCGCCGGTCAGGTCGGGAATCATGTTCTGCCGGATGGTGGTCCTGATCGATCCGCCGTGCTCCTCGAGCAGGCGCGCGTCACGCTCGCGTGCGCGCTGGGGATCGCGCTCGCAGATGACGCGACCGAGTGCGATCGACGCCGCCGTCGTCGCGCGAACGTGCGGGCGGCGCTCCTTCCCGTAGGTGTCGAGCAGCGCATCCGACGACTCGCCCTTGATCACGCGGCGCAGCTTCCACGCCAGGTTCTGGGCGTCGCGGATGCCCTGCACCATGCCCTGCGCCATGAACGGTGGCGTCATGTGGGCGCTGTCGCCCGCGAGCAGGACGCGCCCGCTGCGCCAGCGCTCGGCCACGAGCCCGTGGAAGCGATAGGCGGCGGCGCGCCACAGCTTGACCTCGCCGGGCTTCACCCAACGCGCCAGCAGCGGCCAGAGTTCCTCGTCCGGAAAGTTGGCCGACAGGCTGTCGCCGGGCAACAGCATCACCTCCCAGCGCCGGTGATTGCCTGGCCCGACGACGAACGTGCAAGGGCGCTCCGGCTCGCAATACTGGACCTGGGTCTGCGGCAGGTCGGCCAGCTTCGCGTCCGGGACGATCGCGTCGACCACCAGCCACGGTTCGTCGAACCCCAGATCCTCGAGCTTGATGCCCAGCTTCTTGCGGATCGGGCTGGCGCCGCCGTCGCAGGCCACGAGGTACTTCGCCGTGAAGCGCGTCACGTCGCCGCCGGCCAGGCGGACGTCGGCCCAGACGTGCCCGTCGCCCTCCCCGCTGTCCTGGATCTCGGCCGAATAGTGCACCTGCGCGAGCTCGAGCTCGGTCAGCCGCTGACGGATCTCGCGCTCGAACGCGGGCTGGTCGAACACGTGGTTCGGCGCCCAACCCAGGCGGTGCGGGGCCGGCGCGGAATCGAGCCGCTTGATCAGCGGGCCCTCCACGCCCAGGTACTCGCTCGGTCGGTACGGTGCGGAGTGGCGGCACACGCGATCCGCGATCCGGAGTTCCTGCATCACCCGCATGACCTCGTGATCGAAGCCGATCGCGCGCGGCAACGGGAACAGGTCGGGCAGCTTGTCGAACGCGGCCACGCGCAGGCCGCGCTGAGCCAGCAGGCCGGCCAGCACGGCGCCGGTGGGCCCGAGTCCCGCGACGATCACATCCGCATCGAACATATGTCTCTCATTGATCTTTCGCGAACCGTCAGCCTGGCAATCGCGTCGACTGGAACACCGCGAATCGCCACCCGTCGCGCCGGACCCAGATCTCGGTCGCCAGGGACTGGACGTCGATCCGCTGCGATTCACCGTGCCGCTGGATGGTCTGCGACAACTGGCCGCGGACCACCACCGTGTCCATATCCTCGAAGGTGCAGGCCACCGCGAGCGACACGCGGCGAAATTGCTGTCGGTCTCGGACGAATGCCAGGTACCCTTCGCGATCGTGCGTGATGCCGGTCGCGTGCGTGTAGCGGAGTTCCTCGGCCAGCAGCGTGCGCAGGAGCGATCCGTCCCGCGTCTCGAGCGCCTCGGCTCGCTTGCGCGAGGCCGCGAGCACGCTGGTCACCGACGGACTCGTCGCGCCCTCAAGAGTCGAAGGCGACATCGAGGATTCCTTGCGACGTGAAGTGGGGAGGTCAGGCCGACTCGGCCGAGAACTGCCGTTGCCATTCCTCGCGCGGCAGGAACGTCGGATCTGCGCGGCAGATGCGCTCGGTCTCGGTCCAGATCTCGGCGTCGGCCTTCTCGAGATCCAGCGGATCGCCATGCGGTTGCGCGACGTAGTACGGCGTGTCCAGGTACACCTCGACGGTGTTGCCTTCCGGGTCGGAGAAATAGATCGACAGCGCATTGCCATGGTTCAGGCCGCGCATCTGGCTCGCGCCCAGCCGCAGCGCGTCCTGCTTGACACGGCGCAGGTCGTCGAGGGCCTGCACTATGAACGAGAGCTGCATCACGGTGCTGAAGACCGCCTCCGCCGGACGACCCGACGACAGCACGAGCTGATGGTGCTGCTCGGGTCGCGCGCTGAGGAAGACCAGCTCGTTGCGAAAGGTCTTGCCCATGCCGCGGTCGGTGATCTTCAGGCCGAAGACCGAGGTGTAGAAATCGACCATGCGCGGCAGGTCGTGGACGAACACGCCGACATGGGAGAGGTTCGGAAGTGCGGAGGCAGTCATGAGTTCTCGCTCGTACGGAGTGTGAGCGCTCAAGCGGCGCGTTCGGCGCCCACCAGCACGAACAGCATGACCGCCGGCGCGTGGCTCTTGTTGCGCCACGCGTGCCGGTTTCCATGCTGCACCACGACGTCGCTGCGCTTCAGGAGAACTTCTTGACCGTCGTCGAGCTCGAGCGTGATCTCGCCGTCGAGGACGACGTCGTAGTCGATCGAGTCCGTGGTGTGCATCCCGGGACTGTCCATCTCGAACGTCTCGGCCAGGCCCGGCATCGCGCCGCCGAATTCGGCGCCGAAGGCGGCGGGATCGAAGTCCGCGCGCATCATCACCGCGTCCGGCGGGAAGGTGACGATCATGAGGCGGGTGCCGCCGGCACCGGGCGTCCACGTGGCCGTGGGGGTCACGTCGTCGACGCCGGACCGGCCCACCTTCGCACCGCCGTTCGTCGACCACAGCAGCGTTGGCGAAAATCCCGGAACGCTCTTGAAGTCGGTCGTGCGCGGAGCCGCGCCGTCGGCCAGCACGCGGGACTTTCCGTCGGGCCCGTTGCCCGTGATGACACGTCGAATCTGCATGGCTTGTCTCCGTCTGATTGATTTATGGATGCTCGATCGAGCGAGGTCAACGCAGGCCGTCGAGCCCCTTGACGTCCGCCGCCGCCAGGCCGCCGATGCGGGCGTGGATGCGACCGCCCGTGGCCATCGCGAGGCCGAACGCGATCTCATCGCGGCGCGGCCCGTCCCACACCGTCATCTCCGCGGTACCGAAATGGCTTCGGACATACGCCGCCTGGGTATGTCCCAGCGGGATCATCAGGCGCGTACCCATGTGGCCGATGGTCTTGGCCGCCGGCACGATCGCTTTGGGCTGGCCCAGCACCTCACGCATGGCCCAGCCGCCGGCCTCGTGCCAGAGGGCGCCGTGTTCGAGTTCGCCATCCTCGCCGACGATCGCGCCCTTGCCGTAGGCCTGCACGCGATCCGCGCCGCCCAGGGCCTCGACCAGCCGCGTCGACAACTGCGTGCCGAGTGCGCGCAGTTCGGCCATGAAGCCCATCAGGTCGGCCTCGTGCCGTCCCGCGTAAGGGTTGCGGATGATTGCGAGCGCGGTTGCCACGACCAGCGGCTGGGCCGCGCGCGGGCCGCGTTCATGGAATATCTCCTCGACCGCGAGGTGCGTCTTTCGAATATCTACGAGCGACATGGATTTTCTCTCGAATCGGGGTTCAAGCTTGATCGACGATCGGGTTGCGGAGCGTGCCGACGGCTTCGATTTCGACTTCGACGACGTCGCCGCCCTTCATGTACATCGGCGGCTTGCGGCCGAAGCCGACGCCGGCCGGCGTGCCCGTGACGATCACGTCGCCGGTCGCGAGCGTGAAGATGGTGGACGCGTAGGCGATCAGCTTCGGAATCGAGAAGATCATCAGGCTGGTGTCGCCCGACTGCATGACCTCGCCGTTCAGGCGCGTCTCAAGCTTGAGCTTGCGGCCGGGCTCGATCTCGTCGGCGGTGACCATCCAGGGGCCGAATCCGCCCGTCGATTCGAAGTTCTTGCCCGAAGCGATCTGCTTCGCGTGGAACTGCCATTCGCGCACGCTGGCGTCGTTGTAGCAGGCGTAGCCGGCCACGTGCTTGTAGGCGTCCGCCTCCGCGATGTTGCGGCCGCCTTCGCCGATGATGACGGCGAGCTCGCCTTCCCAATCCAACGTCTCGGACACGCGCGGACGCACGATGGGCGCACCGTGAGCGGTCTGCGAACGCCACACGCGCAGGAAGACCGGTGGGAAGTCCGACAGCTCGCGCTGCAGGCCGGCGGCCAGCGCCTCCTGGTGGTGATCCATGTAGTTGCGCACGGCGCAGACGATCTTCTCCGGCCGCGGGATCACCGGCAGGAACTCGATCTCCGAGAGAGCCACCTCGGCGGCCTTGCCCGCGACGAGCGCGTCCCGATCGATGTAGCCGGGGCTGCCGATGAACTCGGCGAGCGTGGCACAGCCGGTCGGGCCGGCGAGTTCCACGACGCCGTCACCGACCACGGCGCCCCAAGTTTCACGGCCATCGCGCTTGTAAGAGAGCAGTTTCATATCGACTTCCTCGAATGTTCGTTGTCAGTCGAAATTTGCGCATAAAACATTCGACCATGCACAATGCTACCGCCGACGCCGGCGCGTGTCCAGCGAGCATGGAGGGCGAAGGGCAGTGGTTTACCCGAGTGACCTGCTCCCCACAGGCCGTACCAATCTGAAGTAGCAAGGGGTCCGCCATTCAGGAGAATCGCGGACAAGAGGAAGATCAAGTTCACAAAGGAACAGATCATCGGGTTCCTCAAGCAGGCCGAGGCCGGCATGGCGGTGGCGGAGATCTGCCGCAAGGGCGGCTTCTCGGACGCCACGTTCTACAAGTGGCGCGCCAAGTTCGGCGGCATGGATGTATCCGAGGCGCGGCGGCTGCGCGAGTTGGAGGCGGAGAACGGCAAGCTCAAGCACCTGCTGGCCGAGGCCCATCTGGACCTGCATGCGCTCAAGAGCGTGCTCGGGGCAAAAAAGGTAGCCCCACAGGCCAGGCGCGAGATGGTCACGCGGCTGATGCATGAGCATCAGTTGTCCGAGCGTCGCGCGTGCTGGCTTGTGGGGCTAAGCCGAGACAGCTTCCGACACCCGCCAGTGCCCAGCGCGCAGACGCTGAAGGACAAGATCGTCGAGATCGCGCACGTGCGTCGGCGCTTTGGCTACCGGCGCGTGCATGACCTGTTGCGCCTGGACTTCCGGGCGTCAACCACAAGCGGGTGTACCGGCTCTACAGCGCGGCCAACCTGGCCGTGCGCAGGCGCACGATGGAGCGCACGCCGCTGAACATCGCCCAGCGCATCAACGAGGTGTGGAGCATGGACTTCGTCAGCGACAGCCTGGCCGGTGGACGGCGCATCAAGTGCCTGACGGTGGCCGATGACTTCAGCCACGAATGCGTGGAGATCGCCGTGGACTACGGCATCAGCGGTTTGTACGTGACCCGGCTGCTGGATCAGGCGGCGCGCTTTCGGGGCTACCCAGCGATGGTCAGAACCGACAACGGGCCGGAGTTCACGAGCCGGGCCTTCATCGCGTGGACGCAGGAGCATCACATCCGGCACATCCTCATCGGTAAGCGATCAATAAACCCCGTCCTTGAACTCCCGGCTGAGAGCTGACAGCCTACGTTCCCACGTAGACGAACGTGGGAACGTGATGACAGACGAATTGCAAGAGCTCAGGCGCAGGCTGGTGG
>NZ_JAJNKD010000050.1:0-1575 GCF_021043325.1 Ideonella azotifigens
TCTCGGGAGATCTGACCATCGGATATCACCCGAAAGTCGTTTCAGGACAACGACTTGGGAGATTTTCAGGGCCGACTGATGAGGTTGCCGTTGGCGTCGTAGCCCAGGCCGGTGGTCAGGGCGCCGCCATCGGGCACGGGATCGGCTTGGACGGTGCTGGCGTACAGGCCGGCGGCGCACAGGGCGGCCAGGGCCAGCGTGCGGGCGTGGGTCCGTAGACGCTTGCGAATAAGCATATGAACGGAACAGGCAAACTCAATGCGCAACGGGTGGCTCATTTCTTCCAACTTGGCCGATTCTCGACGGGAGGGGAAAGGAGAGACCCTCGATTTCCCTGCAGCACATTCGTCTATGCCAATCTATCAGCCTTTAACTTGGTGAGAAAATCCACCCCCGCCATAATACGCCCCCCCCATCGGTCCTCCCAGTATTCGTCAGAATGAAGCCAAATTAATAAATCAATCAACACCTGGAGTTGATCGTCCGTGATAAATGCAAGCCGCCCTCTCACATCTCCCTTGAAAATCTCGTTCGGCGAAAGATTAAATATGAGAAATTCCGTTTCGAAACGATTATATATCGCCTCATCACTTAAGCAATATCTCAAGTAAATCGGCAGAATCCACATCCATCCCGTCGCCGACAAATGAGATAGCTCCTGATAAAGCTTACGAATAAGCTCTCCACCCACGCAGCATGGTGTAGATTGCAAATCGTTAACCAACTCTGAACATTCAGGACACTTCGGGTCGTGAAGTATCCCCTCGATCGGATCCGGCATCGGAATTATTGGAAAGAACTCGTCGAGCCTCCGGCGTAAAATTTCAGACGAGTTCATGGGCATTTCCCACAGTTTTGTTTCTCTGACCGCTCAGCCGCACGAATCTGGTTGTTGATGTCGTCATAAAGCTGAGGATTGTGGCCAGTGTCGGCTCCACCCCACCAACGATTGGTATTTGCCTTTCTCAGATCTCTGCACGCCATCGCCCGTGACAATTCGAAGCGCGCTCGCTGGCATGGATCAAGGCCGGGAGGTACAGGCTCTTCACAACGCCGCTTGTATTCCGAGTAATTTGCTCCCTTCTCGATTAAGCGCTGAAGTTCCGGATCGGACGCGGGCGATGCTGCTACTGGCTGTGGATCATCTGGAGCAACCGTCATATAGATTGCGGCACCCACAGCAATGACAGCTGTGCCAACCACCACTGGAACAGCCCATGCCGGTGCTGTGACAGTTGCTAGGCCCGTGCCGATCACGCTAGCCACCGGTATCAGGATCCGCGCTGTTTGCCCTATATTCCCCGCATCGAACAATCCATTAGGGTCGAAACCACTTATTGGATTACCCCCCACGTATGCGTAGGTATTAAAGCCTGCAGCCAACCCGATGGGATCCGATTCGATGTACCTTCCACTCGTCGCCCGATAGTCCCGATTGACGTTATAGAACAACCCCGTCTCCTTGTCGAACGTCTGCCCCGGGAACCTGAGGTTCAGCGTGAAGGCGCCGAGTGCGCTGGGGTTCTCGTTGGGCGCCGAGTTGCCGAAGGCCTCGGCCTGGTCCCAGCGCCACTG
>NZ_JAJNKD010000051.1:0-1523 GCF_021043325.1 Ideonella azotifigens
TCGACGCTGAACAAGGACCAGCAGCTGGCCGAGATGAAGTGGTTCATCGAGGCGGCTGCGAAGCTCAAGGCCAAGGGCGTCAAGGAAGTCTCGGTGGTCTCGGAGACGCTGACCACGCACGAGTACGAATCCAAGACCCTGGCCAAGGCCTTCGAGGAGATCACCGGCATCAAGGTCAAGCACGACATCATCCAGGAGGGTGACGTCGTCGAGAAGCTGCAGACCTCGATGCAATCGGGCAAATCCATCTACGACGGCTGGATCTCGGACAGCGACCTGATCGGCACCCACTACCGCTACGGCAAGATCATGGCGCTGTCGGACTACATGACCGGCGCCGGCAAGGAATTCACCAACCCCGGGCTGGACCTGAAGGACTTCATCGGCACCAGCTTCACCACCGCACCCGACGGCAAGCTCTACCAACTGCCCGACCAGCAGTTCGCCAACCTGTACTGGTTCCGCGCCGACCTGTTCGCGCGCGAAGACCTGAAGACCAAGTTCAAGGCCAAGTACGGCTACGACCTGGGCGTGCCGCTGAACTGGTCGGCCTACGAAGACATCGCCGCCTTCTTCAGCGAAGACGTGAAGACCATCGACGGCAAGCCCATCTACGGCCACATGGACTACGGCAAGAAGGACCCGAGCCTGGGCTGGCGCTTCACCGACGCCTGGCTGTCCATGGCCGGCACGGCCGACATCGGCATCCCGAACGGGCTGCCGGTCGACGAATGGGGCATCCGCGTGGCGGCCGACAAATGCACGCCGGTGGGCGCTTCGGTCGAACGCGGCGGCGCGACCAACTCGCCGGCCGCCGTCTACGCGCTGACCAAGTACATCGACTGGATGAAGAAATACGCGCCCAAGGAAGCCATGGGCATGACCTTCGGCGAAGCCGGCCCGGTGCCGGCGCAGGGCCAGATCGCGCAGCAGATCTTCTGGTACACCGCCTTCACCGCGGACATGACCAAGAAGGGCCTGCCGGTCGTCAACGACGACGGCTCGCCGAAGTGGCGCATGGCCCCGGGCCCGAACGGCCCGTACTGGAAGCAGGGCATGCAGAACGGCTACCAGGACGTGGGCAGCTGGACCTTCTTCAAGGACGGCGACCCGAACCGCACCGCGGCGGCCTGGCTGTACGCGCAGTTCATCACCGCCAAGACCACCTCGCTGAAGAAGTCCATCACCGGCCTGACCTTCATCCGCGACTCGGACATCCGCTCGGACTACTTCACCAAGAACGCGGCCAAGTACGGCGGCCTGATCGAGTTCTACCGCAGCCCAGCGCGTGTGGCCTGGACGCCCACCGGCACCAACGTTCCTGACTACCCGAAGCTGGCGCAGCTGTGGTGGAAGAACGTGGCCCAGGCGGTCACCGGAGAGAAGACCCCGCAAGGCGCGATGGACAACCTGGCCAAGGAAATGGACGACGTGATGGCCCGGCTGGAGCGCGCTGGCATGGCCCACTGCGCGCCCAAGCTGAACCCCAAGGGCGATCCGGCCAAGTACCTCAGCGACAAGGG
>NZ_JAJNKD010000052.1:0-1322 GCF_021043325.1 Ideonella azotifigens
GGTTCTTCACCCAACTCCGGGGAAGGCGGCGCGGATTTTGAGGAAGAAATAGGCGTCGTCGCGGAAGCCGTAGGCCATGCGTTTGATGACTTTGATCTTGTTGTTGATGCCCTCGATGAGGTTGGTGCCCAGAGGGAATCGGCAGTGGGCCAGGATGCCTGGCAGGTAGGGCTTGAGGTTGGCGGCAAAGCGCTTGAGCGGCTCGATGCGGCTGCGCCTGGCCTTGGCGTACCAACTCTTCCAGGCGCGTTCGGCGTAGCCGGGATGGCGATAGCGCCAGAGGTCCTTGAGCGCATCGCGCAGCACATGGACGACGAACAGCGCACGGTTGGCGGCCAGCAGTTCCTTGAGCTGGATGTCCTGCCCCGGCGCCAGTGAGTCGCGGTTCTTCAGCAGCAGCCAACGCGCGCCCTTGACGATGCGGCGAGCCGGCTTGTCGGCGCGCAACTCGTTGGCACGGTCCACGCGTACCCGGTCGATCACCTCGCGGCCGTACTTGGCCACCACATGGAACAGGTCAAAGACGATGGCGGCCTGCGGGCAGTGATGCTTGACCTCCAACTCGTAGCCCGCATTCATGTCCATGACTGCCGCACGCAGCCGCTTGCAACGCTGCGCCCCGAGCAACTCGAAGAACGGTCGCACATCGGCCCGTCCCCGACCGCGCCCCACCCACAGCACGCGCTTGCGCGTGGGCTCGACGATGACGGTGGCGTAGCGGTGGCCCTTCTGGATGGCGAACTCGTCCATGCCGATCACCTCCAGCCCATCCAGATCGGGTGGCCCGAGCTGACGCTCAAGGCTGGCGAAGTCCAGATCTTTGACCGTCTTCCAGTCCAGGCCGAAGAAACTGGCCACGTGTCTCACGGATGCCACCCGGCACAACTGCGCCACCGACTCGCCCAAGCGCCGTGTCACCCGGGCGTAGGGTGCCAGCCAGCTCAACCGCTCCAGCTTCGGACCACAGCGCGGACAGGACACGCGCACACGCGGCACGACCAGCTCGACACGGTGCTCGAAGATCGGCAGATCGCGGATCCGCCGCTCCTGCCAATCATGAACCGACCGGGTCGACTCACCACAGTGACTGCATTGGCGCAGCCATCCCTCGATGGCTTGCAACCGCAACACGCACCAGGACTGCTCGCCCCTGCGTTCCTGCCAGTCCTGAACAACCTCATACCCGGTCCAGCCTGAAAGCCGGGCCATAAGATGCGCCTGGGCCACGGTTGCCCTCCTGCCGTCTTGATGCTTGGTACCACCAAGGTAGCAGTGACAACCGTGTGCCCGCCCTGCGATTCACTCAGATCGGCGAAGAACCT
>NZ_JAJNKD010000053.1:0-1123 GCF_021043325.1 Ideonella azotifigens
ATCGGTGGAAGCCTGGTCGAGCCACCGGGCGGTGTCGGCGTTGCCGGCAGTGGTGTCGTAGTCATAGACAGTGTCGGCGCCATCGCCGCGGGCGAAGACAAAGGTGTCGTTGCCTGCGCCGCCGTCGATGGCGTCATTGCCCAGACCGCCGATGAGCGTGTCGGCGTCAGTGCCGCCGCTGAGGGAGTCGTTGCCGTCGCCACCGTCGAGCGAGTCGGTGCCGGCGTTGCCGACCAGCGAGTCGGTGCCATTGCCACCGTAGATCGAGTCGGCCAAAGAACCGCCGGTGAGGGTGTCATTGCCATCCAGGCCGTAGATGCGGTTGGTGCCGTCGGTGTAGCCGGTGATGCTGTTGTTGGCGGCATCGCCGACGGTGATGACGCGGGACTTGATGGCGGCGGTGTCCCAGGTGACGCCGTCGGCGAACTGGAACTGCTCGACGAGGTAGCTCGTGCCTGAGAAGTAGTTGGTGACGGTGAGGGCGTCGCCGCTGGCGAAGGTCAGGACGAGGTTGCTGCCCCGGCGCTCCAGGCTGGAGACATCGGTGGAAGCCTGGTCGAGCCACCGGGCGGTGTCGGCGTTGCCGGCAGTGGTGTCGTAGTCATAGACAGTGTCGGAGCCATCGCCGCGGGAGAAGACGAAGGTGTCGTTGCCTGCGCCGCCGTCGATGCTGTCGTTACCCTTGCCGCCTTGAACTGAGTCGTTGCCGGCCAGCGCACTGATGGTGTCATCGCTGCCGCCATAGACAAGCGCGTCGTTGCCTGTTGTGGCGCCGCCTGCTCGCGCTGCGATGTCTGAAATGCTCCAAGTCGTCCCATCAGCAAAGCGAATGCTGTTCACCGCGTAGGCCGCGTTGGTGTTGAACTGGTTCTGAACGCGAATTTGATCGGCCGAACCCTTGAGCGATACCACCAGCGTGGTGCCTTCCCGAGTCAAGGCTACATCGTCCGCACCAATGCCTGGGCCGAGCTTCAGGATGTCGTTCTTGTCTGCGGAAGTGTCGTAGCTGTCGACTGTGTCTTTGCCCGATCCAAGTCCGAAGGCAAAGGTGTCGGAGCCAGCGCCGCCGCTGAGGGCGTCATCGCCGATGCCGCCGTCGAGCGTGTCGTTGCCGTTGCCGCCA
>NZ_JAJNKD010000054.1:0-1045 GCF_021043325.1 Ideonella azotifigens
AACCGCGTCCTTGCCCCTGCGGCAATGGCGAGGCAGGCGCCGCTCAGTCTGTGGTCAGGTCGATGCGCCAGGGCAGCAGCGTCGCGTAGTCGTCGGCCGTCCTGGCCATCGGCAGGGCCTTGAACAGCGAGCGCAGGTAGCGGTAGCCGTCGATGCCGTTGACCCGGCAGGTCTGCAGCAACGAGTACAGGTTCGCACTGGCGTGGGCGCCGGCCACGGTGTCGGAGAACAACCAGTTGCGCCGGCCCACGCAGAACGGCCGGATGGCGTTCTCTTGCACGTTGTTGTCGATGCTGTAGCGCCCGTCCTCGACGTAGCGCTTGAGCTTGTGCCACTGCCCGGCCGTGTAGTGCAGCGCCTTGCCCAGCAAGCTCTGGGGCAGCACGCTGTGCAGGTTGGCCAGCAGCAGTTGTTCGATGTCCTGGAGCACCAGTGCGCTGTCGTGCTGGCGTCGCCGTGTGCGCTCGGCCGGGTCCGCGCCATCGCGCTTGGCCTGGGCCTCGACGTGATACAGCTTGCCGATCAGCGCGATGAAGCGTGCTGCCAGTTGGTCTGGTCCGCGCTGGTTCTTGGGGCATGCCTGCAAAGCGTCGTGGAAGTAGCGCCGGCAGTGCGCCCAGCAAGCCAGGTGAACGAGACCTTGCGCCTGAGCCACCCTGTCGTAGACGTCATAGCCGTCGGTCATCAGCACCGCACCGGCACGGATGCCGGCGTACAAGGTCATCGCGTTGGCCGCCGAGCGGCTGGGCGAGTAGCTGAACAGCCGGATCGGCGGCCCGGTGCCGTCGCGGCCCGAGCCGTCGGTCATCTGCGCCCAGACGTAGCTCTTGGCCTGTGCGCTGCGCCCGGGCTCCTTGAGCACCTGCAGTTCGGTCTCGTCGCCGAACACCAGTGGTGCGTCCAGCAGTTCGTCGCGCAGCAGGTTCACCACCGGCTGCACGGCCTGGCCCACCCGCACGATGCTGCCGGCCAAGGTGTTGCGCGAGATGTCGGTGCCGCCGAAGCGGCCCAGCAGCGCCGCCTGGCGGTACAGCGGCAGCCCGTC
>NZ_JAJNKD010000055.1:0-819 GCF_021043325.1 Ideonella azotifigens
GGCGTCATGTACGAGGAATACCAACTCTACGGCGCACAGGAACAGGCCAGAGGCCACAACCTGGCCGTCTTCAACAGCCCCGCCTCCATTGCCAACCGCATCTCCTACTGGTGCAACTTCAGCGGCCCCAGCCTGGCCCTGGACACCATGTGCTCGTCCTCGCTCACCGCCATCCACCTGGCCTGCCAGAGCCTGCGGCAAGGCAACTGCAGCGTGGCGGTTGCCGGCGGTGTCAACGTCTCGGTGCACCCCAACAAGTATCTGATGCTCGCCCAGGGCAAATTCATCTCCGGCAAAGGCCGCTGCGAAAGCTTCGGCCAGGGCGGAGAAGGCTACGTCCCCGGAGAAGGCGTGGGCGCCATCCTGCTCAAGCCCTTGGCCCAAGCCCAAGCTGATGGTGACCACATCTACGGCGTCATCAAAGCCAGCGCCATCAACCACGGCGGCAAGACCAACGGCTACACCGTCCCGAACCCCAACGCGCAAGCCAAAGTCATAGAGCGCGCACTCAGAGACGGCGGCATCGACGCGCGGGACATCAGCTACATCGAAGCCCATGGCACCGGCACCAGCCTGGGCGACCCGATCGAGATCGCAGGCTTGGCCAAAGCCTTCGGCCAATGGACAAGCGACAGGCAGTACTGCGCCATCGGCTCGGCCAAATCCAACATCGGCCACTGCGAAAGCGCAGCCGGCATTGCCGGCGTCACCAAAGTCCTGCTGCAACTCAAGCACCGCCAGATCGCGCCCAGCCTGCACTCCAGTGTCCTGAACCCCAACATCGACTTCGAGGCCACGCCCTTCGTCGTGCAGCAGGAG
>NZ_JAJNKD010000056.1:0-653 GCF_021043325.1 Ideonella azotifigens
CCATCCCCCCAAGCCCGCGCGATGGCCGACCGGGCCGTCGGCGAGCTGATCCGCATGCACGCCCGCCTGGGCCATGCCGAGCGCCTGAAGGAATTGCTGGCGGCGGTGGAAGGCCGGCAGTTGATCGGCCCGGCCACCGAACTCGTCGCAGGTGCCAGGCAAGGCCTGTGGATGATGGACAACAACCCCGGTGTCGCCTATTTATGTGGCCCGAACGCGCTGCGCCGGCTGGCTTTGCTGAACCCGGCCAATGCCGGCAGCCCTGGCAAGCCGGAGATGAAGCTGCTGGAGCGCTACCAGTCCGGCCCGCAAGGCGTCACGCTGGGCCAGGTGGCGGAACTGGCCAAGGCGGCCAAGCTGCCCTACCGCGCGGCCTTCCGGGTCGGCAACACGCCGATCCCTGTGCCGTCTGTCGTGCACTGGAAGGTCAGCCACTACGCGGCCATCGTCGGCCAGGAAGGCGACCGCTTCCACATCCAGGACCCGACCTTCGGCACCGACCTGTGGGTCAGCCGGGACGCGATCGAGCGCGAGAGCACGGGCTTCTTCATGATCCCGGCTGCCACTGCGGCGGCAGGCTGGCGGCCGGTGACGGTGGCCGAGGCCGCGCAGGTGCGGGGCATGGGCTACACCAACTCGGGCGATCCCAACGC
>NZ_JAJNKD010000057.1:0-599 GCF_021043325.1 Ideonella azotifigens
TCAACTTCTACGCCACCGCCACCCAAGGCCAGTTCAACGGCGGCACCAAGGGTGCAGGCCTGACGGCGCGCGTCGACCAGGACAACCTGTTCGGCACCGGCCTGAAGAGCGTGGCCTGGCTGCAATACGCCCAGGGCTCGACTTCGCTGAACGCCAACTTCGGTCACCTCGACTGGGGCCAGGACAGCAAGAACTGGCGCATTGTCGAAAGCGTGAACTGGCAAAAGGGCGCTTTCGGCGGCCAGGCCATCGTGCTGTTCGCCAGCGAGAAGGACAACACCGGCCTGAAGACCAACTCGGCCTCCGTCGGTGGCCGCATGTCCTACGCCATCACCAAGAACTTCAAGATGGTGGGCGAGCTGGGCTACTCGCAGTACAAGGTCGATGACGGCAGCGATACCGCGCACCTGACCAAGCTGACGATCGCCCCGACGCTGTCGACCGGCCCCGACTTCTGGAACCGCCCGGAGCTGCGCCTGTACGCCACGTTCGCCAAGTGGAACAAGGCCGCTGGCAACGTCACCGGCCAGACCGCCTTCGACGACAAGACCTCGGGCAACAGCTTCGGCGCCCAGATCGAATGGTGGTTCTGATCCGGG
>NZ_JAJNKD010000058.1:0-560 GCF_021043325.1 Ideonella azotifigens
CTTCTGGTGCTGGCCGGTGACCTCGCTGCTGGCGGCGAACAGCTGGCGCTTGAACTTGTTGAGCTGTTCCTTGAGCAGGTCCCGCTCGGTGCGCACGATGCGCAGCTCCCCGGTGGTCGTGCGCAGCTCACCAGCCAAGGCTTCGTTGTGCTGGCGCGCATCGGCCAGCGCCTGCTGCAGGGCGTTGAACTGTTCGAGGGTGGGCATGTTGACCATCTGCCCGGCAGTGTCCCAGCCCATGGTCGGCTACGCCATTCGGATGTGCCGCAATGGCGCGACACCACCGGCATGATCTCAGCCGACCCGCTCGTACAAGCGCCGCGGGTGCCGCTGCACCACGCCGATGTCAATGCCTTCGAGCAGCCAGTGCAACTGCTCCACCGTCAGCGTGGGCACGTCCTGCTCGCTGGGCCAGATGAACCGGTCCTGCTCCAGCCGTTTGAGCAGCAGCCAGAAGCCGTTGCGCTCCCAGCCCAGCACCTTGACCCGGTTGCGCTGGCGGTTGCTGAACACGTAGACACACGCGGCGAACGGGTCCAGCCCGAGTGCTTGCTGCACCA
>NZ_JAJNKD010000059.1:0-548 GCF_021043325.1 Ideonella azotifigens
ATGGAGAGCGGCGAGGTGACGATGGATGGGCCGGCCAGTCAGCTCTTGAATGATCCGAAGGTTCGGGCTGCTTACCTGGGCGAGTGAATGGGGCACCCGGCTTCGCGAATACACGAAGCCACCCGCCGGGCGGGTTGCGCAGGCCGCTTGGGAGCGGCCCGGCGCTGGCCTGCGGGAGTGGCGCACCCGGCTTCGCGAGTACACGAAGCCACCCGCCGGGCGGGTTGCGCAGGCCGCTTGGGGGCGGCCCGGCGCTGGCCTGCGGGTAAGACCTGAGTTCCTTGCCGCATTGCGGCACGTTCAAGTTCCAACAGCATTCCTTTGCAGGTACTTCTTTCGCAAGCGACTGGCGCCTTGCCTGCGCGCCTGGGCCACGAGCCCGGCAGATCGCTGCTTCGTTTTCAACCCTTGGAGTTTGACTTCATGAAGTTCCGTATGAATGTGATCTTGGCGGCCGGTGTCGCGCTGCTGGCCGGCTCGGTCTACGCCGAAGACCTGGTGGTCAAGATCGGTCACGTCGGCCCCACCAGCGGCGGCATTGCCCACCT
>NZ_JAJNKD010000005.1:0-368918 GCF_021043325.1 Ideonella azotifigens
ATGGAGAGCGGCGAGGTGACGATGGATGGGCCGGCCAGTCAGCTCTTGAATGATCCGAAGGTTCGGGCTGCTTACCTCGGCGAGTGAATGGCGCACCCGGCTTCGCGAGTATGCGAAGCCACCCGCCGGGCGGGTTGCGCAGGCCGCTTGGGAGCGGCCCGGCGCTGGCCTGCGGGAGTGGGGGCCCGGCTTCGCGGCCCGGTTCAGCGTACCGGATTCAGGCCCAGCACCGCCTGCGCCCGCAGGCGTTCGTCCGCGCTGAAGTTGCTTTCCACATAACGCGCAATCGCCTCGCTGCGCTGTGGTGCCGAAAGCTCCGGCGCCTGGCTCAGGCTTTGCACCTGCGCCCGCGCCTGGGCAATGCGGCTGGCCCAGCGGGTTTCCTCTTCGTCCAGCTGCTGCAGGCGTTGCGCCGCTTCCAGGCCCAGTGCGGCCTGGCGGCGCTGGAACACCAGCTGCGGGTCTTCGCCGGGCCTGGGCGGGCGGGCCACGTCGGGCACGCGCAGGTCCGCGGGTGAGTCGTTGTCCGCCACGCTGCCGGGCTGGCCCGTGCGCGAGGCGATGTGGCTGCGCAGTTGGGCTTCTTCGTCGGCGTAGAACGCATCGGCCCAGGCGGGGCCCAGCAGCTCGCGGCGCACGCGCATGCGCTCGTCCAGCGCGGGCTGCCAGGTGCTCACGTCGCGCAGGTCGGCGTTGTGGGCAAAGCTGCGCTGCTGCAGGTCCAGGTAGCGCTGCCACAGGCGCATGACCTCGGCCACCGCGGCGGGCGGCAGCTCGCGGCCGGCCTGGTCCTGCAGCAGCAGGCCCAGCTCGGGCAGCGAGGCATCGCCCATCGCGCTGAGCAGGTGGTCGAAGCGGCGGCGCAGGCCGATGTCGGGCTTCAGCGTGCCGCCGCCGTCCACTGTCCAGCCGCCATCGGGCTGGCTGTTGCGCAGCGGGCCCTGTACGTACAAGGCCTGCTGCAAGGCCTCGATGCTGCGCGGCGCGCCGCTGGCGGCGTCGGCCAGCGGCACGGGCGAGTTCGGCGCCACGCGCAGCGGCGCCGTGCTGTCCTGCCGCGTGCCGGCCAACACGGCGCCCGCACCGTCCTGGCCGGCATGCAGCGCGAGCACCAGGGCCGCGCCAGCCCCGGCGGCCAGCAGCCCTGCGACCAGCGGCCGGCGCAGCGTCGAAGCCATGCTCACAGCCCTGCGGTCTTCAGCCGGTTGGCCTGGCCGCGGTAGAAGGCCACCGGGTCTTGCGAGAACAGGCCGCGCAGGCCGAAGGCCTGGTTGATCTCGTCCAGGTGGTTCCAGCTGTAGTTGTCCTTCAGCACCGTGCCCCAGTGCGAGGAACACTGGCCGACCAGGCCGTCGCTGGCGCTGCCCTTGAAGCTGACGGAGGTCAGCGCCAGCAGCGCGTCGCTGATGTCCAGCGGGTTGGTCAGCACCCAGTTGCCGCCCACCGAGTAGTAGCGCACGCCGTTCACCAGCTCAGGGCCTGAGCCACAGCTGCTGGTGGGCTGGCCGGCCGGGTACTTGGCGTTGAAGGCGGCGCTGCCGGCGGTGGTCAGTGAGTTCATCGCCGCTTCCGAGTCCTGCGGCATGCCCGGGTTGCCCGAGAGCAGGCTGATGACGGCGGCAAAAGCGTCGAACACCGCAGCCACCCATGCCGTGGTGCCGGTGGCGGTGGTGCCGGCCTTGATGTCGTCGGCCACCGGGCTACCGGTGTGCGGGCCGCCCACGCTGGTGATGGAGGCGACCAGGCTGGGCGCGACGGCGGCCACGTAGCGCACCGTCGGGCCGCCATGGCTGTGGCCGATCAGGTTGAACTTCTGGTAGCCGTAGCTGGCCTGGTAGCGCTTGATTTCGGACAGCAGTTGCTCGCCACGCACCTCGGTCGAATTGGCCGCCGAGACCTGCGAGACGATGACCTTGGCACCGCCAGACTGCAGCGGCGAGACGATGCCGTACCAGTAGTCGATCGGGCCGATGGCGTCGAAGCCGAACAGGCCGTGCACCAGCACGATGGGGTACTTGGTCTGGGTGTAGGTGTCGGCGGCCTGTACCGTGTTCGGCAGCACGGTGGTGGCCAGGCAGGCGGCGGCGATCAGGCTTTTGGCAAGGGCAGGGGCGAGGCGTTTGGTCATGCGTGTCTCCAACTGGGTTTGAGATTCCACGCTCTGAAGTCAGGTCCGAGGGACCGCTGGACGCTGCGCTTGCCGACGTGGTGGGGCGCATTACAGAACGACCGTGCTATTTCTCTTCCAGGTGTCTTCCCGAGGGATGTGCCCAGTCGCAACTCGTGCTCCGGGGGCATGGTTTTGCCCTGGCGGAGACGCAGCTGGCGGGCCTGGCAAGCCGCTCACTGACCCACCCGGTCAGGCGCTTGGCCGTGCGATCCATCACCGCCGCCGAGGTCGGGAATTCGCTTCTTGATACTGGATGCGTGTACAGTGTTTTGACACCGCCTGCCGTTCGCGGGTGTTTCCAGCCTTCCCCGCCCAAGCCCCTCCGGTTTTTCCCTGATGCCAGCCGCCGCCATCGAAGAATTTGTCCTGCGGGCCTTGCCCGAGCCGGAAGACGATGGCCCTTCGGCGGCCGCGCGACCGGCCGCAAGCGACAAGCCCAACCCGCTGGACACCCTCTGGCGCGGCAGCGAATGGGCCCGCGCACCGGCCAGCAATTGGCCCAGCGGCCATGCCGCGCTGGACGGCGAGCTGCCCGGTGGCGGCTGGCCAGGCCATGGCTTGACCGAGCTGCTGCAACCGCTAGAAGGCGTGCTGGAGTGCCGGCTGCTGGCGCCTGCGCTGCAGCGCATCATGGCTGCGGGCAAGCCGGTGGTGCTGGTCGGCACGCCGGTGCAGGGCCGCCTTGCGTTGGCTCCGCACCTGGCCGGCTGGCGCCAGGCCGGGCTGGATGAGCGGCAACTGGTCTGGATACAGGCCGAGACCAGCGCCGAGCGCCTGTGGTGCGCCGAGCAGCTGCTCAAGGCCAATGCCTGTGGCGCGCTGCTGGCCTGGCTGCCGCAGGCCAGGCCGGAGCAGATGCGCCGCCTGCAGGTGGCTGCGCTGGGCCACGAAGGCCCGGCTTTCCTGTGTCGCCATGAGCGGGCGGCCGAGCAGGCTTCGGCCGCGCCGCTGCGGCTGCTGGTGCGGCCGGGTGAGGACTGGTCGCTGGCGGTGCGGGTGCTCAAGCGCCGCGGTCCGCAGCACGAGGGCTGGCTCTCGCTGCCTGCCGTGCCGGCCGCGATGGCCGGGCTGCTCACGCCGCGGTTGCGGCAGCCGCATCTGCTGTGGCCGCAGCGCCCGGGCAGCGTGCCGGCCGGCGTGGCCGCGGCCGGTGTGCTGGCTGAGCCCGGTGTGCTGTCCGCCGCTTCGCTGTTGTGTGACGAGGAGCCTGCCGATGCGCATGTCCATGCTCTGGGCCGCGCTGCTGTTGCCGCCGCCGCAGGCGTTCGAGGCGAATGAGCCGGGGGGCGGGGAGGCGCTCGCGCCCACGCCGCCGCTGCTGAGCCTGCCGCGCGGGCTGGCGCCGTCGCGCTCGCGCGAGCCCGTTGGCACGCCCATTCCCGCGGAGGAACAACTGCGCCGCCAAGCTGAAGCGCTGCAGGGCTTGGCGCAGTGGGCGCTGCAGTTCACGCCGCGCGTGGCGCTGGCCGATGGCGAGGCGGTGCTGATGGAAGTGGCCGGCAGCCTGCGCCTGTTTGGTGGCCAGCGGGCGCTGCGCTTGCGCGTTCGAGCGGGTGCGCGCGAAATGGGCGCGCAGGCCGTGGGCTGGGCCGGAACCGGACTGGCCGCGCTGGCGCTGGCTCGCGCCGGCGTGCAGCAAACCACTGCGCAGCCGCTGGCCGAACGGCTGGACCCGCTGCCGGTGGCCACGCTCAGCGCGCTGCGCCCGCATGCGCTGACGCTGGCGCAGATCGGCTGCCCGCGCCTGGGGGATGTGCGTCGCCTGCCGCGCAGCGGCCTGGCCCGCCGGTTCGATGCGGCCATGCTGCAGGCGCTGGACCAGGCCTACGGCGTGCAGCCCGAGGTGCATGCCTGGCAGGCGCTGCCGGCCAGCTTCCGCGCCCGCATCGAGTTGATGCAGCGGGTGGACCAGGCCCCTGCGCTGATGGGTGGCGCGCGCCGCCTGCTGCTGCAGCTCTGCGGCTGGCTGGCCGCGCGCCACCTGGGCGTGAGCGCCTGCACGCTGCACTGGTCGCACGACTCGATGCGCGCGCGCGACGTCGAGGCCCATGGCGAGCTGCAGCTGCGCACCGCCCAGCCCACGCGCGACCCGAACCACCTCACCCGCCTGCTGGCCGAGCACCTGCAGCACCTCACGCTGGCCGCACCGGTGTCCGACCTCGCGCTCAGCGTGCAGACGCTGGCGCCCATCGCCCCGCCCAGCGGCTCGCTGTTGCCGGATGCCGTGCAGCAGGCCGAGGCCCTCACGCCCGTACTGGAACGGCTGGCCGCACGCCTGGGCGAAGAGCGTGTCAGCCGGCCGCTGCTGCGCGAGGACCACCGGCCCGAATGCACGCAGCAATGGGTCAGCGCAGTGGCGCCCCTGCCGCGCGGCCGGGCCCGCATCTCGCCGCTGCCGCAACCGGCCTGGCTGCTGGCCGCGCCGCTGCCGCTGGCCATGCATCACAACAAGCCCACCTACCAGGGCCCGTTGTTGTTGCTGATGGGCCCCAACCGCGTGGATGCCGGCTGGTGGGACCGCACCGGCCAGGGCGACGCGGCCCACACCCGCCAGGCCAGGCGCGACTACTGGGTTGCCTGGAGCGACCGCGCCGGCCTGCTGTGGCTGTTCCAGACGCGGCAGCAAGGCGAGTTCAACTGGTTCCTCCATGGCTTCTTCTAAACCATGAGCACCCGGCAACTCCCTGCCTACGCCGAGCTGCAGTGCGCGACCAGCTTCAGCTTCCTGCGCGGCGCGAGCCAGCCCAAGGAGATGGTGGCGCGCGCCCACCAGTTGGGCTATGCGGCGCTGGCCATCACCGATGAATGCTCGGTGGCTGGCGTTGTTCGGGCGCATGAGCAGGCCAAGGAGCTCGAATTCAGGCACCTCATCATCGGCAGCCAGTTCCAGTTTGGTGGCCCTTGGCCTTTCACGCTGGTGGTGCTGGCCTGCAACCTGCGCGGCTACGGCAACCTCACCCAGTACATCACCCGGCTGCGCCGCAGCAGCCCCAAGGGCCACTACCGCGCCGTCCCGGAGGACTTGAAACGCGGCGAGCTAGCGGACTGCGTGGTGCTGGCCGCGCCGGCGCGCGACAGCACGCCCGAGCAAGGCCTGGCCATCGGCCGCTGGCTGCTGCGCCACTTCACCGGCAACTGCTGGTTCGCGGTGCACCTGCTGCGCCTGGCAGACGATGAAAGCTGGCTGCTGAAGATGCGCGAATGGTCCGCGCAGACCGAGATCCCGCTGGTGGCCGCCGGTGACGTGCACATGCACGTGCGCTCGCGCAAGCCGCTGCAGGATGTCCTCACCGCCATCCGCCTGAACACGCCGCTGACCGAGTGCGGCCTGGACCTGCAGCCCAATGCCGAGCGCCACCTGCGCTCGCGCACCCGGCTGGGCCTGAGCTGCCCGCCAGACCTTTTGGCGCAGACGCTGGTGGTGGCGGCCAAGTGCGAATTCGAACTCACCGAATTGAAGTACACCTATCCCGATGAGTTCATTCCCAAGGCCCTCACCGCGGCACAGTACCTGCGGCAACTCACCTATGAAGGCGTCGCCCGGCGGTTCCCGGAAGGACTGAAGAACGAGCACCGCAAGCTCATCGAACACGAGCTGAAGCTGATCGCCGAACTCCAGTACGAGCACTACTTCCTGACCGTGGGCGAGATCGTCGCCTTCGCCCGCAGCAAAGGCATCCTTTGCCAGGGCCGCGGCAGCGCCGCCAACAGCATGGTCTGCTTCTGCCTGGGCATCACCGAAGCCAACCCGGCCGACCTGAAGATGCTGTTCGAGCGCTTCATCAGCCGGGAGCGTGGCGAGCCGCCGGACATCGACGTGGACTTCGAGCACCAGCGCCGCGAAGAGGTCATGCAGCACCTCTACGAGAAGTACGGCCGCGACCGCGCCGCACTCACCGCCACGGTGATCAGCTACCGCCCGCGCAGCGCGCTGCGCGACGTGGGCAAGGCCGTGGGCATTCCGCTGGCCACCATCGAGAAGCTCACCAGCAACCTGCACCACTGGGACGACTGGCAAAGCGACGACGGCAGCGCCCAGGCCCAGACCCAGCGCGCCCGCCTGCAGGAAGCCGGCATCGACACCACCGATCTGGCGGTGCGCCAGTGGCTGCAGCTCAGCACCCAGGTCATGGGCTTCCCGCGCCACCTCTCGCAGCACACCGGCGGCTTCGTGCTGACCAGTGGCGCGCTCTCGCGCCTGGTGCCGATCGAAAACGCGGCCATGAAGGACCGCACCGTCGTCCAATGGGACAAGGACGACCTCGACGCGCTGGGCCTGATGAAGGTCGACGTGCTGGCCCTGGGCATGCTCAGCGCCATCCGCCGCACGCTGGACATGGTGAGCCGGCGCCTCGGCGAAACGCTGGAGATCTACAAGATCCCGCAAGGCGACCAGCCCACCTACGAGATGATCTGCAAGGCCGACACCGTCGGCGTCTTCCAGATCGAAAGCCGCGCGCAGATGAGCATGCTGCCGCGCCTGCGGCCGGAGAACTTCTACGACCTGGTGGTGGAGGTGGCGCTGGTGCGGCCGGGGCCGATCCAGGGCGGCGCGGTGCACCCGTATCTGAAGCGCCGCCAGCAGCGGCGCGAAGACTCCTCGCTGAGCTTCGAGACGCCGGGCGGCGACCTGCTGAAAGACGCGCTGCACCGCACGCTGGGCATCCCGATCTTCCAGGAGCAGTGCATGCAGATCGCCATCCTCGGCGCCGGCTTCAGCCCCGGCGAGGCCGATGGCCTGCGCCGCGCGATGGCTGCCTGGAAGCGTCATGGCGACGTCGGGAAATACAGGGACCGCCTGATCGGCGGCATGCTGGCCAAGGGCCTGCCGCTGGACTTTGCCGAAGGCGTCTTCGAGCAGATCAAGGGCTTCAGCTCCTACGGCTTCCCGGAGAGCCACGCGGTGTCGTTTGCGCTGCTGGTCTATGCCAGCAGCTGGCTCAAATGCCATTACCCGGCGGAGTTCCTGACCGGCCTGCTGAACTCCCAGCCCATGGGTTTTTATTCCGCGTCACAACTGGTGCAGGACGCGCGCCGACACGACGTGAAGGTCTTGCCTGTGGACGTGCAGCACAGCGGCTTCGAAACCCGGCTGGAGGGCGACATCCAGGCGCCTGCGGTGCGCATGGGGCTGCACCGCGTCGGGGGCCTGCCGGAAGAGGTGGCGCTCCGCATCGAGCAATCCCGCCTGCAGGACGGCCCGTTCACCAGCACCGGCGACCTCGCGCGCCGCGCCGCGCTCGAGCAGGGCGAACTGCGCCTGCTGGCTGGTGCCGACGCGCTCGCCTCGCTCGCCGGCCATCGCCGCCAGCAGGTCTGGGACGCTGCCGCGCTGCGCCGCCCACCGGCCCTGCTGCAGCCCGCACCCGTCGAAGAAGAAAAGCTGGAATTGCCCGCTGCGCCGGAGGGCGAAGACATCGTCTTCGACTACGCCAGCACCGGCCTCACGCTGCGCCGTCACCCACTGGAACTGCTGCGCCCCCAGCTCAACAAGCGCCGCCTGCTGACCGCCGAAATGCTGAGCCACAAGGTCGACGGCGACGCAGTGCGCTACGCCGGCATCGTCACCACCCGCCAGCAGCCGCCCACCGCCCACGGCACCATCTTCGTCTCCCTGGAAGACGAAACCGGCGTCGTGCAGGCCATCTGCTGGCAACGCCAACGGGAACGCTTCCGCATCCCGCTGCTGCGCGCCCGCCTGCT
This sequence comes from Ideonella azotifigens, assembly GCF_021043325.1. NCBI lineage: Bacteria > Pseudomonadati > Pseudomonadota > Betaproteobacteria > Burkholderiales > Sphaerotilaceae > Ideonella > Ideonella azotifigens. The sequence goes on from NZ_JAJNKD010000005.1 coordinate 7,874, forward strand.
GATGCTCTATGGCCACTGGCAGCGCGAGGGCGATGTCTGCAACCTGATCATTGCCTACGCCGAGGACCTGAGCCCGATGCTGGGGAGGCTGGCGGAGAGCACGGTAAGCCGGGATTTCAGGTAGGGGTGTTTGTGAACGACCCTGAGCGGACATTCACAACGGCGAATCACCGTACGACTGGGAGACCAGGACGACCCGAATGAGTACATCGACTCGTTGACGATTCGAACAATTCCACTCGCGCTCTCAACGGCGCCAGTGGGTGTGAACGATGAAAAGCAGGTCACCTTCGTATTCAACTGCACAACCCACGCTTGATTCTCAAGAGATTCCTCGCCGGTATCGCCAGTCCTGCAAACGGGAGCTCTCAGCAAATTCCCACGAAGGAATCCTTCGACTTCAGTCCAGTTCTTGCCCCTCACCGAGCCCGGCGGTGAGGCTGCGCAGCGCCGCCTCGTCCAGCGTCTCGCGTTCGAGCAGTTGTTGCGCACCTCGCTCAAGCAGGTCGCGGTGGGTGGTCAGCAGCTGCGCCGCCTGCGTGAGACCGGCGCCGACGAGCTGTGCCACCGCTGCGTCGATGCGGCGCAGCGTGTCCTCCGAAAGCGTCCGGCCGTTGCCTGGCCAAGCCATGGCCTCGCCTGCCGGCGCGCGTGGCGCTTCGTAGGCCACCGGGCCGAGGCCTTCGTCCATGCCGTAGCGGGTGACCATCTCGCGCGCGATGTCGGTCGCCTTTGCGAGATCGTCCGCGGCGCCGGTGGAGATCTCGCCGAGCGCCAGCATCTCGGCCGCGCGGCCGCCGAGCAGCACGGCGATCTTGCGTTCGAGTTCGCCGCGTGTCATCAGGTAGCGGTCCTCGGTGGGGCGCTGGATCGTATAGCCGAGCGCGCCGATGCCGCGCGGGATGATCGAGACCTTGTGCACCGCGTCCGAGCCCGGCTGTGAGAGCGCGACCAGCGCATGGCCCATCTCGTGGTAAGCGACGGCGCGGCGTTCGTGCAGGTTCAGCACGCGGCTCTTGCGCTCAAGCCCGGCGACGATGCGCTCGACCGCGACGGTGAAGTCCGCCAGCGTCACCTCGTCGGCATGGCGACGCGTCGCGGCGAGTGCCGCCTCATTGACCAGGTTGGCCAGGTCCGCGCCGCTGAAGCCGGGCGTGATGGCGGCCACCTCGTCGAGCTTCGTGCCGGCGGCCAGCCGCACCTTGCGCACATGCACCTGCAGAATCTGCAAACGGCCGATCTTGTCGGGCCGGTCCACGAGCACCTGGCGGTCGAAGCGGCCGGCGCGCAGCAGCGCGGTGTCGAGGATCTCGGGCCGGTTCGTCGCGGCCAGGATGATCAGGCCTGCCGAGGTGTCGAAGCCATCCATCTCGACGAGCAACTGGTTCAGCGTCTGCTCCTTCTCGTCGTGGCCGCCCAGTCCCGGGAAGGCGCCGCGCGCGCGGCCGAGCGCATCGAGCTCGTCGATGAAGATGATCGCGGGCGCCTTCGAGCGTGCCTGCTCGAACAGGTCGCGCACACGCGCTGCGCCGACGCCAACGAACATCTCCACGAACTCGCTGCCCGAGATCGAGAAGAAGGGCACGCCGGCCTCGCCGGCCACCGCCTTGGCCAGCAGCGTCTTGCCGGTGCCGGGCGGGCCAACGAGCAGCACACCCTTGGGGATGTGCGCGCCGAGCCGGCTGTGCTCCTGCGGCTGCTTCAGGAAGTCAACCACCTCCTTGAGCTCCTCCTTGGCCTCGTCGACGCCGGCAACGTCGGCAAAGCTGACCCCGGTGTGGTTCTCGACGTAGACCTTGGCGCGGCTCTTGCCGATCGCCATGAAGCCGCCCATGCCCTGCTTGTCGGTGAAGCGGCGGATCACGAAGAACCACAGGCCGAAGAAGATCAGCGCGGGCAGGATCCAGGACAGCAGGTCGCGCAGCCACGGGCTCTCAATCACGCGCTTGTAGGGCACGCCATACTTCTCCAGCCGGGCGGCGAGCTCGGGCTCGACGCGCGTGGCAACGAGCAGCGTCTTGCCTGCTTCGGGCGACTTGAGCGTGCCGATGAGGGTGCTGTCGGAGATCGTGATCTCGGTGATGCGGCCATCGGCCAGCGCCTTTTCAAACGCGCTGTACGGCACGGCCTCGATCTGCGTGGCGCTCTGCCAGAAGCTCTGCGCGAGCATCAGCACCAGCAGCGCAACAATCCAGTAGCCGACGTTCCAGGTCTGGCGTTTGTCCATGGGCATGTGTTCAGGCCTCAATGCCGGCGCGGCGCAACGCCGCGCGCAGGCGCTTGATCTCGTCCGTCAGGTCCAGCATCACCGCGACGCTGTCCAGGTTGGCCTCGAAGTCGCGCTGCAGGCGGCGAATGCGCCGCACGCGGGCGAGTTCCTCGCCACCGAAGCGCCACACGGGCTGTTCGACCGCCGGGCGCAGCAGGCCCGCATCGATGAACTCCCTGATCTCGTCGGCGGCCGTGCCGCAGGCTTGCGCGAACATCTCAAGATCGAGCGCATGCTCGTCGCTCAGGCAAACCCCGATCAACATGGTTTCGCTGTGCATGGGCCAGCCTCCAGTTCATTCACCAAGGTGGCCGCGCGGGTCGAAGGCGAGGTCTTGCGCCATCTGCCGGTACAGCGCCCGCGCCTTGTCTGTGTCGGCCGGCGGCAGCGCGACTTCGAGCGTGACGTAGAAGTCTCCTGGCGGCGAGTTCGGCCCGCTGCCCGGAATGCCGCGTCCGCGCAGGCGCAGCTTGCGGCCGGCCTGCGAGCCGGCCGGCACGTTCATCTCGATCGCGCCCTCGGGCGTCGGCACGCGCACTGCGGCGCCGAGCGCGGCCTCCCAGGGTGCGACGGGCAGCGTGAGATAGAGATCGTGCCCGTCAACGCGGTACAGCGCGTGCGGCGCGAACTCGATCTCAAGGTAGAGGTCACCGGTCGGCCCGCCGCCGAACCCGGGCGAGCCCTGGCCGGCCAGACGGATCTGCTGGCCGGCACGAATGCCCTTCGGGATTCCGACTTGCAGCGTGCGCTCGTGCAGCACCATCTGGCCGCTGGCGTCCAGCGTCGGGCTGTGCAGGCTCAGCTCGCGCGTCGCGCCGCGGAAGCTGTCTTCGAGCGGCACCACGATCTTTGCGTGGTGGTCCTGTCCGCGTTCGCTGTGGCGCGCACGGGCACCGCGGCGCGCGGCGCCAAAGAGCGATTCGAAGAAGTCGCTGTGGCTGCCGTCGCCGAAGCCGTCCGGCGGGCCGCCGCTGAACTCGAAGCCCGCGTCCCAGCCCGGGGGCGGGCGGAACTCCTCGCCGCCTTGCCGGCCCTGGCCGATGTTGTCGTAGGCGGCGCGCCTCTCCGGGTCGCGAAGCACCTCGTGGGCCTCGTTCAGTTCCTGCATGCGCGCCTGCGCATCCGGCACCTTGCTGACGTCCGGATGGTACTTGCGGGCGAGGCGCCGGAAAGCCTTCTTGATGTCCTCCGCGCTCGCCGTGCGCTCGACACCGAGTAGCTTGTAGTAGTCCTTGAACTCCATGGGGGCGGCCTTCGTACCGGCTCTTGCCGGGCGAAGGCGATCGTGCCACCGATGCGCGCGTCGTGCTTGATGTGCATCAGATCGGCGGGATGGCCGTCACCTGAACGCCGTCTCCACTGCCCCCATCGCATGCGCCAGCATCGTTGGCGCGATGTACTTCCGGTGCGTCGCGGAGATGGCGGCCATGTACAGGCGGCCGAACAGGTTCTTGCATGCGACGCGGGTCGACAGCGCGAATTCGATGGCGCCTTGGTCCAGCAGGCGCACGCTGGCGCAGGTGCGGAACATCAGGTGCCTGTCGTCTGCGCCGAGGATGACCTGGGCCAATCGCTCGTCGGCTTCGATCTGTGGCGCGCGGACTGGGTGGCAGTGCGCTTCCTGGCCTTGGCCGGCGCAGCGCTTTCCTTTTTGAGCGGCCCGTCGACAGGGCAGAAGGCCGCGACGAAGTTGTGTAGCGTGCCGAGCATGTTGTCGTCGACCAGGCTGTAGTGCACGAACTGGCCGCGCTTCTCGCGCTTCACCAAGCCCGCCTGTTCGAGGACGCGCAAATGCTTGGAAAGCGATGGCTTGGTCATCTCGAAACACTCGGCGATCCCGCCCACGGTCAAGGGTGCCTCTGACAGGTAGGCCCGGATCTTCCGGTGCGGCGTGGACGCCGGCACCGAGAACACGTTAGCCAATTATTCGCATGGTGACACCGTGGGCTTCACATTTCACCGACTCGCCCCGCGGCCCTCGGCAGCTTCACCACGAAGGGCCGCATTTCTGCCGTGCCGGCGCGGAACGCGGCGCCGGTGACCAGGCCTGCGGCGTTGATGCCGGTGGCATAGCTGAGGTACCAGCCGTCGGCGCGGGCCTCGTCATCCAGGAAGTCGTTCAGGTCCACGGCCACGTCGTCCTGCCAGTAGACGGCGTGGAACAGCGTGTCGCTGGGAATGCTGGCCCAGCCGGCGATCTGGCCGGCGTTGTTGACGGCCGCGCCGCTGCTGAAGCTGCCGCCCAGCGTGCCGAGCAAAACCCGCGTGCCATCTGGCAGCCAGCGAACAGCCCGGCTGGCATCGTCCATGCCCACGATGTGGCCGCTGTCGTTGATCTGGTTGGCATAGCCGGGTCCGAGGTCCAGCATGTTGCCGTCTCGCCAGAGCACGGCGTGGATGGCGCTGTTGTTTGCCGTGGCGCTGGCGCCCACCACCTGGCCGGCGCGGTTCAGCCCGTAGGCGCTGCTGAAGCTGCCGCCCAGCGTGCCCAGGTCTACCGCCTGGCCGCCTGCGGGCCAGAGGGTGGCGCGGGCGTCCAGCGTGTTGGTCACCACGAAGGTGCTGTAGCCGGCCACCAGGCCGCTGGCGTTGACGGCCACCGCCGTGCTGTAGCGGCCGGTGCCTTGCGTGCCCAGGTCTTGCGCGTGGTAGCCGATGCTGCCGCGGCGCCACAGCGTGGCATGCGGGTCGCCGTTGGCCGCGACGCTGACGCCCACCACCCAGCCGCGCTCGTTGGCATCGTTGGCCGTCGCGTAGCCCTGGTTGCTGAGACCGGGCAGCACGATGGACACGCCGTGCTGCCAGAGCGTGGCATGCACAGGCGAAGCGCCGCCCGCGCCGCTGGTGCCCGCCACCAGCCCCCAGTCGTTCAAGCCCACGCCGCTGCCCTGGAGCGCACCTGCCGGCAGCGGGAGCAGGGTCACCTGGCCGGCCGGGAACTCTGCCGCCAGCGCCTGCATGCCCAGGCACAGGCCCGTGACCAGGAGACCGTGCACCACAGCGCGCGCAGGGCGAGGCGCAGAAAGTTGCGAGAGAACAGCTGCTGCAATGCGACCCATGGCCTTGTCTCCTGCCGTGGCGAGCCGGGCGGGCTCGCATGATGAGCTGGCCAGCATAGGCCTGTGCCGGAGGGGCACAAGCGAGGGACAACGCCACTCCCCAAGCGTGATCCCGGGCAATCGCCCGCGCTGCAGCCGATGTTGATCGCACGCCGCTGCAGCTGGTCCGCCCATGCGGCCGTTCGTCGCAAGCGCGCCTGTACGCCAGGGGGTGTCGCTAAGCTCGTCCAGATCAACACCAACCCCTCGCGCAACATGCCTGCAACGCCCCCGATGACCTTGCCCCGCCTGTCGGCCGCCTTGTTGAGCGCCGTGTTCGCGGCCGGTGCCCACCCGGTCTGGGCCGCCGAGGATGTGGCGGCCAAGGTGGCTGCCGTCGAAAACGGCCTGCGTCCGCCGGTGAGCTTCGAGGGAGACAAGCCGTGGTCGCTGGCCGAACGCATGCGGCACTACGGCGTGCCGGGCGTCACCCTCACGGTGGTCAACAACGGCAGCATCGCCTGGACCCGCACCTACGGCCTGGCGGACCGGGAGGCCGGCATACCGATGACGGCCAGCACTCTGCTGCTGGCCGGCTCGGTCAGCAAACCGGTGGCGGCCTACGGGGCGCTCAGCATGGTGCAAACCGGTGAACTGAGCCTGCAGCAGCCGGTCAATGCGCGGCTGAAATCCTGGCAGATCCCGGCCAACGAATTCACCGACAAGGTGCCGGTGACGCTGGCCCACCTGCTCAGCCACACCGGCGGGCTCACGGTGCATGGCTTCAACGGCTACACGGCGGGCACCCCGTTCCCGGACACCGTGGCCATCCTCAACGGCGCGCCGCCTGCCAACTCTGCCCCGGTGAGGGTCGACCAGCTGCCCGGCAGCGCCTGGCGCTATTCCGGCGGCGGCTACACCGTGGCCCAGCTGCTGATGGCCGACGTGGCCCGGCAGAGCTTCCCGGTGCTGATGCAGCAACGCGTGCTGGGCCCGCTGGGCATGGTGGACAGCAGCTTCAGCAATCCCCTGCCGGCCGCGCTGCTGCCGCGTGCCGCCGCAGGCGTGCTGCCCGACGGCAGCGCGCTGACCGGCAAGCGCAACACCTATCCCGAAATGGCCGCGGCCGGACTGTGGACCACCTCACAAGACCTGGCCAGGTTCGTGATCGAAATCCAGCAGGCGCTCAAGGGCCAGAGCCCTCGGGTGTCTGCCGCGCTGGCGCAGGACATGCTCACGCCGCGCCTGGGCAGCGGCTACGGCCTGGGCCTGGGCATGCCGGATTTCGACGGCCAGAAATACTTCGCCCACGGCGGCTGGGACGAAGGCTTCTGCACGATGCTCATCGGCAGCCAGACCAGTGGCCAGGGCGTGGTGGTGATGATCAACGCCAACCAGCCCGCCTTGATGAGCGAGCTGCAGCAAGCCGTCGCCTTTGCCTATGGCTGGCCCGGCGTGAAAGCCCATGCAGCCCTGTCCACCAGCGCCCAGGCGCTGGCCAGCGCGCCCGGGCGTTACCGCGTCAACGGTGAGCAGGTGGCCGTGGTGACCCGTGACGGCAACCGCCTGCAACTGGGCTTTGCCGGCCTGCCGAGCAGCGAGCTGGTGACCATTGGCGCCAACCGCTACCTGCAGCGCGAGCAGCCGCGCGAACGCAGCTTCGAGCTGGGCACCGATGGCGCGCAAGCCCTGCTGCTGCATGGCCCGGAAGGAAAGACCGAGCGGCTGCCGCGCCTGCGCGACGGCGAACGCCTGCCGCGCGAGCTGCTGCTGGCCGGTGAATACGAGCCCGCGCTGAAGGCCTACCAGGCGCTGCGGGATGCCAGGGATGATGCCGGCAAAGAGAGCTACCTCAATGAGGTCGGCATGAACCTGGTCACGCAGCGTCAATTGGAGACCGGCCTGGCCGTGCTCAAGATCAATACCGCGCTCTACCCGAACGCCGCCAACACCTGGGACAGCCTTGGCGCTGCCTACCTGGCCCAGGGCAACAAGGCCCTGGCCCGCGAAAGCTACCAGCACGCGCTGCGCATCGACCCCGTCTTCCCGTCCGCCAAGGAAGCGCTGCTGCGCCTGGCGGAGTGAGGCGCGCGGCGGCTCAAACGTCGGCTTCCCGTTCGGCGCCAGCGGCGGCGCCACCCAGCGCGCCGGCCACGGCGCCAAGCGTTGCCCCGGCCACCACCCCTACCGGGCCAGCCACTGCGACGCCGACGGCAGCGCCCGCGGCCATGCCGGCCACCACACCTCCCGCGACCAGCACCGACTTGGCCTCGCGCGCCGCCTCCTGCGGCCCCAGTGGCATCTGCGCGGAGGGATCTGGGTCCTGAGACGGAATGCCGTGGCCGGGGCGAGCCTGCTCGGCAAGGTCTTTGTCGGCGCCTGCGCTGTCGGGCGCCGCGGTGGCGGATGGCTTCATGTGTCTCTCCTGAGTGAGTGGACGATGGCGCGAGCTCCAGGCCTGCGCCCCAAGCGGTTCCCTGACCTTATGCCCGCGGGAGTGGGCCCGTCCGTGCGGCAGCGAACGTCGCCGGGTACCGAGGCCCTAGCACAGCCCGGGCATTCGTGCTGCCAACGGCTCTTTCCCGGAGGGCGGAGAATTCAAAAACACCACTCTCCTCTTCAGGCCATGAACCTCATCGAACTGCTCACCTGGCGCTATGCCTCCAAGAAGATGGACCCGTCCCGCGCCGTGCCGCAGGACAAGGTCGATCGCATCATCGAAGCCGCGCGCCTGGCGCCGACCTCCAGCGGTCTGCAGCCGTTCGAAATCATCTCGGTGACCAATCCCGAGGTTCGCGCCCGCATCCGCGAGATCGCCTGGAACCAGGCGCAGATCACCGACGGCTCGCACCTGCTGGTGTTCGCCGCCTGGGACAACTACACCGCCGACCGCATCAACCACATGTTCGACCTGACGAACGAGGTCCGCGGCGCCCGCAACGAAGGCTGGGAGAACTACCGCCAGCAGTTGCTCAACACCTACCCGCAGCGCCCCGCGGAAGTCAACTTCCAGCACGCCGCGCGCCAGGCTTACATCGCCTTCAGCGCCGCGGTGATCGCCGCTGCCGAGGAAAAGGTGGACGCCACGCCGATGGAAGGTTTCGACCCCGACAAGCTCGACGAGATCCTCGGCCTGCGCGCGCGCGGCCTGCGCAGCGCGGTGATCCTGCCGCTGGGCTACCGCCAGGCTGAAGGCGACTGGCTGGTCAACCTGACCAAGGTTCGCCGGCCGCTCGATCAGTTCGTCACCGAAGTGCGCTGAACGGCGCCGGCGGGGCTTCAGCGGGGTGTCAGCCAGGGGCCGGATGCGTCCGCTGCCCCAGCGCTGATGTCACCGCATGCGCCAGCATCGTTGGCGCAATGTATTGGCGATGCGTGGCCGCGATGGCGGCCATGTAGAGCCTGCCGAACAGGTTCTTGCAGGCCACGCGCGTCGCCAGCGAAAACTCGATGGCGCCGTTGTCCAGCAGGCGCACGCTCGCACAGGTGCGGAACATCAGGTGCCTGTCGTCGGCCCCGAGGATGACCTGTGCCAGCCGCCCGTCAGGGCTGATCTCTTGTGCGCGGACTGGAAAGCGTTCGGCGAAGCGCGCATGCGTCGTGGGTGCCAGCAGTGACGAGACCGGGCAGCCCAGCGGCGAGGTCCTCAGCTTGAGAGGGCGGACCAGGGCGTTTCGGATTGTCATCAACCGGGACACCCCGAGCGGCGGGTTGTCCAGGAAGCCATCGAGTAAGGCGGCCAGCCATTGGCTGGCATCGAAGGCCGCCGGCTCAGGTGCAGGCACGAGCATCGAGAAGCTGTCCTGGTGATGGACGGTTCGGTCGGTGAGTTCGTGGCGCAACAGGGAATGGCTGGCGAGCTCTTGGGCCTCCAACACCCGCGCAGGATGCAGCGTGCTGACGAAACCGGGTCGGGTCCAGAAGCCCGCGCGCAACCGGTGCAGGTGGCCGACCCCGGAGCGGTAGCGCTTGCATGCTGCCTCCAGCAGGCTGCCGGGCCTGTCGTGCAGGGACAGGGCTGTGGTGGGCACTTCGCCCGGCTTGGGTTGTGCTGCGTTCAGCAACTGCGCGATCGCTGCCGGCAGCAGTTCGGTCAGCGACGGAATGTCGCCCTGGTCTGCCAGCACCTGCTGCCGCATCGCGTCCGACAGCGCTCCGCCCAGTTCATTGGTGTGCGTGGACAGCGCGAAGAATGCGGGGTGGCCCAGGTGGGCATGCAGCGGCGCGAACTGGTGCCAGGTCTCACCGGAGAACCGAACCGTGAACAGGCAATCCGGCGGCACGTTCACATGGCGCAAGGCGCGCAAGAAGCTTTCCGGGTCTTGCGCCAGCTCCGCAGGTGTCGCGCTTGAAAATCGGAGCTGGGCGCCGCCACTGCCGGAGATGGCAGTGAACACGCGATGGCCTGCATGCCGATGGAAAGGATGGCCGCCGTGACCGACGCCAAACGAGTAGAGCGCCGTGGCGTCGCCTTTGGCGAAGTCTGTGCTGCCCAGCTTGGCCGAAGGTTCGTCCAGTTCGTCGACAAACCTGGCATGCCGTTGCTGTCGGGCCAGTGCCTGGAAAAACAGCTTGGTGCCAGCACCATGACCGAGCTGGGCGACCAGGCTCACCTCGACCGGAACTCGGCCGGGGCCGGTGGGCAAGGTCACGGAGGGAAACGTTGCCGTCTGCACAGTTTTCCTGCGGGCGGCGCCGGGCGGCAGTGCAAGCGATGCGGTCATGGCTTCTTCCTCCAATGCGGTGTTCGCTCAGTTTTCACGACGGCAGCGTCGGGTTGTCAGGTGGCGGTGCGCTTCCTGGCCTTGGCCAGCGCAGCGCTTTCCTTCTTGAGCGGCCCGCCGACAGGGCAGAAGGCCGCGACGAAGTCGTGCAGCTTGCCCAGCATGTTGTCGTCGGCCAGGCTGTAGTGAACGAACTGGCCGCGCTTTTCGCTCTTCACCAGGCCTGCGTGCTCGAGGATGCGCAAGTGCTTGGAAAGCGACGGCTTGGTCATCTCGAAACGCTCGGCGATTTCGCCGGCGGTCAACGAAGCTTCTGAAAGGTAAGCCAGGATCTTCCTGCGCGGCGTGGACGCCAGCGCCGCAAACACGTTCTCTTCCTGCATGACTTTGTTATTTCGCTAATTGGCTAATTAACTACATCGTAGCAGCCTCTGGACCGATGCACCAGCGGCATCCACCGCAGCGTCCTGTTCACCCTTTGCACGAAGGAATTTCCCGCAGTGGTGGGTCCCGTCATTGACGACAATGCGGGCTCCACTTCTTCCGCTCACCATGACCTTCGTCGAAACCCTCACCCCCATCGTCACTGGCATCATCGAGCCGCGCGCTGTGCAGACCGACCGAGAGGGACGTTTCCCGCGAGAGGCGATCAGTGCGTTGGGCGAGGCAGGCCTGTTGGGGCTGGTCTCGGCCACCGAGGTGGGCGGGCTGGGCCTGGGGCTGCGGGAAGCGGCCGAGGTGGTGAGCCGCATCGCGCAGGCCTGCCCGTCCACCGCCATGGTGGTGTGCATGCACTACTGCGGCGCGGTGGTGCTGGAATCCTTCGGCAAGCTGCCGGTGCGTCAGGCCATTGCGCAGGGCAAGCACCTGACCACGCTGGCCTTCTCCGAGGCCGATTCGCGCAGCCATTTCTGGGCCCCCACCGGCACCGCCCGGGCCAATGGCGCTCAGGTGATCCTGGACGCGCGCAAGAGCTGGGTCACCTCGGCCTTCGAGGCCGACAGCTACGTCTGGTCCAGCAAGCCGCTGGCGGCCGAGGGTGCCAGCACGCTGTGGCTGGTGGGCGCCAAGCTGGCGGCCTTAAGCCAGCAGTCCGGCTACGACGGCCTGGGCCTGCGCGGCAACGCCTCTACCCCAATCACCGCCACCGGCGTGGCCGTCTCGGCAGACGACCAACTGGGCGAAGACGGCAAGGGCTTCGACGCGATGATGGGCGTGGTGCTGCCCTGGTTCTCCACGCTCAGCGCCGCCTGCTCCACCGGTCTGATGGAAGGCGCCCTGTCGCGCGCCATCACCCATGTGAGCGGCACCCGCCATCTGCACCTGGACAGCTCGCTGGCCGACCTGCCGACCATTCGCGCCTACCTGGCCCGCGCCCGCATCAAGACCGACATGGCCCAGGCGCTGCTGAAGGACACGCTGGACGCGATTGCCACCAGCCGGCCCGACACCATGCTGCGCGTGCTGGAGGTGAAGGCCGCTACCGCCGAAACCGCGCTGGAGGTGACCGACATCGCGATGCGCGTGTGCGGCGGTGCGGCCTTCCGCAAGGAAGCCGGCATCGAGCGCCTGTTCCGCGACGCTCGGGCCGCCAGCGTGATGGGCCCCACGTCCGACGTGGCCTATGACTTCATCGGCAAGGCCATCACCGGCCTGCCGCTGTTCTGAGGAGCGCTGGCATGAGTGAGCCGACAACACAAACCTTGGTCATGGGCGCCGTGGCCTATGCCCCCAAGGTGGTCACCATCTGGGAAGGCTTCAAGGCCTTCTTCGCGCAGCACGGCCTCAGCTTCGACTACGTGCTGTATTCGAACTACGAGCGCCAGGTCGAGGCCCAGTTTGACGGCAGCATCCACCTGGCCTGGAACTCGCCGCTGGCCTGGGTGCGGGCCCACCGCATCGCCGCCAGCCGCGGGCTGGATGTGCAGGCCATTGCCATGCGCGACACCGATTGCGACTTGCGTTCGGTCATCGTCGTGAAGGCCGACAGCCCGCTGCAGCAACTGGCCGATCTGCGCGGCAAGACGCTGGGCGTGGGCGCCATCGATTCGCCGCAGGCCACGCTGATCCCGCTGGACCACCTGCGCCAGGCCGGCCTGGTGGGCGGGCGCGACTTCACGGTGCGCCGCTTCGACGTGCTGGGCGGCAAGCATGGCGACCACATCGGCGGCGAGCGCGACGCCGCCAGGGCCTTGATGGCCGGCGAGGTGGACGCCTGCTGCCTGATCGACGGCAACCACCTGGCCTTCGGGCTGGACGGCACCTTACCTTCCGGCAGCACCCGCGTGCTGGCCCGCACTGGCCTCTACGACCATTGCAACTTCACCACCAGCCCGGGCGCACCGGCCGAGCTGATCGCCCGCTTCACCTCGCTGCTGCTGGCCATGCGCTGGGACGACCCGCAGGTGCGCCCGCTGCTGGAGCTGGAAGGCCTGCGCGAGTGGCGGGTCGGCCGCACCAGCGGCTACGAGCTGCTGGCGCGGGGTGTGGATGACGAACAGTTCTACAGTGCCGATGGCCGAATCCTGCCCGCTGACTATCGATATTGAGGCGCTGGGCCTGGACCAGGGCGCGCTGCTGCTGTTGCGGCGCGCGCTGGCCCGGGTGCCGCTGGGCGGCGAGCTGCGCGTGCAAGGCAATGCGCCCGAGTGGGACCTGCACCTGGCCGCCTGGTGCCGCAGCGTGGGCCATGCCCTGCGCTTCGAGACCACGGGCAGCGGTGCCGTTGCCTCCGCAGTGCTCACCCGCAACGTGCAGGCCGAAGGCCGCTGGCGCGATGCGCAGCACACCGGCCACGCGCAGCTGTTGCCGGGCCAGATGCTCGCAGCCGAAGCCTCGGCCGGCTGGGGCTTGGCTGCGCGCGGTGCCCAGGTGGAAGCCGGCAGTCCGCCCTTCGATTTCGCCCTTCGCCAGCGCGACGAGCTCTGGGCCGCCAGCGCCGGCGAGCTCTACCGGCAAGCGGCGGCGGCGCAGTGGGACCCCGAGACCGCCGTCGACTGGCAGGCCGAATTCAGCCTGGCCCCCGAGCTGGAAGCCGCGGTCGTGCAGGTCATGACCTACCTGATCGAGAACGAGAACGCGGCCCTGCTGGTGCCCGCGCGCTACCTCGGCCAGATCCACCCGCATTACCGTGAGGTGATGCAGCTGCTGGCGCTGCAGTGCGCAGACGAAGCCCGGCACGTGGAAGTGTTCAACCGCCGCGCCACGCTGCGTGGCGCAGAGCCCGGGCTGTCCACCGCCGGCAGCCAGGCTTCGCTGCAAACGCTGTTTGGGGTGCCTGATTTCTCGATTGCCAGCTTCCTGCTGGCTGTGCTCGGCGAGGGCAGCTTCGTCAACCTGCTGAACTTCCTGCACGAACACGCACCCGACCCTGTGACCCGCCAGATCGCCCGCCTGGCCGCGCGCGACGAGGCCCGCCACGTCGCGTTTGGCATGGCCCACCTGGAACACCGCCTTGCCGCGCAGCCCGAGTTTCTCAACAGCCTGCGCAACGCCGTGGAGCAGCGCTACGAGGCGCTGGCCAACACCACTGGCCTGAACGAAGAGGTCTTCGACTCGCTGGTCGTGATCGCTTCCGGCGGCCTCACACCCGCCGCCGTCGCCCGCGGCCACCAGGCCGTCTCGCGCCTGCAGGCCGACATGGCCACCGGCCGCCGCGCCCGGCTGACCCGCCTGGGCTTCGCCAACGAAGAGGCCGAGCGGCTGGCGGCGCTGCACACGCGCAATTTCATGTGAACCTGGGGTCCAGTGCCGGTCGATGACGAAAGCCGGTGCCTCACGGTGCCGTTGGTTTGGCATCTTGGCCGCGGCCGCTCCGCAGCGATTGCCGTCACTGGTCGCCGGCGATCGAACTCACGGTCTCTGCCACATGCCGGTCATGTGGCCCCCCGCACCATCGCCACTGCGATATCGGCTTCCGCCGCGTTCCCGGAATCGCCAACTCGCCAACGCTCGACAGCGCCCTGTGTCTGTGAGGCCGCATTCTGGCGGTCGCCTTGATGCACGCGGCCATCGCGTTCATCAGGATGGCGTTCGACATCTCTCCGTGCGCTCGGCACGTGCTCTTGCTCGCGCACTGCGTGCGCCGGAAAAAGCTGCACTCGCAGGCTCAGGAAGCCCGTAGGGAATCCACCGACCAGTGAGCGGGAAATTTTCCCAATGCTTTCTGTGTACTGGCTCATATCGTTGCATCAAGGCGGCAATGCAAAGCAATGCCTGTCGTGAAATCAGGACGCGATCACAACGAGGTTCGAGGAGGCAATACGGCTCGCCTCAAGCTCTGCCATGGCCGCAACGCGGTCGCGAACACGCCATCGAAATGGGTTCATTCACATGCACGTTCAGAGCGGTGCTTTACCGTATCGGCCTGTCCAGAAGTTGGTGGCGGTTGGACTCATTGCCGGGTGCAGCATCGCGGTCGCGCAGCAGACAGCTGCTCCGCCGGACGCGGCTGCTTCTGCGACCCCCGCGCAAATCGTCCTGATCCGCGGCCAGCGCCCGGTCGACATTGGCCCTCTGCCTGGCTCAGGCGTCTCCAAGGACCAGATTCCGGCCAACGTTCAAAGTGCCACCCGCACCGAGATCCGTGAGTCGCGTGCGCTGAACATTGGCGACTACATGAACCGGGAGATGCAGGGCGTCAACATCAACGACTACGCCGGCAACCCCTTCCAGATGGACGTGAACTACCGCGGCTTCACGGCCAGCCCGCAGATTGGCACACCGCAAGGCCTCTCGGTATTCTTCGACGGTGTCCGCGTCAACGAACCCTTCGGAGATGTCGTCAACTGGGATCTGATCCCGCTCAACGCCATCGAACGCTTCGACCTCTTTCCAGGCTCGAATCCGCTCTTCGGCCTGAACACGCTGGGCGGCGCGATTGCGGTGCACAGCAAGAGCGGCTACTCCGCGCCCGGCGTGGAAGCCTCGTTGCTTGGCGGCTCGTGGGGCCGCCGGCAGATGCAGCTTTCGGGTGGCGCCAACGATGACGGCCTCGCCGGCTTCGCTGCACTCAACCTGTTTCACGAAGACGGCTGGCGGGACGCGTCGCCTTCGCGCGTGGCGCAGTTGTTCGGTCGCGGCGACGTTTCCGTGCCGTCGGGCACCCTGACCGGGACTGTGCTCGCATCGAACAACACCCTGGTGGGCAATGGCCTGATCCCCTCCGAGCTCTATCGCCAACGCCCCGAGAGCGTCTACACCTCGCCCGACGAAGCGCGGAACAAGCTGCTGCAACTCACCGTCTCGGGCATCTACGACCTCTCTGACACGACCAGCCTCACCGGCCGCGTCTACCGGCGCACCAGCAGCCGCCACGGCTTCAACGGCGATGTCTACGAAGGCTTCGAGGACATGAGCATCACCTACGACAAGGTGGCAGCCCCTCCCGGCAGCGAGGCCATCGTCGTCGGCCGCAACGGTGCGAGTGACCCGTTCAGTGCCGGCAGCGGCGTGATCGTGGGCACACCCATCGGGCTGATCAGCAGGACGCATCTCGACCAGACCACGACGGGTGCCGCCGGTCAGCTCAACTGGAACCTCAAGACCCACGCCGCGATGGTCGGGGCTTCGGTCGACCACAACAGCACCCGTTACGAGTTGACACAGCGCCTGGGGCTGATCGACGCCTCCCACAACGTTTACTCCGATCCCGACGCGATTGGCGACCAGTACTACGCCGCAGCCAACGACGTGCCGGGCAACGACTTCTCCGGGCATTCCACCACCGGCAGCCTCTACTTCAGCGACACCTGGACACCAGCCCCCGAGTTCACGCTGACCTCGTCGGCCCGCTACAACTTCACCCGCGTCAGCAACCAATTGCTGGTGAGATCGTCCGAGGGCGACGTCGCGCTGCACGAGCTGCGTGTGAACAACAAGAACCTGGACAAGTACGTCTTCTCGACCAGCAACACCGAAGAGAGCTTCGACTACCGCTCGTTCAACCCCGCACTGGGCATGAACTGGCGTCCTGCTGCCGGCCTGAACATGTT
Source organism: Ideonella azotifigens (assembly GCF_021043325.1). Taxonomy (NCBI): domain Bacteria; kingdom Pseudomonadati; phylum Pseudomonadota; class Betaproteobacteria; order Burkholderiales; family Sphaerotilaceae; genus Ideonella; species Ideonella azotifigens. The sequence goes on from NZ_JAJNKD010000005.1 coordinate 23,898, forward strand.
CGCCAACCTCAGCCGCGGGGCACGCGTGCCCTCAGTGGTGGAGCTGGGTTGCGCCTTCGACGACACGCCCGTGCCCATAGACCCCACTCACCCGGAAGGCGGCACGATTGCGCGCAGCCTGCGCGGGCCGGGCTGCAACCTGCCGACCACGCTGTCCGGCGACCCGTACCTGCCGCAGATCCGCTCGCTCTCGGGCGAACTGGGCGCGCGTGGCCAGTTCAGCCAGGCCACCGCCAACCTGCAGTGGAACTTCAGCCTGTTCCGCACCGACCTGCACGACGACATCTACTACGTCGGCGTGGCCGATGGCCGCAGCTTCTTCGACACCATCGGCAAGACCCGCCGGCAAGGCGCGGAGCTGGGGCTCAAGGGCAGCGCAGGGCCTTTTGAGCTGAGCGTCGACTACGCCCATACCGAGGCCACTTTCCAGAGCCCGTTCTACGTCACCAGCCCGCACAACAGCAGCGCCGACTTCAACCAGAACTCGCAGGGCATCGCCAGCGGCGGCATCGTCTACCTGCCCTCGCCGACAGCCGGTGACAACAGCGGCCTCGGCACCTACCGCACGATTTTGGTCAAGCCGGGCGACCGCATGCCCGGCATCCCGTTGCACACGCTGAACCTGCAGTCCCGCTGGCGCGCCGGCGAGGGTCTGAAGCTGGGCCTCGGCATGCAGTTTCGTTCGTCGACCTATGTGCGAGGCAACGAAAACAACCGGCATCAAGCCAGCGGCAGCGACCAGGAGACCGGCCTGTTTTCCTGCCAGCCGGCGCAGTGCGCTGCGACCGGTTTCCAACAGGACCTGGTGCCGGTCGGCCGGCCCTTTGCCAACTCGGGCCGGCTGGGCGGCTACGCGGTGTTCAACCTCGACGCCAGCTACCAGATCAACCGCCGCACCAGCGTGTTCCTGCAGGTCACCAACCTCTTCGACCGCGGCTATGCCTCGGCCGGCCGGCTGGGCGTGAACCCCTTCGCCCCCTCGGTGAACGGCGCCATCGGCGCCAGCGGCTGGAACTACAACTCCAGCGAATGGCAGAACAGCACCTTCGTCGGGCCAGGCGCGCCGCGCGGCATCTTCGTCGGGCTGAACTACGACTTCGACGCCCGACCATGAGGCGCGCGCACCCCTCTCCAAATCGCTTCATCAACGCGCGGGAAGTTCCCGCGCACAACACGAAGGAGACACCATGACATCTCGATTCCTGCTCTCTGCCATTGCCGCCGCCGGCCTGCTCTGCCATGCGGGCGCGCAGGCCGGCTGGGTCACCGTCAGCGACTCTGGCAGCCCCGTGCTCTCGACCTGCAATCCGAAGAGCGCGAGCGGCACCCAATCGGCCACGCTGGCCACCTGCAAGATCACCGCGCTGCCGAGCTACGCAGCAGACGGCTACATCGTCGCGACCTCGGTACCGCAGCGCACGACCAACATCTCGGTCACCGGCGACACGGGCACCGCCGTGGTCGGCAAGCTTTACGAACGGGTCTGGTGCCACAGCACCAACGGCAGCACTTGCGACGCCACCAACAAGTTCATCTTCGGCATGCGAGCGAACCTGAACACGACATCGACCTGGAACTCGGATGGCGAGACCTTCGAGATCAACGACATGTTCCATGCCGTGCCCACCGGCGCGACGGTGGAGATCGCCTACTTCATGGGAACGGTCGCTGGCGGCACCAATGTGGACACGGCCCAGGCCAACAAGTACCTCGAGTATTCGGGCCGCACGAAGAAGGGCCTGGGGGAGTACGCGGGCTCGCCGAGCGGCCTGAACCCGACGCGCGACAACACCTGGATCAACTTCCGGGCCGACACCAACGCGCTGGACCCCGATGGCATCAGCAGCCCGTGGTCGCCGTGGGTCTTCGCGCGCCTGACCTGCGCCACCGGCATCGACACGGTGGCCCACACCTCCAAGCTGCGGTTGCATGAAGGTGGCGAAGAAGGCCAGTCGGACATCGAGGTCCTGATGTCGGGCTACGTCTGCCAGTGACACGCTGCCGCAGCCGGAACAGGCGATGAGCGCGACCGCGATGCAAGGCTCCGGGCGGGCAGGTGGGCTGGCCATCGCCCGGTTGGCAGTTGCCGGGTTGGCAGTCGCCGGCCTGGCGCTGCTGCTTGCCTGGTGGTGGATGGTCGGGGCGGACGATTCGCCCCGGCCTTCGCCGCAGCCCGCCGCCGCGGTGCGTTCCGAGGCGACGCCATTCGTGGCGCTCACTGCCTCGCTCGCCGAAGCAGCGCCGTTGGCACGCGCACGCGCTCCCTCGGACTCGTCACCTGCCTGCGCGGCCCAAAGCATCAGGCTGGCGCTTGGCGCCATGCCGCCTGAACCTCGATGCGCCACGCCGACCAGCACACGGCGCAGCGGCGAAACCCTGATCCACGAGGTCCAGACCATCGGCGGCACCTCCGGCTGGACGCTGCGTGCAGAGACCATCGGCCCCGTCGTGCATCGGCTCACCTTGACGAGTGCACAAGGCGCGCGCTACGGCTGCAGCGAGAACGAGGCCGGCTGTGCAGGCGTGAGCTTCGATCAGAACCAGCCGAACTCGACCCATCGCATCGTGCTCGCCGACACGCTGTTGCGGGTACTGCCACCGCAGCGCCCAAAAGGCATGCGTGCTGCCGACTTCGCGCCGGCGATGGTCGATGCCGATGCCACAGCGGCCCCGATCCGGGTGAGCGCAGCGCTGGCCGTCCCAGCCGTGGACGAGTCGGCCTGCGCTGGGGAGGCGCTCGCGCTGGTTGCCAGCAGCGGCCAGGTGAGCAAGTTCTGCGCTGATGCCGGCAACGAGCAGGGCAGCCTGCCGGGCGGCGGTGAACAAATCGGCTACCTGCCGTACGCAGGACCGGCGCTGCGCATTCGCGTTGACGAGCACGGGCGGGTCTCGCGCGTCGAGATGGGCTCGCTCGCCTGCGAAGGCGGCGCCTGCACAGGTGTTGCCATCGAGGACGCCGAGCACGGCGCACCCCCAGGACTGCGCAGCATCGCGTTTGCCGGCACGACGCTGATGCCGAGCGGCAGCGGAGGCTCGGCCGAATCCATGGTTGTGAACGGCCGGCTGCCCCTGCCGTGAACACCCTGCCAACCCAACCGAGTCGTCGTCGCGTGAAACCTCAGCTCAACGCCAACCCTGTCGCAACCAGCCCTCGATCAGCGGCTCTACCTCGCTCGATGGCGCGCAGCGCGGCGTGCGTGATCGCGCTGGCACTGTGCGGCTGCGGAGGCGGCGGTGAGGGCAGCAGCGAGGCGCCCTCTGCGACCGTCCCGCCCTCGATGAGCGGCACGGTGAGCGACGGCGTGGTGATGGACATGGGCAACTTTCGCGGCCTGGACGTCGGTGTGAAAGGCAGCGCAGGCATCGCGCGCGAAACGAGCGCCGTCACGGTCACCACCCACTACAACGTGACCTTGGATCAGTTGGCGCCGCCTTACCTGTTGTCGGCCAATGTGCTGGACGGCATTCGCCTTCTCGCCCCGGCAACCAGGGACGGCACGGCCAACCTGACGCCACTGACGACGCTGACAACCGCCTGGCTGCTCGGGACCGACCCTGCCGCCTACTTCGACAACACCCTCGCAGGGCAAGGTGGCGTGCCGGCGTTCACTGACGCCGAGGTGGCGACCGCTCAGGCCGAGGTGACGCGTTACCTGGCACGCGTGAGCCAGGTCGAGCTGAACTCGTCCATCGCAAGCCAGAACTGGGTCACCACGCCGATGCAGAACGCACCCGGCGATGCGATGTTCGACCAGATCGTCGTGCTCAACAACGCGCTCACCGCGGCCACTTCGAGCCTGGCGCAGTTGGCCGGCGAGGTCGCTGCCCAGAAGCAGCGCTGCAGTCGCACCCGTGTGGCGGTGACGGGCGGCATTGCTGCCAACCACTTCTGCCAGAAGGACAGCAGCTCGCAGTTCATGAGCGGCAATCTCGTCCGCGTTTTCAACTTCGCCGACATCGAGGGATCGACGCTGGCCCTGAGGGTGAAAAACGGGGCCGTCATCCGGATCGCCTACGTCACCCGAGAAGGCAGTTTTGGCTGCGACAGCCAGACCGCATGCGCCGGTGCCACGGTCGGCGCGTTGACCGCGGACGACACGGTGCCGATCACGCTGGCCGGCGTCCAACTCCGCGCGCAGGCTGGCACCAAGGTCGCCCTTGACGGTGCACTGGCCGGCGCGGGAGCCTTGCCCACCTTGCCTTGCGACAACGACAAGTTCTACCTGCTCGATCCCGCTGGCGGCGTACGAGGCCTTTGCATGTACGAGGCCGGCGCCAACAAACGAGCGTCTCAGGCCGACTACAACTGGGGCAGCCAGGACGGCGACCAACCTTACTACCTGGAACTGGTGAGCGACGGTACGAGCGTTGCCAGCATCGACGTGTGGTGGTACGACCCCGAGACTGGCAACCCCCTGACGCTGTACCGCTGCGAGCAAGCGGCCTGCACCGGCGTCACCATCAGCGAACCGTTGGACAGCGTGGACGAATATGGCGACCCACTGCGCGCGCGCAACTTCGCGCTGCACAACGTGCCGATGTCGGCAGTTGACAGCGAAGGCCGTCTCGGCAGCGCCGTGGCAATGACCGTCACTGCAACACTGAGCAACCGGGTGCCCGGCGCGGGATTCACCCCGGACTGCAGCACCAGCATCGAGCACAACACCGTCAGCTTCAGTGACAGCACGCCGGCACTGGACGTCTGCCCACCGCCGCCCAGCTCCGACGATTACTACACCTTCAAGAGCGCCTACCCGTATTACGTCCCCGGCATCGATGATGCGGTCGACTTCAGCGTCTCGACCTACGTGGTCCCGATCGACGGCAGCGTGTCCCCACTCAACACCATCCACGTGGTCCTGTCCGGCAACACCGTGCTGAAGATCTTCCTGCAAACCGCGGGAGACACGCGCAGCTTCTCGTGCCTGGCGGATGCCTGCGCGGGTGTCACGGTCTCGGCGCTCGATGATCAGGGCCAGCGGACCATCGGGTTCAACGGGACGGTGCTGCTGGAGGACCCGGTCCGCCAGATCCCCGGCGCGGGCACCACGGCGGTCATCACTGGTGGATTCCTCTCGGTGTCGGATCCGTATTTCGTTCCCTTGTCGGTGGGTGGGCGGCGCGCCGTGACAGCACTGCCATCGCGTCCCCGCCAGGCGAGGGCAGCGCCGGGCTTCAGGTAGGCGCCTGCGAGACCTCGGTCGCCACCTCGGCAATGACCCCGCGCAGCCAGCGGTGCGCCGGGTCGTTGCGCCAGCGCACGTGCCAGGCCATCTCGACCGGAAACGTGCCCAGGTCCACCGGCGTGGGCAGCACCTTCAGCCGCGTGTCGCTGGCCAGGCGACGGCAGATCAGGCCGGGCAGCGTGGCGCAGCAGTCGGTCACCGCCACCATTTCGGGCACCGAGAGGAAGTGCGTGACCGAGACGGCCACCTCGCGCTTGAGCCCTTCGCGCTGCAGCGCCTGGAACAGCCCGGCGCGCAGCCGGCCAGGCGGCAGCACGTTCACATGCTTGAGCTGCTCGTATTGCTTCTTGCTGATCTTCTGGCCGGTCACCAGCGGATGGTCCGCGCGCACCACGCAGGCCAGGCCGTCGTCCATCAGGTGCTGCACGATCAGGTTGTCCGGCGGGTCCACGAAGCGGCCCATCACCAGCGCGGTGCTGCCCGAGATCACGCCGGTCTCGGCCAGGTCCGTGCCGAAAGGCGCCAGGCGCAGGCTGATGCCCGGCGCCTGCGCGCGCAGCCGCGCAACGATGGCCGGCATCAGCGTGTATTCCACATAGCTGTTCGGCGCCAGGATCAGCTGCAGCCGGGCCTTGGCCGGGTCGAAGGCCTGCTGGCCGAGGATCAGGTCGTCCAGGCTGGCCAGCGCGGCGGCCATCACGGGGGCCAGTTCCTCGGCCTTCTGCGTAGGCTGCATGCCATAGCGCTCGCGGATGAACAGAGGGTCCTGCAGCAGCGTGCGCAGCCGCGTCAGCGCGTTGGACAGCGCCGGCTGCGTGATGCCCAGGCGCTCGGCTGCGCGGGTCACGCTGCGCTCCTCCATCAGGGTCAGGAACACCGGCAGCAGGTTCAGGTCGTAGCGCATCCAGATATATTGCTTTGTGAATGTCTGGAATTCAACAGATAAATTGGATGAATTGAGACGGAGTCTTCATCATTCGTTCCAAGCCAACGAGTCCTCCAGTTGCACAGAGCGCCCGCCATGTCGACCGACATTCTGTTCACCCCCACCCGCCTGCGAGAGAACACTCCCCTGTTCGAGGCACCCGTGGCTGCCTTCTTCGGTGGTGGTGCCGAGGGCCATGCCCGATTTAGCCTTGCCCATCCGCTCACGCAAGCGACCGAGACCGCGGCCGCCTGAGCACTTCAACCCGCTTTGACAAAAGGAAACACACCATGGCATTCAAGGACCTTTTCCCCGGCAAGCTCGGCTTTGGCACCGCGCCGCTGGGCAACATGTTCCGCGACATTCCCGAAGCCGAGGCGCAGGCCACGGTGGAAGCGGCCTGGAACGACGGCATCCGCTACTTCGACAACGCGCCGCTCTACGGTGCCGGCCTGGCCGAGATTCGCATGGGCCAGGCGCTGGAAGGCAAGCCGCGCAGCGAATACGTCATCAGCACCAAGGTCGGCCGGCTGATCCTTGACGAAGTCGAGGACGTGAACGCGCGCGACATGGGCGAGAAGGGCGGCGTCTTCAAGCACGGCCGGCCCAACAAGATCGTCAACGACTACTCGGCCGACGCCACGCTGCGCTCGATCGAAGACAGCCTGAAGCGCCTGAAGACCGACCACATCGAGATCGCCTTTGTGCACGACCTGGCGCAGGACTTCTACGGCGACGAATGGCTGGCCGCCTTCGAGAGCGCGCGCAAGGGCGCCTTCAAGGCGCTGGACCGGCTGCGCGACGAAGGCGTCATCAAGGCCTGGGGCCTGGGCGTCAACAAGGTGGAGGCCATCGAGCTGCTGCTGGACCTCGAAGCCCCGCGGCCCGATGGTTTTCTGCTCGCGGGCCGCTACACGCTGCTGGACCACGAGCTCGCGCTGCAGCGTGTGATGCCCAAGGTCACCGAAGGCGGCCTGGGCATCGTCGTCGGCGGTCCCTACAGCTCGGGCGCACTGGTCGGCGGTCCGAACTTCGAATACGCCCCGGCCAAGCCCGCCATCCTCGCCAAGGTCGCGAAGATCAAGGCCATCGCGGACCGATACGGTGTCAGCATGAAGGCCGCCGGCCTGCAGTTCTCGCTTGCCAACCCGGCGGTGGCCGCCGTCATCCCCGGCGCCAGCCAGCCCAGCCGCATCGCCGAAGACCGCGCTGCGCTGAACGAGGTGGTGCCGGCCGACTTCTGGCGCGAGCTGCGCCAGGCGGGGCTGGTGCATCCTGCGGCGCCGCTGCCGGGTGGTGCCTGAGTTCGGGTTCGCCAGGGCCACGAAGAGGGCGACGGAGCGCCAGGTGCACGCTCGCGGTGCGAGTCAGACTGCGCGGGGCGTCCTTGACGCTGCCAGGCAGGCCAGCACCTGCGAGCCGAACTGCTTGACGTCGATCGGCTTGGACAGATAGCCATCGCAGCCAGCGGCGCGCATCCTGGCCTCGTCTCCCTGCATCGCAAAGGCGGTGAAGGCCACGATGCAGATGTGCCGCGTGGCCGGGTCCGCCTTCAGTTCCCGTGTCACCTCCAGCCCGTCCTTGCCTGGCATCTGGATGTCCATCAGGATCAGGTCCGGCCTGAAAGACGCTGCCTTCTGAATCGCTTGCGCACCGTCGGCAGCGGTGTCTACCTCGAACTTCGCGGCCAGCAACACGAACTGGGCGATGGCGATGTTCATCGCGTTGTCGTCGACGATCAGCACGCGGGGCTTGCTCACGGCTTCACCCCGCATGCGTCGCAGCGGGCTGGCCCCAGCGTCGCACGCTTTCCAGCACCGCCGCCATGGCGCCGCCGCCCTTGACCAGGATCGCGCGCGCCGACCGGGCCAGGATCGCATATTCGTCGTCGGTCAGCATCATGCTGGTCCAGATGAACACCGGCACCTCGCGCCAGGCCGGCATGCGTTGCAAGGCGTCGAGCACCTGGAAGCCGTCGAACTCCGGCATCATCAGGTCGAGCAGGATGGCATCTGGGCGGCAGTGGTCGATCTCCTGCATCGCCTGGCGGCCATCCTGGAAGCAGACGGCGTCGATGCCGATGCTCTTCAGCGTCGCGCACATCAAGTCGAGCGACGCCGTGTCGTCGTCGATCACCATGACATTGGCGCGTCCCGGTGCCGGCAACCTGAAGCGCATCATGGCCGACGTGATTTCGTCGCCGCGGATGGGCTTGCACAGGACGTTGGCAATGGCGAAGGTGGCACTCATTGCCAGGTCCGCCGGCATGGTCACGCCAACCACTGGCGACGCCTGGCTTGCCCCCCGGCTGCGGATGTCGCCCAGCAGTTCCAGCCCGCGCATGCCCGGCAGGCTCAGGTCCAGCGTCAGCGCCGCATAGGCCGTTTCACGTGCCCGGCGCAACGCATACGGGCCGTCCGCAGCGGCATCCACCTCGAAGCCTGCCTGCGAGAGCGCGTCGACCAGCAGTGCCTGGTCGCGCTGGTCGTCCTCTATCACCAGCACGCGGCCGGCCTCCCGTTCCTGCACCCTCCGCGCCGCGGCTTCGGCGCGCTGGGTGTCTTGTCCATGCACCCTGTTCAGCACGACATGGAACACGCTGCCCACCCCCACCGTGCTGCGCACGCCGACCTGGCCACCCTGCGCCTCGACCAGCCGGCGCGTCAGCGCCAGGCCCAGGCCGGTGCCCTGGTGCTGCTTGCTGTAGCCCGCGTCCAGTTGCTGGAATTCGGTGAACAGGCGTGGCAGGTCGGCCGGCGAAATGCCGATGCCCGAGTCTTCGACTTCGACCCGGAAGTGTTCGGCTCCCTCGGCCATGACCCGCACCACGACATGCCCGCCCGATGCGGAGAACTTGATGGCGTTCGAGAGGTAGTTGTAGAGCACCTGCTTCAGTCGTGCCGGGTCCAGCCTCAGGTCGGTCAGGCCGGCATCGATGGCCATCGAGATGACGATGTCCTTGCGGCTGGTCGCCGAGTGCAGAACGGCTTGTGCCTCCTTCAGGATCGAGGCCAGGTCCAAGGGCTCCGGGAAGAACTCGAACTTGCCCGACTCGACCTTGGACAGATCCAGCACGTCGTTGATCAACTGCAGCAGGTTCCGTCCGCTGTTGGCGATGTGGCCGAGGAATTCCTGGTGCTTGGGCGAATCGGGCTTGACGAAGCCCGACTGCATCAGTTCCGCAAAGCCGATCACCGCGTTGAGCGGCGTGCGAAGTTCGTGCGACATGTTGGCCAGGAACTGGCTCTTGAGCCGGGTGGCCTCCTGGATCTGCCGGTTCTCGGCCTCCAGCCGCTGCACCTCCAGCCGCGCGCGCTCTGCCTCACGCTGCTCGGTGATGTCGATCACGATGCCAGGCATGTGCGTGGCCCTGCCGCCTTCGCGCTGGACGCTGCCGTGCTGGCTGATCCAGTGCAGGGACCCATCGGGCCAGACCACACGGCACTGGACGCGCCAGTCGCGCAGCTCGGTGATGGCCACCTGCAGGCTCTGCTCGACCTCGGCCCGGTCTTCCGGATGCACGTGCTGGAAGAATGTGTCGAGATGCCAGTCCGGCTGCTGTTCGCCGTAGCCGAAGCATTGGTCATGGCGTGTGGAATGCTGCATGGCGCCGGTCGCGAGGTCGAGGTTCCAGGCACCGACGCGGGCGGCGTCTAGTGTGAAGCGTAGGCGCGCCTCGCTGTCGCGCAGGGCGGCCTCTGCCCGTCGCTGGCGCGAGACGTCGCGGGCGATTTTCGAAGCGCCGATCACGCGGCCCGCAGCATCCTTGATCGGCGAGATGGTGACGGAAACATCGATCTGTTCTCCGTTTTGCCGCAGGCGAACCGTGTCGAAGGCCGGCACGGACTTGCCCAGTGCCAACTCCGCGAGGATGCGCATCTCCTCGTCCTGCCGGTGTGTCGGGATCAACATCTGAACCGGCTGCCCGATGGCCTCCTCGGCGGAATAGCCGAAGATGGTCTGGGCCGCCCGGTTCCAGCTCGCGATGCGCCCGTCCAGCGCCTTGCTGACAATGGCGTCATTGGATGATTCGACGATGGCAGCCAGTCGCTGCGTCTCTGCCTCTGCCTGCTTGCGATCGCTGATGTCCAGCACGAAGGCGGTCCCTTCCCGGAGTTCGCCGTCGCGGCTCGCCGACCCGATCAGGATCGGAATGCGTGTGCCGTCCTTGTGGATGAACTCCTTTTCGTAGGGCGTGCCCACGCCCTCGGCATTCAACTGGCGCAGCGCCGCCTGGTCGCGCAATCCGTACTCGGGCGGCGTCAAGGCCGACCAGCTCAGCTTTCCGGCCAGCAGCTCGCCGCGCGTGTAGCCAACCATCCGCAGGAACTTGTCGTTGGCATCGGTGATCCCGCCTTCGAGTTCCCAGTAGAACAAGCCGATCATTTCGGAGTGGAAGAGTTGGCCGAGACGCTCTTTGCTGATGCGCAGGGCTTCGGTGGCGCGCACCTGGGGCGAAATATTCCGGATGGTGATGAAGGAGGCATTCACCTTGCCCTCCGCATCGTGGAGCGCCGAGCCGTTGTAGCTTGCCCAGAACTCCTTGCCGGTGTCGCGGCGGACGGCCCGCAGCACCTGATCCTGCACCTGTTCGCCGCGCAGCACACGCGATGCAGGCCAGTCTCCGATCTCGAGTCGTCGCGCAGAGGGGTCCCATCCCTCCCACAGGACCGGCAGCGCTGCGCGGCCCATCTCGCCGCGCTCTGTTTCGTCGAAACCATGGAGGCGCAACGAGGCGCGGTTCTGGAAGACCACATTGCCTTCAACGTCGAAGACCATCAGGCCCTCGGACATTTCCTCGACAACGCGGCGAAACTGCAACTCGTCGTGGCGCAGCAGGTCCACCAGTCCGCCGCCCCTCGGAGCGCGTTCATGTTCGGCGACCTTTGCACGCAGCACTTCCAGCTCGCTCGGGACCGTCACCACCGCGTCGGCGCTGCTGGCCGCATAAGCATCAGGTTCCTGCATCTGGGCCACTCGCTGGAGCGCTTGTGCTCGCTGTCGCAGCCCGCATCGACGAGAAGTCCAGGGCTGTCCCCGACAACGACCGCAATGTGTTCATGCTCGACAGAGCTCCGCATCAGTGACTGTGCGGCGTTGCCATCGGCGAAGGATCTGCGCCAATCAGGTGCCTATTCTGATCCTTTTGCGCAGCTCGTCTCCAAATGTTTTGTTTTGAAGGATTTGGCGGCCGCGTGAAGTGTCGGGCAGCAATCGCAGCGAAGCTGGGCCAGGCCGAGCTGTGTGCAGGCTGCGCTTGGCCACATCGACGCTGCAGCGCAGCATGGCCGGCCGGCACGGTGCGTCTTTCGCATCCCGCGTTCGTCAGCTTGTCGGCCCTCGCGTGGCGGCCCATACTGGCCTGCTCGGCCACCTGTGATGCGTGGTCTGCATCTGAAGGAGCCCCCATGAGCCGACACCTCGCTGTCACCGCCTCGCTGTTGTTGGCCACCGCCCTGGCGGGCGCGCAAGCCCAGGCCCAGCAGCGCTACAGCTTCAGCTTGCTGGCACCGCTGGCGGGCGGCGTGCAAAGCGGGGCCAATGGCCTGAACGATTTGGGGCAGGTCGTCGGTTCCACCGGCTTCGCGGACGACGGCCCGGCGCAGGCCACGCGCTGGAAGCAGGCCACGCCGGCGGCGCTGCCTGGCCTGGGCGGCCCGGGCGCTTCGGTGGCGCAAGGCGTGAACCTGCGCGGCTGGGCGGCCGGCAAGAGCTTGACGGTGCAGGGCGACACCCACGCCACCTTGTGGAAAAACGGCGTGGCGACCGACCTGGGCACGCTGGGCGGCCGCACCAGCATCGCCTACGCCATCAACACAAAGGGCGTGGTGGTGGGCTTCAGCAACTTCAGCCCCAGCGACCCGAACAACAGCCACGCCACCGTGTGGCAGGGCAGCAGCAAGACCGACCTGGGCACGCTGGGCGGCAGCTACAGCGGCGCCTATGCGGTGAACACCAGCGGCCAGGTGGCCGGCCAAAGCGCGGTGACAGGCAACGTGGCCGTGCACGCGGTGCGCTGGACCGGCGGCGTGCCGACCGACCTGGGCCCGGGCTACGGCTACGGCATCAATGACGCAGGTGAGGTGGTCGGCTCCAACGGCCAGACGGCCACCTGGTGGCAGAACGACAGCCCCGTGGACCTGGGCACGCTGGGCGGCTCGCTGAGCCTGGCCACGGACATCAACAACGCCGGCCAGATCGTCGGCTACAGCCTCACCCTGGCCAACGCCGCTTCGCACGCGGTGCTGTGGCAGGATGGCGTGGCGACCGACCTCAACAGCGTGCTCTCGCTGGCCACGCGCCAGGCTGGCTGGGTGCTGGCCAACGCGGCGGCCATCAATGAAAACGGCTGGATCACCGGCACCGCGTTCAACACGCTCACTGCGGCGCAGTCGGCCTACCTGCTCAAACCCAAACCAACGCCCGCATCACGATGAATCCTGTTCGCACCGTTTCACTGCCCACCGGCGAGCGGGTGCCGGCCCTCGGGCTGGGCACCTGGAAGATGGGCGAATCCACGCGCGCAGCGGCGCTGGAGGTCGCCGCCATCCGCCACGCCATCGCGCTGGGCTACCGGCTGTTCGACACCGCCGAGATGTACGGCGAAGGCGGCGCCGAGACGGTGCTCGGCAAGGCGCTGGCCGAGGCGCTTCGTGCGGGCGAGGTCCGCCGCGAGGAGCTGACCATCGTCAGCAAGGTCTACCCGCACAACGCCAGCCGCAAGGGCGTGCCGGCGGCCTGTGACCGCAGCCGCCAGCGGCTGGGGCTGGATGTGATCGACGTCTACCTGCTGCACTGGCGCGGCGGCGTGCCGCTGGCCGAAACAGTGGATGCCTTCGAGGCCGAAAAAGCCCGCGGTGCGATCCGCGAATGGGGCGTGTCCAACTTCGATGTGCACGACCTGGTCGAACTCGAAGGCCTGCCCGCCGCCAGCAGTGCCGACGGCCTGCTGCGCTGCGCCACCAACCAGGTCTGCTACGCGCTGGACGAACGCGGCCCGGACTTCGGCCTGCGCGCCTGGCACCAGGCCCGGCAGATGCCGCTGATGGCCTACTGCCCGCTGGGCCAGGGCAGCCTCGCCGGCAGCGCCGCGCTGGCCGAAATTGCCGCCGCCCGCGGCGCCACCGCGGCGCAGATCGCGCTGGCCTGGACGCTGCGCGACGGCGACGTGATCGCCATCCCCAAGGCCGTCAGGCATGCCCACCTGGCCGAGAACCTGGCCGCCTTGCACCTCATGCTGACCGAGGCCGAACTCGCCGCCATCGACGCCGCCTTCCCGCCCCCCACGCGCAAGACGCCGCTGGCGATGGTGTGAGGCCCAGGGCCGAGCGAGTCAGCTCTGCGGCGCGCTCGGTGGGGCAAAGCCGGGCTTCACGAATCGCACCGGGTCCAGCGCGATCTCGGCCGGCAGGCCCTGCGTTTCGCCGGTGCGCAGGAAGGCCTGGACCTTCGCCGCCATCTCCGGCCGGCTGCGCAGCAGCGCGAAGGGGCCGTTGTGCTGCGCGCGGTGCACGATCACCGTGCGGCTGTTGGGGAAGTAAGGCCCCATGGCCAGGGTGTTCTCCATCGGCGTGGAAAGGTCCCAGTCGCCCTGCACGAAGAGCACGGGCGTGGTGTCCAGCACTGGGTGGCGGAAGGCGTCGCCCGCGTCCGGCGTGGCCCACTCGCCCTGGGTGGCCAGGTAGGCCGCGAAATTCCAGGCGCCGATGATGGGCAGGGCCGGGTCGCTCCACAGCAGGCGCTTGCGCTCGGCGCTCATGTCCAGCCCGATGTTGACCAGGGGGTTGATGAGCGCACGCTCGCCGGCCCGGCGCCAATCCAGCGCCTCGCGCGCCCAGCCTTCATGCCGACCGTGGTAGGCCGAAATCACGAATTCAGGAAAGCGGCTGGCATCGCCTGCGCGCTCCACCAGTGCCTGCTGGTAGTCGCCTCGGCCCAGCGTAATGTCTTGCGCCCCACCGTCTTCGCTGCGCAGGTTCACCACCACCGTCTGCCCGGGCGCAAAGCGTTGGGCCAGCGTGGCCTGGATCGCGGCGATCAGGCCACCTGGCGGCAGGTAAGGCTTCAGCGCCGGGTCTTCGTCGGCCTCCAGTGCGATGCGCTGCATCGCGGCGAACACATGCGAAGGCAGGTCGTAGCCGTGGTCCAGCGGCTCGGCGGCAGAGATCACGGCCCGCGCCGCCAGGCCCGGGTGCCGCTTCATCACCGCAAAAGCCCACTGCGATCCGAAACTGGCCGCCACCAGGCTGATCTGCCGGTAACCCAGCGCCTGGCGCAGGTCGTTCACGTCGTCTGCCATCTGCGTGATGCTGTAGCCCGAGAGATCCGCCTGCGGATAGGCCGCCTGCGCGCCGCGGGCGAGCGCACGCGTGGCCTCGATGTCCCGCTCGATGGTGGCAGGTTGGTCCAGCGGCTCTGGCGGCGTGGTCAGGTTCATCAGGTCGCCCCGCAGCGTGTAGCCGCGCTGCTCGATCACGACCAGATCGGCCACCTCCGCATAGGCCTGCCAGGCCTTCACTCGCCGTTTGGCCGCATCGTCCTGGTCGAGCACGATGTCCAGCATCGTCACGCCGGGCCCGCCTGCGAGCAGGAAGATGGGCGGGGCCTGCGTGGGCCGCGAGGCCTTCACCCGCGCGAAGCCGATCGAGATCAGCCGCGAGCCGGGCTTGTCGCGGTTCTCCGGCACGTGCAGCGTGCCGATTTCGTAAGGCATGGCCGAGCCATCGTTGGCCGTTGCCACACCGGGGCTGAGCAGGATTTCGCCCGCGTGGCGTTCAGGCGCAGCCGCAGCCGCCAGGCACAGCGGCGGCATGGTCAGGCCAACAAGCAAGGCGAGCAGCCGCCAAGGCGCAAGCTGAGGCATGGACGAACCCATCGAATTGAAGCGCCACGGCCCATGGCTGCAAGGCCAGTCGGAAACGGGCTCGATGAAGGCAGTCTAGCCTGCACGGCGACCGACCCGGCATGCACCGTGTGCGCATTGCCCCGCCGAACCCGACGCCGCTGGCGATGGTGCGAGTGGTCATCCGCTCAGGCCTGCGTCTTCACATAGGCGGCCGGTGCCTGGCCGACCATGCGCTTGAAGTCGCGCACGAAGTGGGCCTGGTCGAAGTAGCCCAGGCGCAGCGCCAGCTCGGCGTCCGGCCTGGCCTGGCCGCCTTGCAGCAGCGCCAGCGCCTCGTGCAACCGGTAGCGGGCAATCACCCACTTGGGGCCGATGCCGACGTGGAGGCCGAACAGGCGCTGCAACTGGCGCACGCCGATGCCGGCGATGTCAGCGAGCTGGTCCACGGTGGTCAGCCCCGGGTCTGCGGCAATGCGCTCGACCAGTTCGCCCATGGCCTGCGCGCGGGCGTCCGGCGGCGGCAACTGCGCGGCCAGCAGCGCCTCGGCCTGCGCACACAGCACGGCCATGCCCGGAAATTCGGCGTGCGCGGCGAGGGCATCGGCAGCAGGCCCGAAGACCTCCGCGGCCGGGATGGAACGGTCGGTCAGGCGGCTCACCGGCTGGCCCCAGAACGGCCCGAAGGCGGCGGCGCGGAACTTGATGCCGAAGGCCCAGCCGCGGCCCGCCAGCAGCTTGTTGAAGCGCGCCCGGTGCACGCCCCACAGGCGTGCCTGGCCGTCTTCCACCACCAGGTGCACATTCGGGTGTGGCAGGGTTTGCTGCTGCTGGTCGGGCAGGCCGCGCAGGTCCCAACCCACGTGCCAGAAGTGGTCGACCCAGGGTGCCAACTCGGCCGAGGGCGCTTCGCGCAGATGGACGAAGCGGGCCGGGTCCAGGCGCTGGTTCAGCACGCCGCGGGCGGGGCCGGGAACGGTGCGGGACACGGCAGGTCGCGTTTTTCCAATCATCGGTGGCGGTGCCGCGGTGCAATGCGGCGCATGGAGGTGAACATGAACCCGTCGATCGATCGCCGATGCTTGCTGCGGGCCGTGGCCGCAGGCAGCATCGGCTTGAGCGTGGCAGCACCCAGTGTCGCCCAGACCAGCCGAACAGGAGCACAGATGCAAGCCAAGGGAACATTCGAAGTCACGCTGCCCAGCCAGCCGGTTGCCCCCGGCACCGAGGCGGCGCAGTTGGGCCGCAAGGCCATCCACAAGACCTTCCAGGGCGACCTGCAGGCCACCAGCCTGGGCGAGATGCTGGCCGCCGGCACGGCCACGCCGGGCTCGGCCGGCTATGTGGCGATGGAGCGGGTGGAAGGCACGCTTGCCGGGCGCCGCGGCAGCTTCGTGCTGATGCACTTCGGCGTGATGGACAAGGGCCAGCCTTCGCTGACCATCCGCGTGGTGCCCGACTCTGGCACCGGCGAGCTGGCGGGCCTGAGCGGCACGATGAACATCGACATCCGCGACGGCCAGCATTTCTACCAGCTGGACTGGCAGTTGTCGCCGCCTTGAGTCGCCAACGTGCGCGTGCGCACGGACGGGACGCTGCCCAGGCGCCACCATGGAGGTGCACCCCATCCGAGTCAGGAGCCCACCATGTTGAACAGCATCCGCCACATCACCGGCGCCATCATGTACGGCGAGGACGGCAGGATAGGCACCGTCAGCGGGGTGCTGTTTGACACCCGCACCTGGGTCATCCGCTACCTGGCCGTCGATCTGGAGCACGAGCAGCGCGGTCGCAGCATCCTGGTCTCGCCACGCTTCATCCGGCGCTCGTTTGACCGCTCGAACGAAATCGAAGTCACGCTGACCCATGCGCAGGCCGCGGGCAGCCCTTCGGCCCGGCAGACCCGGACGCTGGCGGAGCCGAACGAGCGGGACATGCTGCCCCGCATCGAGCCAGGGGACCGGCCACGCAGCGCGGGCCCGGCCGCTGCAGCGCAGCCGGCTGCCGCGCTGGACGCGCATGTCTGCAACAGCCTGGAGGTGAACGGCTGCGAGGTGCATGCCCTGGATGACACGGTGGGCGAAGTGCGGGACTTCTTCTTCGAAACCGAGACCTGGCGCATTGCCTTCCTGCTGGTCGACACCAATGGCCGGGGGCCAGGCGGGCGCAAGGTCCTGCTGGCCCCGGCCTCGGTCGACAAGCTCGACCTGGTGCGAGGCACCGTGCACGTGGCCCTGACCAGCGAGCAGGTCAGGGGGGCGCCGGAGTACCACGAGATGCTCCCGGACAAGGTGGTCGCGTGATCCGGAGATAGGGCATGGAGTTCAAGGACTACTACAGGATCCTCGGCGTGCCGCGGGACGCGACGCCCGAGCAGGTCAAGAAGGCCTACCGCAAGCTGGCGCGCAAGTACCACCCGGACGTCAGCAAGGAGGCCGACGCGACCGCGCGCATGGTCGAACTCAACGAGGCCAACGAGGTGCTGGGCTCGCCTGGACGACGGGCCGCGTATGACCAGCTGCAAAGCCAGCCGCATGCACATGACGGGCAGGACTTCCGGCCCCCGCCGAACTGGGACGAAGGCTTCGCCTTTGCCGATTCGATGGGCAGCGAGGCGGACCACAGCGACTTCTTCGAGCAGCTTTTCGGCCGGGCGGCGCGCAGCCGCCGCGCGAGTGCCCGCCATGGCAGCTTCGAGGCGCAGCCGGCGCACAGGGGCAGCGACCATCACGCCAGCATCGAGCTGGACCTGCTGGACGCCTACCAGGGCGGCGAGCGCACGATTGCCTTGCGCAGCAGCCGGCTCGATGACGCCGGCAGGGTGGTGGCCGACGAGCGCAAGCTGGCCGTGAAGATCCCCAAAGGCGTTCGCGAAGGCCAGCACATCCGCCTGGCCGGACACGGCAGCCAGGGCTCGGGCGGTGGTGCGGCAGGGGACCTGCTGCTGGAAATCCGGTTCAAGCCGGACGCACGCTGGCGCGCCGAGGGCCGCGACGTCTACCAGCGCGTGCCGCTGTCCCCGTGGGAAGCGGAGCTGGGCTGCACGTCCACCTTGCGCACACCGGGCGGCGAAGCCGAGGTCAGTTTTCCGGCGGGCTGGAAACGTGGGCGCAAGCTGCGGCTCAAGGGCCGCGGCATTCCGGGCCAGTCGCCCGGCGATCTCTACCTTGAGCTGGACCTGGTGCTGCCGCCCGCCACGACCGATGCCCAGCGCGCCGCCTACGCGGCCATGGCCCAGGCCTTTCCCGCATTTGATCCGCGAGCCTGGACGGGAGCCTGAGCATGCACCACGCACCACGCAGGCCTGCACTGCAGCACGAGCTGCTGGGCGAGGCGGCTTTCACCGCCGAGGACATTGCCCGTGCCTGCGGCATGGCGCTGGCATGGGTGCATGAGCACGTGGCAGCCGGCGTGCTCCGGGTGGACGCGGTCGAGGACGACGGGCTTGCTGCCTCGCGCCGGTTCGGCAGCATCACGCTGCTGCGGGCCAGGCGCATCGCCCAGCTGGAGCTCGTCTTCGACGCCGACCCGCAGCTGGCGGCACTCACCACAGACCTGATCGAGGACGTGGCGCAGCTGCGCCGTCAGCTGCTGCTGTCTCGCGGCGGGGATGGCGGCGAGGGCGACGGGGGCGGGAACGGCAACTGAGCCGGGCTGGCATGCCCGTGGGCAGACCAGGGTGGCCCTGGCCACGCAGGCAGCAGGTTGAGCTCGGTTTCACGCGCCGCGCTCATGGCCAGCGCAGACAGCACCAACTGCTCGTTCGCGCTCCGCAGCAATGCCATCGCGTTGCGCGTGCTGGCGTGCAGCAGTGCCGCCGAGAGCGGGGCTGTGTCAGGCGGCGCATGTGCCTGCTGCAGGGCAGCCTGGGCGAAGCGAAAGCCGTTGCCGCCGGCATGCTTGACCCGGTACATCGCCGCGTCCGCGGCGTCCAGCAGCGTCTGCGCGTCGGTGCCGTCGTCAGGGTAGAGGCCGATGCCGATGCTCGCGGCCAGCGCCACCTCGTGCTGACCGACGTGGGTCAGCGAGCTGACCGCGGCGAGCATCTTGCGGGCCACCAGCATCGGGTCGCCCGGCTCGCTCACCTCGGCCAGCAGGATCACGAATTCGTCGCCTCCCAGGCGGCACACGGTGTCCGTCTCGCGCACGCAGGCCGTCAGGCGCTCGCCGATCTCCACCAGGATGCGGTCGCCAATGGCGTGGCCCAGCGAGTCGTTGTGCCACTTGAAGTGGTCCAGGTCCAGGAACAGCAGCGCCAGCCTGGCTTCGTGCCGCTTCGCCCCGGCGATGGCCTGCACCAGCCGGTCGGCCAGCAGCGTGCGGTTCGGCAGCCGGGTCAGCGGATCCAGCTCGACCGAGCGGGTGGCTTCGCCCAGCGCAATGGTGCTGCTCTCGACGTCGCTCCGCAGGCGCAAGGCCTCCAGCACCAGCTGCTCGTTGGCCTGCAGCAGTTGCATCATGCGGTGCCCGCCCAGCTCGGCCTGGGCATCGCGCAGGTCGGCCAGCGTGCGCGCCAGCGCCAGGTAGGCCTGGTCGATTTGCCGATTCAGGTGGCTCAATTCGGCGACGGCGTCGGCATGCAAGTGTTGGCCCGGCGCATTGATCATGGTCTGTTTCCAGTCAAGCGCGTCGCGGGGTGCCGGCTCAACCGGGGATCAGCGGCAAGGTGACGGTGAACTGGCTGCCGTGGCCTTTGCCGGCGCTGGTGGCTTCGACCTGGCCGCCATGCGCGCCCACCAGTTCCCGCACCACGGTGAGGCCAATGCCCAGCCCCGCGCCGTTGAAGCCGATGGCATGCGGGTCCTGCACAAAGGGCTCGAAGACCCTGGGCAGGGCCTCGGCGGTGATGCCGATGCCGTTGTCGGCCACCGTCAAGACCAGGGTCGTGTCGCTTGCCGTTGCCGTCAGCAGGATCTCCCCGCCGATGGGCGTGTACTTGGAGGCGTTGTCCAGCAGGTTGCACAGCACCTGCATCAGGCGCACCGGATCGCCGTCCACGTCCAGCGGGCACTCAGGCACCGTCACCACCAGCAGCTGCGTTCGCGCGTCCATCGCCGGCCGGCAGCATTCCACGGCCTCCTTGATCAGGGTGGCCACGTGCACCGTCTGCCGTTCGATGCGCAGTTTGCCGGTGTGCAGGCGCGAGACGTCCAGCAGGTCGCCGATCAGCCGGGTCATGTGGGCCACCTGGCGCTGGATGATGGCCTGCAGCTGCTGCAGGCGGGCGTCGTCCGCGTGCCCCTTGAGCATCAGCGTTGCCGCGATGCGCAGCGGGCCCAGCGGGTTGCGCAACTCATGCGCCACCACGGTCAGCACCTCCATCTGCCGGGTCCGTGCCTGTTCGGCCGCCGCCTGCAGCGCCTGGGCCGCCAGCGCAGCCAGCACCAGGTGCTCGTTGGCTTCGTGCAGCTGTTCGCGCCAGGCCTCGCGCTCGCGCCGGACGCGGTCGTCATTGACCAGGTGCAGGCCGGGCAGCACCACGGCGCGGGCCGCGGCCTGCAGCGCCAGCAGCGGATCCTCGGGCGGGAACGCAAAGTGGCGCAAGCCTTGTCGCCTGGCCTCATCGAGGGCGGCTTGCGCGCGCTCGATGAGCGTGCCTGCACTCTGGCCGTCGTCCGGGTAGAGGCTGATGCCAATGCTGGCGGCCAGCGTGATCAGGTGCTCGCCGATCTGCTGGGGCATGGCCGTGGTGGTGGCCAGCGCGTCCGCCAGCACCATCACGTCTTCTCGTTGGCGCACATCGGTCAACAGCACCAGGAACGCGTCGCCGCTGTGGCGGCTCACGCTGTCGCCTGCATCCACCAAGGAGGCCAGGCGCTGGGCCGCGCGCTGCAGCACCTTGTCGCCTGTCGCATGGCCGAAGTGGCTGTTGATCTGGCGGAAGTCCTTCAGGTCCACCAGCAGCAGCGCGACCTGCTGGCCGTGCCGGTTCGCGTTGCCAATGGCCTGCGTCAGGCGGTCGCGCAGCAGCGAGGGATTCGGCAGCCCGGTCAGCAGGTCCCGGTCGCTGGGCGCGGAGGCGTACCGCAGGGCGTGTTCGGCGGCCAGCGCGGCCCGGTCGGCCTCCTTCTGGATGCGCAGTGCCGACAGCAGCAACTGCTCGTTGGCCGCCCGCAGGTCCGGCGGGGGCGCTTCGGCCGGCGGATGGGCCAGGGCAATCGCAGCCTGCAGATGGGCCAGCTCTGCACGCGCACGGTCCACCTGCTGCTGCAGGTCAGCCAGCTGAGCGCTGGCCTGGACCGTGGCGGGCTCAACCACTGCCTGCCCCTGCCGACTGCACCTGCCGCTCGCCTCCTGCCTTCTGCGTGGGGCTGCCGCCCAGCAGGCCCTCGTAGGCGCCCAGCCGGTGGCCGATCTGGATGCCGTCGTCGTTGATGCTGAACAGGCGCAGCTCGTCGGAATGGGCGCTGGCGCGCACCTTGACCACCGCCATCACGCGCAGCAGCCGGCTGTCGACCTCGATGTAGCGCTGCACGATGATGGCGTCCGTCAGGAAGGCGGTGCCGTAGGGGCTGAAGCGCAGGTCGGTGTAGCGGTCTTCCAGCTCGGAGGTCATCATCACCGTGACGCCGGCGCTGACCAGCGTGGTCACCAGGCGCGACAGCGAGGCGCGGAAGTCCTCCTGGAAGGTGGGCGCGATGGCCAGCTCGAAGCCCGACAGCGAATCGATCACGACCCGCTGCGCACCGAGCCGCTGGATGGCCTCCAGCACGCGCTGCACCATCTCGTCGATCGACAAGTCCGGCGCGTGGCTCTGGACCAGCGCCACCTGCCCGCTGTCGATCAGTTCGGCCAGCCGGCGCTTGCGCGAGCGCAGCGGGTGCTGCTCGAAGGCGGCGATCACGCCCGTCTGGCCGCAGCGCACGCCTTCGGCCAGGAACGTGGCTGCCAGGATGCTCTTGCCCGAACCCGAGGGACCGGCCACCAGCACCGAGTAGCCGCGCGGCACGCCGCCGCCCAGCATCTCGTCCAGCCCCGGCACGCCGGTGAGCAGGCGGGCCGGTTCGTCCGATGAGTCCGCAGAGGCTGCCTTGGGTGGCCCTGCGGCAGGGCCGGCGGGGGCGAAGACCTCCAGCCCGGCGCTGCCAATGCGGAAAGTGTGCAGGCCGGGCAGCGTGGCCTGGCCGCGCATCTTCTTGATCTCCAGCTTGCGCACCATGGAGTTGCGATGCACGCTTTGCTGCAGCCAGATCAGACCATCGGCCACCGTGAACACCGGATTGGCGTCGATCTCGGTGAAGTATTCGCCAATCAGGAAGGTGGTGGCCTGCCAGCTGGTCATCAACATCCCCAGCCGCTGCAGGAACTGCTGCAGTTCGGCCGCGGCGTTGCCGCTTGCACTGGTGGCGATGGCCACCGAGCGGAACGAATCCACCACCACCAGCCCCGGCGAGCTCTCCTCCACTTCGGCGGCAATGCGGCGAAGCACCTTGTCCAGGTCGCCCTCGTGGGCCGCCTCGGCGAGGCTGACGAAGCGCACCGAGCGGTTCACCGCTTCGCTGTCGAAGAAGTCGAACTGCTGCTGGTAGCGCAGCATCTTCAGCGGCGGCTCGCCCAGCACGGTGAAGTACAGCGCACTGCGGGCCGGCGTGGCCATCGCGAACATCATCTGGTGCGCCAGCGTGGTCTTGCCGCAGCCCGGCGGCCCGGCGATGAGGTTGAAGGACAGATCGGGCAGGCCGCCGCCCAGCACGGCGTCCAGCCCGGGCACGCCGGTGGGCAGGCGGTTGATCTTGACCCGGCCGCGCGCAGGCGGCACTTCCGGCGGCAGTGCGGGCGGCGTTCCGCCTTTGGGATGGTCCGGTGCGCTCATCGGTGCTGCACCTCGCGCTGCGCATCCTCGTTGCCAGGCTCCCACAGAGGGCCCAGCAGGCGCCGCGCGAGCGGATCGCCGATCAGGCTGCCCAGCAGCTCGCAGAAGGTGTGCAGCAAGGTGCTGCCGCCACGCAAGGCTTCCGTGCTGGCCTGCTGGGCCACGACGGATTGCAGCGCCGACAGGTCGATGCTCTGCGGCGCTTCATGAGGCACCGGCAGCCAGGGGTGCGAAGTGGCCGTGAGGTAGAGGCTGCGCTCGTAGAGTGCCGCCATGCCGCGGTGGCCGATCACCGGCGCCAGCGAAGCCTCGATCTCCAGCCAGATCGACACCATGGCTTCGGCGACCTGCGCCGCATCGGCGTCGTGATCGACCTTGCCCGCCAGCGGCAGCGCGCCACGCCTGCCCGGCACAGCCTGCCTCGGCGGCGAGCCGGCACTCGCTGCAGCGTCTGCCGTGCCTGCAGCGGCTGGAGGAGGGGTGTCCGTCAATCGAAGCGTTGCAGGCATGGCATGCTCGTGGCCGATCTTGCTCATCGAATGGCCGAACCGGTCAGGCCGACGGCACCCGGCGCTGACGGTGCCAGGGCGGCAGTGGGGTGGGGCATGAGAAGTCCTCCGAGGCTGGGTGCTTGCCAAGTGATGTCTGAACGTGTTGGGCAGGACCCCAAGGGGCTGTGCGGAGAGGTTGAAGGGCAACGGACATGCCAAAGCGAAGCGCTCTTGCTAAGGAGAACTGCGCAACTGGGTACACGCTAACCGCGCCTGCCGGGAACGTCTGTGCGCTGTCGCACCCTCGGGTGCCTGCAGCATTTGCGTTGTGTCGCACCTTTGACAGCCCGGGCGGCAGCGCAGGGCCTGGCGAGGGTTTGCAGTTCAGCGCCAGAGGCACATGAAAGCGCAGAATCGTCGGGTTGAAAGGATGGTCCCCATGGAACAAGTCTTCACGATGGCAGCGCTGGACGCCCGAATACAGCAGATCGAGGTCCACATCGACCAGCTGCAGCTGCACCTGGCCACGGTGAGCCTGCATGCCGACCGGCGCGAGGCGCTGAGCCGGCTGCTGGTGCTCAAACGCTCGCTGGTGGCCTGGCAGACGCAGCGCATCCTGTTGCGCATCCGGCGCCAGGCCGCGCCATTTGCTGGGGGCTAGCGCCCGCTGTGTGCGTTGGCAGACAGACCGGGAACGCCGCTGT
This sequence comes from Ideonella azotifigens, assembly GCF_021043325.1. NCBI lineage: Bacteria > Pseudomonadati > Pseudomonadota > Betaproteobacteria > Burkholderiales > Sphaerotilaceae > Ideonella > Ideonella azotifigens. Next base: position 47,859 of record NZ_JAJNKD010000005.1, read on the forward strand.
CACGCATGCTGCTGAAGCATGCACTGGAACTTGCGCCGCAAGTTTCGGGTGGAAAAGCGGCAAGCGCCCTCCGAGGCGCCGTCGCTCAAGGCTGTCGGGACAGGAGTTGCGATGAAGAAGCGCCATGGGGGCGGATTGCTGCTGGCAGGCCTGCCCTGGCCTGCCGAAGGGCAGTTGCTGCCGGCCAGCGAGCGGGCCGAGCTGGCGCGCCAGGGCGCCAAGGCGGCGGCGCGCGGCGAGACCAGCGAGGTCAATCCGATGGCGGGCCTGATGAACCTGCCGGCGGCGACCGGCGAGCCGCGGGCCCGCTGGGCCATGCGGTACGAGGCCTGGCAGGCCGGCCACGACGCCCATCGCTCAGGCAAGCCGGACGCGCCGTCGTCAGGCCCGGAAGCAGGGCATGACACCCATCAGTGAGGTTCGCGCCGGTGTGGCCACTGCCTGTTTCGAGTTGCTTTACGAGTCGCTGCATGGCGGACGGGGCTTTTCCTTCCCTTGCAATGCGGGCGGCGAAGTCGAGATCGACCAGCTGAGCGACAACGGCAGGAGGTTCTACCTGGTGGCCAGGGCGCTGGTGGGCTCGGAATACGCGATACCGCGCGTCCGGCCCGTGCTGCCCAGGGATCCCAACGCATAGCGATGCGGCCCCCCGGCGTGTGCTGCCATACTGCCTGACCAGTCCGGCCCGGGTTGCCGCCCCGGCACCCGTCGGCACTGGCCCCTGCGGGAGGCGCCATGGCGAGCAGTCCAGATCCGAAGCAAAACCGCCTGCTCGCGGCCTTGCCTGCCGACGAATGGGCCAACTGGTTGCCCATGCTGGAGCCGGTGGAGTGGCCATTGGGCGAGGTGCTCTACGAGTCCGGCATGGGCATGACCCATGTCTACTTCCCCACCACCGCCATCGTTTCGCTGCTGTATGTGATGGAAGACGGCGACTCGGCCGAGATCGCCGTGGTGGGCAATGAAGGCATCGTCGGGATTTCGCTGTTCATGGGCGGCGAGACCACCACCAGCCGCTCGGTGGTGCAAAGCGCGGGGGCCGGTTTTCGCATGCGCGGCCCCTTGCTGAAGGCCGAATTCAGCCGCTCGGTCGCGGTCATGCACCTGCTGCTGCGCTACACCCAGGCGCTGATCACGCAGATGGCGCAGACGGCCGTCTGCAACCGCCACCATTCGCTGGACCAGCAGCTGTGCCGCTGGTTGCTGCTCAGCCTGGACCGCCTGCAGGGCAACGAGCTGGTGATGACGCAGGAGCTGATCGCCAACATGCTGGGCGTGCGCCGCGAGGGTGTGACCGAGGCGGCGGCCAACCTGCAGCGCGCCGGGCTCATCCAGTACCGCCGCGGCCACATCACCGTGCTGGACCGTCCCGGGCTGGAGCGGCGCACCTGCGAGTGTTATGCCGTGGTCCGGGCGGAGTACGAGCGCCTGCTGCCCAGGGGCGGCAGCAATGCCGCCAGCGGCAGCGGCCGCGAGCTCACGGCGTGCGATGGTGCTGCATGAAAAACCGCAGCATGGCCTCGGTGGCGTCCGGTCCGCGAGGGTCGGTGTAGGAGCCTGCCGGCCGGCCGCCTGACCAGGCGTGGCCAGCGCCGTGCACCAGCCAGTGTTCGGCGAGCGCGCGGCCGTCGGGCCGGCGGTAGACGCTGCGGGTGCAGTGGCGCCCCGAGACATCGTTGACCAGCTGCTGTTCGGCCACGGCCCCGGCGCCCACGCAGGCGGCGATCACCGCGGCGCCGTTGCTGGGGTGCACCGTGGTGTCGGCGTCGCCATGGAAGACGATGGTGGGCACGGCGATGGGCGCTGCGCGGCTGGCACCACCCTGGCCCTTCATCGCCGCCAGTGCGGAGGGCAGGTCGGCCGCGGCACCCGGTGCCAGTCCGGAATGCACACCCACCGCAGCAAACAGCTCGGGATAAAGCGCGCCGAGGATGGCCGCCATCGCGCCGCCGGCCGACAGCCCGGCCACGTAGACCCGGCTCGCATCGATGCCGTGTTCGGCAATGAGCTGCTGCGTCATGCTGGCCAGCAGCGCCGGCTCGCCGCGGCCGCGCTGCTGGTGGTTGTGCTTGAACCAGCTCCAGCAGCGCTGCGGGTTGGCCTGGGTGGACTGCGCCGGGTACAGCACCGCGAAGCCCTGCGCCAGCGCCGCCGCGTTCATGGCGGTGCCGGCGGCGAAGTCGTCCGGGTTCTGGGTGCAGCCGTGCAGCATCACGACCAGCGGCATTGGCCCTTCGCCAGCGCCGGGTGGCACGAACAGCTTGTAGTCCCGCTGGCCGGCTGCGCATTCGTGCGTGCCGGAGAGAAAGCCTGCGATGCCGCCGGCGGTCGGTCGTGCGGTGCTGGCTTCGGCCCGTGCTGCGGCAGGTTCGCGCGGCAGCTCGGTGGCCTGCACGTCGATCACGTCCGGCGGCGCGGCGGTGGGCGTGGCTGCCGATGAAGAGGGCGAGCGCCAGGGCTGGCCCATTGGGCCCATGGCGTTGCGCAGCAGCTCGGTGGCCGCCTGCAGCTGGCCTGAGCGGGTCAGCCGTGTGGCTTGCGCCAGCGTGTTCTGGAAAGGCAGGGGCATGGGGGCTTTCGGGGGAGGATCGGGGAGGAGGAAGGCATGGGCGTCAGCTGTAGCGGATGCGCCCGGCCAGCGCGTGTTTGACTTCGCTGCTGGCGCGCAGCGCGCCCAGCACGGTGAGGGATTCGATGGTCGCCAGCGCCAGCTCGGGCGTCACGTCGGCCGCCAGCGAGGCCAGTCCCAGCACACGGATCTGCAGCTGCTGGCCCGCCGCCTGCACCGCCTGCAGGTCGGCCGCGCTGTAGTGCTGGATGCCCAGCACCAGCGTCTTGCGCAACACCACCTGGCGCACCGCCTCGGCGTGGCTGCCCAGGTGCTGGCGAATGGCGGTGCGGATGAAGTCGCTGCGGTTGGCGTAGAAGCCTTCCTGCACCAGCAGGTCGATCTGGCCCAGGTCCACATAGCCCAGGTTCAGCGTGATCTTCTCGTCCGTGGGTGTGAGGGCCGGTGCGGCATGGGCAGTTCGTCTGGGCATGGTTGCATCATACGACCATCCACTTGGATGGTATTCGCATCACCGGATCACCATCATGGCATTGGCCGGCAGACGTTGCCCAGCGCACAGACAGCCCGCGCCGACCGCGGCTCAATGCCGTTTTGCCTCGCCAAGGAGCCGCCATGTCAGATCCCACCCAAGCCATGCAATCCGCCATCCAGCCGCTGGTCAAGCTGACCCAGGCCAACATGGCGCTGCTGACCCAGTTTTCGACCTCGCCCGAGGTCAGCTCGCTGTCCCAGGTCAACACGCAGGACCTGCTGCAGCAATGGCAGAAGTCCTCCGGCAGCCTGATGCAGTCCAATGCCTTTGCGCAGCTCGGCCAGGGCCTGATGAAGAACTACACCGAGTTCTTTGCCGAGCTGGGCCAGAACGCGATGAGCGCGATGGCCCAGGGCCAGGCCGAGATGAGCCGGCGCGTGCAGGAGGCCGGCGACAACGTGATCGACGCCACCAGCGAACGCAGCAAGCGGGCGCGCTGATCGACCGGGGGGCCGCGCGCCCGGCGAGGTAGTCTCTCGCCATGGACTCGCTGATCGCCGCCTCGGCGCGCGCCCTGGCTGCCGGTGACGCGCTTGGCGCCCTCAAGCACGTGGCGCTGCGCGACGACCCGCCGGCGCTGGCGCTGCGTGGCATTGCCATGGCTCAGCTCGGCGAGCACCCGCGTGCCCGCGAGTTGCTGCGTCGCGCGGCCAGAGGTTTTGGCACGCACGAGGCGCTGGCGCATGCGCGTTGTGTGGTGGCCGATGCCGAGGTGGCGCTGGCGATGCGCGAGCTGGGCGGTTCGCCGCGTGCGCTGGCCGCCGCAGCCGCCACGCTGGAAGCGCGGGCTGACCGGGCCAACGCGCTGCAGGCGCGGCTGATCGCCGTGCGCCGGTTGCTGTTGCTCGGCCGGCTGGGCCAGGCCTCGGCGGCGCTGGCCTTGCTCGACGCAAGCGGCGGCCCGCCGGCCCTGGTCGCACTGGCCGAATTGACGGCTGCCGAGCTGGCGCTGCGTTCGCTGCGCGTCGCACCGGCCCAGGCCGCCTTGGCCCGCGCGCATGAGGCGGCCCTTCAGGCCCGTGTGCCTGCGCTGCTGGCCGAGGTGGTGGAGGCCAGGGCGGCGCTGGAACGGCCTGCCGCGCGGCGTCTTCTCGCGGGCCACGAGCAGCCCTTGCGACTGGACGAGGTTGCCGTGCTGCTGGCCTCCGGAGCGCTGGTGGTGGATGCTTGCCACCGCGGTCTGCGCGCCGGTGACACATGGTTGCCGCTGGCACGCCGGCCGGTGCTGTTCGCACTGGCCCGCGCACTGGCCGAGGCCTGGCCGGGGGATGTGGACAGGGAAGCGCTGATCGCCCAGGCCTTCCGCCTGCACGCGCCCGACGAAACCCATCGCGCCCGCCTGCGCGTCGAGATCGGCCGGCTGCGCGCGCTGGCCGCCCCTCTGGCGCAGGTCGAGGCCACCGCGCGCGGCTTTGTGCTGCAGCCGCGCAGCGGGCGCGCCGTGGCCGTGCTGGCTCCGCCCATCGACGGTGAACAGGGCGCGCTGGTGGCCTTGCTGTCCGACGGTGCGCCCTGGTCCACCTCGGCCCTCTCGCTCGCGCTGGGTGCCAGCCAGCGCACCGTGCAGCGCGCGCTGGCCGAGCTGGAAGCGGCGGGGCGGGTGAGGTCGATTGGCCGGGCCCGCGCGCAGCGCTGGCTGGCGCCGCCGCTGGCCGGATTCACGACGATCTTGTTACTCCCCACCGCGCTGCCGCCTGAGTAGAGTGACTTCCATGGCGCCGGAACCGCGGCGCTTCAAGGAGCAAAGCGATGAGCCAGGACACCCTCACCCAAGCCGCTGCCACCCCCACCACAGTGGCCGTGCAGCCCGCCGAGATCGTGCGCGAATACGGGCCCTTCCCGGGTGCGGACCGCGTCGGCGGCGTGACCCATGATGGCCGGCAGGTGTGGGCCGCCACCGGCCCCCGGCTGCTGGCCTTCGACCCCGCAGGCGGCGAGCCCACCCGCACGCTGGAACTGCCAGCCGATGCCGGCACCGCGTTCGACGGCAAGCACCTCTACCAGATTGCCGAGTCCCGCATCGACAAGATCGACCCCGCCACCGGCCAGGTCGTCGCGTCCATCCCCGCGCCCGGCAAGGGCGGCGACTCCGGCCTCACCTGGGCCGAAGGCAGCCTGTGGGTGGGCCAGTACCGTGACCGCAAGATCCACCAGATCGACCCCGCCACCGGCGCCATCCGCCGCACCATCGAATCCAACCGCTTTGTCACCGGCGTGACCTGGGTGGACGGCGACATGTGGCACGGCACCTGGGAAGGCGACGAGAGCGAATTGCGCCGCATCGACCCGCAAAACGGCGCCGTGCTGGAACGGCTGGAAATGCCACCGGGCACGGCCGTCAGCGGCCTGGAATCCGACGGGGCGGATCTGTTCTATTGCGGCGGTGGCGGCAGCGGCAAGGTCCGCGCCGTGCGGCGCCCGAAACGTGTCGTCGCCTGAACGCGCCGCGGCGCGCCCGGGTTCACTTGTTCAGGAACGCCACCAGCTTGGGCACGACCTGGTCGGTGGCCTCTTCCATCAGCCAGTGGCCCGAGTTCGGCACGATCACGCCTTCGACATTGGTGTTGACCAGCCTGGCCTGGGTGATCAGCGTCTGGCCGGAGGCCTTCTCGCCGGTCAGCACCAGCATCGGCATCGTCAGCGGGGTCTTGGCGAACTGCGCGAAGTCGACCGCGTCCTGCGCGAAGGCGTGGAACACCTCGAAGCCGGCGCGCATGCGGCCGGGCTTGCCGTAGGCCTTGGCGTAGAACACGCGGTCCGCCTCGGGGATCGAGTGCGCCGGATCCGCCGCGAAGTCGTTCCAGAAGTGCTCGAAGTAGATGCGTTCGCGGCCTTCCACCAGCGCCAGCGGCGTCTTGCCGTAGAAGTGGAAGTGCCACAGGTCGCGCAGCAGCCAGACGGATTGCCAGTCGCCCACGCCCGGCAGGAAGGCATCCATCAGCGCGATGCGGTCGACCTCGTTCGGATACTGGGCAGCGTAGGCATAGGCCACCATCAGGCCAATGTCGTGGCCGACGATGCGCACGCGGCCCAGCTTCAGCGTTTCGGCCAGGCCGTGAATGTCGCGTGCCATCTGGGCCTTGGTGTAGTCTGTCTCCGGCATGCTGGATTCGCCGAAGCCGCGCAGGTCCGGCGCGATCACCAGGTGGTTCTTCTGCAGCGCCTTGATCAGCGGCAGCCACATGTGGCTGGTCTCGGCATAGCCATGCATGAGGATGATGGGGTCGCCCGAACCCGCGACCAGGTAGTGCAGCCTGACGCCATTGACCTCGGCGAATTTGCTCTGTGGCGCCTGTGCAAGTGCGGGCGATGCGGCGGCCATCGACAACACAGCGGCCAGGATGGCGAAGACGCTGCGGACCCTGGATGCGATGCCGGAGAACTCGCGGCCGGGCTGGCCTGGCATGCCTGGATGGCGGTTCGTGATGCTTGTCATGGAAAGACCTTTGCGGTGGACATTGCGGATTTGCGAGGGTCCATGTTGCGCAAGGCACCGGCCCTTGGCATCTCGCGTTCGCGAGGGACAACTGCGGCTCTGTCCAGGCATGAAAAGCTCGGCCGAAAGGGGCAGGGCCTGTTCAGCGTTGCCTTAAAGTCGCCGCAGCACCGGGTGCCCACCAATGCCGCGAAACACCGCTTCCGAAGACCTGCCCGCGCCGCACGGCGAGGCGCCTGCCCACCAGGACCCTGCGCTGCTGCGCCGGCTGCTGCGTGCGAAGGACCGCATGGATGCCGCTTCGCACGAGGCCTGGCCGGTGCAGCGGCTGGCGGAGGTGAGCGGGGTGTCCGAGGCGCACTTCGCGCGCTCGTTCAAGCAGGCCTTCGGCCTGCCACCGCACCGCTACCTGCTGACGCGGCGCATCGAGCGCGCCACCGCGCTGCTGCGCGACACCGATTGGCCCGTCACCGAGATTGCGTTCCACACCGGCTGGGAAAGCCTGGGCACGTTTGGCCGCACCTTCCGGGACATCACCGGCGAAACGCCGAGCACGGTGCGGGCACGCGCACGGGCGGCGGGGCATGACCTCGGTCGCGTGCCGGCCTGCGTCCTGAGCGCCGCGCACCGGCCCGATCTGACGATGGCAGTTTCGGAGAAGCGGCGCCGCGGGGCCGGCGGTACAAAAGCGCCTGGCAACCAGGAGCTTTGAAATGAACCCAGGCATTGATGTGGTCGGCGTGTACGTGCGCGACCAGGACGAAGCGCTCGCCTTCTACGTCGAGAAACTCGGCTTTCGCGTGCAGGCAGACGTTGGCAATGGCGACTACCGCTGGCTCACCGTGCAGCACCCGGAGCAGCCCGGCTTCCAGCTCGGGCTGTTCAAGCCCGGCCCGCCGGTGCACGACGCCGCCACGGCGCAGACGCTGAATGCGATGGTCGCCAAAGGCGCGATGCCGCCGCTGGTGCTGCGCGTGGCCAACTGCCGCGCCGCCTACGACCGGCTGCTTGGCCTGGGCGTGGAGTTCACACAGGAACCCACGGACCGCTACGGCACCGTGGACGCCGGCTTCCGCGACCCGTCGGGCAACGGCTGGAAGATGATCCAGATGCGCGGCTGAGCTTGGCTCAAGGCGCGCCCGGCGTGCCGACCACGCCGACCACGAACTTCAGGAAGGCCTGCACCTTGGCCGGCACCTGGTGGCGGGACGGGTGGATCGCGTGCAGCGGAAAGCGCTCGTCCGGCCAGTCGGGGAACAGCTCGACCAGCTGGCCCTGCGCCAGCAGCGCCTGTGTGCCGAAGTCCATCACCTGGGCAATGCCGTAGCCGGCCAGGCAGGTGCTGAGCAGCGTGCCGGCATCGTTGACGATCAGCCGGCCATCGGTGGGCACCACCAGCCGGCGGCGCTTGCGGTGGAACTCCCAGGCGAAGGCGCGGCCGGTGGCGGCGTCGCGGAAGTCGATGCAGGCGTGGCCGTCGGCCGCGATGGCCTGAGGCGTGGCCGGGCGGCCGCGGCGCGCCAGGTAGGCGGGCGCGGCGACGGTCAGGATGCGCGTGTCCAGCAGCTTGCGGGCAACCAGCGTGGACGAGGGCAGGTGGCCGAAGCGCACCGCCAGGTCGAAGCCGTCGGCCACCATCTCGCCCAGCTGGTCGCGGGTCACCAGGTCCAGCGTCAGCTCGGGGTGCAAGTTCAAGAACTCGCCCAGGCGCGGGCCCAGCGCCATGCGCGAGAAGAACGGGTCCAGCTGCACCCGCAGGCGGCCCCGAACGGCAGTGGCACCGGCCGCCGCCGTGTTGGCCGCGTCTTCCAGGCCGGCCAACAGTGGCAGCACCTGCGCGTGGAAACGCCGCCCTTCGTCGGTGAGGCTGACCACGCGGGTGGTGCGGTCGAACAGGCGGATGCCCAGCCGCTTCTCCAGCCGGGCCACGGCGCGGCTCACGCCGGGCTGCGACATGGCCAACTGCTCGGCCGCCGCCCCGAAGCTGCCGGCGTCGGCAATCGCCATGAACACGCCCATGCCGCCGAGCAGCCGTTCGTCAAAACCTGGCATTCATGCCTCTGTGTCATCAGTGTTGTGCCATCCATGCTATCGGTGAACGAGCGGTTTCTCCACAGAATCCGGCAGACGCGGCGATGGGCCGCGGGTTTTCTGGAGAGTGAGCATGTGGGCATTGACGGGAATCACGGGGCAGGTCGGTGGCGCTTTGGCGCGCAGCCTGCTGGCGCAGGAGCGGCTGGTGCGGGCCCAGGTGCGGGCAATCGTGCGGGACACGGCGAAGGCAGCGACCTGGGCCGCGCGAGGCTGCGAGCTGGCGCAGGCGGACATGACAGACGCGGCGGCGATGACCGCGGCTTTTCACGGCTGCGAGGGCGTGTTCATCCTGCTGCCGCCCAACTTCGATCCGTCGCCCGGCTTCCCCGAGTCGCGTGCGGTGATCGCCGCCGTGCGCGAAGCGCTGCTGGCGGCACGGCCCAAGCGCGTGGTCGTGCTGTCCACCGTGGGCGCGCAGGCAGTGCAGCAAAGCCTGCTGAGCCAGCTCGGCCTGCTGGAACAGGCGCTGGCGGATGTGCCGCTGCCCATCACCTTCCTGCGGCCTGCCTGGTTCATCGAGAACCTGCAATGGGACATTGCCGCCGTCCGCGCGAGTGGCGAGCTGCCGGCCTTCCTGCAGCCGCTGGACCGGCGCATCCCGATGGTCGCCACCGAAGACGTGGGGCGCGCCGCGGCCGAACTGCTGCTGGAGGACTGGGACGGCCACCGCGTGGTCGAGCTGGCCGGGCCGGCGGACGTGTCGCCGCAGGACATGGCCCAGGCGCTGGCGCGGCGCCTTGGGCGGCCGGTGCAGGCGGTGGCGGTGCCGCGCGGTGAATGGGAGGCCCGCTTCCGCGCGCAGGGCATGCAGCACCCGCTGCCACGCATGCAGATGCTGGATGGTTTCAATGCCGGCTGGCTGACGTTCGAGCGCACGCCGCGGCGCGGCTTGCTCGGGCTGGAACAGGTGATCGAGCAGTTGCTGCGGCGCGCATAGACTGGACTGCGCCATCCACTGTCGATCTCCGAAACGCTGAGAGGGTGTCGTCCCGGACACCGGCGAAAGACGCTCCAGCGCTCAGCCGAAGCGCACTGCGTAGACCGGTGGCAGCCGGGCCGGCAGGGCCGCCCATTGGTCGCCGCTGTCGTGGCTGGCCCACAGGCCGCCGGTGGTGCTGCCCATCAGCAGGCCCTGGCCGCGGCTGTCCACCGCCAGGCCGTGCCGGTACATCAGGTCGTAGCAGTCCTGCTGCGGCAGGCCGGCGCGCAGCGTCTCGAAGCTGGCACCACCGTCGCGGGTGCGGTTGACCACCAGCGCGCCGTTCACCGGCACGCGGCACTGGTCCTTCACGGCAGGGACGAACCAGGCGGTCTGCGGGTCCAGCGGGTGCGCCGCCACGGCGAAGCCGAACACCGACAGCGGCGCGGTGATTTCGGTCCACTGCGTGCCGCCGTTGGTCGAGCGGAAGATGCCGTTGTGGTGCTGGCACCAGAGCACGTCCGGCGCGGCCGCGCAGCGCACGATGGCGTGCGGGTCCTGCACCTCGGGGTTGAAAGCCTGGTCCGGCGGCATGAAGTCCGCGCGCATGCCGTGGGCCGCCTGGCGCCAGGAGGCACCGTCGTCCTGCGTGAGCCACGCGCCGGCGCAACTCACGCCCACCAGCAGCGTGCCGCCGGGCTGCGGGCAGATCGAATGGATGCCGGGCTGGTCATAGCCGCCGCCGGTCCAGGATGGGCGCTCGGGGCGCTGCCACAAGGCCTGCTCCAGCTGCCAGCTGGCGCCGCCATCGCCGGAGCGGAAAAGAGCGCCGGGCAGGGTGCCGGCGAAGATGGATGCGCCAGCCCGTTCGAGCGACCAGACCATCGTCACCTTCCACGGCGGGCCCTCGGCGTCGCTGGGTTGGGCCGGCAGGCTGGGCGCGTCCACTTCGTGCCAGCTCGCGCCTGCGTCATCCGAGCGGTGCAGCTTGACGCCGAAGTGGCCCAGGTGCAGGGCGGCCAGCATGTGGCCCGAGGCGTCCGGCGGCAACACGTTGCTCACCGGGTCGCCAACGAAGCTGGCGCGCTCCACCGCCCAGGCACCTGCCCGAAGCCGGAGTTCGAACAAGCCTTTGCGGGTGGCCACCCAGGCACGATCATCCATGTCTTGTGCTCCTTGCGAGGCGGGCCAGCGCCGCCGGTCAACCGCCCGTCAGGGCTTGCAACACGTAGACCCGGTCGGCCGGGGCCAGCGGGTCGCTCAAGCCAATGCGGTCCTGCGCCCGCCGGTCCTCGATGAAGATCACCACATGCTGGCGCAAGTGGCCCTGCTCGTCCAGGATGTACGGGCGCAGTCGGGCGTTGCGCTCGAAAGCGGCCGCCAGCGCCTCGCCCAGCGTGGCCGCGGGCGTGTCGAACTCCGGCGTTTCAGTGAAACGCTGCAGTTGCGAGGTGAAGGCGATGTGGGCCACGGCGAAATGATGCCGCAAGCACGCCGCTCTGGCGCCAGGAGATGCCCTTGGCGCCGCGAGCGACTTTGCCGTCGGTGTACAAGGCACGCACCTTTTCCTCAACCCAAGGTCCTGCCATGACTCAGTCCGCTGCGCGCGTCAGCCCCACCGTCACCACGCTGGAGATCGATCCCGAGCTGTGGTGCCTGTTCGATCAGTACGTGCACGGCGACATTGACCGGCGGGGCTTCCTGGACCGGGCCACCCGCTTTGCCACGGCTGCCGGCACCACCTCGCTCGGCCTGCTGGCCGCCTTGAGCCCGGACTTTGCGCGGGCGCAGAAGGTTCCGCCCACGGACGCACGGATCAAGACCGAATCGGTCGAGTTCGCGTCGCCCGCCGGCTACGGCAAGGTGCGCGCCTACGTGGCCCGGCCGGCGCAGGCCAGCGGGCCGCTGCCGGTCGTGTTGGTCGTGCACGAGAACCGCGGGCTGAACCCGCACATCGAGGACATCGCGCGCCGGCTGGCATTGGAGAACTTCATCGCCATCGCGCCGGACGCACTGTTCACGCTGGGCGGCTACCCCGGCGATGAAGACAAGGCGCGCGACCTGTTCGGCAAGCTGGACCAGGCCAAGACCCGCGAGGACTTCCTGGCCGCTGCAGCCTATGCCCGCACGCTGCCGGGCAACAACGGCAAGCTCGGCGCCATCGGCTTCTGCTACGGCGGCGGCATGGTCAACTTCCTCGCAGCTCGCGTGCCCGAACTGCGGGCCGGTGCACCTTTCTACGGCGCGCCGCCGCCGGCCGAGGAAGTTGGCCGCATCAAGGCCGAACTGGTGCTGGCCTACGCCGACAACGACGAACGCATCAACGCCGCCTGGCCGGCCTACGAGGCCGGCCTGAAGACGGCGGGCGTGAAGTACGAAGCCTTCAAGTACGCCGGCACCCAGCACGGCTTCAACAACGACACCACGCCGCGCTTCGACGCCGCCGCCGCGCAGCAGGCCTGGGGCAGGGCGCTGGCGTTGTTCAACCGCACGTTGCGCTGAACCTGCCGAGACCGATGTTGGCGATGGTGCAACGACCTGGATGCAGTTTGTGATGAAGATTGAGGCAGTTCTTTTCGACATGGATGGCACCCTGGTCGACAGCGAAGGCACACACCACCGCGCGCTGTCCGACGTGCTGGACGGCCTGGGCTTGGCCAAGCCGGCCGGCTTCGACGCCGCGATGACCGGCCAGTCGCTGCGCGCGGTCTATGAGCACTTGGTGGCAGAGGCTGGTTTGCCGCTGAGCTACGCTGAACTCGCCACGGCCAAGTACCGCGCTTTCCTGGACCGCATTGGCGAGCTGCATTGGCGGCCCGGCGCGCAGCAGGCGCTGGCCGCGGTGGCCGAGGCCGGTTGCGCTTTTGCGGTGGTCACCAACTCCGACCGCATGCTGCTGGACGCCAGCCTGAAGGTGCTCGGCCTGACTCGGCCGGACCTGATCACCGTTTCGCGCAACGACGTGCGCGAAGGCAAGCCACAGCCCGAGCCCTACCTGCGCGCGGCCTGGCTGCTGAGCCTCACGCCCGCCCAATGCCTGGTGGTGGAAGACAGCCAGGCCGGCGCAACTGCGGGCCTGGCTGCCGGCATGACGGTGATCGGCTGGCCCGAGGCCAGTCGACCCGACATGAGCTTTGGCGCTGGTGCCCTGGTGGCGCCGCCGCACGACCTCGCCAGGCTGTTGGCCGGGCTGCTTTGATGGCCGGCGGCTTGCGCCGCCGGCCGCGGGCGCTTCAGGCCCGCTCAGTGCTCAGGGGGCTGCGTCAGAGGCAGCAGACCAGGTGCTGCAGGCAGCAGGCCAGGTCGCCGCAGCAGGCGTTGGCTGCGAGGGCGACGGTGGACAGGGTGGCCAGCGCAATGGCGGCCGAGAGCTTGAGGAAACGGGATTTCATGGTTTGCATCCTTGATGTTGAAAACTTTGTTCAGATGAGCAGAGTCTTCAGATTCGGTGGACGCCAAACGTCGCGGATCATGCCTTCGGGCGAAGGCGCCAAGTTTGCAGGCGCGGCGCGCGCAGCAGTGGCAGCACGCAACGGCGCGGTCGCCGGAGTGGGCAGCGCGGCCGGGACCTGGCAGGTCTGGCAGCCCATGTCGACGCAGTGGCCCGCGCCCTTGCAATCTTCCAGGCAACAGCCACGGTAGACCGCGGCCACGGCCATGCTGGACTGGGCCATGAACAGGCAGCCCAGCAGCAAGGCGAAGATCGCGAAATGCTTGCGCATGGGGCCGACTGTAAGCGAGCCGAGGCGGCGCGGGCCGGGAGGGCTCAATCCGGCAGGAACAGCAGGTCCACCACCCGGCGCAGCAGCGGCACCAGTTGCTGCCGATCCAGTGCCGGGCCGATGCCTTCCCGGAACAGCCGACCTTCAGCCAGCGAGGCGACGATCTCCACCCGCAGCGCGGCCTGGGCTTGGCTGAGCGCAGGCTGCTGGCTGCGCATGGTGGCCACCGCGCGTGCGTGCAACTTCAGGTCGGCCGCTTTCACCAGTTCGGCCACGGCCGGGTTGCGGGCGCTTTCGGCCTGGATCTCCAGCAGCAGCGCGCGTTCTCCCGCCAGCGCGTAGGCGTCCAGCGTGCCGGGAGGCGGCGTGGGCGCGCCGGGTGGGCGGGGTGCCGGTGTGTCGGCCGCCAGTGATTCGGCCAGGGCCTGGGCGGTGGGCGCGGCGTCTATCCAGGCCAGGCGGGCAGCAACGATCTGTTCAACCAGGAAACCGATGATGGCTTCCTTGCTGGGGAAGTAGCGGTAGATCTGGCCCACGCTCATGCCAGCCTCTTCTGCCACCTGGGCCATGCTGGCGCGGTGGAAGCCGGTGCGCAGCACGCAGCGCGCCAGCGCGTTGGCAATCTGCAGGCGGCGCAGTTCGTCCCGCTCGGCCTTGGCGAGGCGGGCCGGCGAAGCGGCGGGCGAATCAGCGGAAGGGTTCACGTTTCTTTGCACGGCGCGGTGGGTTCAGCAGCACACAGGTTCATAGAATAAATGAGAATGAACGTTCACACTCACACGTCACCATGAACTTTACCTGCCACCTCCGCCGTCCCGGCTCGCGTCCGGCCTTGTTGATCGTTGCCGCCGCTTCGTCGGTCGTCGTCGCGCTGGCGGGCTGCTCGCCGGCTGCCCAGGCACCGGCTGCACGGCCGCCGGTGGAAGTGGGCGTGGTGACGCTGAAGCCCGAAGCGCTGGCGCTGCAGACGGAGCTGCCCGGCCGCGTGCGTGCCGCCAACAGCGCCGAGGTGCGGCCCCAGGTGGGCGGCGTATTGCGCGCCAGGTTGTTCGAGGAAGGCAGCGTGGTGAAGGCGGGCCAGGTGCTCTACCGCATCGAGCCGGCCACCTACCAGGCGGCGGTGGACCAGGCGCAGGCCGCGCTGGTGAACGCCGAAGCCAGCGTGGGCGCGGCCAGGCTGAAGGCCGAGCGCTATGCCGCGCTGGTGAAGATCAACGGCATTGCCCAGCAGGACGCGGATGACGCGCAGGTCAGCTACCAGCAGGCGCTGGCCTCGGTGGCCGAGAAGAAGGCGGCGCTGGCCAGCGCCCGCATCGACCTGGCGCACACCGAGGTGACCGCGCCCATCAGTGGCCGCATCGGCATCTCCAGCGTCACGCCGGGCGCGTTGCTCACGGCCAGCCAGACGACTGCGCTGGCCACCATCCGCGGGCTGGACAAGGTGGACGTGGACCTGACGCAGTCCAGTGCCGAGCTGTTGAAGCTGCGCCGCTTGCTGGCCGGCGCGACGATGAAGGCCGGCAGCACCGCCGTCAACCTGAAGCTGGAAGACGGCAGCGCCTACGCGCAGGCCGGCACGTTGAAGCTGCAGGAAGTGGCGGTGGACGAAGCCACCGGTTCGGTCACGCTGCGCGCCTCTTTCCCCAACCCCGAAGGCCTGCTGCTGCCCGGCATGTACGTGCGCGCGGTGCTGGCCCAGGCGCAGGACAGTGCGGCGCTGCTCGCGCCGCAGCAAGGCGTGACCCGAGACCCCAAGGGCAATGCCACCGCGCTGGTCGTCAACAGCGCCAACAAGGTCGAGCAGCGCACGCTGACCACGGACCGCGCGATTGGCGACCGCTGGCTGGTCGGCAGCGGCCTGGCCGCCGGCGAACGGCTGGTGGTGGAGGGCAGCGACAAGGTCAAGGCCGGTGACACGGTGAAGCCGGTCGCGGTCGAACTCGGCGCCAAGCCAGCGGCGACCGCCGAAGCCGCGGCCTCTGCCGTGAAGGGAGGCTGAGATGCTGGCCCGCTTCTTCGTTCACCGGCCCATCTTCGCGTGGGTCATCGCCATCGTCATCATGCTGGCGGGCGGCGCGGCCATCACTTCGCTGCCGGTCGCGCAGTATCCGAACATCGCGCCGCCCACGGTGCGCATCTCGGCCACCTACACGGGTGCTTCCGCCGAGACGGTGGAGAACAGCGTCACGCAGATCCTGGAGCAGCAGCTCACCGGGCTGGACGGGCTGCTGTACTTCTCGTCGTCGAGCTCGTCGTCCGGCTCGGCCAGCATCAGCGTGACCTTCGAGGAAGGCACGAATGCCGACACCGCGCAGGTGCAGGTGCAGAACAAGGTGCAGCAGGCGCTGACCCGGCTGCCCCAGTCGGTGCAGACGCAGGGCGTGACGGTCACCAAGTCGCAGAGCGACTTCCTGATGATCGTGGCGCTCTACGACCAGACCGACAAGACCACCGCGACCGACATCGCCGACTACCTGGTGAGCAACCTGCAGGACCCGATCGCTCGTGTGGACGGCGTGGGTGGCGTGCAGGTCTTCGGCTCGCAGTACGCGATGCGCATCTGGCTGGACCCGGCCAAGCTGGCCTCGTTTGCGCTGATGCCGTCTGACGTGGCGTCCGCCATCGAGGCGCAGAACACCCAGGTCTCGGCCGGCAAGATCGGCGCGTTGCCGGCCGCCGCCGAGCAGCAGCTCAATGCAACCGTGACCGCGCAGTCCAAGCTGCAGACGCCCGAGCAGTTCCGCCAGATCGTCATCAAGCACGACAGCACGGGCGCCGCGGTGCGCCTGAGCCAGGTCGCGCGCATCGAGATCGGCAGCGAAAGTTACGACAACGTGACCCGGCTCAACGGCCACCCGGCTTCGGGCCTGGCCGTTCAACTGGCGCCAGGCGCCAATGCACTCTCCACCGCAACGCGTGTGCGCGACACGGTCTCGCAACTCCAGCACGGCATGCCCGACGGCTACCAGGTCGCCTACCCCAAGGACAGCACCAAGTTCATCAAGATCTCCATCGAGGAGGTCGTGAAGACGCTGTTCGAGGCCATCGCGCTGGTGGTGGTCGTGATGTTCGTGTTCCTGCAGAACTGGCGCGCCACGCTGATTCCGGCGCTGGCGGTGCCTGTCGTGCTGCTGGGCACCTTCGGCGTGCTGGAGGTGTTCGGCTACTCGATCAACACGCTGACCATGTTCGCGATGGTGCTGTCCATCGGCCTGCTGGTGGACGACGCCATCGTGGTGGTGGAAAACGTCGAGCGCGTGATGCGCGAGGAAGGCCTGTCGCCTCGCGAGGCCACGCTGAAGTCCATGGGCGAGATCACCGGCGCGCTGGTGGGCATTGCCACCGTGCTGTCGGCCGTGTTCCTGCCGATGGCATTCTTTGCCGGCTCCACCGGCGTGATCTACCGCCAGTTCTCGCTGACCATTGTCGCCTCCATGGTGCTGTCGGTGGTGGTCGCGTTGACGCTCACACCGGCTTTGTGCGCGACGCTGCTGCAACCCCACCACGGCCCGGCCGCCACGCGCGGTTTTGCCGGCTGGTTCAACCGCAATTTCGATTCGCTGATGCAGCGCTACGACGGCCGCGTGGCCCGCGTGCTGGTGCGCCCGCTGCGCTGGCTGCTGGGCTACGGCGCCATCGTCGCGGTGCTGGCGTTGCTGTTCCTGCGCCTGCCCACCGGCTTCCTGCCGCAGGAAGACCAGGGCGAGGCCATGGTGCAGTACAGCCTGCCGGTGGGCGCCTCGGTGGCGCGCACGATGGAGGTGGCCAAGCAGGTCGAGAACCACTTCCTGAAGGACGAGGAGGACAACACCGAAGCCATCTTCACGATTGCCGGTTTCAACTTCAACGGCAGCGGCCAGAACGCAGGCATGGCCTTTGTCGCGCTGAAGGACTGGAGCCAGCGCAGCGGCACGGCCAACCGTGCGGATTCGATCTCCGGCCGCGCCACGCAAGCGCTGTCCACCGTGCGGGACGCGCGCGTCTTCGCGCTGAACCCTCCTGCCATCCAGGGCCTGGGCCAGTCCAACGGCTTCGAGTTCCAGCTGCAGGCTGCCGCCGGCACCACGCGCGCCCAGCTGAAGGACCTGCGCGGCCAGTTGCTGGCCAATGCCGGCAAGGACAGCCAGCTCAGCGCCGTGCGCGCCGGCAGCATGGAAGACACGCCGCAGCTGAAGGTGCAGGTGGACAACGAGAAGGCCTTTGCATTGGGCCTGTCGCTGGACGACATCAACAGCACGCTGAGCGCTGCCTGGGCCGGCGACTACGTGAACGACTTCATCGACCGCGCCCGCGTCAAGAAGGTCTACATCCAGGGCGACGCGCCGTTCCGCGCCAAGCCCGAGGACCTGGACCAGTGGTACGTGCGCAGCAGCGCCGGCACCATGACGCCGTTCTCCGCCTTCGCCACCACGCAGTGGACCTACGGGCCCGAGAGCCTCTCGCGCTACAACGGCCTGGCCTCGTACGCGATCCAGGGCTCGGCCGCAGAAGGCAAGAGCTCAGGCGTGGCGATGGACCGCATGGACACGCTGGCCAGCGAACTGCCGGCCGGCACCAACCATGCCTGGAGCGGCCTGTCCTACCAGGAGCGCCTGGCCTCGGGCCAGACGCTGAAGCTCTACACCATCTCCATCCTGGTGGTGTTCCTGTGCCTGGCCGCGCTGTACGAAAGCTGGTCGGTGCCGTTCTCGGTGCTGCTGGTGATCCCGCTGGGCGTCGTCGGTGCGGTGCTGGGCGCGACCGTGCGCGGGCTGGAGAACGACGTGTACTTCCAGGTCGCGCTGCTGACCACCATCGGCCTGTCGGCCAAGAACGCGATCCTGATCATCGAGTTCGCCCAGGCCGCCGTGGCCCGCGGCATGGACACGATGGCCGCGGCGCGGGAGGCTGCGCGGCTGCGCCTGAGGCCCATCCTGATGACCTCGCTCGCCTTCATGGCTGGCGTGCTGCCATTGGCGCTGTCCACCGGCGCAGGGGCCAACAGCCGCATCTCGATTGGCACCGGCATCATCGGCGGCACGCTCACCGCCACCGTGCTGGCCGTCTTCTTCGTGCCGCTGTTCTTCGTGCTGGTGCGCCGCCTCGGTGTGCGGCGCGGCAAGCAGGCCGCGGCCACCCCCGTGATCCAGGAGGCTTGAGCCATGCGTTCCGTTTTCTCCACTCTCGCCATCGCTTCGTTGATCGCGCTGCTCGCCGGCTGTTCCACGCTGGCGCCGACCGACGCCGCACCCACCGGCGCCGTGCCCACGCAGTGGCCCACCGGCGCGGCTTACGCGCCAGCCACAACCAGCGCTGACGCCAGCACGCTGCCCTGGCGCGACTTCGTGCAGGACTCGCGGCTGCGCCAGGTCATCGAACAGGCGCTGGCCAACAACCGCGACCTGCGCGCGGCTGCCGCCAACGTGGTCGCCGCACGCGCCAGCTACCGCGTGACCGCGGCCGCCGATCTGCCCACGCTGAACACCGGCATGAGCACCACGCGCGCCAGGTCCGCCGCAGGCAGCAATGGCAACGGCGGCACCGCCACCAGCTTCTCGCAAACCGCTTCGGCCAGCGTGGGCCTGAGCGCCTACGAGATCGACCTGTTCGGCAAGCAGGCCAGCCAGTCGCAGTCGGCCCTGGAAAGCTTCCTCGCCACCGAGGCCGGCGCTCGCGCCACCCGCATCAGCCTGATCGCCGAAACCGCGCAAGCCTGGCTCACGCTGGCCGCGGACCAGAGCTTGCTCAAGCTCGCCCAGGACACCCAGCAAAGCGCCGCCAGCTCGGTCGAAGTGACCAGGCAGCGCCAGGGCTTTGGCGTGGCCTCGGCGGTGGACGTGCGCCAGGCCGAGACCGTCTACCAGCAGGCGCGCGCTGACGTGGCCGCGCAGACGACGGCCATGGCCCAGGCCCGCAATGCCTTGCAATTGCTGGTCGGCGCACCGGTGGACGATGCATTGATCCCCGGCGCATTGGCGGACGACTCGCTGCTGGCCCAGGTGCCTGCCGGCCTGTCGTCCAGCGTGCTGCTGCAGCGGCCGGACGTGCAGCAGGCCGAGCACACGCTGCTGGGCGCGCAGGCCGACATTGGCGCCGCCCGCGCCGCGCTGCTGCCCTCGCTGTCGCTCACCACCAGCGCGGGCCTGGCCAGCGCTGCGCTGTCCAGCCTGTTCACCGGCGGCGCGGCGTCCGTCTGGTCGCTCGCGCCCAGCCTCAGCTGGAGCCTGTTCGACGGCGGCGCCGCTCGCGCCACGGTCGCCAAGACCCAGGCCCAGCGCGAAGCCGCCGTGGCCGCCTACGAAAAGGCGCTGCAGACCGGGTTCCAGGAAGTGGCCGACGCCCTGGCCCGCCGCGGCTCCGTGCAGGAACAACTCGACGCGCAAACCGCCTTGCTCGCCGCCGCCCAGGACAGCCAACGCCTGGCCGACGCCCGCTACCAGCAAGGCGTGGCGACCTACCTCGCCGCCCTCGAAGCGCAGCGCACCGCGTACAGCGCCGGCCAGTCGCTGATCAGCCTGCGGCTGGTGGAACTGGGCAATCGGGTCACGCTGTATCGGGCCCTGGGTGGTGGCTTGGCGGAACCTGCGGCCAGTGGCGCACAGGTTGCCAACAACTGATCGAAGGCGGGCCTCTACGGCCGCGACGAGTCCTCCGGGCGCCGCTGCGGCCGGAGCGGGGCCGGCCCGGCTCGTCCAATACAGTGCGGGACAAACAGCAGCAGCGTGACCCCATCACGCTTCGCGTTCCATGACGCTGAGCAAGCACCTGAAGACCTGGGCCAGGCGAATCAAGCGCGACGGCGTGACGCTCTGGTTCGCCGGCAAGCATCCCCGCACGCCCTGGTACGCGAAGGCCCTCGGGGTGTTCGTCGTGGCCTACGCGCTGAGTCCCATCGACCTGATCCCGGACTTCATTCCGGTCCTGGGCTACCTCGACGACGTGCTGCTGCTGCCTGGCCTGATCTGGTTGACCATTCGGCTCCTGCCACCGGAAGTCCTCGCCGAATGCCGCGCGCAGGCGGACGCGTGGATGCAAGCCAACGGCAGGAAGCCGAACTGCCGGGCAGGGGTCGTGCTCGTGGTGGCGCTGTGGTTGGCCATCGGCTTTGCGCTCTTGTACTGGCTGCGCGGGGCGGAGTGACCCTCGGCCCGTTGGCCGATCAGTGCAACAGCCGCAACAGACCCGAGACGATCACGTTGATCACCAGCAGCACGAGCAACGGGAAGACCGCCGCGCGCAGCCGCGACCGCCCTGCGGCGGGCCCGCTGCCGCGCGGCACGAAGCCGGCAAGGGCCAGCAGTTCGAACACCTTCGCACTGCCGCCGCTGCAGTAGAAGCTCATCAAGCGCGGGTAATCCGCCTGGTTGTGCACGATGCGCACCCCACCACTGAGCCAGCGAGGCCCCAGCGGTTCGATGGCCACCACCTGATCGGGCGTGAAGCGGTAGGTCCGCAGACCGCGCAAGCTCAGAACGCCGCCTTCAACAGCGAACAGATCGGCCCCCCCGCGGCCGCCCCAGCCCACACGGGTCTTGCCGCCGAGGCTGAGTCGAGAAGCACTTGCGTTCATGGCCGCCTCCTTGACAAGACGGGTGCCATCGTGCCCGCGCCGATGCCGGCAATCATCGCGATCAGACCGCGCAGCCTGTCCATGGTGTTCCCTCCGATGGTGGTTCGCCTCCGGCCCCGAGCAACACGGAGATCGCGGTGGCTGTCTACCTGGATGAACGAGGAGGGGGCGCGTCGATGGACATTGAGGTCGGAATTTTTTGTGTCCAGTCCGCGGCAAGCGGGCGGCGGCGCGGGGCGGCGATGCTCGTCGCCAGGAGCGCCGGTTCCTCCTGCCAAATGGTCGTTTCGTCGCGCGCTGGCGGACGCTGCGGCGTGCGCTCGCTACAGTCGCCGACGCGAAGCGGTTGGCGGGAAGCGATGGTGCTTCTCCCTGCCGAAGCTGCGCTTTCAACCTCGGGAGACATGCGAAGTGGGCACGTGGAAAAAGTGGCTGGGCGGGTCGTGGGTGGCGCTTGCCGTCGCGATGCAGGCGCAGGCGCAGGCGCAGGTCGACCTGGCCTCGCTGGACCGGGACATGGTGGGACCTCGGGCGCAGGTGCTGGTGCTGGGCACCATGCACCTGCGCGGATTGCCGCAGGGCTTTGATCCGGCAACGCTGCAGGGCTTGCTGGACCGGTTGGCCGGCTTCAGGCCAGACATCATCACCATCGAGGCGCTGCCTGGCGAGGAATGTGATTTCGCGGCGCGCCATCCGGCCAAGTACGGCGCGGACTACTGTGCGCCGACCGACCTGGCGAAGGCGGCCACCGGGCTGGACGTGCCGGCCGCCATTGCCGAAGTGAACAAGGCGCTCAAGGCCTGGCCTGCGCAGCCGACGCCGGTACAGCGGCGGCGCCTGGCTGCGCTGTTCCTGGCGGCGAGCGAGCCAGCGTCGGCCTATGTGCAGTGGCTGCAGTTGCCGGCCGCCGAGCAGCGCGCTGGTGACACGTTGGACGCGCCGCTGGTGGCCATGCTCGGTCAGATCGGGACGCGCAACAACGAGGACTACCAGTTGGGTGCGCGCCTGGCGGCGCGGTTGGGCCTGCAGCGCGTCTTCGCCGTGGACAACCACACCGGGGACAGCCTCGATGTCGCGGACACGAAGGCGTTCGGGCGGGTGATCGAGGCTGCATGGGCTTCGGGAAGAGGGGCGTTGAACGAACGTGAGAAGCGGGAGAAGGTCTTGCTCCAGGCCCCTGACCTGCTGCCGATGTACCGCTTCCTCAACGATCCCGAAGGCTTGCGCGTGCTCGCGGAGGTCAACGTTGCCGCGGCTTTGCGCGCCAGGTCGCCTGAGGGTTATCCGCAGATCTGGGTTGCAGGCTGGGAGATCCGCAACCTGCGCATGGTGGCCAACATCCACGAGACCTTCCGCGAACGCCCTGGCGCCCGAGTGCTGTCCATCGTCGGCGCCTCGCACAAGCCGTGGTTCGACCATTGGCTGGGCCAGCTGTCGGGGGTGGACATCGTCGACGTGGCTGGGGTGTTGAGGTGACGCGATGAGCGGTCCGGTGTCCGCTCAACTGGCGGCTGGCGTGTACCAGCGCCAGCCGCGGCGGCCGGCGCGCTTGGCGGCGTAGAGCGCGAGGTCGGCGCATTTGTAGAGCTCGGCCGCGCTGTCGGCTTCGTGCGGGCCGCGGGCCAGGCCAATGCTGGCGCTGGCCTGCAGGCGCTGGGACTGGTGTTCGACCGGCAGGTCCAGGCTGTCGATGATGCGGCGGCAGACCTGCTCCACGTCCTCGGTGGCGGTGGTGCGGGTGAGCAGCAATGCGAACTCGTCGCCGCCCAGCCGGGCCACGCGGTCCACCTCGCGCACGGCGTCTCGCAGGCGCTGGGCCACGGCCACCAGCAGCGCGTCACCGGCATCGTGGCCCAGGGTGTCGTTGATCTGCTTGAAGTGGTCCAGGTCCAGCAGCATCAGCGTGAAGGGCTGGCCACGCTGGGCTTCGGCCAGCAGGCGCTTCAGGTCCTCGTTGAACAGGCGACGGTTGGCCAGGCCGGTCAGGCCGTCGTAGTAGGCCATTTGCTGCAGTTGGCGCTCGCTCTCGTGCAGCTCGGCGCTGCGCTGCTCCAGCTCGGCCGTGCGGCTGGCCACCAGCGTTTCCAGCACCTGCTGGCGGCGGCGCAGCATCAGCGTGCGGCCCTGCACCAGGCCGGCCACCAGCAGCAGCGCGGCCAGCCCCAGCGCGACGCGGAACCAGGCCGTCTCGTACCAGGCCGGCAGCACCCGCACCGGCCAGCGCAGCGGCTCGGACCACTGGCCCTGGCGGTTGGAGCCGCGCAGCTCCAGCAGGTAGTCGCCGGCCGGCAGGTTGGTGTAGCGGGCCAGCCGGCGGCTGGGGTCGGTGGGCGTCCAGTCGGGGTCGAAGCCTTTCAGGCGGTAGGCATAGCGGTTGGATTCGGGTGCCGAATAGTCCAGCGCGGCGAATTCGACCGACAGGTCACGCCGGCCGACCGGCAGCGTCAGCCTGGCAGTCGTGTCGCCCGCTGCGCCCGGCGGCGGTACCGGGCTGCCGCCGACCAGCGCCTCGGTCACCACCACAGGCGCCGCAAAGCCCCAGGGCGCCAGCCGCTCCGGCTTGACGATGGTCAGCCCGCCGCTGCCGCCGAACAGCAGTTCGCCATGCGGCGTGATGCCGCCAGCGCCCACCCAGTACGACGGGATGCCGACGCCATCGGCCGCGTGCAGCGGCGTGACTGACAGGTCGCTGCCGGCAATGCGCGCCAGGCCGTCGTCGGTGCTGACCCATGCGTCGCCCTGGGCGTCCATCAGCAGCGCGTCCACACCGTTGTTAGGCAAGCCTTCGGCCAGGCCGATGCGCCGCACCCTCGGCGCGCTGCCATCGGCCGGCGCGGGGTCGACCACGCGCAGCCCGCCACCGAACGAGCCCACCCACAGCCGGCCGCGGCTGTCCCGCTGCACGGCACTGATGTAGCCGCCGGGCATGCCAATGCGGTCCGGCGCGTCTTCCGGCAGCCGCGTGACTTCGTGCAGCGCGCGGTCGTAGCGCAGCAGCCCGGCGCGCGTGCCCACCCACAGCCCGTCGCCTTCGGCGAGCGCCAGCTGGGTGACCCGGCCGTCGCCCAGCTGCGCCGGGTCGGCCCGCGCCCCGGGCAGCGGCTGCAGCGTGCCGTCGGCTGCGATGCGAAAGCCCCACAGGCCGTCCAGCCCACCGAGCCAGAGCTGGTCCCCGTCCACGCACAGGGCCCAGGTCGCGGCGTTGTCCACCCTGCCGGGTACCACCAGCCGGCGCACGGCCTGGCCGCTGGCCTCGGCGCGGTAGAGGCCTTGCTGGGTGCCCAGGTAGACGGCACCACCGGCCGCGCCGGCCATGACCAGCACGCGGCCCTTGGGTAGCGCGTCCCGCGGACGGGTGGCGTCCGGCTGCAGCTGGGCCACGCGGCCCTTCTGGGGATCCACGATGTCGATGCCACCGTTGCCCAGCGCCAGCCAGGCCCGGTCGTCCGGCTGGGCCAGCAGCTGGGTCACGGTGCTGTGGCTGATGCCTTCGGCCCTGCCGGCCTGGCCCAGCCAGGTCAGCACGGCCTGCTGCGCCGGGCGGTAGGCGCTGAGCCCGTTGTTGGTGCCCACCCACAAGGTGCCGCTGCTGTCACGGAAGAACATGCTGATCTCGTTGTCCAGCAGACTGGCCGGCGCGCCTTCGAGGTGGCGCAGCCGACGGGTGCGGCCACTGCTGCTGTTCACCTGCACGATGCCGCCGCCGTCGGTGCCGATCCAGATCTCGCCGTCGCCGGCTTCGATCAGTGCGAAGACCGAGTCGCTGGCCAGGCCGGCTGCGCCGCCGTGCTCACTGTCCCGCACCACGGAGGCCCTGGATTCGCCCGGCGCCACCACGTAGGCGCCGTGCGGCCGGGTGCCGATCCAGACCCGGCCCTGGCGGTCCTCGATCAGCTGGCTGACCGTGCTCGGGCTGCCGTCCGCGCAGGGCAGCGACACGGCTTCGAAGCGCATGGCGCCGGCCGCGCGGCGGAACAGGCCAACGCGCGTGCCCACCCACAAGGCGCCGCTGCGGTCGCGCAGCAGCGACTGCACCGCGCCATCCGGCAAGCCCTGCTCGCGTGCCTCCTTGGCATGTCGACTGACCTGCTGGCCGTCGGCTGCGAGCTGGTCCAGCCCGGCACCGCCGCCGACCCACAGGCCACCCTGGCCGTCATCCGCCAGCGCGAACACGCTGCGGTGGCTCAGGCCGTTCGGGCCGCCGGGCACGCGGATGAAGCTGGCATGGTCGGCCGCCAGCCGCGACAGGCCGCCGGCACTGCTGCCTATCCACACCTGGCCTCGCGCGTCCCGGTGCATGGTGGTGATGTAGCTGTCGGGCAGCGCACCCGGGCGGTTGGCATCGGCCTCGTGGTTGCGGAAACGGTAGCCGTCCCATCGCGCCAGGCCGTTCTGCGTGCCCAGCCAAAGAAAGCCCTGGTCGTCCTGCACCATGGCGGTGGCCTGCAAGGCGGTGGGAATCGGGAAATGCCGGAACACCGGGTCGGCCAGCCGCTGCCAGCGACTGGCATCGGCCGTCGGGGAGGCGTCGGTCGCCTGCGCCGCCTGGGGCCAGGTGAAACCGAGGATCAGGCCAAGCCAGAGGCTGGCCCAGCTGCGTGAAACGAAGGAGAGCAGGTGCACGGTGCCGTTCAGAGGCCAGCGCACACCGCGGGCCATTCGCTGGTTTCGGCCGATTTGATGCGAGGCTGAGCTGGATGAGTCACGGAATTGCGGGGCCGCGTGACGAAATCCGCTGGCCTGGCCGCCTACCGCGCCGTCAACCGCGCCAGCAGGTTCTGATCCGGAAACCCGTCTGGCGGCACACCGATGCTGCGCTGGTAGCCGCGCAGTGCGGCGCGGGTCGCGGGGCCGAAGCGGCCGTCTGGCGTGCCGGTGTTGAAGCCGCGCTGGTTCAGCGCGGTCTGCATGGCCAGCAGCTCGGTGCGGGTGAGGGCGCGCAGGTCGCGTGGCCAGGCACCTTGCACGCCGGGGCCGCCGGCCAGGCGCTGGGCCAGCAGGCCCACGGCCAGCGCGTAGCTGTTGGAATTGTTGTAGCGCAGGATGCTGCGGAAGTTGGCACCGACCAGGAAGGCCGGGCCGCGGATGCCGGCGGGCAGCAGGATGCTGGCTTCGGGCATTGCGGGCAGCGGGCTGCCGTCCGGCGTCTTCACGCCTTCGGCGGCCCACTTGGCACTGGGCTGGCGCACTTCGGTGTCGGCGCGGCCGGGGTCGAAGTCCTTGGGCAACTGCACTTCGGCGCCCCAGGGCTGGTCGGCCTGCCAGCCGGAGCGGGCGAGGAAGTTGGCGGTGGAGGCGGTGACGTCGGCCATGCTGCCCCAGATGTCGCGCTTGCCGTCGCCGTCTGCGTCTTCGGCGTAGCTGAGGAAGGCGGTGGGCAGGAACTGGGTCTGGCCCATGGCGCCGGCCCAGGAGCCGATCATGTGCGCGCGATCGATGTCGCCACGCTGCAGGATCTTCAGCGCGGCGATGAGCTGGCCGCGGGCCCAGTCCTCGCGCCGGCCTTCGAAGCCCAGCGTGGCCAGGGCGTCGATGGTCGGGATGTCGCCGTAGTGGCTGCCGTAGTTGCTCTCCATGCCCCAGATGGCCACGACCACGTTCGGCGGCACGCCATGCCGCGTGGCCGCGGCCTCGGCTTCGCCGCGGATCTGCTGCAGCTTCTCCAGGCCTTGCGCAATGCGCTGCACCGAGACGGCGCGGTCCAGGTAGTCCCACACGCTGCGGGTCAGCTCGGGCTGGGCCTGGTCCTGCTCGATGACTTGCGGCAGGAACTGCACGTTGCCGAACGCGCTGCGCAGCGTGGCCTCGTTGATGCCGGCGCTGCGGCCGCGGTCGCGCATGTCCTGCACCCAGCGGGCGAAGGCAGCCTGCTGCCGCGCCAGCTCTTCCGGCGAGGAGGCCGCGGAGGCGGCGGGGCTGGCCGCCTCCGCGGCCGATGCCGCAGGCGCTGGGGCAGCGGCGGCGACGGAAGCGGGCGTGGCCGCAGGGCCGGCGGCGCAGCCGTTGAAGGTCGCGGTGGCCAGCGCGGCGGCCAGCCGCCAGTGGCGCAGGGGAAGAACGGTCGAAGGCATGGGGCGATTCTCGTCGCCTGCGCCGGCAGCTTTGCCGGACCAACCCTGCGCGGAGGCGGGAATGCACCCGGCTGGTGGCCCTTTCCGCCCGCTTTCGTAGGAGTTGTTCGGAATCCGGGAAGGATTCGAGGGCGGGCCACCGCTTCAATCACTCCGGCAAGTTGAAGAGGACTTGTTGACGCTGTCCAGCGCGCCGCCGTGCCGTGCCGAGTCAGGCATGCACCGGCGCCTGCATCCCTTTTTCCCATTTGCATGGAGCACATCATCATGTCGGTGAATCAAATTTGGGGCCGTCTGGCCCTGGGGTCTCTCTTGTCGGTGCTGGCCGCCTGCGGCGGCGGCGGTGGCGATGACGACAAGAGCAGCGGCAGCGGGCAATCCCTCGACGTCGCAGGGACCTGGGACATTGCCGAAACCAAGGGCAGCAACAACTGTGGCGACCCGGTGGGCGAAAAGACGCTCTACAGCGTCACCATCCAGCAGACCGGCAATTCGCTGAAGCTGCAGACCGAAGACGGGCAGGTGTTCAACGGCTCGATCCAGACGGACACCGTGGAATGGACCGGCAGCTATCCCGAAGAGGGCGGCACCACCACCTTGAACGAGCTGAAGGTGACGGTGACCTCGGATGCCAAGAGCCTCAGCGGGTCTTCCTCCTGGACCTGGACCAAAGGCAGTGAATCCTGCTCCGGAACCACGGAGGTGAGCGGCACCCGAGCGGCGTCCTGAAGCTCAGGGCTTGCCGGGATCGCCCAGGCAGCTGCGGCGCAGTTCGATGGCCTTGCGTGTCTGCGGGTGCGCATCGCCTGCGGTGCGCTGCAGAAACGGGATGGCCTGGTCGAAGTTGGCGCGAGCCTGCTCGGCCTGGCCGACATGGCATTGGGCTTCGGCGAGTGCGGACTGCATGACCCCGCGCCGGGAATCGTCCGCGGGCAAGGCCTTGCTCGCCAGTTCCCAGGTGCGGCTGTGCCAGCGCAGAGCTTCGTTCCAGCGCTTGAGCTGGGCCAGGCTGCCGCCCACGTGGTACGCCGCGACCAGCGTCTCCGGGTGCGACTCGCCGTCCAGGCGCTTGTCCACCTCGTGCACATGCTCGAAGAGGGGCAAGGCATCCGCGCTGCGGCCGCTGTGTTCATACAGCACACCCAGGTTGACCGTCAGCACGCGGGTGTTCGGCGCTTCTTCGCCAAAGCGGCGCCGCAGGATCTCCAGCACGCGCCGGTACTCGGCCTCCGCCTCGCCAAACCGCTGCAGGCTTTCATAGACGCCAGCCAACTCGCCGCCCGCGGTGAGGGTGAGGTCGTGTTCCTCGCCCAGTGTTTCGCGGGCCAGGGACGTGGCGCGTGCCAGGATTGGCAGCGCCTCGGGGTTGCGGTCGGCCCGCTCGTAGCCTTCCCCGAGCCCGATCAAGGCCCGGACCAGCCGCGCATCGCGCGGGCCGTAGAGGGCGGTCTGTCGTTGCAGCAGGTCGCTGAACGCCTGGATGGCAGCGTCGCCGCGGTTGGCGACCACGTAGGCCTCGCCCAGGCGGCCGAGGAAGGCCTCGATGCGGTCGGGCTGTTCGGCTGCCAGCGCCTGGTAGGCGCCGCGCTGCGCCTCCATGGCCTGGATTGCCGCGGTGTAGTGGCCTGCCCGGAAGTCCAGCCAGGCGAGCGCGGTCGCCAGTCCGAGCGCCGTGTCTGCCGCCAGAGGCGCGCGTGAACCCAGGTCCTTGGCCTCCACGCTCGCTGCATCCGGTTTTTCGGCGGCCAGCAGCACCTCGACCATTGCAAGCTGCTGCTCGTCCCGGCGCGCGCGCGCCGGCGGCAGGCCGTCCAGCAGCCGCACGGCCTGCCGCAGCTCTCGTTCGGCCGCGGCGTAGTCGCCCAGGCCCGCATGCGCCTTGCCGATGGCTTCGCGCACCGCGGCCTCCTGCTCGGGCCGACCGGCAAAGCGCGCGGCCACCTGCTGCTGTGCGCGCGCCAGCACTTCGGAGACCTGCACGTCGCGCCGGCCCGCGTGCAGCGGGTTGGCACCGGCCAGCAGGTCATCGGTGAGGAAGCGGTTGACGGCAGCCGCCAGTGCCGACTCGCGCAGCGCGAGCTGGTTGGCCCTGTCGGCGCGCAGCCATTGCTGGGTCGAGACGGCCAGGCCCGCCAACAGCAGCAGCGCGCTGGCCACCAGCCAGGGCCGGCGGGTGCGCATGCGTTCCAGGCGTGCGTGCAACTGCCGGGTCCGCGCCAGTTCGGCCTGGACCTGCGCCTGTTGCTCGCGGCGTGCGGCCAGGTCGCGCAGGCGCTGGGCGAGCACGCGGGCATCGGCCAGCCGGCGGGCGGGGTCCACGTCGGCGCAGGCCCGGATGTCCTCGCACAGCAGCGGGTCCGTCACGTCACGCTCCCAGCCGGGTGCCAGCGGCCGGCGGAAGTCGCCGGCCACGATCTGGTAGAGCATCACGCCCAGCGCGTAGATGTCCGAGCGCAGCGTGGGCGGCTGGCCGGCGAGCAGTTCCGGCGCCAGGTACAGCGGCGTGCCGCTGCTGTCGTCGCCCGGGAGGTCCAGCGACTGGGTGAAGCCCAGCCGGGTGATCTCCAGGCGCGCCAGCCGCTCCAGGTCGATCAGCCGGCCGCTGCCGAAATCCGCCAGGCGCACCAGCGGCCGGCCCTGGGCGTCCAGGTCGACCAGCACGTTGCCGGGCTTGACGTCCTTGTGCAGCACGCCGGTGTCGTGCGCGGCGGCCAGTGTGTCGGCGGCCTGCGCGATCAGCGCCAGGCGCAGGGACAGGTCGATGGCCGCGATGCCGCCGCCCTGTTCGCACCAATGGGCCAGGTTGCCGCCGGCGATGAAGGGGCATTCGATGAACCAGGGCGGTTCGTCGAGGTTCCAGTCGAGGATTTCCAGCAGGTGCTCGCCGGCGCCGGGCGCCTCGCGCAGCAGGCGGAACACGGTGACTTCGCGCTTCAGGGCGCGCAGGCCGTCGGCATCGCGCGCGAACTTGAACACGCGCGGCTGCCCGGTCTTGGCATGGCGGGCCAGCCAGACCTCGTTGCGTCCGCCGCTGCTGAGCTTCTCGCGCAGCACCCAGTGCGGGCGCAGCGGTGGCATTTCGCCAGCGGCCAGGCCGGGCGCAAAGTCTGGCGTGTCCACCGGCGCGGCGTCGGCCTGGGCCTTCACCGACACCGGCGCGACCAGCCGATAGCCCTGGCCGTAGACGGTGCGGATCAGCGCCTGGTCCTCATCGCGCAGCGCCTGGCGCAGCTTGGCCACCGTCTTGGTCAGCACCGATTCCGAGGGGATGCGGCCGGGCCACACCGCCTCGATCAGTTCGTCCTTGGTCACCAGTTCGCCGGCATGGTGCAGCAGGTGCACCAGCAGCTCCAGCGGGCGAGCCTCGGCGGCGACCAACTCGCCGTCCACGCTGAGTTCCAGGCGGCGCTCGTCCAGCGTGCAGCTTCCGAAAGACCACAGCAGCGGGCCGGAAGCCCGAAAGTCGTCCGCCTCGGCTGCCAACGCCGGTTTCTCCCATTTCATCGCTTGCGCCCCCGGCTCGCATGCCGTCTGGTGACTTCGGTAGGAATTGTTCGGAATCGGGGAAGGATTGGCCCCGGGGTTCCGCCTGAAATCGTACCGGCAGGTGCCGTCATCTCGGCACCAGGGAACAGCCATGAACATGTTTCAAAAGGTGGGTAGGGTCTTGGGCCTGACCCTGGCATTGACCGTTGCCGCCTGCGGTGGTGGTGGTGGCGGGGACTGCCTGGCGTATTGCGCCAAAGCCCATGAGAGCAGCGTGGTGCAGGGCGCCGGAGGGTACCCGGGACGATTCCGAGTCGAGGTCTACACGCCCTGATGGGGCCAGTGCTGCGCCGCCTGAGCCTGGCCAGGACTCAGGCCTGAGCAGCCTTCAGCGGACCCTGGCCATTGAAGAGGTCGAAGATGAATGACGAAATCATCCAGAAGTTGTCCACGTGGGCCATTCTTGCGGTCATCGCCATCGTGCTGTTCGCCTTCGCAAGGCTGGTGCTTGAAAACTTCTGGTTCATTCTTGCCATGGCCGGAGCTGTCGTGGCCGCCTGGTTCGTGTATCTCAAGCTGAAGCAGGGGGAGGAATGAAATGTCAGATCCCGCAACTGTGCCAGTCCATCGGCCATACCTGATGCAAGGGCAAGGCGCGACGCCGCCAGACGGGCCCAAGCCTTCGGATACCTCTTTGCAGGACACTGCCGGACGCTTCTTCATGCATTGGGTCTGCGCGTCATTCGGATTCTTCCTGCGCACCCTGCTGCCTGTGGTCCAGAAATGGCAGGATCCATCTGCGCCGGTCGAGTTTCCCAGGTGGTGGGCTTTTTCGATATTTGCGCTGTTGATCTGCCTGCTGGCGGGGGCCATCAACTCCAACATGCCGGTGAAACCGCGTGAGCTTCTGAAAAGCATCGGCCTTGGTTTTGCGCTGGACGCAGCGGCTGTGCTGAGCAAGATCCCCATCCACTGATGTGAAGGCGGCGACGGCGGTGCGTTTGTCGCACACTCGGGTCATGCACCCGATTGCGCCTGCATTCCTCCGCCGCCGTGAACTGCTGGCCTGTGCCGGCGCTGCCCTGCTGCCACTGTCCGGGCGTGCCCAGGTGCACTTCCCTGACAAGCCCATCCAGCTGCTGGTGCCGTTCGGGCCGGGAGGCGTGGCCGACATCACCGCGCGCACCGTTGCCGAGGTCATGGGCAAGCGCCTGGGCCAGCCGTTTGTGATCGACAACCGGCCCAGCGCCGGCAGCATCGTCGCCAGCCAGGCGGTGGCCACTGCCAAGCCCGATGGCCACACGCTGCTGCTGATGAGCAACGCCCACGCCGTCAGCGTGGCGCTGTTCAACAAGCTGCCCTACGACCCGGTGAAGGCCTTTGCGCCCATCAGCACCTTCGGCTATTTCGACCTGGGTTTTTTCGTGCAGGCGGGGAGCCGCTTTACGTCGTTGAAGGACGTGATCACCCATGCCAAGGCGCATCCGGGCAAGCTCAATGTGGGCACCATCGCGGTGGGCAGCACGCAGCACCTGGCGGCCAAGCTTTTCGAGACGGTGGCCGGGCTGGACCTGCTGGTCGTGCCCTACAAGGCCAGCCCGGCGGTGCTGACGGCGCTGCGGGCTGGCGAGATCGACCTGGCGGTCGAGATCCTCGCGCCGATGCTGCCGCAGGTGCAGGCCGGCGCGGTGCAGGCGCTGGCGGTGTCGTCGGACCGGCGCAACCCGGCGCTGCCTGCGGTGCCCACCGCCATCGAGACCGGCGTGGCCGGCTACAACGTGGCCTCGTGGAACGCGCTGGCCGCGCCTGCCGGCACACCCGCAGCCGTGATCGAGGTGCTGAACAAGGCCGTGCGCGAGGCGCTGGACACGCCTGCATTGAGGGAGAAGCTGGTCAAGCTCGGCATGCGCCCGGCGGCCAGTTCGCCGGCCGAATACGGGCAACTGCTCAGCAGCGAGATCCGGCGCTGGGGCGAGGTGATCCGCGCGGCGAAGATCGAGCCGGAATGACGCTCAGGTGTCGGGGTCGCGCACCCCGTGGGTCCGGTCGAAGCGCCGCTCGGCAGCGCTGAGGTGCTGGATCAGCACATGCGAGACCACGTTGATGCCAATGCCGGCGAACAGCGCCGGCAGCAGGTACAAGCCGATCGACAGCTCGGACAGGAACACCGTGTCGTCGGTCAGCGAAGGGGTGTGGCGGGCCAGGTTGCTGAGGCTTTGCAGCAGGTAGACGTCAATGCCGGCAATCAGCACCAGCGCCAGCCCAAAACCCAGCACCGCCAGGCGCGAGACGCTGCGCCGCATCATCGCCAGGTAGATGCCGGTGGCCGCCATCAGCGAGAACAGCACCAGCAGCCAGAAGCGCAGTTCGACGAAGACCGAAGCGTGCATGGTCAGCCTTTGCCGGGGCTGTTGCGTCCAAGCGGCATCAGCAGCCGCACGCCGCGCCAGGCGGCCCACAGGAACAGCAGCGGCAGCACCAGGGTTTGCAACAGGAAGACCGCGGCCAGCCGCACCAGGTGCTCCACCAGGCCCTCGGCCTGGGCCTTGATGTCGCCCAGTTGGCGCGCCAGTTCGGGCGCCTGGCCGAGCCAGGCGCGAGCCCGGTCGGTCCAGCCTTCGCCTTGCGTGGGTGGTGGCAGTTCGGGTGTCTTCACGGCGCTGATGCGGGCCTGGGCCTGTTCGTATTCGGGGGCCAGGAAGCCCTGGTAGATGGCCTGGTTGCCGAGTGCGATCAGCGGCACCAGCAGGCGCAGGCACAGCAGGCCCAGCGCCGCGCCGGCCAGCAGGCGCGGCGCCGCCGCGGGCCGGCGCCAGGCCCAGGCCAGCCAGGCGAGCAGCAGCACGCTCAGCGCCAGGCACAGTGGCCAGGCGCTGAAGATCTGCTGCACCAGGCGCTGCAGCGCAAACGACAGCGTGGCGCCCAGCATCAGCGACGAAAACTGCTCGACCAGTTCGTCCACCGGCGCCAGCACCGCGCCAGGGTGGAACGAGCCGCCCACGCCCAGCACCGTGCCTGTGATTTCGACCTCGCGGGCCAGGCTGAGCGCACCGTTGAGCAGGCGGGCTGCGGCGAAGGTGGTCAGCGCGCGTTTCCAGCCCTGGTCGGTGTAGCGCTCGGCGAGCTGGTCCATGGGCCGCAGCCAGACCAGCGCCAGGGCCAGCAGCACGAAGACCGTCAGCCGCCAGGGGCGCCGGGGGAGGTGGGGGACCGGGTGAGCGAACTCCTGGGCAGGCGGCATGGCAGAGGGGCTACGGAAAACCCGATGGTAGACCGGCCCTGCCAAACGTTTGTTGCCGTCAGCGCTGCGTCAATGCTGCAGTTGCGCCAGCGCCTTGAGACTGGCGAGGGTGCGCAGGCAGGCCTGGGCCACCTCGGTGCCTTTCTTGACGAAGTGGGCGTGGAAGAACTGGCGGTGTTCGTCGTGCTCGTGGAAGTCGCGCGGCGTGAGCACGGCGGAGAAGACCGGCACGCCGGTGTCCAGCTGCACGCGCATCAGCCCGTCGATGACGGCCGACGT
The DNA here is from genome assembly GCF_021043325.1 of Ideonella azotifigens. NCBI lineage: Bacteria > Pseudomonadati > Pseudomonadota > Betaproteobacteria > Burkholderiales > Sphaerotilaceae > Ideonella > Ideonella azotifigens. The sequence continues at coordinate 81,760 of NZ_JAJNKD010000005.1, forward strand.
GACGAACTCGTGGCGGTAGATGCCGCCGTTGACCACCAGCGCGCAGGCGATGACCGCGTCGAAGCGGCCGCTGCGGGCCAGCGCTTGCGCATGCAGCGGGATCTCGAAGGCGCCGGGCACCTCGAACAGCTCGACCTGCGAGCGCGGCAGGCCTTGTCGTTCGAACTCGGCCAGCGCGGATTCGCGGGCCTGGCCGACGATGTCGGCATGCCAGCCGGCCGAAATGAGCGCGATGCGGGTCGGCCCGGCCTTGGCGTGGGACGTGGAGAGGGAAGAAGCAGAAGCAGGCTGATTCATGGGAAACCTCGAAATCTGAGGGGTTGGCCAGAATCAGGGCGCGCGCCACCACAGCCATCTGGCCCCAGGGCAACGCAGCGGCTGCCCGGGCCTGGTGGCCGGGATGTTGCGGTCTCTTTCATCCGGACTGTGACCGTCGGCTCTGGCATCGCACCAGATCTGCTGACCCTGCCGCCGTGAGGCCGCAGGCGCTCGCGGGCTCCCGCACTCGGGCCGGGAGGCCTTTGCGCGGATACCGCCGGTGGGGACTTTCACCCCGCCCTGAGAACGCACCGGCGCAGCCGAAACCGCACCGGAGCCGGGATTGTAGGCAGTGCGGGTTGGGGCGTGGCAGTGGACACGGCAAGGCCTTTCACGGCAGTCCCTGCGGGCCGTGCGAAGGCTCTCAGCTGTTCAGCTCGGCGTGCTCGCGCCTGCACCAGGGCTGCTCGTCCGCGCCGAGCTGGGCATGGGCCGCGAGCGCCAAGCTGCGGGCTGCCGCATGGCCGCTGGCGTCACCCGCGGCGCGCAAGGCCAACGCGTGCACCGCATGGCCGAAGAACAGCTCGAATGCCGGCGCGGACTCGCGTTCGCAGATCGTCACGCACTGCAGCGCGCTGGCCGCCGCGGCCTCAGGCTGGCCCGCGGCCAGTTCGCAGCGGGCCAGCTGGTAGTGGGCGCGCTCTTCTTCCAGCCAGCCACCCGCCAGGCGCCAGTAGGTCAGGCCAATGCGGGCGGCGCGCAGCATGGCTTCGGTTTCGGCGGCGCTGCGGCCTGCCTGGCCTTCCAGCGCGGCGGCCAGGTTGTTGCCGGCCACGGCCATCGCGCGCCAGCCGGGGCGGGCGGCGCTGGCATCTTCTTCCGGGCTGGCCTTGGCCTCGGCCTGCAGCGCGGCTTCCAGTGCCTGGATGGCGGCGGGCAGGTTCTCGCGGCCCGTCTGCATGGCCGCGACCTGGGCCAGCACGCTGACATGTTCGCTGACCGGCAGCGTGGCCAGTGCGTCGGCACCTGGCTCGCCTGAAGCGATGCGCAACGCAGCCTGGCCGCGCTGCACCGCGAGCAGGGCCGCAGGGTCTTGCGCGCACAGTGGCAACCCGCCCATGCGCTCCAGCAGCGCCAGGCCCGCCTGCCACGCGCCCAGGTGCTCGCCGTAGACATGCGTGGCCAGCCGCACCAGCGGGCTCACATCGGCCGGCACCTGCAGCAGGTCGAGGGCGCCAGGCAGGCGCTCGGCCACGGCCTGTGCTGCGTCAGCGTGTTCATCCCAGGCGGTGCGGAGGAAGGCTTCCAGGGTCATCGCAGTGCGCTTTCGTTTGGAAGGGCCGGCGCAGGGGAACGCCGGGTCTGGGGAGCGATCTTCAGTAGGGTTCGAAGTCCACGTCGTGCGCGCGCAGCGTGTTGACGATGAATTCGCGCCACACGCCGCTGGGCGCCCAGACCTTGGTGACCGAGGCATAGGCCACTTCCGGGTCTTCCTTGCCGGTGATCACGCGGTGGAGGAAGACCATGGACGAGCCGCGCATGTTGACCTGGCAGTGCACCAGCACCTTGCGGTCGCCGGCGGCGGCCATGGCTTTTTCGAAGTCCGCGAAGTCCTGCGGGCCAGGCTTGTTGAACTCGATCGGGATGTTGGTGAACTGCAGGCCCTGGCGGCGCACGATCTCGGCCTCGCCCTTGACCGCGTCGGACGAGGTGGGCGGTGCGAGGTAGATCACCGCGCCGAAGCCTTGCGCACCCAGCTTGCCCAGCGCGGCGGCCGTGGGCTGGCCGGCGCTGATGAGACGCGGGGTGATGGGCACGACATTGGGCGCGTCGATCTTCGGTGCCGCGTCGCTTGCTGCGGCGGCAATGCCGGACATGGCCGCGAGGCTCAGCGTGAGCAGCCAGGCGCGGCGGGAGGGGTTCAGGGCAAGCGGCATTCGGGCCTCGGGAAGGAGTCAATAAACACCCGGCACGAAGCGGGGTGTGCGGTCGCAGTAGTGGCGGTAGGTGCTGCCGAAGGCCTGGGTCAGCAGGCGCTCTTCGGCGCGTGCGCGCAGGTCGCTGCCCAGGCACATCAGCACCAGGGCGGCCAGCATCAGCGGGCTGGGCACCCACAGCAGCGAGCCCAGCGCCAGCAGGTTCAGCGCCATGTAGATCGGGTGGCGCAGCCAGCGGAACGGGCCGCCGGTGGCCAGGCGGTGGCCGGTGTCCAGCTTGGCCTGGAAGCGCCAGGAGGCGAAGTAGCGCAGCGCCCAGCAGGCCAGCCAGGCACCGAGCGCAATCACCGCCGTGCCGGCCAGCCGCTGGCCGGGGAACAGCGAGGGCACCCGGCCGCCCAGCACGCGCGCGCCGATCTCGAAATACATCAGGCCGAAGGCCACCGAATGAAACGCGATCAGCAGGCCGGCGCCGCGCACGGCCTGGGAGGTGCCGGTGGTGGCGGGGGCTTCTTCGGTGGCCACGGCGGCGTGCCGCGAGACCCACCAGCGGGTCAGCCCGAAGCTGGTCCAGAACAGGCCATGCGTGAGGTAGAGCAGTGGATCGACCGGCATCGGGACTTCCAGGGGCAAGGGATCGGGTGGGAGCAGCGTCGCGCATCCTACGGCGCAGGCGGCAGCCCCGCCATCCCCCGGGCCCAGCGGCTCAGGCGGAAAGCTGCTTGGCCATGTTCAGCCCCGTCACACGATAGCCCAGCGCCGCATACAAGGCCTGGGCGCCGTGGTTGAAGCCGAAGACGTGCAGCCCGATGCGGTCCAGCCCCTGGGCCTGCACCACGGCCTCCAGCGCCTGCAAGGCGGCCCTGGCATGGCCGCGGCGGCGCGCTGGCGGCAGGATCATCAGGTCGTAGACGAAAGCGCTGCGGTGGCCGTGGCGATCTTCGATGGCCCACCACAGCCAGCCGGCCAGCGGGCCGTTTTCGGAGGCCAGGATTTCGAGGAAGAAGTGCTCCGGCGTGGCCAGGCCTTGCGGCAGCAGCAGCGCGAAATCGGCCTGGGCCTGCGGCAGCGCCTGTTCGGCGGTGACGCGGCCGGCGCGCAGGTTCTGCTCGGCGTAGTTGGCAATCGCGGCCTCGCAGTAGCTGGCGAAGTGCTCCGGTGGCAGCGGGCGCAGGCGGGTGGTGGCGACGCCGGTTTCGCTCCGGTGCAGCGTGGCAGCCATGTGGACCTTGGCGACAAAGCCGCCGGCCACGGCCACCGCCATCGGCTCGGTGCCAAACGGCACGAAGCCGCAGCGCTGGTAAAGCGCCTGCGCGGCCGCATTGCCCTCGCTGACGGTCAACTGCACCTGGCGCACGCCGGGCCGCGCCCTGGCCTGGGCCAGCACCGCTTCGACCAGCCGCCGGCCCAGGCCGCGCTGGCGAGCCGAGGCGGGCACGTACATGCCATACAGCGTGGCCTTGTGGCGGGTTTTCTCGCGGGCTTCGAAGGCCAGGCCGGCCACGCCTGCGAGCTGGCCATCGACGAAGGCGCCGATGACGAGTTCATCCGGCACGTCACCTTCCGCCAGCCGCGCCTCCCACCAGCCCTGCGGCAATGCGGCCCGCTCGGCGGCGGTCGAAGTGAAGGCCTCCGGGTGCAGCGTGTAGGCCTGCAGCATGAGCTGGCGGTATTCGGCGGCGTGGGCCGGGGCCAGGCGTTGCAGGGTTGGCGTCATGGGGTCTTGGCCGGCGGCGTCGGCAGCAGCGCCTTGGCGGCGTCGATGCGCAGGGCGAGCGGCACGCTGGCGTCGTTCATCACGGCTAGCAGGAACTGGCGGGGGTCCGTGCAGGCGACGGGCAGGCTGGCGAAGCCTGGCGCAGCGGCCAGGGTCGCGGCCGTTGCCGGCTGCGCTTGCAGTTCCGCCATCGCCGAAGCCAGTGCGGCCGGCGACACGCTTTGCATGCTGCGCAGCAGCGTCAGCTGTCCTTCTTCGCCGGGCGGGATGTCCAGCCACGGCGCTTCGACGAACACCGCCGCCAGGTCCTGCGATACAAAGGCGGACCAAAGGCCGGTCTCGGCTTGCTCGGCAGGCACTGGCGCGGTGTGTCGTGCTGGGTCTGAGCCCGGGCCGCGCTGCGTCGGCCACAGGTCCAGCCGCTGTGCCGGCAGGCCGGGCAGGTAGCGGGCGCAGAGCGCTTGCAGCAGCTGCCTGGCGCTGTCTGCGGCCAGCGGCTCGGCCAGGGAGAACCACAGCTGGAAGGCGTCGACACCGGAGACGGCGATGGCTGGCGCAGGCCATCCCAGGTCGGCCTGCACACCCTGCCAGACCTGCGACAACAAGGCCCAGTCAGCCGGGCGGCCCAGCGCCAGCACCAGTGCCCGCACGCGGCCCTGGGCGTCGACCAGGTCCGCGGCTGTCGTGCTGCCAGCGGGCAGGGCGGAGGGATCCGGCGCGTAGAGGCGGAGGTATTCGGCGTGTAGTCGGTTCATCGCGAATCGGGGTGACGGCGCATGGTAGCCGCCGCGCGGCGCGACGGTGGAATGTGCTGATCGGCGTCGCGGCGTTTGCGCTTGTCGCGGCGCTTTGACCGGTCGCAGTCGCCGCAGCCGTCACAGCAGTCGCCGAGGTCGCAACAGTCACCGAAATCCAGCGGACAGTCGCCCACGTCGCCCACGTCGCAGCCATCGCAGGACCCCCGTTGCGCCACCAGCGCCGAGATGCCCGGCCCGCGCGCATGACCGCAGCGCCGGTGCGCCACGCCGCAGCGGTAAGTGCGCTCGCGCAGCAGCTGCAGCCCGCGCCACAGGCCATGCCGGCGGATGACGCGCAAGCCCAGCGCCGAGCAGCTGGCGCCACCGGTGTGCACGCGCCAGGCGCAGGCAAAGCCCTTGTGCGGGGAGATGAAGCGCTGGTAGCCGCGGATGGCCGCGAGCGCGGCCAGGCGTGGCCAGGACTGCATGCGGATGGATGGACAGGAAAGTCGGGGATGGCTGTGGGAGACGGTCGCAAAAAGTGTAGTGCAGCCGGCGGACATGCCCCGAGCTGCGGCTTCAGGCAGCCTCAGGCGGCAGTCACCGCGAAGGTGTTGCGGCCGGCGGCCTTGGCGCGGTAGAGGGCCTGGTCGGCGCGGGCCACCAGGCTTTCCATGGTGTCGTGCGGACCGTCGTAGAACGACACGCCGACACTGGCCGAGACCTGCACGCTCAGGTCGCCATGCAGCATCGGCCGGCGGATGGCCTCGACGATTTTTTCGGCAACCAGGTGGGCGTCGTCCGGGTGGTGCAGGTTCTCCAGGATGGCCACGAATTCGTCGCCAGCCAGGCGGGCCACGGTGTCGGTCGCGCGCACCACCTGCAGCAGGCGGCGCGCGAGCTCGGCCAGCACTGCGTCGCCGGCCGGGTGGCCGTGGGTGTCGTTGACCTGCTTGAAATGGTCCACGTCGAGGAACAGCAGCGCCAGGGGGCGCCGGCTGCGGCGGCTGCGGGCGAGGGCTTGCGGCAGGCGTTCGTCGAACTGGCGGCGGTTGGGCAGGCCGGTCAAGGTGTCGACCCTGGCCTGGGCGTTCAGCTCCTGCTGCACGGCCTTCAGCGCGGAAATGTCGCTGCTCAGCGCGTAGACGCCGACGACGCTGCCGTCTTCGGCCACGTCGGGCAGGTAGGTGGTGTGCAGCCAGACGCCCGCGCCATGCACCTCGGACTGGCTTTCGAACTCGACCCGTTCCCCGCGCAGGCAGCGCTGCAGCGGCTGGCTGCGCTCGGCATACAGCGTCGGCCCCAGCAGTTGGTTCAGCGGTTTGCCGAGGATGTCCTTGACCGGCACGTCCATCCAATGCTGCAGCGTGGCGTTGGCAAAGGCGACCGTCTCGTCGGGCTTGATGTAGGTGATCTGCACCGGCAGGTTGTCGGTGATGGTGCGCAGCTGGCGTTCGCTCTGCGCCTGGCGCTGCTCGGCGAGCTTGCGCTCGGTGATGTCGAACATGAAGACGAAGTAGCCGCGGATCAGGCCGGCTTCGTCGCGGTCAGGCGCGTAGTGCTGCTGGAAATGGCGCTGCACGCCGGCGATGACAGGCGAGGTTTCGAAGACGACGGATTCGCCGGCCAGCACCCGCTCGATGTACGGCTTCATGGCCTGGTACGAGGCCTCGCCACGCACTTCGCGCACGGTGCGGCCCAGCATGCTCTCCTGGGTTTCGCCGAGCAGCATGCCGGCGGCCGGGTTGGCGAACAGGATGCGGGCTTCGCGGTCCAGGCGCACGACCATGGCCGGGATGTTGTCGGTCACCGCCCGCAGCCGCCGCTCGGACGCGACCTGGGCCGTGGCCGCCTCCTGCGCTTCATGGGCGCGCTGCAGCTGCGAGCGGTAGACCAGCCCGCCAGCGCCCAGCAGCAGCGCGACGAACAGCAGCTCGAACCAGGTCTCATCGCGCCTGGCCTGCTGCACCACCTGTGCCAGCGTGGCCTGCGCGCCCGACTCGCGTTCGCGCAGCGCGTCGATGATGCGGCGGATCTGTTCCATGTCGTGCTGGCCGCGCTCGTCGGCGACCCGTTCGCGGGCCGCGCTGAGTCCGCTCTCGCGCCGCACGTCGATGATCTCCTGCAGCTCGTTGAACTTCAGCAGTTCCCAGCGCTGCAGTTCGTCCAGACTGGCCAGGCCTTCGGCGTCTTCGGCATACATCGGCCGCAGCCGCTGCAGCGATTCGTTGGCCCGCTGGTGCGCGCCCTGGTAGGGCGCCAGGAAGCTGGGCAGGGCAGTCAGCACGTAGCCGCGTTGGCCGGTCTCGGCGTCCAGCATGGCGCCCAGGCTCAGGCCCAGCTCCAGGTAGCGCTCGCGGGCCTGGCTGCGGGCCTCTTCGGCGCGGGTCACGCTGTTGTTGAACACCGTGCGGATGCCCAGCAGCATCAGCAGGCCGACCGCTGCGCCAATGGCGGCAGTCATCAGCCGGGTCCTGATGGCGGGATGCTGGGACATGGGGGCGAAGCGAGGGGCGGCGGATTCACGCACGGTAGGCGGGAACTTGAAGTGTGCGCAGGCTTGCGTTTGGCCGATGGGCCGAAATGCCGGGCCAGCACAGGCCAGTTCGGTCCGCGGTGCAGGGTTGTCGGCAAGCTGGTTGGCAGGCGGGGCCGGAGTCGAAGGACAATCCGGGCGATGAACAAGGTGATGACATGGCTGCCCGCCGAAGGGCGGCCCGAACAGTTGATGCTGCTGTTGCACGGCGTGGGCAGCAATGCCGCCGGCATGGCGCCGCTGGCCCGGTTGGTGCAGAAGGAATTCCCGCAGGCGGCCATCGTCGCGCCGGAGGGCTTCTCGCCGTTCGACGGTGACCCGACCGGCCAGGCGCGGCAGTGGTTCTCGGTCCAGGGCGTGACCGAGGAGAACCGCGTGACGCGCGTGGCCGAGGTGCTGCCTGCGCTGGCCGACTGGGTGCATGCGATGCAGCAGGAAACCGGCTTGGGCCCGGCCGCCACGGCGCTGTGGGGCTTCTCGCAGGGCAGCATCATGGCGCTCTCGCTGGTGCAGGCGCATGACGGCATTGCCGGCCGGGTGCTGGCCTTTGCCGGCCGCTACCCGGCGCTGCCGGACGTGGCGCCGCAGCACACCACGCTGCACTTCTTCCACGGCAGCGCCGACACGGTGATTCCCGAAGTGCATGCCCGCGCCGCGATCGAGCGCCTGGGCGAGCTGCATGGCGACGCGACCATCGACATCGCCGAGGGCGTGGGCCACGAGATCAACGGCCACCTGCTGCAGTGCGCCATCCTGCGCCTGCGCAGCCACATTCCGCATCGTTCGTGGGCTGCGGCAATGGGCGCGGTGCCGGGCCTCGCCGGCCGCCTGCCGGCCGAAGACGAAGAAGACTGAGCGAGCGCTGCGCCCGATGCTGTTCCTGCTTTCCCCTGCCAAGTCCCTGGACTACGAAACCCCCGTGCCGGCACCGGTGCTGGCCCGTGCCACCCGGCCGCAATTCGTGGCCGAGGCGGCCGCGCTGATCGCGGTACTGAAGACGCAAACGGTCTCCGACATTGCCGGGCTGATGGACCTCTCCGAGCCACTGGCCGAGCTGAATGCACAGCGCTACGCCGCCTGGTCGACCCGCTTCACGGCGCACAACAGCAAGCCCGCGGTGCTGGCCTTCAACGGCGACGTCTACGAAGGCCTGCGCGCCGCCACGCTGAGCGAGGACCAGCTCGACTGGGCGCAGCGGCATGTGGTGATCCTCTCCGGCCTGTACGGTGTGCTGCGTCCGCTGGACCGGCTGCAGCCCTACCGGCTGGAAATGGGCACGCGCCTGGCCACCGCCGAGGCGGACGATCTCTACGGCTACTGGGGCGACACGCTGGCCGGCTACCTGAACGCCCAGCAGGCGCGCGACAAGGCGCCGGTGATCGTCAACCTGGCCTCTCAGGAGTACTTCCGCGCGGCGCGCCGCAAGGCCTTGAAGGCACGTGTGGTGGACTGCGTGTTCGAGGACTGGAAAAACGGCGAGTACAAGATCATCAGCTTCTTCGCCAAGCGGGCCCGCGGCCTGATGGCGCGCTACGCGATCGAGCACCGGTTGCAGCAGGTCGAGCCGCTGACCGGCTTCGACGCCGAAGGCTACCGCTTCGACGCCAAGGTCTCGGAGCCGGACCGCCTGGTCTTCCGCCGCCGCGTGGCAGCCTGAAACCCGGGTGCGGGGCCGGTCGCTGGCGCCCGGCCGCGAGGCAATGACAAAATCGCCGCCATGAACGTGCAGCAGACCATCACCCCTGAACTGCGCGCCTGGATCGTGGCCCAGGCGCAAGCCGGTTGCCAGCCGGCCGATGTGCTGAATGCCATGCGCGCCAGCGGCTGGGACGAGCAGGTCGCCATGACGGCACTGGAAGACACGCTGGAAGCTCACCTCGGCCGGCCTGCGGTGGAGGCCTTGCAGCAAGGGATCTCGCCCGGCGCCGTGGCCGCGCAGCTGGCCCAGCCGCAGCGCCTGCCCGAGCCGGCGCTGGAAGCCGGCGCCACCACGCTGCAGCTGCCGGACCGAGAGGTCCAGGTGCTGATGCAGATGGCGCTGCCGCGGGTGGTGGTGCTGGGCGGCTTCCTGTCGCACGAGGAGTGCGACGCGCTGGTGGCGCTGGCCAACCCGCGGCTGTCGCGCTCGGAAACCGTGGTCAACGCGACCGGCGGCAGCGAAGTGAACAGCGCCCGTACCAGCGACGGCATGTTCTTCGGCCGCGGCGAACACGCGCTGTGCGCCCGCATCGAGCAGCGCATTGCCGACCTGCTGCGCTGGCCGGTGATCAACGGCGAGGGCCTGCAGGTGCTGCGCTACCGGCCCGGCGCCCAGTACCTGCCGCATCACGATTATTTCGACCCGGCCCAGCCCGGCGCGCCGACCATCCTGTCGCGCGGCGGCCAGCGCCTGGGCACCTTGCTGATGTACCTCAACACGCCCGAGCGCGGCGGCGCGACGACCTTCCCGGACGTCGGCCTCGAAGTCGCCCCGATCAAGGGCAACGCGGTGTTCTTCAGCTATTCCCGGCCCAGCCCGACCACCCGCACGCTGCACGGCGGCGCGCCAGTGCTGGCCGGTGAAAAGTGGGTGGCGACGAAGTGGCTGCGCGAAGGCGAGTTCCACTGAACCCGTGCTGAGGGGACACTGAACCTGCCCGTTCCGAGGGCAGGTTCAGCCGGCGGTCAGTCGCCTGCCAACGGTGCGCAGGCCACGCCGCCCGCTTCGCTGCTGACGCTGGCCAGCGCCGCTTCGGCGGCTTGCAGCAGCGGCAGCAGCTGGTCCCCATGCGACGGGAACCAGGCCACGCCGATGCGTGCGCTCAGCGGAATACGGGCCACGCCGACATTGACTGGCGCGGCCAGGGCTTGCGCGATCTTGTTGGCGACCAGCGTGGCTTCGTCCGCGTGGTGCAGGTCGACCAGCATCGCGGCGAACTGGCCGCCATCCAGCCGCACTGCCGTGTCGGTCTTGCGCAGCTCGAAGTGCAGCCGGCTGGCGGTGGCGCGCAACACGTCGTCGCCGACGCTGTGGCCATGGGTTTCGCACAAGGCCTCGAAGCCTGTCAGCTCGACCAGCATGAAGGCCACCACGCTGTGCTGGCGCGCGGCGCGCTGGATGGCCATCTCGGCCCGGTCGGGCAGCACCGCGCGGGTGGGCAGGCCGGTCAGGCTGTCGTGGTGGGTCAGCTGCAGCCGGGCTTCATCGTCCGAGCGCTGCGCGGGCTCCACGGCAATCAGGCCGACCACGCTGCCCTGGTGATCGCGCAGCGTGCCCAGCGCCAGGCGGGTGGGCTGGGGTGAGCCGTCCTTGTGGCGCAGCACCCATTCGTGTTCGTCGGTGAAGCCGCGCTGCAGCCTGGCGCTGAGCACGCTGGCGTCTGCCGGGATGCGTTCGCCGAGTTCGCGCGAGAGCTGGGTGGCGCGCACCTCCAGCTCTTCCAGCGCCATCAGGTTGCCGGCCAGTTCGCGGCCGCTCAGTTCGTCGCGGCCACGGCCCAGGCGCTCGGCACCGGCCGGGTTGATCCAGCGTATTCGGCCGTCCAGGTCCAGCCCCAGCACCAGGCCGGGATAGGAGTCCAGCAGCAGTCGCTGCACTTCACCGAGTTCCAGCCAGGTGCGGGACTGCGGGTCGAAGGAAGGGGGGCGGCGGTCCATGCGGCCAGTTTCTACCGAGCCGCCAGCGCCGACAAGCGGCACCTGCGCGGCAGAAGGCTTGGGCGCCCTATCGTTTACCCGCGGGTTGAACCGCGGGCCGCCTGGTCAGAAGCTGCTCCAGTCGCTGTCGCCCGCCGTGGTGGCCGGTGCGGCGGTGGTGCGAGACACGCTGGCCGCCTTGGGCCCGGGTGCCTGCGCGATGATCGGCTTCGCAGCGCCGGTGCTGCTGGCCGCCTTGGCCACCTTGCGCAGCGCCACGGCAGCGGGCGCTGCGGCCGGCGTGCCGGCCTGGCCCTTGAGGCGGAACACGCCCACCGAGTCGGCCACCTCGCTGGCGCGTTCGTGCAGCGTGCCGGCCGATGCGGCGATTTCCTCGACCAGCGCAGCATTCTGCTGCGTCATCGTGTCCATCTCGGCAACGGCCTGGTTGATCTGGCCGACGCCCAGCATCTGCTCGCTCATGCCGTGGCTGATCTGCTCGATGAAGTGGTGCACCTTGTCGACCGCCGCCTGCGCCTTGTCCATCGCGGCGCGGGCGTTGTCGGTCTGCTGGCTGCCGGCGGCGACCTGCTCGACCGAGGCCTGGATCAGCCCGCGGATCTCGCGCGCTGCCGAAGCACTGCGCTGCGCCAGGGCCCGCACCTCGCCCGCCACCACCGCGAAGCCGCGGCCCTGTTCGCCAGCGCGCGCAGCCTCGACGGCGGCATTCAGCGCCAGGATGTTGGTCTGGAAGGCAATGCTGTCGATGACCTGGATGATCTCGCTGATCTTGCCCGAGGCTTCGCTGATGCCGTGCATGGTGCTGGCCAGGGCCTGCACCGCGTGGCGGCTTTCCTCCGCCACTGCACGCGCGCTGCCGGCCTGCTGCGTGGCCTGGGCGGCCATGTCGGTGCTCTGGCGCAGCGTGCTGGTGATTTCTTCCATCGACGAGGCTGTCTCTTCCAGGCTGCTGGCCTGGGCTTCGGTGCGCGAGGACAGGTTCTGGTTGCCTTCGGCGATCACCGCCATGTCCTGGCGGATCTGCATCACGCCGTTGCGGGCGTCCCGCACGACCGACATCAGGTTCACGTTGAGCTGTGACAGGGCGCGGGTGAAGGTGCCGATCTCGTCCGCGCGGTTGCTGGTGAAGGCCTGGGTCAGGTCGCAGCTGGCCATGCGGTTGGCATGGCCGAGCAGGCGTTCCAGTGGTTCCAGCGTCATGCGGCGCAGCAGCCAGCCGCTGAGCGCGACGGCCGGCAGGACCATCGCGACGGCGCCCCAGCTGCCCACGCGCTGGCCGAGCTCGCCGGCCAGCAGGCACCAGGCGCCCATGGCCGCGCAGATCAGCCACATCCGGCCCGCCAGGCTGGGGTGCAGCAGGCGCATCAGGCGAGGCAGTGGCCGCAGGTCGTGCAACTGGCCTCTTTCCAGCCTGAGCTGCGGCTTGGCCGCGCGGGCGTCGTCGCGCATGCGCAGGTACAAGGCCTCGGCGGCTTCGATTTCCTGCCGGCTGGGCTGGGTGCGCACCGACATGTAGCCACTGGGCTGGCCCTTGTCGTCCAGCAGCGGCGTGACGTTGGCCATCACCCAGTAGTGGTCGCCGTTGAGGCGCCGGTTCTTGACCATGGCCGACCAGGGCAGGCCGCTTTTCAGCGTGGCCCACATGTCGCGGAAGGCCTCGGCGGGCATGTCCGGGTGGCGGATCAGGTTGTGCGGCTGTCCCAGCAGGGCTTCACGCGTGAAGCCGCTGACGGTGATGAACGCGGCATTGCAGTAGAGGATGCGCCCTTGCAAATCGGTGCAGGAGACCAGGGTTTCGCCATCGGGAAATGGGTATTCCTTCTGGGTGACGGGATGGTTGATTCGCATGGGCCTGATCTTTGCGTTGGAGTGCCGGGGTGGCGGGGTGCGTCCTGACGACCGGACACAAGCTTGGGCACGACGGGGCGAAGGCCAAATCTGCTGTCGCCATTGAATGAGCTTTCATCGGAAGGGAATTCCCGGAAATGAAGCCCGAACACCCGCTGAATCCCCGCCAACCACTCGCCGCTTGCGCCAGATCAAGCGGGGCAAAAAAAAGACACCCGCAGGTGTCTTCATGTGTTGCCGGCCGGCGCTCAGCGGCCGCCGCCGCGGCGCGGGCCGCCGTTGCCGCCACCACCGCCAGAGCCGCCGCCGGCCGGGCCACGCCCGCCGCCGCTGCCACCACCGGGGCCACGGCCACCGCCACCACTCGGACGGCCGGAACCGGCGCCAGCGCGAGCGGCCGGAGGACGGCCGCCGTCACGGCTGCCGCCGCCACCGAAACCGCCACCACCGCTGCGGCCACCGCGGCCACCACCACCGCCACCGGCGCCGACGCCGATCGTCATCCGGCGACCCAGCACGATGGGCTCCGCCCGTTCGTTCGGGTCCGGCGCAAAACCGGGCACGATTTCCTTCGGGATGCTGCGCTTGATCAGCTTTTCGATGTCGCGCAGGAACGAGTCCTCGTCCACGCAGACCAGCGACACGGCTTCGCCCTGTGCGCCGGCACGGCCGGTGCGGCCGATGCGGTGCACATAGTCCTCCGGTACGTTGGGCAGCTCGAAGTTGACCACGTGCGGGAGCTGGTCGATGTCGATGCCGCGGGCGGCGATGTCGGTTGCCACCAGGACCTGCAGGTCGCCGCTCTTGAAGTCGGCCAGCGCCTTGGTGCGGGCACCCTGGCTCTTGTTGCCGTGGATTGCCATCGCGCTGATCTCTTCCTTGTTCAGGAACTCGACCAGGCGGTTGGCGCCGTGCTTCATGCGGGTGAAGACCAGCACCTGGTGCCAGTTGCCGCTGCGGATCAGGTGCGCCAGCAGTTCCTTCTTGCGCTCGCGGCCGACCGGGTGGATCTTTTGCGAGATCGTCTCGGCCGTCTGGTTGCGGCGGGCGACCTCGATCAGCGCCGGCTGGTTCAGCAGGCGGTCGGCCAGGGCCTTGATTTCGTCGCTGAAGGTGGCCGAGAAGAGCAGGCTCTGCTTGGCCTTGGGCAGCATCGCGAGCACCTTCTTGATGTCGTGGATGAAGCCCATGTCCAGCATGCGGTCGGCTTCGTCGAGGACGAAGATTTCCACGTGCGACAGGTCCAGCGTGCCTTGCTGCGCATGGTCCAGCAGGCGGCCGGGGGTGGCTACCAGGATGTCCACGCCCTTGCGCAGGCGCTCGATCTGCGGGCCCATGCCCACGCCGCCGAACATGACCATGCTGGTCAGCGGCAGGTACTTGCCGTACAGGCGCACGCTTTCCTCGACCTGGGCGGCGAGTTCGCGAGTGGGGGTGAGGATCAGTGCGCGGATCGCGACGCGGCCTTTGGCGTCTCGCTTGGTGCCCAGCGCTGCCAGGCGGTGCAGCATGGGCAGCGTGAAGCCGGCCGTCTTGCCGGTGCCGGTCTGGGCGCCGGCGAGCAGGTCACCGCCCAGGAGGACGGCGGGAATGGCCTGCGCTTGAATGGGGGTGGGTTGTGTGTAGCCTTGTTCGTGCACGGCACGCACAAGCGGTTCGGCCAAGCCGAGGGTGTCAAAGGTCATGCAGACTCAGTTGGGGAGCGTGTCGCCGGCCCATTTGCCGCCGGGAGGGGGCACCAGCCAGGGGCCCGGCGTGGGGGGAGGGTGAGCACCGAGAGGGCATTCACCGATGTCAGAAGCGACAAGCAGGCATCAGAGCTGGACTCGAAGCCGCTGAGTACAGTGTACCAGTCAGGGGATTGCCCCGCCGCATTGGGCATGCTTTGAATAGAGGGTGTTCCCGGTCCGGTTACATTTCGCCGCTGGCTCCGGACAGCGGACCGTGGGTCCGGGCCCTTGCAACGCCTGTGGCGGGCGCCCTGGCCACCCTTTCTAGGAACGAAGTTGCGCGGTCTTTCTCACATGCTTGGCTCCTGGCAGGACGCGCGCAGCGAAGTGCTGGCGCTGTTTTCGCCCGAGCCTGCGGCTGCCGAGTTGCGGGCGCGCCACCTGGCGATGGTGACCCGGCTGTCGCCTGCCGTCATGCTGGCCAATGCGCTGTGCGGCGTGCTGGTGGCCGGTTCGCTGCTGGGTTCGCTGCGGCGGCCCTGGCCGCTGGGGACCTGGCTGCTGCTGTTGCTGGCCAGCTGCGGCTGGGCCGGCTGGCGCGCCTGGCGCTTGCGCGGCGCACTGGCGCCGGCCAGCGTCTCGCCGCGCGCGCTGTGGCATGCCACCGGCCACGCGGCCTGGCTGGCGCTGCTGTGGTCCGCGGTCTCTGCGCTGTGGTACCCGGAGGTGCCGGTGGGCCAGCAGCTGGTGATTGCAATGCTGGTCTGCGGCATGCTCGGCGCAGGTGCCTTCCTGCTGGCGCCGCTGCTGCCGGCCAGCCTGGCCTGGCTGTGCGTGCTGGCGCTGGGCGCACTGGTGGGCCTGTTGCGCCAGGGTGGCGGCTCGGCGCTGACGGTGGCCGGGATGCTTTGCGTGTATGCGGCGGTGGTGCTGGCCGGTGTGCGCTCGGTGGCGCGGCAGTTGCAGGCGCGCATCAACTCCGAACGCGAGGCGGCCCGCCAGGGCCAACTGGTCAGCCTGCTGTTGCGCGACTTCGAGGAACACGCGACCGATGTGCTGTGGGAGATCGACCGAAGCGGCTTGTTCACCCATGTGTCGGGCCGGCTGGCTGTGCTGCTGGGCGAGCCGGAAGCGGTGCTGGCCGAGACCGGGCTGGTGCAGATGCTCGACGATCGCCACATCGACACCGAACACGCTGGCGGCCTGCGGGCGCTGCGTGCGGCGATGGCCCGCGGCAAGCCGTTCCGCGACGTGCTGCTGCAGGTCAAGGCGGGCGACAGCCACCGCTGGTGGACGGTGACCGCCAAGCCGCTGCTCGACGAGATTGGTCGCTCGAACGGCTGGCGCGGTGTCATTTCCGACGTCACGCAGCAACGCCTGACGCACCAGCGCCTGGCCTACCTGGCCCACTACGACTCGCTGACCGGGCTGGCCAACCGGGTGCAGCTGCGCGAGCGCCTGTCGCAGGCGCTGGAAGCCAGGGGCGACCCGCCGCGGCGCAGCGCGCTGCTGTGCCTGGACCTGGACAACTTCAAGTCGATCAACGATTCGCTGGGCCATTCGGTGGGCGACGGCGTGTTGCGCCTGGTGGCGCAGCGCCTGCAGTCCATCGTGCGCCGCAGCGACCTGGTGGCGCGGCTGGGCGGCGACGAGTTTTCGGTGCTGCTGGACGATGTGCGCAGTGACGAGGAGGTTGCCCAACTGTCGCAGCGCCTGCTGCAGGTGCTGAATTCGCCGGGTGAGGTGCGCGGGCAGATGGTGGCGATCGGCGCCAGCATCGGCGTGGCGCTGATACCGGATCACGGCACGACCATCGACGACGTGCTGGGCAATGCCGACCTGGCGCTTTATGCCGCCAAGGAAGCCGGCCGCGGCCGCTGTGAGTATTTCGCGCCGGCGCTGGGCGAGCGCAGCAGGCGCGTGGTGTCGGTCGAGCATGAGCTGCGGCAGGCCCTGCAGCGCGGCGAGCTGAGCCTGGACTGGCAACCCTGGGTGCGGGTGGACACCTGGGAGCTGCTCAGCGCCGAGGCGCTGGTGCGCTGGCAGCACCCGACGCTGGGCTCCATCCCGCCGGCCGAGTTCATTCCGGTGGCCGAGAAATGCGGGCTGATCGGCGAGATCGGCGCCTGGGTGCTGCAGCGGGCCTGCCAGGAGGCGCAGGCGCTGTTCGGCAACCTGATGATCTCGGTCAATGTCTCGCCGGCGCAGATGATGCGCACCGGCCTGCTGGACGATGTGCGGCGCGCGCTGCAGGTGTCGGGCCTGGCGGCCGAGCGCCTGGAGATCGAGATCACCGAAGGCATCTTCCTGGACGACACACCCACGGCGATGTCCAACCTGCACCAGCTGAAGTCGCTGGGGGTCCAGATTGCGCTGGACGATTTCGGCACCGGCTATTCCTCGCTGGCCTACCTGCGCCGTTTCCCGTTCGACACGCTGAAGATCGACCGTGCCTTTGTGCGGGAGCTGCTGACCCACCACGACGCCCGCGCCATCGTGCGGACCATCGTCGAGCTGGCGCGCATGCTGGGCATGCGCACCGTGGCCGAAGGCGTGGAAGAGCCGGCGCAGCTGGAAGTGCTGCGGCGCGCCGGCTGCAGTTCGGTGCAGGGCTACCTGCTGGCCCGGCCGGCGCCGGCCGAGCAGATGCGCCGGCTGATGGACAGCTGGGACCCCAACAGCCGGCCCGACCCGGGCGACCTGCCGGCCAGCGAGTCGATGCAGTTCGAGCAGTTCCTCCCTCACTGGCCAGCCACCACCGAGCGGGCGAGCTGAACCGGCGGCGAACCGTCGGGGCCGACAGCAGCGATAATCGCGTTTTGCTGCACTGCATTGCCGTGCACCGCTCCGGGTCCGCCCCGGCGGACCGGGCGGCAGCACCTCCTTTTCTCCGCCACTCCTGGCAGGCCCTGTCGGCCACGGGAGATGGCTTCGCCCTTCCAGCAAGGGCCGTCATCGGGACCGCAAATGGCGCAATACGTCTTTACCATGAACCGCGTCGGCAAGATCGTGCCGCCGAAGCGTCACATCCTGAAGGACATCTCGCTGTCCTTCTTCCCCGGCGCCAAGATCGGCGTGCTGGGCCTGAACGGCTCGGGCAAGTCCACGCTGCTGAAGATCATGGCGGGCCTGGACAAGGACATCGAAGGCGAAGCCGTGCCGATGCCGGGCCTGAAGATCGGATACCTGCCGCAGGAGCCGGTGATGAATCCGGACCAGACCGTGCGTGAGGCGGTGGAAGAGGGCATTGGCGGTGCCATTGCCGCGCAGAAGCGCCTGGACGAGGTCTACGCTGCCTACGGCGAAGAAAACGCCGACTTCGACGCGCTGGCCGCCGAGCAGGCCGAGCTGGAAGCCATCATCGCCACTTCGGGTGGCGAGAACACCGATCACCTGCTGGACATTGCCGCCGACGCGTTGCGCCTGCCGCCCTGGGAAGCCAAGATCGGCCCGCTGTCCGGCGGTGAAAAGCGCCGCGTGGCGCTGTGCCGCCTGCTGCTGTCCAAGCCGGACATGCTGCTGCTCGACGAGCCGACCAACCACCTGGACGCCGAATCGGTGGACTGGCTGGAGCAGTTCCTCAAGCGCTTCTCCGGCACCGTGGTGGCCATCACCCACGATCGCTACTTCCTCGACAACGCGGCCGAGTGGATCCTCGAACTCGATCGTGGCCAGGGCTTCCCGTACAAGGGCAACTACTCCGACTGGCTGGACGGCAAGGGCAAGCGCCTGGAAGCCGAGCAGAAGTCCGAAGACGCCCGCGCCAAGGCCTTGAAGCAGGAGCTGGAATGGGTGCGCAAGAACGCCAAGGGCCGCCAGGCCAAGAGCAAGGCGCGCCTGGCCCGTTTCGAGGAGCTGAGCGACGTCGAATACCAGAAGCGCAACGAGACGAACGAAATCTTCATTCCGGTGGCCGAGCGCCTGGGCAATGAAGTCATTGAGTTCACCAATGTCTCGAAGAGCTTTGGCGACCGCGTGCTGATCGACAACCTGAGCTTCAAGGTGCCTGCGGGCGCCATCGTCGGCATCATCGGCCCGAACGGTGCCGGCAAGTCCACGCTGTTCCGCATGATCCAGGGCGTCGAGCAGCCGGATTCGGGCGAAGTGAAGACCGGCAAGACCGCACAGCTGGCTTTCGTGGACCAGAGCCGCGAGGGCCTGGCAGCCGAGAAGACCGTGTGGCAGGACGTTTCCGGCGGCCTGGACAACATCACCGTCGGCAAGTTCGTGATGCCCAGCCGGGCCTACCTGGGCCGCTTCAACTTCAAGGGCAATGACCAGCAGAAGCTGGTGGGCAGCCTCTCCGGCGGTGAACGTGGCCGCCTGCACCTGGCCAAGACCCTGGCCCAGGGCGGCAACGTGCTGATGCTGGACGAACCGTCGAACGACCTGGACGTCGAAACCCTGCGTGCGCTGGAAGACGCGCTGCTGGAATTCGCCGGCTCGGCCATGATCATTTCCCATGATCGCTGGTTCCTGGACCGCATCTGCACCCACATCCTGGCCTGCGAAGGCGATTCGCAGTGGTTCTTCTTCGACGGCAACTACCAGGAGTACGAAGCCGACAAGAAGAAGCGCCTGGGCGAAGAAGGCGCCAAGCCGCACCGCCTGCGCTTCAAGGCGCTCAAGTAAGGTTTCTCAAGGCCTCCGGGCCTCCACGAAAAAAGCCACCCTTGGGTACCTGGGGTGGCTTTTTGCTGGGTGACTGGCGCAGGGGCTCAGGTCGCCTGGATCGGCTCGGTGCGCTTGACCAGCCAGGCCAGCGCATCGCCATCCACCAGCGGCGACAGGCGCTCGCGCACCATCGCGTGGTACTGGTTCAACCAGTCGATCTCGTCCGCGCGCAGCAGGTCGAAGTCCATGCAGCGGGTGTCGATGGGGCACAGCGTCAACGTCTCGAATTCGAGGAATTCGCCGAACTCGCTGCTGGGCGCCGGCACGTTGAGCACCAGGTTCTCGATGCGGATGCCGTGGCGGCCGGGCTTGTAGAGCCCGGGTTCGATGGAGGTGATCATGCCGGCGCGCATGGCCATGTGGGCGTCCGGCACGGCCTTGCTGATGCTTTGCGGGCCTTCGTGCACGTTCAGGAAGTAGCCCACGCCGTGGCCTGTGCCGTGGCCGTACTCCATGCTCTCGGCCCACAGCGGCGCGCGTGCCAGAGCGTCCAGCATCGGGCTCATCGTGCCTTCTGGGAAACGCGCGCGGCTGAGCTGCAGCGTGCCCTTGAGCACCAGCGTGTAGTCGCGCTTGTGCTCGGCGGTGATGGTGCCGACCGGCCAGACGCGGGTGATGTCGGTGGTGCCGCCCTTGTACTGGCCGCCGGAGTCGATCAGCAGCAGGCCGTTGCCTTCGATGGGGGCGAACGATTCGGGCGTGGCGCGGTAGTGCGGCATGGCGCCGTTGGCGTTGTAGCCGGCGATGACCGGGAAGGACAGGCCGACGAAGCCCGGGCGCTTGGCGCGCTCGCCGCTCAGCTTTTCGTCGATGGTCAGCTCGGTGATGCGCTCGCCACGGGCCAGCGCGGCCTCGAACCAGGCGTAGAAGTGGCACATCGCCGCACCGTCCTCGGCCATGGCCTGGCGGATGAAGGCAGCTTCCTCGGCTGTCTTGCGGCTCTTGGCCAGCGTGCTGGGGTTGATGGCCTCGATCACCGCGACGCTGGCCGGCACGGCTTCGCGCAGGCCCAGCGTGACACGCCTGGGGTCCATCAGCAGCGTGCTGCCGGCCGGCAGCTTGGCCAGCGCGGCGGCGGCTTGGGCATAGTCGGCCAGCTGGAAACCTTCGCTGGCCAGCTTGGCCGCCAGCGCGGCGTCGGCCTTGCCGCTGCCGACGAACAGCGTCGCGCCGGCCGGCGAGATCAACACATGGGCCAGGAACACCGGGTTGTAGGCCACGTCGGCGCCACGCAGGTTGGTCAGCCAGGCGATGTCGTCGACGGTCGAGATGAAGTGGTGGCTGGCGCCTTGTGCCGCCATCGCCGCGCGCACCTGCGCCAGCTTGGCTGCGCGCGACACCGGGGCCTCGGGGGCCAGGTGTTCGTAGATGCCGGCGGTCGGCAGCGTGGGCCTGTCATCCCAGGCGGCGTCCAGCGGGTCGGCCTGGGTTTGCAGCTGGATGCCGGCGGCGTCGGTCACGCCGCGCAGTTGCTTGGCCGCGGCCAGGCCCAGCACCTGGCCGTCGACCGCCAGGGTCTCGCCGCGCTTGAGCTGCTGGGCGATCCAGTCCAGGTGGTAGGTGGCGGCGCCGGTCGGGATCTTGACCAGCGCGATGCCGCTGCCGGCCAGCTCAGCCTCGGCCTGCGTCCAGTAGCGGCTGTCGGCAAACAAGGCTGCCTCGGTCAGCGTGACGACCAGCGTGCCCATCGAACCGGTGAAGCCGGAAAACCACTCGCGGCCCTGCCAGCGGCCCGGCAAATATTCGCTGATGTGCGGGTCGCTGGACGGCACCAGCACGCCTTGCACATTGGCGGCGGACATGGCTTCTCGCAGGCGGGCAATGCGAAGGCGGGCGGGGGCGGTGCGGGTGTCCATGGTGTGGCTCCGGTCGGCCAGCCCGCGCGGATGACGCAGGTGGCGCAGGTCGTCAGGAAGGGGGGCGAAGCCGGCGCCATGAGCCCGGCGCCGGACCGGTGATTCTAGGAGCAGCCCGCGCCCGAGGTCTCGTCAGGGCTGCTGCTGGCGGGTGGCCGGTGCGCGGTCCGGCTTGGTGCGCGCAATGGTTCACGTGCCAGTTGTCGGTGAATCACGGGCGCGCGTGGTGCGCGGCTACGTAGTTTCCTAAACGTGAACACCCGCGAGGTCCTTCGAGTCAATGATTTCCCCCTAAGTCGCATGGTAGACACCCCCCTCTTCCGCTGCGAAGCTGTAACAAGGTTTTATATATGTGTTTCCCGTTGGTTTGGAGGTGTCGAGTGAGCAGTTGTTTGAATCGTGGCCTGTCGGCTGTTGCTGTGGCGGTGTCGCTGCTGGGCTGCGTGGGCCTTGCCCATGCGAATGCGGACCTCGTCGAGGCCAGCCTGAGCGCGCATGCCAAGTACGTGCCCGGTGAGCTGCTGGTGCAGTTCCACGGCACCGCGGCGCTGGCTGCGCGGCAGTCCGCATTGGCGCTGGTGGGCGGGCGCTCGGTCGAGCGGCTGCGCGCGGCCAACGGCAGCATGGGCGAATTGCACCGCATCCGCCTGCCGGAAGGCTCCTCGGTTGCCGCCGCCATGCGCTTGCTGAGCGCCAATGGCTTCGTCAAGTTCGCCGAGCCGAACTGGGTCTACACCGCACAGTCGGTGGCCACCGATCCCTACTATGTCAACGGCAGCCAGTGGGGCATGTATGGCGCCACCTCGCCGCTCTTCACCAATGCCTACGGCTCCGGCGCCGCGATGGCTTGGGACAGGGGCAACACCTGCCTGAAGAAGATCCATGTGGGCATCATGGACGAAGGCATCATGCTGACCCACAACGACTTGTTGAAGAACGTCTGGACCAACCCGGATGAGGTGGTCAACGGCATCGACGAAGACGGCAGCGGCTATGTCGACGACATCAACGGCTGGGACTTCGTCAACAAGGACAACACCGTGTTCGACGACGTGACCGACGAGCATGGCACCCAGGTGGCCGGCATCATCGGCGCGCGTGGTGGGGACGACAAGGGCATCGCCGGCGTCTGCTGGGGCGTGAACATGATTCCCGCCAAGATGATGACCAACGGCACCGGCAACGCCGGGCTGGCAGTCAAGGCAATGGATTACCTGACCAACCTGAAATATTCGAAGAACATCAAGCTGGTGGCCATCAGCGCAGCCTGGGGCGGCGGTGGCTTCTCGCAGGCCTTCTCCGATGCGATCGGCCGCGCTGGCGCTGCCAACATCCTGGTGGTGGCAGCTGCCGGCAACAGCAGCAAGAGCAACGACACCGCGCCGTTCTACCCGGCCAGCTATGCGCTGGACAACGTGATCTCGGTCGCGGCGCTGACCGAATACGGCACGCTGGCCAGCTATTCCAACTACGGCGCTACCACGGTTCACCTGGCCGCACCGGGCACCGCCATCGAGACCACCAACCCGGTGATCAAGAAGGGTGTCTACAAGTCGGGTTATGCATCGTTGAGCGGCACCTCGTTCGCTTCTGCGTTTGTGGTGGGTGCTGCCGCGATGTATGCCTCGTCGCACCAGAGCGCCACGGCCCCGGAGATCAAGGCGGCGATCCTGAACAGCGCGGTCCCCACCTCCTCTCTGACCGGCAAGGTTCTCACCGGCGCCCGGCTGGACATGAGCACCTTCTGAGCGTCCTCGCACTTCCGCAAAAAGCCGCCCGAGGGATGCCGAGGGCGGCTTTTTCATTGGGCGGTGAAGGCTAAAGCTCGGTGCGCAGTTGCCAGATCTCGGGGAACAGCACCACGTCCAGCATCTTGCGCAGGTAGTTCACGCCGCCGGTGCCGCCGGTGCCGCGCTTGAAGCCGATCACGCGCTCCACCGTGGTCACATGGCGGAAACGCCAGAGGCGGAAGGCGTCTTCCAGGTCGGTGAGTTCCTCGCCGAGCTGGTAGAGGTCCCAGTGCTGGTCCGGTGCGCGGTAGACCTGCAGCCAGGCCTGCATCACGCCCTCGCTGGCCGTGTAAGGCAGGGTCCAGTCGCGCTCGGTGTGGCTGGCAGGCACCGGGATGCCGCGGCGAGCCAGCAGGCGCAAGGCCTCGTCATACAAGGACGGCCGGTGCCAGGCGGCGTCCACGATCTGCAGCAGGTCCGGCCGGTGCGCGTGCGGCTTGCGCATCGCTGCATTCTTGTTGCCCAGCGAAAACTCGATGCAGCGGTATTGCCAGCTCTGGAAACCGCTGGATTGGGCCAGGTAGGGGCGGATGGCAGAGTATTCGGGCGGCGTCATCGTCGCCAGCACGTCCCAGGCGTGCACCAGCTGCTCCATGATCTTCGAGACCCGGGCCAGCATCTTGAACGCCGGCTGCAACTGGTCGGCCGCGAGGTGGCGCACGGCGGCGGTCAGTTCGTGAAGCATCAGCTTCATCCACAGCTCGCTGGTCTGGTGCTGCACGATGAACAGCATCTCGTTGTGGTCTGGCGAGAGCGGATGCTGGGCGCCTAGCACCTCATCGAGGTGCAGGTAATCGCCATAGCTCATGTCATGCGAGAAGTCGAGCTGGGCGCCTTCCTCGCGGACGATGGTTTCGCCAGCAGCGGTCGGCTTGGCGGGCGTGGCGTCTTGCGGAGCGTGAGGGCAGGCCATGCTCAGGTCACCGCCGCGCGTTGGTTGAAACGCGCCTGGCGCCATTCGCCGCTGTCCAGCACTTCGGCCAGCGCGGTGACGGCGTCGAACACGTCGACGAAACGCGTGTACAGAGGCGTGAAGCCAAAGCGCAGCAGGTCGGGCTCCGCTTCGCTGCTGGCGCCGGCACGGAAGTCGCCGATCACGCCGCGTTCGATCAGTGCGGCCATCACCGCGTAGCCGCCTTCGTTGTGAGCCAGCGAGACCTGGCTGCCGCGCTGCGCATCGTCCAATGGCGAGGCCAGCGGCAGTGCGTGCGCAGCGCAGCGTTGCCGCACCTGATCGATGAACAGCCGCGAGAGCTGAAGCGACTTGGCGCGCAGCGCGGCCATGCCGCCCAGCGGCTCGGCGGCCAGCAACGTGTCGATGCCGCATTCCAGCGCGCTCATTGCCAGCACCGCCGGCGTGCCGCAGAGGTAGCGCGACACGCCCTGGGCTGGCCGGTAGTCGGTGTCGAAGCGAAATGGCGCGGCGTGGCCCATCCAGCCGGAGAGCGGCTGCCAGAAGCGGTCCGCATGTCGGGGGTGCGCCCAGGCGAAGGCGGGTGCGCCAGGCCCGCCATTGAGGTACTTGTATCCGCAGCCGATTGCGAAATCGGCTTGCGCGCCCTTCAGGTCCACCGGCACCGCGCCGGCCGAGTGCGCCAGGTCCCAGATGGTCAGCGCGCCAGCGGCATGGGCCAGTGCGGTGACGCGGGCCATGTCCAGCATCTGGCCGCTGCGGTAGTTGACCTGGGTCCACATCAGCACTGCGATGTCAGCCCCCCCGGCCAGCCGCGCTTGGAGTTCGGCGGCGCTGGTCAGCTCCAGCGTCAACCCGTGCTGGGCGCAGAGGGACTGGGCGATGTAGAGGTCGGTCGGGAAGTTCTCCCGGTCGGACAGGATGACCTTGCGCTCGGGTGCGTCGGCCTTGGCAATCGACAGGGCCGCGCTCAGCACCTTGTAGAGGTTGACCGAGGTCGAATCGGCGACGACCAGCTCACCAGGCGCCGCA
This sequence comes from Ideonella azotifigens, assembly GCF_021043325.1. Lineage (NCBI taxonomy): Bacteria > Pseudomonadati > Pseudomonadota > Betaproteobacteria > Burkholderiales > Sphaerotilaceae > Ideonella > Ideonella azotifigens. The sequence continues at coordinate 106,364 of NZ_JAJNKD010000005.1, forward strand.
CCGACCAGCCGGGCGATCTTGTCACCCAGGCGCTGCGGCTGGGCGATCCAGCCGGCGCTGTTCCAGCTGCGGATCAAGCCTTCGCCCCATTCCTGCTGGATCGCTGCAGCCACGCGGGCGGGGGTGGCCGCGGGCAGCGCGCCCAGCGAGTTGCCGTCCAGGTAGATCACGCCTTCGGGCAGCGTGAACTGGTTGCGTAGCTCGCGCAGCGGGTCGGCGGCGTCCAGCGCCAGGCAGTCTTGTCGGGTCAGGATTTCGGACATCGGCAGTCTCAACGGAAAACAGGAATCTCAATCAGAGTTCACGCAGCACGGCGCGCACCGGGGAGGCATCAGCCTGGATCAGCTTGAGTGGCAGGGCGATCAGCTCGTAGTCGCCTTCGGCCACCTCGTCCAGCACCAGGTTTTCCAGCACCCGCAGGTCGCGCTGGCGCAGCACCTGGTGGCTGTCCAGCGTCTTGCTGTCGGCCGGGTCCACGCTGGCCGAGTCGATGCCGACCAGGCGAACGCCGAGGTCGGCCAGCCAGCTCAGCGTCTCGGGCGCGAAGGCGGGCAGGGCGGTGTCGAAGCGGTCCTGCGGCATGCGCTGGTAGGTGCGCACCAGGACGCGCGGCGGCAGGCCGGCCACGGCGTGCCGCAGGTGTTCGATGCGCACCAGCGGGCCGACGCCGATGGCGTGGATCACGCGGCAGGGGCCGAGGTAGGGGGCCAGGTCCACCAGGCCGGCGGTCGCGCCTTCCGGGCTGTAGTGCAACGGTGCATCGGCATGTGCGCCAACGTGTGGCGAGAGCGTCAGCGTCGCGACATTGACCGGGCAGCCGGGGCCCAGCGTGGCGGCCCATTGTTGTTGGTAGGGCGTGTCGCCGGGGAAGACCGGTGCGCCGGTGTGCACCGGCGGGGAGATGTCCCACAGCCGGCGCTCGCGCAGCGCCGGGCGGGGGGGCGGGTAGGAGGCTTCAGGCATGGCGGCGAAAGTTATCGCCGCATGATGCGCCGTGGTGTCGGTTATTTCCAACAGCAACGAGAAATCCGGGGCGTAGGCCCGGGGTTCTCAGGCGCTGTCTGCCTTCAGCAAGGCCAGGCCTACCGTCTGCAGCACTTCGGCAGACAGCGCCGGTTCGTCCACCGCGCGCGCCAGCACCAGCGCACCCACGAGGCTGGCCTAGGTGGTGATGGCCTGGGCGCGCTGCGCTACCGGCGGTTACCGCGCCGCAGGCCCGGGTCGCGCACGATTCGTGCGACAGTCGCCGGTCTTCGGTTTCTGGCGGCGCGGTATCGGCATGAGGTTTGGAACTTCGGGGCTCCTGTGTGCAGGGGCGGCGGCGCTTGTGGCGAGCCTGGGGCTGAGCGGCTGCGGCGCATTTTTCGCGGCGCGCATGGCGCGCAACGTGGTGGGCGACCGCAACGACCTGCTGCAGGCGCAGCGTGAAGCCACCTGGCTGGCGCTGTGGCCGGCATTGCAGGCGCGTTGCCAGGCGCTGGCGGCGGAACTGCCGTCGCCCGCCGCGCTGCCACTGAAGGCGCCCACCGCCCGGCTGCTGCTGGACACCCGGGGCCTGAGCGAACCGGACGACAACGTGCTGCTGCCGCCGCGCGCGGTGCTGAAGACGCTGGCGGTGGCGAGCACGCAGCGCGCGAGCCTGTCACCCGGGCAGGCGCCAGACGATGCGGACTACGTGGTCGGCTGGCGCCGCATGTCGCTGCCCACCGACTGGCCGCAGAGCCTCACGTCACTGACCGCATTGAGCCTTCAGGTGAAGGACCGCGACGGCCGCCTGCTGGCGCAGGACAACAGCTTTGCGCTGGAATGGCTGGGCGGGCTGCAGCCCGAGTACCACAGCTGCTATCGGCTGCAGCGCACCGCGGCGGCGCACCCGAAAGGCGAAGCGGCGCCGGACTTCATCTTCCTGAAGGAAGTGTTTGGCGTGCGCACGGCGCCACAGGCCGCGGCCGGCAAAAGCTAGCGCTCAGGGCAGCGGCTGCAGGCCGTGTCGCAGGCGTGCGCGGGCGCAAGCCTCGTCGCCGAGGCCCAGTGGTGCCAGCATGCCGAACTCCCGGCACGGCGATGGCCGCCATTCGTAGATGCCGCAGCGCGCGTCCTGGCCGACTTTGCCGGTCAGCGCTGCGCAGCGCGGCTGGGCATGGTCGGTGCCACGCATGCGGCAGGTGTGGGCAGTGACTTCGACCGCCAAGCCGTCCGGCACTCGACCGCCTTCGCTGTCCAGCTCGGCGCGGGCAAAGTCGACACGGAAGCTCGCGCAGCAGGCACTGCAGCGCACGCACGGGTTCATGACTGCCCCTCGGCCGACGAGGGAATGCGGGCCGGCTTGGGAGCGGCCCGGCGCTCGCCCCGCGTGCGGCGGGTTGACGCAGAGGGACTCATGGCGCCGGGGCGGGCTCGGGTGGCGGCGTGGTCGTGGCGGCGCTGCTGCTGGCCGGTGCGGCCGGGGCGTCTTCCGGCGACGAGGACGGTGCCGGTGCATTGGCCCGCACCACGGTGACGGTGCATTCGCACTCGGCCACCACCTGCGAGGACACGCTGCCCAGGTAGCGTCGCAGCGCCGACTGGCCGCGCGCGCCCAGCACCACGTGGTCGACCTGGTTGCGGCGGGCGAATTCGATGATGGCGTTGGCCTCGTCCGGCGCTTCCAGCACGTGGTAGGTCAGCCGGCCTTCTTCCAGGTCCAGCGCTTTGCTGATCGGCCGGGCCCAGTGCTTCAGGTTGATCAGCTGCTTGACGTGCACGCTCTGGCCGGCCTTGTCGACCAGCTCGTCCATGCCCATGCGCGCGGTGCGCATCACGCTGACGCAGGCCAGGCGCGCGCCCGGCTCGGTCTGCACGATGCGGCGCACGGTTTCTCGCAACTCGTCCAGCAGGTGCGACGAGGCGTTCTCCACGTCGACCGCGGCGACGATGATGGGACTCTTGTGCACCATTTCGCTGGCGCTGACGCCACGGCTGTCAGGCTCCGAGCCCAGCGCGAAGAACCAGCGCTTGAAGCGGGTGTAGGTGCTGCTGCGCTGCATGCGCTCCGAGCGCGGCCCCAGCGGCACCTGGCCGGGGTTCTGCAGGTCCAGTGCCAGCAGCGCGGCCGTCTGGTAGCGGTGGTCCGGGTTGACCTCCAGGCATTTCAGGATGACTTCCTGCAGCCAGGGCGGGCAGTCGGCACGGATGGCGCGCGGCGGCACCGGGTCGAAATACAGCCGCTTGCGCAGACCACGCACCGTGTTCGGCGCACCGAAGGGCCGCTCACCGGTGGTGAAGTGGTAGAGCATCACGCCCAGCGCGAAAATGTCGCTGCGCGGGTCGTTACGCACGAACTGCACCTGCTCGGGCGACATGTACGGCCCGGTGCCCATCGGCAGCGTGAATTCCTCGTCCAGCAGGTCCGGCAGCTGATCGTGGCGCGACAGGCCGAAGTCGATCAGCACGGCGGTACCGTCCTCGCGGAACAGGATGTTGCTGGGCTTGATGTCCAGGTGCACCACGTGCTGGCGGTGCAGCTCGTGCAAAGCACTGGCCACCCGCTCGCCCAGGTTCACCACTTCCAGGATGGCCAGCGGCGCGCTGTCCAGCCGCGGGCGCAGCGTGGCGCCGGGGATGTGCTCCATGACGATGTGCGGCTGGCGGGTGAAATCACCCTTGGCGACGAACTTCGGCACGTGCGGGCCGGAGAGGGTCGGCATGATCATGCGCTCGACCTCGAAGCCGACGATGGCGGCCGGGTCCTCGCCGCCCTTGATGCGCGGCACCTTCATGATCAGAGGCATGGTGCTGTCGGCCACCGGCAGCGCGTCGGCCCCCACCCGGGTCACCCGCCACAGGCTGGCCATGCCGCCCTGGTGCAGGCGTTCCTCCAGCCGGAAGCCATCGATCACCTGGCCGATGCGCAGCGCCGAGCCGTGGGCGTCAGCGCCGCGGTAGCGGCTGGGTCCCTTGAAGGAGGCAGTGCTTTCCATCCAGGCCCGCCGGCGGGTTCAGTGGCCTTGGGCCAGGCGCTCTGCCAGGCGCTCCGGCAGACCGGCGGCGCGGATCTTGTCGCCGGTCATTTCGTGGTCATAGGGCACGCGCTGGAAGGTCAGCGTCTGCTCGGTGGTGTCGAAGATCGCGTAGCAGGCAGCTGGGTTGCCGTCGCGCGGCTGGCCGGCCGAGCCCGGCACGATCAGCCACTGGCGCAGCGGCGGAATCGGAATGGGCACGCCGGGCGAAGGGATGAAGTCGCCCGCCTTGCCGGTGCCTGAAAGGTGGAACAGCTTGGGCTCGTGCATGTGGCCGCAGAAGGTGTAGTGGCAGGTCGTGGCATGCAGGCTGCGCACGGCCTCGATGCGGCCCTGGATGTACTCCCACTCGGCCGGTGCAAACGCATTGGCATGCACGAACAGCATGTCGCCCTCGGTGACGGACAGCGGCAGCCGCTTGAGGAAACCGATCTGCGCGTCGTCCAGCTGCGAGCGGGTCCACTCCACGACCTGGCGCGCTTCGGGGCGCATCGACGGCGAGATCACGTCGGCCACACCCGAGTCGTGGTTGCCGCCCACTGCGATCGCGCCATTGGCCACGTATTCGCGCACCGTGTCGATGACCCAGCCCGGGTCGGCTCCGTAGCCGACGTAGTCGCCGAGGAAGGCATAGCGCTCGGCGCCTTGCGCTGCGGCATGGTCCAGCACGGCCTGTACCGCTTCGCGGTTGGCGTGCAGGTCTGTTACCAGGGCCAGTTTCATCGGGATGGGCAGTGCAGGACGGGACGGGAAAGGGCGGGGCGATTGTCGGTCACGTTTGGCCAGGGGGCAGCGTGGCCACCGGTGCAGGCTACTACCAGAACGCCGAGGTGCGCATCGACACCAACCAGAACGCCTGCCGCAACGGCGGCGCCTCAGGTTGGCGGCAACCCGGCGGTCAGAGGCGCCGCGGCCGGGGTCGGCCTCTTGCAAAAGGGGGCAAAGGGGGTTGCAGGGAAGCGTTGAGCCTCAGCCGATGCGCCCGAGCAAGAGGTACTCCATGAGCGCCTTCTGCACGTGCATGCGGTTCTCGGCTTCGTCCCAGACCACCGACTGCGGCCCGTCGATCACTTCGGCGCTGACCTCTTCGCCACGGTGCGCCGGCAGGCAATGCATGAAGAGGGCGTCGGGCTGGGCCACGGCCATCATCTCGGCGTCCACGCACCAGTCGGCAAAGGCCTTCAGGCGTTCGGCGTTTTCGGCTTCGTAGCCCATGCTGGTCCACACATCGGTGGTGACCAGGTGGGCGCCGCGGCAGGCTTCCAACGGGTCCTTGAAGACCTTGTAGCAGTCGCTGCGGGAAATGCCGGCGACTTTCGGGTCGACCTCGTAGCCGCTGGGCGTGCTCACGTGCACCGTGAAGCCCAGGATCTCGGCGGCCTGCAACCAGGTGTTGGCCATGTTGTTGCCGTCGCCCACCCAGGCCACGACCTTGCCCTTCAGGCAATCCAGGTCATAGCCGCGGGCATGCACCGGCGCACGGTTTTCGAGGTAGGTCAGCAGGTCGGCCAGGATCTGGCAGGGGTGGAATTCGTTGGTCAGGCCGTTGATGACCGGCACCCGCGAGTGCGCGGCGAAGCGCTCGATCTTGGTCTGCTCGAAGGTGCGGATCATCACGATGTCGACCATGCGGCTGATGACGCGGGCCGAGTCCTCGATCGGCTCGGCGCGGCCGAGCTGGCTGTCGCCGGTGGTCAGGTGCACGACCGAGCCGCCCATCTGGTACATGCCGGCTTCGAAGCTGACGCGGGTGCGCGTGCTGGCCTTCTCGAAGATCATGGCCAGCGTGCGGTCGGTCAGCGGCTGGTAGCGCTCGTAGTTTTTGAAACGCTGCTTGATGACGCGGGCGCGTTCGAACAGGTAGGCGTATTCCTCGGCCCGAAAGTCCTTGAACTGCAGGTAGTGCTTCATGAGGCTGAAACCCGGTTTCATGCGGAGGGTTCCGCGAGGAAGGCCTTGATCAGCGGCACCAGCAGGCTGACGATCTCGTCGGCTTCGGCCGTGCTCAGGATCAGCGGCGGCAGCAGGCGCACCACGCTGTCGGCCGTCACGCTGATCAGCAGCCCGGCTTCGGCCGCGCGGCCCAGCAGCACGCCGCAAGGGCGGTCCAGCTCGATGCCCAGCATCAGCCCATGGCCGCGGATTTCCTTGACGCCCGGCAGGCTGCCCAGTTCGCGCTCGAAGGCCTGCTTCAGGCGGCTTCCCACCTCGGCGGCATGCGCCAGCAGGCCGTCGGCTTCCATCACGCCAATGGTTTCGATGCCGGCGCGCATGGCCAGCGGGTTGCCGCCGAAGGTGCTGCCGTGGTTGCCCGGGCCCAGCACATCCTTGGCCTTGGGGCCGACCAGGATTGCGCCGACCGGCACGCCAGAGCCCAGGCCCTTGGCCAGTTGCATCACGTCCGGCTTGATGCCGGCCCACTGGTGGGCAAACCACTTGCCGGTGCGGCCAAAACCGCTCTGCACTTCGTCGAACATCAGCAGCCAGTTGTTCGCGTCACAAATTGCACGCAACTCGCGCAGGTAGTCCAGCCGTGCCGGCACGATGCCGCCTTCGCCCTGGATGGGCTCGACCAGCACCGCGACGATGTTCGGATGCGTGGCGGCGGCACTGTGCAGCGCGTCCACGTCATTCAGCGGCAGGCGCACGAAGCCTTCGACCAACGGGCCGAATCCTGCCTGGATCTTGGGGTTGCCGGTGGCCGACAAGGTGGCAATCGAGCGGCCGTGGAAGGACTTGTCGAAGACGATGATCTCGGGCCGGTCCACGCCGCGGTCATGGCCGAATTTGCGGGCGATCTTCAGTGCGCCCTCGTTGGCTTCCAGGCCGGTGGAGCAGAAGAACGCGGCCGACATCTGGGCGCGTTCGCAGAGCAGCTCGGCGAGCTTTTCCTGCAGCGGGGTCTGATAGTAGTTGCTGGTGTGGATCAGCTTGGTGAGCTGGTCCTGCAGCGCGGGTACCAGCACCGGGTGGTTGTGGCCCAGCGTGTTGACGGCAATGCCGCCCAGCGCGTCCAGGTAGCGTCGGCCCTCGGTGTCCCAGACGGTGCAGCCTCGGCCGTGCGACAGCGCAATGGGCAGTCGGCCGTAGGTGTTCATCACATGGGGCATGGGGGCGGACATGGGCAGGCTCCGGGTCGGTATGAGCAAAGGAAGAAGTGGAGAAAACAAAGGGCGGCTGTGTCTTGTCGATCACAGGCTGCCCCGGGGTGAATTCTAAAGGCCGGCATGGGGCATGCCACCGCTTCTCAAGCCTTTGGCTGCCGTGCCGAAAACAGGGCTGGAAGGTGGGCGGCAGACGCCGTGCCGGAGGCCGTCCAGGGCTTCTGGCCGGCCTGCGCTGCCCTTCGCAAATCCTTGCATGCTGCATCGCAGCACCCGCAAGGCACAATACGCTGTTCGCGCCAGCCGCTACCGGTTGCCGAGCAGGCGTTGAGCCCGCGTCGAGACGCGAACGTCGTTGTCAAAACTGCAGGCCGGCCTTGCCGGCCGGCGTCCCGCCACGTCACCCATGTCATTGTCCAAGCCGCGCGAAGTGTTCATCCAGGGTCTCACCATGGAAGGCCGCACGTTTCGCCCCAGTGACTGGGCGGAGCGGCTGGCAGGCGCGATGTCCTGCTTCCGCCCCGGCGGCAGCAAGGCCGGCATTGGCGCCTTCATCGGCTATTCGCCGTATTGCGTGCCGCGAGTGATCAACGGCGTGAAGTGCGTGATCGTCAACGAGGCGCTGAAGGACATCGAGCCGATGGCCTGGGACTTCGTGATGAACTTTGCCCGCGACAACAATCTGCAGGTCACCGATGCGTGCCTCTTGCCCGAGGCGCCGGCAGCCGGCGGCGAGAAGAAGGCCTGATCGCCAAAGTCGCCCGGCCATGAAAAAAGCCCCGCGACGCGGGGCTTTTCACTTTCCACCTGGAGGTTGCGTCAGGCGGCGAGCGCCTTGACTTTGGCTGCCAGGCGGCTCTTGTGACGAGCTGCCTTGTTCTTGTGGAAGATGCCCTTGTCAGCGATCGAGTCGATCACGCTTTGGGCGGTCTTGAAGGTTTCGGCAGCCTGTGCCTTGTCGCCGGTGGCAACAGCCTTCAGGACGCTCTTGACGGAGGTGCGGAACTTGGAGCGCAGCGAAGTGTTCGCGGCGTTCAGGTGAACGTCCTGGCGGGCGCGCTTGCGGCCCGAGGCCAGGCGCACGGTGCGCTTCTTGGCTTTGGAGGAGGTGGCCATGCTGTATGGTTTTCCAGGTGGGGAAAGACTGTCGAGTATATCTGATATCTCCTACACAAGGCAAGCTGGCGCCCGCTTGTGCTGCAGGCTCCCCCATAATTCGCGGTTTCGCCTGCTGCCGGCGCCCAGGTGCCGGCCCTCCCATGAATCTGTTGAAGGCTGCGTCCACTGTTTCGCTTTGGACCTTGTTGTCTCGCATCACCGGGCTGGTCCGGGACCAGTTGATTGCCGCGAGTTTTGGCGCCAGCGCGGTGACCGATGCCTTCAACGTCGCGTTCCGCATTCCCAATCTGCTGCGCCGCCTGTTTGGCGAGGGCGCTTTTTCCGCGGCCTTCGTGCCCATCCTGGCGGCCACCCGCGAGCGCGAGGGTGATGAAGTCACCCGCCGGCTGATTGACGCGGTCGGCACGGTGCTGCTGTGGGTGCTGGTGGCGACCTGCGTCGTTGGCGTGCTGGCGGCGCCGGCAGTGGTCTGGCTGTTCGGCGCCGGGCTGGAGGAATTCGACCTGGCGGTGGTGTTGACACGTTGGATGTTCCCGTACATCGGCTTCATGTCGCTGGTGGCGCTGTCGGCCGGCGTGCTCAACACCTGGAAGAATTTTGCGCTGCCGGCCGCCACGCCAGTGCTGCTGAACGTGGCGATGATCGGCTGCTCGCTGGGGCTGACGCCTGTGCTGAGGTCGCATGACATTCAGCCCATTCACGCACTGTCGGCCGGCGTGCTGCTGGGTGGCGTGCTGCAGCTGGCGGTGCAGATCCCGGCGCTGGCGCGCATTGGCGCCTTGCCGCGCATTGGCGTGCTGCCGGGCGCGCTGCTCGCTGCCTGGCGTCACCCTGGCGTGCACCGCGTGCTCAAGCAGATGGCGCCGGCGCTGCTGGGCGTGTCGGTCGCGCAGGCGTCGCTGCTGATCAACACCCAGATCGCTTCGCACCTGCGCCCGGGTGCGGTCTCGTGGCTGGTTTATGCCGACCGGCTGATGGAATTCCCCACCGCGCTGCTGGGCGTGGCGCTGGGCGTGGTGCTGATTCCCGGGCTCTCGGCGCTGCGGGCGCGTGGTGACCACGCAGGGTATTCGGCCCAACTGGACTGGGGGCTGCGGCTGATGATGCTGCTGGCCACGCCGTGCGCGGTGGCGATGCTGGTGTTCGCCAAGCCGCTGGTGGCGGTGCTGTTCCACTATGGCAAGTTCAGCTCCGAAGCGGTGGACATGACGGTGCTGGCATTGCGCGGCTACGGCTGCGGCCTGTTGGGTTTGGTGGGCGTCAAGGTGCTGGCGCCCGGGTTTTTTGCCCAGCAGGACTTGCGCACACCCGTGCGCATCGCGGTGATGGTGCTGATCTGCACCCAACTGATGAACGTGATCTTCGTGCCCTGGCTGGGCCACGCCGGCCTGGCCTTGTCGATCGGCCTGGGCGCCATGGTCAATGCTGGCTGGTTGATGGTCGGCCTGCAAAAGCGCGGGCTTTACAGTCCCGGGCCGGGCTGGCCGGTCTACCTGGCGCGGCTGGCGCCGGCCAATCTGGCGCTGGGGCTGTGGCTGGGCTGGAGTGCGCAGGCGGTTGGGTGGCTGGACCTGCAGGCGCACGCGGGTCAGCGGGCAGGGCTGCTGGCCGGCGTGATCGGCGTGGGTGCGCTGCTGTATTTCGGCGCCTTGCGCCTGGCCGGCCTGCCGCTGAAGCAGTTCCTGCGACGGACTTGAGGCCGACGCCGCGCGGCAATTTGCAAACCCGCGCTGGCCGCTTCGGCCTACACTCCGCGGCATGAGTGTGCCCCTGAGCCTCGTGCCCCAAAGTGCGCTGGACTATTTCTCGGCACTGGTGACCCGGGACGATGAATTTGCGCTGCTGGAAGCGGCCATCCTGCTCGGGCAGGATGCCCATCCTGCCCTGGACGTGCAGGCCGTGCTGGCCGAGATCGACCGGCTGGGCGAGCAACTGCGCCGCCGCCTGCCCGGCGATGCCGCGCCGCTGCACCGGCTGCGGGTGCTGAACCGCTATTTCTTCAATGAGCTCGGTTTTGGTGCCAATGCCAACCATTTCTACGACCCGGACAACAGCTACGTGCACCGCGTGCTGGTCACGCGGCGCGGCATACCCATTTCGCTGGCGCTGATCTTCATCGAGCTGGCCGAGCAGATCGGCCTGCAGGCGCGTGGCATTTCCTTCCCCGGGCATTTCCTGGTCAAGCTGCGCATGCCGGCGGGTGAGGTCATCCTGGATCCGATCAACGGCCGCTCGCTGTCGCGCGAGGAGCTGGAGGAGCGCCTGGAGCCCTTTGTCCAGCAGCAAGGCCTGATTGGCGAGTTCGAGACGCCGCTGGGCCTGTTCCTGCAGGCCGCGGCGCCCCGCGACATGCTGGCCCGCATGCTGGGCAACCTGAAGGCCATCCACCGTCAGTCCGAGGACTGGGTGGCGCTGCTGGCGGTGCAGCAGCGCCTGGTCTGCCTGCTGCCCGAGCAATGGGAGGAGCGGCGTGACCGTGGCCTGGTCTACGCCGAGCTGGGGCAGGCCGGCGCCGCGCTGAGCGACCTGGTGGCCTATCTTCAGCATTGCCCGGCAGCGCCGGACGTGCCAGCGCTGGAGGCGCGGGTCGAGGCCTTGCGCGGCAGCCCGCGCCCGCTGTTGCACTGAAGCATGCGGCTGGCGGCGCGTGTTGGCGTCCGTCCTACAATCCGGCGCCCGGCCGCGCTGCTCGTGCAGCAGGCCTTCCTTCCGTTCTCACCATGAACCGCTCCGCAGAACTTTTCGCGTTGCGCGGCCGGCCGCTGGCTGGCGGCGATGCCTGGTTGCGTGCTGCGGCGGGCCGCGCATGAAGCAGATGCCGCTGGCCATCGGCCTGGAGGCCGAACCCGATTTCCAGAACTTCGTGCCCGGCGACAACGGCCTGGCAGCCCAGGCCATGCGTGACCTGGTGCTGCCGGGACCGCCGGTCTACCTGTGTGGCCCGGCCGGCAGCGGCAAGACGCATTTGCTTTCAGCGCTGGCGCACCAGGTGCACGCCCAGGGTGGTCGCAGCGGCTGGTTCGATGCCGACCATGCCTTGCCCTGGACCTTCGATGAAGGCTGGTCGCTGATCCTGATCGATGGCGCCGAGCGGCTGGATGCGGCACGCCAGCATGCCGCCTTCACGTTGTTCGTCGAAGCGGCCACGCACGGTGTGCAAATGGCTTCCGCTGGCCGGCTGCCGCCGGTTGACCTGCCGGTGCGCGAAGATTTGCGCACCCGTTTCGGCTGGGGGCCGGTTTTTGCGCTGCAGCCGCTGGGCGACGACGGCGTGCGCGAGGTGCTGGTCCGCGAGGCCCGTCACCGTGGCCTGGCGCTTTCCACCGAGGTGCTGGACTACCTGCTGACCCATTTTTCGCGCGAACTCGGCTCGCTGATGGCCTTGCTGATCCGGCTGGACCGTTTCTCGCTCGCGGAAGGCCGGGGCTTGAGCGTGCCGCTGCTGAAGAAAATGCTGGCCGAGGAGCCCGGGCAGCGCTCGCAGCCGGTCACGATCACCGCTCAACCTGACCCGGACCCCGCTTCGCTGGACCTGTTCCCCGATGAAACTCGCGCTTTTTGACCTCGACGGCACGCTGCTGCCCAACGATTCCGACCACGCTTTTGGCGAGTACATGGTGAATGTCGGCTGGGTTGACGGCGATGCCTGGCGCCGCCGCAACGACGGCTTTTATGCCCAGTACCAGGCCGGCACGCTGGTGCTGGCCGATTACCTGGACTTTGCGACTGCCGCCTGGCGTGAGCGGCCCACGGCCGAGGCCGAGGCCATGCGCGCGCGCTTCATGCAGGACGTGATCGAGCCGGTGCTGCACCCTGCGGCGCGTGAACTGGTGCAGGGGCACATCGACGCGGGTGATCTGGTCGCCGTGGTCACCGCCACCAATGAATTCGTGACCCGGCCGATTGCCACCGCATTTGGCGTCGAGCACCTGCTGGCCGTCGAGCTGGAGCGCGATGCGCAGGGCCGCGTGACCGGCAGGGTGCACGGCGTGCCAACCTTCCGCGAAGGCAAGGTGACCCGTGTGGATGCCTGGCTGACCGAGCTGGGCCGCGCCTGGCAGGAATTCGACGAGGTGCTGTTCTACAGCGATTCCACCAATGACCTGCCGCTGCTGGAGCGTGTGAGCACGCCGGTGGCCACCAACCCCACGCCCGCGCTGGCCGCGATTGCCCGCGAACGCGGCTGGCGCATCCTGAATCTATTCGAGACCCCATGATCCGCAAATTCATTGACAAGCTGCTGGGCAAGCCGGCAGACGGCTCGGCCAAGGCGGCCAAGCCCGCCAAGACCGGCGGCATTCCGCTGGGCAAGCGCACCGAGGTGCCGGAAAGCGAGCATGGCATCGACGCTTCGCTGCTGGACGAGCGCGCGGTGCGCGTCGTCACCACGCTGCAGCAGGCCGGTTACGAGGCCTACATCGTCGGCGGCGCGGTGCGCGACCTGATGGTCAACCGCCGGCCCAAGGACTTCGACGTGGCGACCAACGCCACCCCCGAGCAGGTCAAGGGCCTGTTCCGCCGCGCCTTCATCATCGGCCGGCGCTTTCGCATCGTGCACGTGATCCATGGCCGGGGGCGCGACCACGAGGTCATCGAAGTCTCGACCTTCCGCGCCTACATGGACAACAGCGCTGCCGAGCAGGTCGAGGGCAACGAGAAGACCTCGCGCGACGAAATGGCCGGCAAGAGCCATGTGGTGGATGCCAGCGGCCGGGTGCTGCGCGACAACGTCTGGGGACCGCAGATCGAGGATGCCGCGCGGCGCGACTTCACCGTCAACGCGATGTATTACGACCCGTCGACGCGCATCGTGATCGACTACCACGGCGGCATCAAGGACTCGCAGGCGCGGGTGCTGCGCATGATCGGCGACCCCGAGACGCGCTACCGTGAAGACCCGGTGCGCATCCTGCGCGTGGTGCGATTTGCCGCCAAGCTGGGCTTCACGATCGAGGCCAAGACGCAGAAACCACTGAAGGCGATGGCCGCGACGCTGGCCAACGTGCCGGCCTCGCGCATGTTCGACGAGATGATCAAGCTGCTGCAGACAGGTCACGCGCTGGACAGCCTGGCGCAGCTGAAGGCGCAGGGCCTGGACCGCGGCCTGTTCCCGGTGCTGGACGCGGTGCTGACCCATGCGACCGCCGGCAGCCCGCGCGAGAAATTCGTGCACCTGGCGCTGAAGGACACCGACCGCCGCGTCGCCGAAGGCAAGGCCGTGGCGCCGAGCTTCATGCTGGCCTGCATGCTCTGGCACGACGTGCAGGAAAACTGGACCCGGTTGCGCGACGCAGGCGAACACCCGATGCCGGCGCTGTCCCAGGCCATCGACGCGGTGTTCGACGCCCGCATTGGCGACATTTCCGGCCGCGGCAAGCTGGCGACCGACATGCGCGAGATCTGGATGATGCAGCCTCGCTTCGAGCGCCGCACCGGCGCCCAGGCCTACGGGCTGGTCGAGCAGCCGCGCTTCCGTGCCGGGTTCGACTTCCTGCGCCTGCGCGCCGACGTGGGCGAAGCCGCGGTTGATCTGGCCGAGTGGTGGGAGGACTTCTCGCTGGGCAACGACGCCGAGCGCGAGGCGCTGGTGGACGCCGTGCGCGATGCGCCGCGGCCGCGCCGCGCTGCCAAGCCGCGCCGTGCCCCAGGCGATCAGGCGGAAGGCAGCACGCCAGCCGAGGCTTCGGATGAGCCGGGCGAGGACGAATCAGACGAGCTGGAGCCGGCCGAGCCCGGCGCCGGCGACGCGCCGCGCAAGAAGCGCCGCCGCCGTCGCAAGCCTTCCGGCGCCCGGACTGGCGCGCGCAGTGGCGAGGCGGGCGGTGGCCCGGCCGGCGGTGGTGAGGCCTGAGCCAGCGCGCGCCTATGTGGGCCTGGGTGCCAACCTGGGTGATGCCCGCGGCCAGCTGAGCCTCGCCTTGCAACGCCTGGCGGCATTGCCGGGCGTGCAAGGGCTGCGTGCCTCGTCGTTCTACCGCAGTGCGCCGGTCGACGCGACCGGCCCTGACTACGTCAACGCCGTGGCCGAGCTGGACACCACGCTGGCGCCGGGTGCGCTGCTGGCCGAGTTGCAGGCCCTGGAGCAGTTGGCTGGCCGCGAGCGTGCCTACCGCAACGCGCCGCGCACGCTGGACCTGGACCTGCTGCTGCATGGTGAACAAGTGCGGACCGACCCGCTGCTGACGCTGCCGCACCCGCGGCTGCACCTGCGCGCCTTCGTGCTGCTGCCCCTGGCCGAATTGGCACCCGGTTTGCGCCTGCCTGGCCTTGGGCTGCTGGCCGATTGGTTGCCCGGGGTGGCAGACCAGGCCATTGAGCGCATGAACAAGGATGTGACCGCGTGATCCAGATGCTGAGCAATCTGCGGTTGGTGATGCCGAGGCAACACTGTAAGCGCGGGTTTACTACAATGCGCGTTTTGACTCGCCGATGACAAATCGGTGAAGTTTTCGTGACGCCACGGCAGGCGGGCAGGGTGCTGGCAAGCTAGCCGGCACCGTATCACCGCTGCACCGTGGCGTTTTGTCGCGCCGGCTGCCCATTCATCGGGCCTGCTGCCGGGCGGCTGCGAACCCCGCGCACCCATCAGGAGATCCGGATGATTTTCGGCAAGCTGTTGCCCCAGGACGGCAACTTCTTCGAGCTGTTCAACGAACACGGCAAGTACATCGCCGAAGGTGCGCGCGCCTTCCTGGCCATGATCCAGTATTACGACACGCCGGATCTGCGCGAGAAATACGCGGGCGAGGTGGATGCCAACGAGCATGCCGCCGACAAGGTCACGACCGAGGTCAACCGGCTGCTGCACCGCACCTTCATCACGCCGATCGACCGCGAACAGATCCACAGCCTGATCAATGCGATGGACGACATCATCGACCTGATGCAGGACTCCTGCGAGGTGATGGCGCTGTACGACGTGCAGCGTGTCAACGAGGACGTGCGCCGGCTGGGTGAGATTTCGCTGAAGTGCTGCGAGCGCGTCCAGCATGCGGTGACGCTGCTGCCCAGGCTGAACCAGGCCGAGGTGACCGAGGCCGCGCTGAAGACCTGCGAGGAAATCGACCGTCTGGAGTCGGACGCCGACCGGGTGATGCGCAGCGCGATGTCACGCCTGTTCCGCGAGGAGCAGGACACCCGCGAACTGATCAAGATGAAGGCCATCTACGAGCACCTGGAGACCATCTCCGACCGCTGCGAAGACGTGGCCAACCTGATCGAGGGCATCGTCCTCGAGAACTCCTGAACGGCGAGGCGCAGTTCGCATGGCATCGGTTTCGATAGCGCTGTGGGTCGTCGGCTTGCTGGTGATCCTGGCACTGCTGTTCGACTTCATGAACGGCTTCCATGACGCGGCGAATTCCATTGCCACCGTCGTTTCCACCGGCGTGCTCAAGCCGCAGCAGGCGGTGTTGTTCGCGGCCTTCTTCAACGTGGTGGCCATCGGCATCTTCCAGCTGAAGGTGGCCAGCATGATCGGCAAGGGCATCGTCGAGCCCGGCGTGGTGGACCACCACGTGGTGTTCGGCGCACTGATCGGCGCCATCACCTGGAATGTGATCACCTGGTGGTACGGCATTCCGTCGTCCAGCTCGCACGCGCTGATCGGCGGCATCATGGGTGCGGTGATGGCCAAGGCCGGTGTCAGCAAGCTGATTGCGGGTGGCATCCTGAAGACGGTGCTGTTCATCTTCGTCTCGCCGCTGCTGGGCTACCTGTTCGGCTCCCTGATGATGGTGGCCGTTGCCTGGATCTTCAGGCGAACCTCACCGATCAAGGTCGACCGATGGTTCCGCCGCCTGCAACTGGTCTCGGCCGGGCTGTATTCGCTGGGCCACGGCGGCAACGATGCACAGAAGACCATCGGCATCATCTGGATGCTGCTGGTGGCCGGCGGCTACATGGCGAGCGACGCCAGCGCTCCGCCGACCTGGGTGATCTTCTGCTGCTACATCGCCATTGGCGCCGGCACCATGTTCGGCGGCTGGCGCATCGTCAAGACCATGGGCCAGCGGCTGACCAAGCTGAAGCCGGTGGGCGGCTTCTGCGCCGAGACAGGTGGCGCGGTGACGCTGTTCATTGCCACAGCGCTGGGCATCCCGGTGTCGACCACTCACACCATCACCGGTGCCATCGTCGGCGTAGGTTCGGTGCGCAGCCCGTCGGCGGTGCGCTGGGGCCTGGCCAGCAACATCGTCTGGGCCTGGATCTTCACGATCCCCGCCGCGGCCTTCGTGGCCGGCATGTTCTACTGGCTCAGCATGTCGCTGTTCTGAATCGGCAGCTCAGCATCAAGTGGCTCGCTTCGGCGGGCCTTTTTACTTGCTGGGCTCGGCCTCGGCCTGCAGTTGTTGCCATTCGAAGAACTTCTGTCCGCCAAAGGCGATCGTGCCCATCAGCACCGCGCCGCCGATCAGCAGCGCGACGATCACGCCCAGCACAGGTCCCCAGGCGGTGGCCTGCATGGGTTGACCGGCGCCATGCCGCTCAGCCCAGCGCTCGTCCGGCGTCAGCCCGATGACGATGGCGCTGACCATGCCCCATGAGAGCATCAGTCCCAGGAAAGGGATCAGCACCCAGGACAGCATGTCGTCCTGGCCCAGGTTGCGCATGCGCACCACGCCGGCCAGGCCGATCAGGGTGGGCCACGGGTGTAGCCATGCCAGCCAGTCCTTGTGGCCGTAGAGGTAGAACCGCTGGGCGCCAAGCGCGCCGCCGGCCACGGCCAGCCAGGTCGCCAGTGTCTTGGACCGGGGCTGGCGCAGCGGCGCGGTGCTCATTGGCCGGCCGCTGGCGGCAGGCTGTCGCCGTTGCCCAGGGCTTTTTGCATCATCACCACGTCCAGCCAGCGGTCGAATTTCCAGCCGGCGCTTTTCAGCAGCCCGGTGTGCTCGAAGCCAGCGCGGCGGTGCACGCCGACCGAACCCAGATTCTGGCTGTCACCGATCACCGCGACCATCTGCCGCACACCCAGGGCCTGGCAGCGTGCCATCAACTCGGCCAGCAGCAGCGAGCCCAGGCCCTGACCGCGGGCGTCGGGGTGCAGGTAGATCGAATCCTCGACGCAGAAGCGGTAAGCGCGGCGCGGCCGGAAGTGGTTGGCGTAGGCATAGCCCAGCACCTGCGCGCCGCGCTCTGCCACCAGCCAGGGCAGTCCCTTGCCCAGCACTTCAGCCCGGCGCTTGCCCATCTCGGCTTCGTCCTGCACTTCCAGCTCGAAGGTGCCGGTGCCGTTCAGCACAGCCTCGGCGTAGATCGCGGTGATCTGGGGCAGGTCGGCGTCGGTGCTCGGGCGGATCAACAGGCGGGCAGATGAAGGCTCGGACATGGCAACTTGGATGTTTCTGTTCAGCCGCTTATAATCTCATGTTTCGGTCACGGTCGACGTCTTGGCGCGCGCTTGTTCTGGCAACTCCAGGGGGCGCACAACGCGGGATGCACGGCGTATCTACGGGGCCGGAAAAACATGCAACGTGCCGCACGTTGGCGAGGGGTTTCGGGTGAAACACCATCGTGTGCGGCAGATGGCCAGCTTTGTCTTGCGGTGTCTCCTGGGCAAACGGTCGACCTTATTTTTGATCCTGAAGGAACGACAAATGGTCGTGATTCGTCTTGCTCGTGGCGGCTCCAAGAAGCGCCCGTTCTACAACATCGTCGTCGCTGATTCGCGCGTCCGCCGTGACGGCCGCTTCATCGAGCGCGTCGGGTTCTACAACCCGATGGCCAAGGAAAGCGAAGAAGGCCTGCGCGTGGCCCTCGACCGCGTGACCTACTGGCAAGGTACCGGCGCCCAGGCGTCCGAAACCGTGACCCGCCTGCTGGCCACCGCCAAGGCCAAGGTCGTCGCAGCCTGATGGCTGTTGCCGGCGAGCGCATGAGTCCGATGCCGTCTCAAGACCTCTCGGACGCGGTCGCCTGGCCCGAGGATGCAATCGAGGTCGGTCGCATCCTCGACGCCTGGGGCATCAAGGGCGGATTCAAGGTCCAGCCTTTTTCCGCCGACCCCCAGGCCCTGTTTTCTTCCCGCCGCTGGTTCCTGAAGCCAGCCGCGGAAACGGCGCGCCGCCCCACGGGCGTGCCGCCGGTGGGCAAGGCTGCCAGCAAGCTGGCTTCGGCTGCCGCAGCGGCCAAGCCCGCGAAGGTCGTGGCCGCTGCGGTCGCGCCTTTGCCCTCGCTGCTGAAGATCACGCATGCCAAGGAGCAGGGTGACGTTGTTGTCGCCCAGGCCCAGGAAGTGCTGGATCGCAATGCGGCCGAGGCCTTGCGTGGCGCCAGGGTGTTTGTCTCGCGCAGCAGTTTCCCCACCGCCGACAGCGACGAGTTCTACTGGATCGACCTGATCGGCCTGAACGTCGTCAACCGCGAAGGCGAATCGCTCGGTGTGGTCTCCGACCTGATCGAAACCGGGCCGCACTGCGTGCTGCGCATTCGACGTGACGATGCGACGCCCGAGATGAAGCCCGACGAGGCGGAACGCCTTGTGCCGTTTGTGGCGGCCTTCATCGACAACGTGGACCTACCCGGTCGCCGCATCACGGTCGACTGGGGCCTGGACTACTGAGGCCGCCTGCGCAGTTGCCCATGGGGCTCTGCGTATTTTTCCTTGCGCCGGAGCCTGCATGCGTTTCGACGTCATCACCTTGTTCCCCGACCTGTTCGGTCCGTTCCTGCAGCAAGGCATCACGCGCCGCGCGTTTGAGTCGGGCCAGGTGGACGTGCACCTCTGGCCGCTGCGCGACTTTGCCGACGACAACTACCGCCGCGTCGACGACCGGCCCTATGGCGGCGGTCCCGGCATGGTGATGCTGGTTGAGCCGCTGGAGCGGGCGCTGGCGGCGGTGCGTGCGCAGGCCGGCGCGGCGCCGGTGATCCATTTCAGCCCGACCGGCCGCAAGATGGATCAGGCCTTGCTGCGCGAGATGGCCGGCGGCCCTGGCGCCGTGCTGCTGTGCGGCCGCTACGAAGGCATTGACCAGCGTTTCCTGGACCGCCATGTGGACCTGGAGCTGAGCCTGGGCGACTTTGTGCTCTCCGGTGGTGAGTTGCCCGCGCTGGCGCTGCTGGACGGCATTGCGCGCCTGCAGGCCGGCGTGCTGTCGGACGCGCGCTCGCATGAGCAGGACAGCTTCGAAGATGGCATGCTGGACTGCCCGCACTACAGCCGGCCCGAGCAACTCACCACGCCGGAGGGTCAAAACCTGCCGGTGCCGCCGGTGCTGCTGTCGGGCCACCATGCCCAGATCGCGCAGTGGCGACGCGAGCAATCGTTGCAGCTGACGGCTCGGCGCCGGCCTGACCTGATTGCGGTTGCCAGGGCGGCGGGGCGCCTGTCCAAGGCCGATGAGCGGTTCCTGGCAACGCTTGTGCTATGATCAAAGGCTTTTCGATCCTCTGCCGGGCGAAATTGACAAGCAACAGGGGCCTTTTCCTGTTGCGGGCGACTTCGATGCGCCACACCACCAACCGCGCCGGCATGATCCTTTGGAGAACCCTGTGGACCTGATCCAAACCCTTGAGCAAGAAGAAATTGCTCGCCTGAACAAGACCATTCCGGTGTTTGCCCCTGGCGACACCGTGATCGTCAGCGTGAACGTCGTCGAAGGCACCCGCAAGCGCGTGCAGGCCTACGAAGGCGTCGTGATTGCCAAGCGCAACCGCGGCCTGAATTCCAGCTTCATCGTGCGCAAGATCTCCAGCGGCGAAGGCGTGGAACGCACGTTCCAGCTGTACAGCCCGCTGATCGCGTCGATCGAAGTCAAGCGCCGCGGCGACGTCCGCCGCGCCAAGCTGTACTACCTGCGCCAGCGTTCGGGCAAGTCGGCACGCATCAAAGAGAAGCTTTCCTGAGCATTGCTCAGCTGCAGCCCTCGGCTGCCTGCGGCCCAGCACCGCACACAAAAGCCGCCGTCGAGCGGCTTTTGTTTTTTCTGACGTAAGCTTCCCGGGTGACCGAATCCCAGCCCCCGGCGACCGGCTCGCCAGCCGAACCCTCGGCGACCTTGTCCCGGCCCACGGCCATCCTGGACCCCAGCGCCTGCCCGGTGACGCGCAGCGACGCCGACCTGCCGCCAGTGCCTCCAGAGCGCCTGCAACCGGCCTGGCTGCGCCAGCATCTGGCCGCCAGGGCACACACCACGCCCTTCCTGCAAGGCGACGGTCCCAGGCCGGATTTCATGCCTGACCGCAGTCCTGCCGCCGCTTCGGTGCTGGTGCCGTTGGTGCAGCGCCCGGACGGCCTGCAGGTGCTGCTGACGCGGCGCACCGCGCATCTGCGTTCCCACGCCGGCCAGATCAGCTTCCCCGGCGGCAGGCAGGAGCCCGGCGACGCCGACGTGGTCGCCACTGCGCTGCGCGAGGCGCAAGAGGAAATCGGGCTGCTGGCAAACGAGCTGGAAGTCATTGCGAGGCTGCCGGTGTATGCCACCGTGACGCGATTCCAGGTCACGCCCGTTGTGGCGCTGGTCTCGCCGGACCACACGCTGCAGCTGGACGCCTTCGAGGTGGCGGCAGCTTTCGAGGTGCCGCTGGCTTTCCTGATGACGCCGGCCCATCACCAGCACCACAGCTTCGACAACGGCGGCTTGCAGCGCCAGTTCCTTTCCATGCCCTGGCAGTCACCCGGTGGAGAGGAATACTTCATCTGGGGCGCGACCGCGGCCATGTTGCGCAACCTCTACCACTTGCTCGTCGTCTGACCCCGCCGGTAGATTCCGACTGCTGCCGCGACGGGAAACATACGGCCGGTGGTTATCATGCTCGGCGATGAGCTTTTTCGCCGTTCTCCTTGCGTTGCTGCTCGAGCAGATCAAACCCCTGCCTCGGGACAACTGGGTCCATGACGCGTTGGCTTCGTGGGTGCGGTGGGCCGGGCGCAATTTCGACGCCGGCAAGCCGCACCATGCCAAGGTCGTCTGGTTTGTTACCGTGATCCTGCCGGCCGCGCTGGCTGCCGGCCTGCACTGGGTGTTGGCGCGCTACATCAGCTTCATGCTGGCGTTGGCCTTCGACGTGACCATGCTCTACCTGACGCTGGGCTTCCGCCAGTTCAGCCACTTCTTCACCGACATCCGCGAAGCGCTGGAGCGCGGCGACGAGGACCAGGCGCGCCGGCTGCTGGCCGAATGGCGCCACCTGGACGCCAGCGAGCTGCCGCGCACCGAACTGCTGCGCCATGTGATCGAGCATTCGCTGCTGGCCGCGCACCGACACGTGTTCGGCGTTTTCTTCTGCTATGTGGTGTTCTCCGCGCTGGGCCTGGGTCCGGCGGGCGCTGTGGCCTACCGCATGGCCGAGTTCGCCAGCCGCTATTGGACCTACGAGAGCCGCTCGCTGGGCCTGGCGGTCAACGAAGGCTTGCGCGACCTGTCGCAGCAGCTGTTCAGCCTGATCGACCACGTGCCGGCCCGGCTGACGGCCTTCGGCTTTGCAGTCGTTGGCGACTTCGAGGAAGCCGTGGCAGGTTGGCGGCGCGACGCCGAGCTGTGGAAGCGGGCCAACGAAGGCATCATCCTGGCCGCTGCGGCGGGCGCCGTAGGCGTGCAGCTGGGGGGCGCGACCGCACCGGGCGTCACGCCCGACCGGTCGATGAGCTTCTCTGCCGGCGCCGCCGAGACCGATGCAGCCGACGCCACCGGCTCCACGCCTGGCCTGCCGCCACAGCTGGGCCACCTGGGCAGCGTGGTCGGCCTGGTGTGGCGCTCGGTCGTGCTGTGGATGCTGCTGTTGGCGCTGCTGAAGCTGGCGAACCTGATCGGCTGAACTCAGCCCTTTTGCTGACCTTCCGACAACTCGGCCCACAGGCCTTCGTACAGCCGGTAGCGTGACGGGCTGATCTCGCCGCGCTCCACCGCGCTGCGCACACCGCAGCCCGGTTCGTGCAGGTGGGTGCAGTTGTAGAAGCGGCACTCGCCCAGGTGCTTGCGCAGGTCTGGCATCAGCTCAGGCAGGCGCTGGGGCGTGATGTGCATCAGGCCGAATTCCTGGAAACCGGGCGAATCCAGCAGCGCGCCGCCGTTCGTGCGGTCGTCTGCGTCCAGCCAGTACCAGGTCGTCGTCGTCGTCGTGTGGCGGCCGGCATTCAGCGCCTGCGAAATCTCGCCGACCTGGGCCTGCGCCAGCGGCAACATCAGGTTGATCAAGGTGCTCTTGCCCATGCCGCTGGCGCCCAGCACCAGCGTGGTCTTGCCGCCCAGGGCCGGCGTGAGCAGCGCGATGGAGGCTTCAGGCTGCGTGGTGAGCGCCGTCTCCAGCACCGTGAAACCCATGGCCTTGTACGGCAGCAGGCGTTCGCGGGCCAGCGCTGCGGTCGGCAGGTCGATCTTGTTGAGCAGCAGCGTGGCGGAAATGCCGGCGTCTTCGGTGGCGATCAGCGCGCGCGTGAGCTGCGATTCGCTGAACATCGGCTCGCCCGACAGCACGACCAGCAACTGGTCCAGGTTGGCCGCGAAGGACTTGCTGCGCCATTCGTCCTGGCGCATCAGCAGGTTGCGCCGCGGCACCAGCGCCTCGACCACCGCTTCGTCGCCCGCGGGCTGCCACTGCACCCGGTCACCCACCACACAGGCGGACTTTTTGCCGCGTGCATGGGCCAGCATGCGCTCGCCCGAAGGGGTTTCGATTACCACGTGGCGCCCGTGCGCGCCGACCACCAGCGCGGTGTCGCCTGTCGCCGCCGCCTTGGCCTTGCTGCCCGCGGGCTTCATGTGCGCGCCAGCGCAGCCAGGCGCTCGGAGGCGGGTGGATGCGAGTAGTAGAAGCGAGCGTAGATCGGGTCTGGCGTCAGCGTCGAGGCGTTGTCCTCGTAGAGCTTCAGCAGCGCGGACGACAGCTGGCGGCCGCTGGCCTGCTGGCAGGCATAGGCATCGGCCTGGAACTCGTCCTTGCGCGAGGAATGCGCCATCAGCGGGGCGACGAAGAACATCAGCGGCGGCGTGGCCAGCATGAACAGCAGCAGCGCCAGTGCGTTGTTGGGCGCCGCCTGGGCGTCGACCAGGTTGGGCGTGACGCCCAGGCCCTGGTAGAAACCGGCCTGGCCAGCCAGCCAGCCCAGCGCGGCCATGCCCAGCCCGCTCATCGCGATCACGGTCCACATGCGGTTGCGCACATGGCGGTGGTGGAAATGGCCCAGCTCATGGGCCAGCACGGCTTCCACCTCGGCCGGCTGCAGGCGCTCCAGCAGCGTGTCGAAGAAGACCACCCGCTTGGCGCGGCCCATGCCGGCGAAATACGCGTTGCCATGCGCCGAGCGGCGGCTGCCGTCCATCACGAACAGGCCGCGCGACTGGAATCCGCAGCGCTGCATCAGCGCCTGCACGCGCTCGGCCAGCTCGTTGTCGGCCAGTGGCTTGAATTTGTTGAAGATGGGCGCGATGACGGTCGGGTACAGCACCTGCATCAGCAGCATGAAGCCCACCATCAGCCCCCAGGCCCACAGCCACCACCAAGTCCCGGTGGCGGCCATCACCCACAGCACGGCAGCCAGCAGCGGCAGGCCGATCACGGCGCCCAGCAGCGTGCTCTTCAGCATGTCGGCCAGGAACAGCCCAGGCGTGATGCGGTTGAAACCGAAGCGCTGCTCCAGGCGGAAGGTGCGATACCACTCGAAGGGCAGGTCCAGCAGCCCGCTGATCAGCCCGAAGCCGGCAAACAAGGCCAGCTGGTAGGCCATGCCGCCCCAGTGCGGCGCGATCCAGTCGCGCAGGAAGCCGTTCAGCAGGTCCAGCCCGCCGAGCAGCGTCCAGCCCAGCAGCGTGAGCACGCCGAAGGCCTCGGTCAGCAGGCTGAAGCGGTTGCGGGCGACGGTGTAGTCGGCTGCCTTCTGGTGCGCCGGCAACGGGATCACCGCGTCAAACGGCACCGGCACCGCGTCGCGGTGCTGGTGCACATGGCGCATCTGGCGCGTGGCGAGCCAGAACTTGACGCCCAGCGAAGCGAGCAGGGCGGCACAAAAGGCCAGGGAAACGACGGCGGCTTGCATGGGGGCGAAGTGTATGTTGTCGGACAATGGCAGCCGCCCCGTATCAAGGAATCCCATGAGCACCGACACGCTGAGCAAGAACGACCAGAACCTGATCTGGATCGACCTGGAAATGACGGGCCTGAAGCCCGAGTCGGACCGCATCATCGAGATCGCGGTTGTCGTGACCGATCCGCAACTCACCGTGCGCATCGAAGGCCCGGTCTTCGCAGTCCATCAGAGCGACGCGGTGCTGGACGGCATGGACGCCTGGAACAAGGGCACGCATGGCCGCAGCGGGCTGATCGACCGGGTCAAGGCCTCGACCATCAGCGAAGCCGAGGCCGAGGCCCGCGTGATCGAATTCCTGGCCGCCTACGTTCCGGCAGGCAAGAGCCCGATGTGCGGCAACTCGATCTGCCAGGACCGGCGTTTTCTCGCCAACTACATGCGCGGCCTGGAAGCCTTTTTCCACTACCGCAACCTGGACGTCAGCACGCTGAAGGAACTGGCCCGGCGCTGGAAGCCGGCGGCGATGGAAGGCTTCAAGAAGGCCCAGGCGCACACCGCACTGGCGGACATCAACGAGTCCATCGACGAACTCATCCACTACCGCACCCACCTCCTCGCGGTCTGAGGCACCCGGCTTCGTGAGTAACCGAAGCCACCCGCCGAGCGGGTGGCGGGGCCGCTTGGGAGCGGCCCGGCGCTGGCCCCGCTGACGGCCGCGTTCAGCCGCGGGCCATCGCGCTGGCCGCCTCGGTCACCAGCGGCGGGCCGGCGTAGATGAAGCCGGTGTAGACCTGCACCAGGTCGGCACCGGCGGCCAGCTTGGCGCGGGCGTCCTCGCCGCTCATCACGCCGCCGGCGCCGATGATGGGGAAGCCGGCGCCGAGTTCGCTGCGCAGCGCGCGGATCACCTGGTTGCTCATCTCGCGCACCGGCGTGCCCGAAAGGCCACCGGTTTCCTCGGCGTGGCGCAGGCCCTTGACCGCGTCGCGGCTCAGCGTGGTGTTGGTGGCGATCACGCCGTCCATGCCGTGCTTCTTCAGCGTCGCGGCAATCACGCGGATCTGCGTTTCGTCCAGGTCCGGCGCGATCTTCAGGAACACCGGCACGCGCCGGCCATGCTGCGTGGCCAGTTCGGCCTGGCGCGCCACCAGCGCGCCCAGCAGGCCGTCCAGCGCTTCGTCGCTCTGCAGCGCACGCAAGTTCTTGGTGTTCGGGCTGGAGATGTTGACGGTGACGTAGTCGGCATGCGGGTAGACGCCGGCCAGGCCGATCAGGTAGTCGTCGATCGCGTTTTCGATCGGCGTGCTGGCGTTCTTGCCGATGTTCAGGCCCAGCACGCCGCCGCTGGCGCGGAAGCTGTGGGCGCGGCGCACATTGGCAATGAAGGCATCCAGGCCGTCGTTGTTGAAGCCCAGCCGATTGATCAGCGCCTGCTGCTCGGGCAGGCGGAACATGCGCGGCTTGGGGTTGCCCGGCTGCGCCTTGGGCGTCACCGTGCCGACCTCGATGAAGCCGAAGCCCATTGCGCCAAAACCATCGATGCAGCGGCCGTTCTTGTCCAGCCCTGCGGCCAGGCCCAGCCGGTTCGGGAAGCGCAGCCCGGCAACCGTCACCGGGTCCGCCACTCGGCGCTGTGACCAGGCCAGCCGCGCGGGGGTGTGCTGCAGCCTGGCAATGCTGTCCAGCGTCAGTTCGTGGGCGCACTCCGGATCCAGGCCGAACAGGAACGGGCGGGTCAGGGCGTAGGGAATCAGGGCCATGGACGAGGGCGGGCAATGCGGTGAACGGGGCCGCGATTGTCTCAGACGGTGTGTTCTTGGCGCCCCCAGGGCCGGGCTGCGCCCAGCCCGCCCCCCGTGGGGGTCAAGGAACCTTGGGGCGGCCCTGCGGTTCCTCGCGCCTCGGGGCTTGCCTGGAGGTGGCGGCGATAATCGCGCCTATGACGCAAGACGAATTGAAGGCCCTGGTTGGCCAGGCCGCTTTGGCCTATGTGGTGCCTGGCAGCATCGTTGGGGTGGGCACCGGCTCCACCGTGAACTGTTTCATCGACGCGCTGGCGACGATGAAGGACCAGATCCGCGGCGCGGTGTCCAGCTCGGTCAAGAGCACCGAGCGGCTGCTGGCGCATGGCATCCCGGTGCTGGAAGCCAGCGAGGTCGAATCGCTGCCGGTCTACATCGACGGTGCGGACGAAATCGACCCGCAAGGCAACATGATCAAGGGTGGCGGTGCGGCGCTGACGCGCGAGAAGATCGTGGCCGACCTGGCCGAGCGCTTCATCTGCATCGCCGACGCATCCAAGCTGGTTGACGTGCTGGGACGCTTCCCGCTGCCGGTCGAGGTCATTCCGATGGCCGCCGCCCAGGTCGCTCGCCGCTTTGCCAAGGCCTACGGCGGGCAGGCGACGGTGCGCGAAGGTGTGTTGACCGACAACGGCAACCTGATCCTGGACGTGCGCGGCCTGCAGATCCGCGAGCCGCTGGCGATGGAAGCCGAGGCCACGCTGTGGCCGGGCGTCGTGACCGTGGGCATCTTCGCGCGCCACAAGGCCGCAGTCTGCCTGCTGGGCACGCCAGAAGGTGTGCGCACGCTGCAGTTCTGAACGTCTTCGGCCCAGCAAACCCGGGCTTGCAGGGCCCGTGCATTCCGGCGTTTTCAGGCCGTGGGTGTATCGTCGGGCCGACACCGTTCGCACGATCCCACCGTGCGGGCGTTTTTCTCAGATCAAAGGATTCACTGATGGCCACTCCGAACTATTCCTACGAAAAGCGCCAACGTGAACTTGCGAAGAAGCGCAAGAAGGAAGAGAAAGCCCAGCGCAAGGCCCTGGGGCTGCCGCCGGAACCTGAAGACGGCGAGGCGGAGGCCGGCGCCGAGGGTGGACCCGCAGAAGGCGGCGCACCCGCCGCGGAAGGTGGCTCACCCGCCGCTTGAACAGCCAGGCAGGGCGACTCGCTCTGCCTTCAGCCGCCGCGCCTTGCGGCCCGCGCCACGAAGCGCGCCGGGTCTATCGCATCCAGCAGGCTGGACGACAGTGGCACCGGTGCGCCGGTGATCCACGCAGCCAGCACCTCGCCCAGCAGCGGCGACAAGGTGATGCCGCGCGAACCCAGCGCGGTCAGCAGGTAAAGCCCCGGCACCCGGGGCACCTGCCGGGGTTGCTCCAGCCGGCGATGGCCGACGAGCAGCTCGGCTGGCAGCGGCACCGGACCGGTCACAGGCATGCGGTCATCCGCAGTCAGCCGCCAACCCACGCGACCTCCCAGCGTCGGCGCCATCTGTTCGCGCATGGCCACTTCCGTGTCCGACGCTTCGCGGCCCAAAAGTCGGTCCAGCTGGGCCAGGTTCGCCAGATGATCCACCGCACGCGGTGAGGCGTCACGGTCTGCGTCGTCGCTCAGCTGGTTGGTGGCGCCGCACAGCAGGCCGTTCGGCCCGAGGTCCAGCAAATACGCACCGCTGGCCACCGGATGGGCTGGCGCTGCAAGGCCCAGTGCAGCAGCCTGCTGGCGGTCCAGCTGCGTGACCTGGCCGCGGCGGCGGTTCAAGGTCCAGCTCGTGTGATCGGTCCACGGCGCCAGCAGTGGCAGCGCATCTGCCGCGCCAGCCAGCACCACCACATCGGCCTCGGCCAGGCTCTGGCCTGGCATGTCCTGCGCGTGCCAACGGGCATCCTGCCGGCTGAGCCGGGCAACGGCCTGGCCGGTGCGCAGCGTCACGCCAGGCGTGGCCAGCCAGTGCCGCACCAGTGCGGCCGGGTCCACCCAGCCGCCGCCGGGATACCACCAACCCGGTCCCGGCAAGGCCAGCTGCGCCAGCGCGGACGCCTGCGCTGTCGACAGCGCCTGCACGTACGCGGCAGGCAGGCCCTGGTGCTCGGCCATGGCGAGCATCGCGGGCAGGTCTTGTTCGTCGCTGCCGGTGCGCAGCAGGCCGTCCGCCTGGCCAGGCAACTGGCCGCTGGCGACCAGCGGCGCCAGCACCTGGGTGGCACGCAGGGCCGCGGCACGCAGCAACTGCGCATGCGCGCCATCTTGCGGATGCAGCACACCGTGGAACAGCCCGGCTGCGTTGCCCGAGGTTTCGCTGGCGGGTGCGGGCTGGCGCTCCAGCACGGTCACCTGCAGGCCTTGACGTGCCAGCGCCGCTGCAGCCGAAGCACCGGCCAGGCCGGCGCCGATGACCAGCGCCTGGGCGGGCCGCGCGCTGCGCGGGGGCAGCGCGGCGCCGCGGCGGCCAGGCGGTGGTGCGAGCAGGCGCGCAGGCGCATCTGGCAGTGGGCGACGGCGCGCGCTCAGCATGTCGCGCTTGGTGCCGAAACCGGGGCGCCGTTCCGGCACGAAGCCGGCGGCGGACAGGCCGTCGCGAACCGGGCGAGCCCAGGTCCAGGTGGCGAGCGTGGTGTCGGCCGTGCCCAGGCGGCTGCACTGACGCCACAGCGCCGGCTCCCACATCGCGGGGTTGTTGGCGGGCGAAAAGCCGTCGAGGTAGAACGCATCGACCAGCGCCACCCATTCGGACATCCAGGTCGCCACGTCGCCCAGGGCCAGCAGCAGTTGCACCCGGCCTTGCTCGAAGCTCAGCGTGTGCATGTCCGGCGTGGCGGGTGGCCATTGGGCCAGCAGTTCGGCGGCCAGTGCGGGCTGCGGGCAGGCGGCGTGCGCCTGGGCCAGGTCTTCGCGCCGGGCCGGGTGTTTCTCGACCGAGAGGAAGACCAGCTGGTCGCAGCGCGCCGGATCTTCGCGCCACGCGGCCCAGGTGGCGAGGAAGTTGTTGCCCAGGCCGAAGCCGGTTTCGAGGATCACGAAGCGCGTGCGGCGCTGCCAGCGCGCCGGCAGGTCGTTGCCTGCCAGGAAGACATGGCGCGCCTGCTGCCAGGCGCCAAGGCGCGCATGGTAGGCGTCGCCGAAGTCGGGCGCGTAGGCCTGGCCCGGGTGTGCAGGGTCGTTGAAGACGATGTGCGCCTGCTGCAGTGGCTCGGTCTTCACGGCTCGGCGGCTTGCTTGTCGCAGAAGGCCAGCAGGCGGGCCTGGGCACTCGCCAGCCCGCGGTAGGCCAGCACGGCAGGGCTCATGGTCGCGATGGCAGCGCGCAGCAGCGCAGCTTTGCGGGGATCGGCCACCGCTTCGCAGAGCGGATGGGTCTGCACGTGGATGGTGAACACGGCTTGCTGCAAGTCGGGCAGTGGCAGGAAGGTCTGGCGTTCGGTGCGGAACCAGGCCATGGCGGCGAGTTGGTCTGCATCTGCGTGCTCGGGCCAGCCGGCGGGCGTCTCGCCTGCGGCCTGCGCTGCGACCAGGCGGCCGGGGTGCTGGTCCAGCAGGGCGTGCGGCGTGATGTTCCAGACGAAACGCTCCCAACGCTCCGGACCGCAGACCATGCGCAGCAGGTGCTCGCCGGCGGCCACCAGCACCCGGTTGTCAGCCACCGGCGCATGCACCTCGGCGAAGTGCCTGCCCAGCTTGTCGGCCGGCGCCCAGTGCGAAGGCAGGGCCACGGCCAGCCAGGGCAGGGCGGCGCAGCTGCCGTCGACGATGGCCAGGTCTTCTTCCAGTGCCAGTGCAAGCAGCCCGGCCAGGCGCCATTCAGCAGACAAGGCTTGCAGGCACGGGTGGACTTCAGGCGACGACGTGTCTGTCGGCGGCAGCAAATCCCCCTGGCCATTCACCGCCACACCCAGCCAGCGCGCCTGAAGTCCACCGTCTGGCAGCGCCGTGAACGCGTCCGGATGCTCCGCGGCGAGCTGCGCCACCACGGCTGCCAGCGCCGGGCCGGAATCGAAGCCCTCGATCTGCATCAATGCTGCCAACGGCGTGCTGCTCAGCACGCGCAGCTTGGCCGCCAGGTGATGCGTGCCGGAGCGGTTGGGGCTGAACTGCCGCGCGCCGGGCGCTAGGCGGCGCAGGCCGGGTTGCATGCGAAACGGGGCGGTGACGGCGTGATCGAAATCGAAGGCCATGGGCAACGGGTTGGACAAGAAAAAGCACCCGAGAAGGCGCCGGCATGATCGCGGGGATCCGGCTCGGCGGTTGGTGGCTCAGGTTTGCGGCGTTTTGTCAGTGCCTGCCTGCACCAGCTGTGCCAGACGCGCGATCTCCTGTTGCAGCAAGGGCTGGCGGCGTTGCAGGCTGAGCTCGCGCTGGCGGTTCTGGTTGTGCGCGCGGAACTTGTTTTCGGCGTAGTGGTACTTGATCTCCGGCTTGTTCTGGCCGATGCCGCCACGGCCGCGCGCGGCCTTGTGCTGGTATTCCTCCAGCGTCTTGCCGTAGTAGTGGTTCAGCTGGGCCACCGAAAATTCGATGCGCCGCGAACGCCCCGGCATCTCCATCGTCTCCATCGGCAGCCCGGAGGCATGCACCACCCGGCCTCGCGTGCGCCACAGGTGGATCTGCGCGGGCGGCAGCGCGGCCGCCACGCGCACAAAGCTTTTCACATGGTGCTGGACCGGGAAATCGTCGGCCGCGGCCATCTGGAAGCGTTCAGTCACCGGGCGGGGGTCGTAGATCGCGAGACCGTTGTCACCGAACAGCCGCCAGTTGACGACGACCACGCCTATGCCCAGGTCGGCATGGTGATCGGCAAGGAATTCAGCCACGGTTTCGTGCTGATGCAGCACCAGGAACTCATCGGCATCGATGAACAGCATCCAGTCGGTTTCGGACCGGGACAGCGCATCTGCATAGGCGGTGGTCTGCGGCGATTCAGTGGCACCCAGCGACCACAGGCGCCTTTCCAGCAGGCCGTGCTGCTGCAGCGGTGCGAGCAGCGCTGCGGTGTCGTCATCGCTGTCGTTGTCGTAGATGACGATCCGGTCAAAGCCCAGCAGCCGGTGATAGGCCACCCATTCGAGCAGGTAGCGCCCTTCGTTTTTCGCGATCAGGCACAGGGTGCAACTCGCGCGGTTCGCAGCGTTCATGGGTGACAGCGAGAAGGCTAGAAGCGGGGGCACCAAGACAAAGGGCACCCGAAGGTGCCCTGATGATGCCGTTGAATCCGAAAGAGGATCAGACGCGCTTGCGGTATTCGTGGGTGCGGGTGTCGATTTCGATCTTGTCGCCGTTTTCCACGAACAGCGGCACGGCGATCTCGAAACCGGTGCCGACGATCTTGGCCGGCTTCATGACCTTGCCCGAAGTGTCGCCCTTGACGGCCGGCTCGGTTTCGATCTCGCGCACCACGCTGGTGGGCATTTCGACCGAGATGGCCTTGCCGTCGTAGAACACCACTTCGACGGTCATGCCGTCTTCCAGGTACGAGATCGCGTCGCCCATGTTCTCGGCTTCGACTTCGAACTGGTTGTACTCGTCGTCCATGAAGACGTACATCGGCTCGGCGAAGTAGGAGTAGGTGCAGTCCTTCTTGTCGAGGACGATCTGGTCCATCTTGTCGTCGGCCTTGAAGACGGTTTCAGCGCCGAAGCCGCTGAGCAGGCTCTTCATCTTGATGCGCACGGTGGCAGCACCGCGGCCACCGCGGCTGTATTCAGTCTTGAGCACGACCATCGGGTCCTTGCCCTGCATGATGACGTTGCCGGCGCGGATTTCCTGAGCGAGTTTCATGGTGATATTCCAGTAAGGGCGGCGCCACGCTGCACAGGGCACCCAAATGCATCGGGTGCGCGCCATGCCTGCAAAGCCGGGGTGCTGAAGCGTCTGAAGCTTGCCAGCCATTCCCGATCCACAGGGCATCGCAGGGCCTGCGGCGCCGCGTGAGAGTTAGGGTTGTCGGAAATCCAGGCCGCCGGGCTGATTTCCGCAAAGCCTTGAATTTTAACGCTTTCCGGCGACGAAATCGAGCAGCTGCTCGACAAGAGGGGGCTGGCCGAACAAATGTGCACGCCAATGCAGCACTCCTGCCTGCCAGTCCGGCAGTGTTGGGAGTGCAGGAAAAGGCCCTGCCGGCGCCAGACCGTTCCAGGCCCACATGGCCTGCCGCACCTGGGTGGCCAGCGCTTCGGGCGCTGCAGCCAGATGCTGGTCCAGGAAGGCGGCCAGCTTGCCGGCATGCACGCCGTCGTCCTGCGGGTAGATCTGCCACAGGAAGGGCCGGCCGGCCCATTGGGCGCGCACGAAGGAATCTTCGCCGCGCACCAGGTTCAGGTCGCCGGCCCACAGCAGCCGGTCGTATTCGGGCTGGCTGAGCCAGGGCAGGGGCTGCCAGCGCAGGTTGGCCGGCAGCACCAGGCCATCGCAGCCTTCGGTCGCGGGGCCGGGCGCCGTCAGCAGCAGCGTGGGCTGTTCGGCCAGGCGGGTGAGCAAGGGCTGCAGTTGCGGGTTCTCGTAGCAGAACAGGCTGACCAGGCGCTCATCCGGTCGCGGCGCAATGCCGTGTGCGGCCAGCCAGGTTGCGGCGTCGAATCGTGCCTGCTCGGCGTCCAGGCCGGGTTCACGCAGC
This sequence comes from Ideonella azotifigens, assembly GCF_021043325.1. Classification (NCBI taxonomy): domain Bacteria; kingdom Pseudomonadati; phylum Pseudomonadota; class Betaproteobacteria; order Burkholderiales; family Sphaerotilaceae; genus Ideonella; species Ideonella azotifigens. Next base: position 138,946 of record NZ_JAJNKD010000005.1, read on the forward strand.
AGCCCACCGGTCGCCGCGGTGAAGCCCGGGTAGAAAAACCATTTGTCCAGCCACAGGTCATCAGCCAGGCGCTGCGGTGAGCGCAGCCGGTGCGAGCGCTCGACATAGGCTTCGGCGCTGAGGTATTCGAGGTTGATCCAGACGGGCGCCCGGCCAGCGGCCGCGGCCTGGGCGATGCGGTCTTTCAAGGCAGGCGGCGGGTCGCAGCCGAAGGCTTCGACGACGACATCGCCCGGCGAGCCGTCGAACAGTGCCGGCAGGTGCTCACCCGTCGGCCAGGGCAGGACCTGCAAGCCGGGCGGCGGACCGTCGGGTGCCATCCAGCGCAGTGCGCGTTCGTCGTCCAGCCACAGCCGCACGTGGTGGCCGCGGGCGACCAGGTCGCGCGCCAGCCGCCAGCACACCCCCAGGTCGCCATGGTTGTCGATCACGCGGCAGAGCAGGTCCCAATCCCATCGCGGCATGCGGCGCATTATCGGCAGGGCCTGCCAGGTCCACCACGCAGTGAACGGCACAATGCGCAGCCTAGCCTTCGCCACCCATGACGTCCCAGGATTCCGACCCTTCCGTTCCAGGCGCAGCCGATCTGCCACCAGTCGCGCTGCCAGCGCCGCCATCTCCCGTCGATGCAGCGGAGCAGCGCGCCCGCTTGCTGCTCGAAGTGGCGGCGCTGCCTGGCTTGCCCGGCGTGTACCGCTATTTCGACGCCCACGGCGGCGTGCTGTATGTGGGCAAGGCACGCGACCTGAAGCGCCGCGTGTCCTCGTATTTCCAGAAGGACCATGGCGGCACACGCATCGGGCTGATGGTCTCGCGCATCGTGCGCATGGAGACCACGGTGGTGCGCAGCGAGGCCGAGGCGCTGCTGCTGGAAAACAACCTGATCAAGGCGTTGAACCCGAAGTTCAACATCCTGTTCCGGGACGACAAGAGCTACCCGTACCTGAAGATCACCGGTGCCCGAGGGCCGGACAGCGGGCTGGTGCCGCAGGCGCAGCGCTTCCCGCGTGTCGCGTATTACCGCGGCGCGGTGGACCGCAAACACCGCTATTTCGGCCCTTATCCCAGTGCCTGGGCGGTCAAGGAGACCATCCAGCTGATCCAGAAGGTCTTCCGGCTGCGCACCTGCGAAGACACGGTCTTCAACAACCGCTCGCGGCCCTGCCTGCTGTACCAGATCCGGCGCTGCTCCGGGCCTTGCGTGGGCCTGGTTTCGAACGAGGACTATGCCCGCGACGTGCGCGACGCCGAGCGTTTCCTGCTGGGCGAGCAGCAGCAGGTGGTGGACGAACTGCAGTCGCAGATGATGGCTCACGCCGAGATGCTGGAATTCGAACGCGCGGCCGAGTTGCGCAACCGCATTGCCGCGCTGGCCAAGGTGCAGCACCAGCAGTCGGTCGACGAAAGCAGCCTGTCCAGCACCGGCAAGGACGTGGACATCCTGGCCGTCAAGGTGGCCGGCGGCCGGGCCTGCGTGAACCTGGCCATGGTGCGCGGCGGCCGGCACCTGGGCGACCGTGCGTTTTTCCCGACGCATGTGGAAGAGGCCATCGCGCTGGCGGCCGACGAGGCCACGGCGGAAGTCGTCGAGGCGGCGGCGGACGATACCGAGGCAGGTAGCGCGCCGGTGGAGCCGTTGGAATTGCTGACGGCCGAGCAGCAGGTGCTGCAGGCCTTCATGGCGCAGCACTACCTGGGCACTGCGCCGCCGCCGCTGCTGGTGCTCAGCCACCCGGTGCAGCGCACGCTGCTGCAGGCGCTGAGCACGCAGGCGGGCATCAAGCTCAATGCGCTGCACCAGCCGCGCGAGCAGCGCCGCATCTGGCTGGACATGGCGATCAAGGGCGGCGAACTGGCGCTGGCGCGGTTGTTGGCCGAAGAGGGCTCGCAGCGCGAACGCACGCGGGCGTTGGTCGACGCGCTGGACCTGGCGGTCGACAACCTGGAGCTGTTCCGGGTCGAGTGTTTCGACATCAGCCACACGGCCGGCGAGGCCACGCAGGCCTCCTGCGTGGTCTACGAGGACCACAAGATGCAGAACAGCCTTTACCGACGCTTCAACATCGAAGGCATCACCGGCGGCGACGACTACGCCGCAATGCGCCAGGTGCTGACGCGCCGCTACGAGAAGCTGGCCGCGCTGGTGGCCGAAGGCCCGCTGCCGCCGGACGCCAAGACGCGGCTGCCGGACCTGGTGCTGGTGGACGGTGGCCGCGGCCAGGTGGCGATGGCACGCGAGGTCTTCCAGTCGCTGGGGCTGGACCTGTCGCTGATCGCTGGCGTGGAAAAAGGCGAGGGCCGCAAGGTTGGGCTGGAAGAGCTGGTGTTTGCCGACGGGCGCGAGAAGCTGACGCTGGCGCCGGACTCGGCTGCGCTGATGCTGGTGGCGCAGATCCGCGACGAGGCGCACCGCTTCGCCATCACCGGCATGCGGGCCAAGCGTGCCAGCGTTCGGACCGGCGGCAGCAAGCTGGAAGACATTCCAGGCGTGGGGCCGAAAAAGCGTGCGAAGCTGCTGCAGCGCTTTGGCGGGGTGCGCGGCGTGGCCCAGGCCGGCGTCGACGATCTGGTCACGGTCGAAGGCATTTCGAGGGATTTGGCGGAGGAGATCTACCGTGCATTGCATTGAGCCGCAAGACGACGACGAGATGCCTGGCGACACGGCCGATGTTGCCGATCCCGGGGCCTGGCGCATCAGTCCCGGCGCGTGGCGCGGCGGCTGGGCCACCACCATCAGCGTCACGATGATGGCCGGCCTGGTCACCAGCTTGCCAGGCGTGCTGACCGGTTGCACCACGCTACTGCCCGCCCCTGTGCCCAGCACCGAGGCAGCCGAGGCCACCAGGAGCGGCAAGGCGGTGGACGCGCCGGTGGCGGGCAACGCTTCGCCCTCCGTGCCGCTGCCGCCAGCCCGGAACTGGGACGAATACCGCGAGCGGGCCGCGCGCAGGCTGGTCGAAGCCAACCCGGAGCGCATCTACCACGGGGCGGTGCCCGAACCCTTGCTGGCCATTCCGGTGTTGGAGATCGAGTTGAAGGCCGATGGCCAGGTGGTCCACATCAATGTCCTGCGCCAGCCCAGCCAGGCCAGGGACACGGTGAAGATCGCGATGGATGCGGTGTACAAGGCAGCACCCTATGGCGACGTGCACAAGCTGCCCAAGCCATGGAAGTTCACCGAAGTCTTCCTGTTCAACGAAGACCGCCAGTTCAAGCCGCGCACGCTGGATCAGTGACATCCCGAGATTGAGGTGTGTCGCCCGCGGCAGGCACCAAATGCAGGCAGAATCGACAGATGTTTTTCACGATACCGACGTTGTTGACATGGGCCCGCATCGTGGCCATTCCGCTGATCGTCGGTGTGTTCTACCTGCCGTGGGAGGCGCCCACGCGCAACCTGCTGGCCACGGTGATGTTCATCGTGTGCGCGCTGACCGACTGGCTGGACGGCTACCTGGCGCGCAGGCTGAACCAGAGTTCGTCGTTTGGCGCCTTCCTGGATCCAGTGGCCGACAAGTTCCTGGTCTGCGCGGCCTTGCTGGTGCTGGTCGAACTCGGCCGCGTGCATGCGCTGATCGCACTGGTCATCATCGGCCGCGAGATCGCCATTTCTGCCTTGCGCGAGTGGATGGCGCAGATTGGCGCTTCGCGCAGCGTCGCGGTGCACATGCTGGGCAAGCTGAAGACGACGGTGCAGATGATCGCCATCCCGTTCCTGCTCTATGACGGCGAACTCTTCGGCCTGCTGCCCACGCGCATCTGGGGCACGGTGCTGATCCTGGTGGCCTGTGTGCTGACGATCTGGTCCATGGTGTACTACCTGCAGAAGGCATTGCCGGAGATCCGGGCCAAGGCCCGTTGAGCCTGCAGGGCGCCAGCGTTGGCGCTCTTTCCGCATGCGCCTCACGCCCTCTCCCGCACCTTCTGCGAACACTCGCCTGATTGCGGCGATGCCCTGGGTCTTCGTGCTGATCTGGAGCACCGGCTTCATCGTCGCGCGCTTTGGCATGCCGCACTCGCCGCCGCTGAGCTTCCTGGCCTGGCGCTACGCCTTGTCGGTGCTGGCCTTTGGCATCTGGGTCAGCGTTTCGGGTGCCAACTGGCCGCAGGGGCGGGCGCAGTGGGGTCACCTGGCGGTGACCGGCTTGCTGATGCAGGCGGGCTACCTCGGCGGCGTCTGGTCGGCCGTCAAGCTGGGCATGGGCGCTGGCACGATTGCGCTGCTGGTCGGCCTGCAGCCGGTGTTGACGGCGCTGTGGCTGGCCTCGCGCAGCGCTGCGGGGCCGGCGCGAAGCCCAGGTGCTGCGCGCAGGCAATGGCTGGGCCTGGGCTTGGGGCTGCTGGGGCTGTTCCTGGTGGTACGCCACAAGCTGGGCGCCGGTGAACTGCACGCGGCCAACCTGGCGCTCGCGCTGCTGGCGCTGGCCGGCATCACCGTGGGCACCTTGTATCAAAAAGCCCATGTGGCGGCTTGCGACGTGCGCAGCGCGGGACTGGTGCAGATGGGCGCTGCTTTCCTCGTCACCTTGCCGCTGGCGCTGCTGGAGCCCGAGGTCATGGACTGGGGCTGGCCGTTGGTGGCGTCCATGGCCTGGTCGGTTGGCGTGCTGACGCTGGGCGGCAGTTCCTTGCTCTACCTGCTGATACAGCGCGGTGCGGCGACGCAGGTCACCAGCCTGATGTACCTGGTGCCGCCTTGCACGGCCTTGATGGCCGCGCTGCTGTTTGGCGAGCCGCTGAGTGCCGACATGCTGGCCGGCATGGTGCTGACGGCGCTGGGCGTGGCGCTGGTCGTGCGGCAGCCCTGAAGGCTTGACGAAGGCCGGCTGGCATCGTCCTCTGGAGAACGGGTGTTTACGCATAGAATCCGCATCCGCGCTTGACACCGCCACGGGTGGACGCTGTAATGATTTTTTGCCCGGACAGCGGTTTTTCCCCAAGGCTTTTTCTCTCTCGTCTCGCCCCTTTCTTCTCTGGTCTGCATGGCCTGCAGCAACCGGGTCTGGTCAGGTTCTGGCCTGTCTTGGCAGCGGAAGCACTGGTGACAGGAGCAGCGCAAGCACGGCGCCTGCAGCCCAGCCGCTGAGCCGGTGGGGCAGCATGAAACCGATTGTTGTCCGGCGTCGTTGCTGCACCATTGAGAGAGGGGGTACTTTCGTGAACAAGTCTGAAATGATCGAGCACATCGCCCTGCAGGCCGACATCTCCAAGGCAGCCGCCACGCGCGCGCTGGAGGCGATGATCGGTGGGGTGAAGACCACCTTGAAAAAAGGTGGCAGCGTGTCGATCGTTGGGTTTGGCACCTTCGCGGTGACAAAGCGCGCTGCCCGCACCGGCCGCAATCCGCGTACGAGTGAGCCAATCAAGATCAAGGCGGCCAAGGTGCCGAAGTTCCGTCCAGGCAAGGGCCTGAAAGACGCGTTGAACTGAAGAATTTGTTGAAGCTGCGGGTGCTTAGCTCAGTTGGTAGAGCGGCGCCTTTACACGGCGTAGGTCGGGGGTTCGAGCCCCTCAGCACCCACCACCGCAGCGCCCCGCCGGGCATTGATTAGAATCCCGCGCGACGTGCGCAGCCAGGAACAAAAGGCGAACTCAACGGTTCGCCTTTGTTGTTTCCGGCGAGCGCCGTATTCCACCAAGGCACAAGTCACATGTTCGATTTCGTCCGTTCGCACAACCGCCTGCTGCAAGGCCTGCTGGTGTTGCTGATTTTTCCGTCCTTCGTCTTCTTCGGATTGCAGGGCTACTCCAGCTTCACCAGCGACGCCGCCGCCACGGTGGCCAAGGTGGACGGCCGTGCCATCAAGCAGAGCGAGCTCGATGCCGCGCACCGCCAGCAGATCGAGCAGATGCGCGAGCGCATGCCCAACATCGACGTGAAGTTGTTCGACACGCCCGAGATGAAGCGCCAGACGCTGGACGAGTTGGTGCGCGAGCGCGTCATGGAGACGGCAGTCGCCAAGCAGAACCTGGGGGTTTCCGACCTGCGGCTGCAGCAGCTGTTCGTGGCAGACCCGCAGTTCGCGATGCTGCGCAAGCCCGACGGTTCCCTGAACAAGGAATTCCTCGCGGCGCAAGGCATGACCGCGACCCAGTTCCAGGAACGTGTGCGCCAGCAATATGCGATGCGCCAGGTGTTGGCCGGCGTGAACGAGTCTGCCGTTACCGGCAAGGCCTTGCTGAGCGCCAATGTGAACGCCTTGCTGGACCAGCGCGAGGTGCAGCTGCAGCGCTTCGAGGCCGGCGCCTACATGGACAAGGTCAAACCCACCGATGCCGAGATCGAGGCCTTCTACAAGGCGCATGGCAGCCAGTTCCATTCGCCGGAGGTCGCCAAGATCGAGTATGTGGTGCTGGACCTGGCGCAACTGCAGAAGCAGGTCCAGGTCAGCGAGGAAGACCTGAAGACCTACTATGAGCAGAACAAGGCCTTGCGCTACACCGCACCGGAAGAGCGCCGCGCCAGCCACATCCTGATCGCGGCTGCCAAGGATGCGCCGGCCGCCGAGCGCGCCAAGGCCAAGGAAAAAGCCGAGGGCCTGCTGGCTGAGCTGAGCAAGCAGCCTGAGCGTTTTGCCGAACTGGCCAAGAAGAACTCGGCCGACCCCGGCTCTGCAGAGAAGGGCGGCGACCTGGATTTCTTCGGCCGTGGCGCGATGACCAAGCCGTTTGAAGATGCCGCCTTCGCGATGAAGAAGGACGAGCTGAGCAAGGTGGTCGAGTCCGACTACGGCTTTCACATCATCAAGCTGACCGATGTGCGCGGTGGGCAGGTCAAGCCTTTCGACAGCGTGCGCGCCGAGATCGTGGACGAGGTGAGCAAGCAGGCGGCGCAGAAGAACTATGCGGCCGCAGCCGAAGAGTTCTCCAACACCGTCGAAGACCAGAGCGACTCGCTGCAGCCTGTCGTCGACAAGCTCAAGCTGACCAAGCTCAACGCCTCGGTCCGGCGCCAGCCGGTGCCGAATGCCGCTGGCCCGCTGGCCTCGGCCAAGCTGCTGGATGCGGTGTTCGGCAACGAAGTGCTGAAGAACAAGCGCAACACCCAGGCGATTGAAACCGGCCCCAGCCAGATGGTCGCGGCCCGCGTCACCGAATACCAGCCCGAGCACCTGCGCCCCTTGGCGGAGGTGCATGACGACGTGCTGAAGCAGGTGCAGGCCGAGCAGGCCGCCGCGGCGGCCCGCAAGGAGGGCGAAGCCCGCGTGGCTGCGCTGAAGCAGAACCCGGCCGAGGCCTTGCCGCAAGCCGTGACCGTCTCGCGCGCCAAGGACCAGGGCCTGCCGCGCCAGGTGGTGGACGCAGCGCTGGCGGCTGACCTGAGCAAGGCACCTGCCGTTGTGGGCGTGGACCTGGGCGCCCAGGGTTTCGCGGTGCTGAAGGTGCTCAAGAGCTTGCCGCGCATTGCAGGCGACGCCGATGTCGCCAGCGCCCAGCCCGCCGTGGCCCGGGCCCTGGCCAGCGCCGAGACGGCGGCCTACTACGAGGCACTGAAGCGCCGCTACAAGGTCGACATCAAGCTCAAGGCCCCGGAGCCCGCGGCTTCCGCCGCCGAGGCAAATTAATTCGCCGCTGGCCTCTGCCAAGGGGCTAGATTGATGGCTATAATCATAGGCTTCCGGTGGTGGCTATAGCTCAGTTGGTAGAGTCCCAGATTGTGATTCTGGTTGTCGTGGGTTCGAGTCCCATTAGCCACCCCACCCAATGAGAAACGGCGACAAGATTCAGTTCTTGTCGCCGTTTTGCTTTGTGGCTTTGCATCCCCGCGAGGGCGGGTGCCCCAAAACGCAGGCCAGCGCCGGGCCGCTCCCAAGCGGCCTGCGTAACCCGCTCGGCGGGTGGCTTCGCGTACCCGCGAAGCCGGGTGTCCCAACTAATCGGGTCGGACGAGTTGTGGGATGTCTACGCTGCACAACGTGCCCACCGGGTCGCGCTCCTGCCAGCGCACGGTGCCGTTCAACAGCTTCACGCGCTTGCGAATGCCGCCCAGGCCCAGGCCGTGGGACCATTTGGCCGGTTCGCGGCCCACGCCGTCATCGGCCAGCTCGAAGCTGAAGCGGCCGTTGTGCAGCCGGCACTCGATGCGCACGTGCGAGGCCTTGGAGTGCGAGATCACGTTGCTGACCAGTTCGCGCAGGATGCGGGTCAGCGAGGACCACTGGATCATGCTCAGCGTCACTTCCTGGTCGAAGTGGGCATGCCATTCCAGTTCGCAGCGCACGGCTTCCAGCCGGGTCGTGATGTCGGTCTTCCACTCGGCAGCGGCCAGTGCCAGCGGGTGGTGCTTGGCGGCAAGGCCGCGGGTCAGGGTCTTCAAGTCCTGCAGCGTGTGCCGCACGTACTCTTCCATTTCCTTGCTCTGCGACTTGTACATCAGCGTCAGCAGGCGGGCGCCAATGTCGTCGTGCAGGTCTTGCGCGATGCGGGTGCGCTCTTCGCTGCGGCCGCGCTCGACCGCACGGTCGTGTGCCAGCGCGCGCATCAGCTGTTCCAGCACGCGGTCGGCCAGGCGCGCGTCTTCCTGCGTGAACAGGCGCTTGCCGCGCTCGGCAAAGCGCAGCGAGACCATGCCATCCACTGTCGGGTTGTCGGTCAGGTTGGGCAGCGGCACCTGCAGCACGGCGCCGTTGCCGGCAATCCGGCTTTGCTGTGCGCGGCCGGCACTGCGGTGGGTTTCCAGTGGTTCGAAGACATTGCGCAGCAGCTCGATCATGCGGTCTGCCGCGCGCTCTGGCCGCGCCTCCACCTCGCGCGCAATGCGGTACAGGTGCTGGAACATGCGCTCGGTGGTCAAGGCGCGCGCGCCCATCATCTGGCTTACCAGCCACTGGCGGATGGCCGCGTACGCGCCCAGCGCGAGGAACAGCGACAGCGTCAGCGAGGTGAACTGGCTGAACGAGAAGACTGCGACAAACAGCAGGTCCACCGAGGTGGCAATGGTGCTGATGCCGGCCAGCATCGCGAACTCACGCATCACGTTCTGCGAGCGCGAGATGAAGGGCACCAGCAGCACCACCGAGGCGAAGAACACGCCCCAGATCACCGGCCCGACCGAAGCCACCGGCTGCACTTCCGGTGGCAGGTGCGGGCGCATCGAGACGGCCAGCGTCAGCAGCGCCAGCGTGGCCACGGTGACCACGCAGAAGCGGCGCATGACCACCGCAAATGGATGCGGCTCGTTGCGGTGGGACCAGCTCAGCAGCGCGATGCACACCAGCCCGTCGCTCAGCAGCAGCGATTGGCCCCACCACCAGTCGTGCGTCAGCGTGCCGGACAGCGAGGGCAGGGCGTAGGCCAGCGTGGCGGCCCAGGCGGCCGCGGCGATCAGCCAGCGGCCTTTCAGCCGGGCCGGATGCAGGGACGCGGCATGCACGATGGCGGCGCCAGTGACGGCCTCCAGCACCGCGTGCACACTGGATTCACGCAGCACCATCAGCGACGGCAGCGCCAGCGCCGGCACCGAGGCGACGGCAGCCAGCAGCAGCTGCGCGGCCTGCGCATGCGCCATCACCGCGTACAGCAGGTTGCGCAACTGCGGTTGCACCAGCGGCACGATCCAGCCGACCAGGAACAGCACCATCGCAAAAGCGCTCATCAGCCAGAACATCGCGCCCAGGCTGCCGTAGCCACGTGGGCGTGGCTTGAGTTCGACCTGTGCGCCATCACGAAAGCGCAGCGTGACCTGGCCCGCTTCCAGCGATTGCGCCGTGGCCAGCCGCACCTTCACCAGGTCGCGCCGCACGGCGTCATCGGTGATCCAGCGGGCCGAATGCGAGATGGTCAGCACGCCGAACGGCAGCACTTCCCCGTCCGGCGATACCACTGCGTCCAGTTCGCGGCCGACAAAGGGCTTGAGCGAGAGCAGCGGCGTGTCGGCGAGCTCCAGGTGGCCGCTGGCCGTCGTGCGCCACTCGGCAGCGATGTGCGGGTTGTTGGCCATCGCGCGTGCCAGCATGAAGACCGTCAGGCAGCCGATCACGGCAGCCAGCAGCAGCGCCTGTCGCCGCCACGCGATGCGCTGGGTCCGGCCCGGGCCACCGTTGTCAGCCGGCGGTCGCTCAAGCTCCAGCGGGGGCAGGACCGAGGAGGGACCCAGCGAGTCGGACCAGTTCGTCGTGTTCATCGCGGTGGGGCCGGCGTTGCCTTGCGGTGCCAGCACCACGGCGGCCAGGCCGTACAAGGGTCAGAGGGTGGGCAACCCCAGATGGGGCGGCAGGAAGGGCGAGGCGGGGCTGCCGGCTCGCCGCTGCGTCATACCAGGCCTTGCTTGCTCGCCAGCACGGCGGCTTCTGCGCGGCTGGAGACGTTCAGCTTGCGGTAGATCGACTTGATGTGGTCGTTCACCGTGAACCACTTGATGCCCATCAGGTTCGCGATCTCTTTGATCGTGAAGCCCTTGCTCAGGTAGGTCAGGACCTCGATCTCGCGCGGCGTGAGGTGTGGCATTTCCACCGGTCGCTCGATCGGCACCGGCGGCTTGCTGCTGGCAGCCGGCGCGTTGACTGGCGGGTTCATCGGCGTGGTCAGCGGCGCGGGGGCCTGCGGGTCCACTGGCGTGCCGCTGAAGCGGAAGTGGGTCAGCAGCCGGCGGGCAATCGCCGGCGACAGCGGTGGCTGGCCCAGCACGATCTTGCGCAACTCTTCGACCAGCACCTCGAAGCGGTCTTCCTTCAGCAGGTAGCCGTCGGCCCCGCACTGCAGCGCCGGGAAGAGATGCTCGTCGTCGGAATACAGCGTGGTGACGACCTTGGTCGCCGGGTAGTTGGTGAGCTCGGCCAGCAGCTCCAGGCCATTGCCGTCGGGCAACTCGAGGTCCACCAGCATCAGCTTGAACGGATCGGCTCCGTGCAGGCCTTGCGGACCGGTCAGCGCGATCTGCGCGCGCGCGGTTTCCAGATCGCCGGCCTCGGTGATCGAGATCGGATCGCTGAAGCTTTCCCGCAGCACACGCGACAGGAAGTCGCGTGCCACCGGGTTGTCTTCGAGGATCAACACCTTGACTGACATGAACGAATCTCCCTGATGACTCCAAATACCACTGCGCATGCTAGCAGGCGCAGTGGTGGCACTTGCCCTCGATTGTGGGGGCTGCAAGCGGAGACCAGGGCGGAACAATGCCGCGGTCGGGGCGTCAATCCAGCGTCATCACCAGCTTGCCACGCACTTCGCGGCCGGCCATGCGGCGGTAGGCCCGCGGCAGTTCGGAGATCGGCAGCAACTCGTCGATCACCGGCTTGACCTTGCCTTCGGCATACCACTGGCTCAGCTCGGCCAGCGCACGCGCGCTGTTGCCGGGTTCGCGCTTGACGAAGTCGCCCCAGAACACGCCGACCACCGAGGCACCCTTGAGCAGCGGCAGGTTGAACGGCAGCGCCGGAATGCCGCCGGCGGCAAAGCCGATCACCAGGTAGCGGCCGCGCCAGGCAATGGAGCGAAAGGCCTGCTCGGCCAGGTCGCCGCCAATCGGGTCGTAGACCAGGTCCGGGCCCTTGCCGCCGGTCAGCGCGGCCAGCGCATCGCGCAGCTTCTCGCGGCCGTAGTTGATGGTGGCGTCGGCGCCCAGTGCTCGGCATGTTTCGCACTTCTCGTCGGTGGACGCGGCGGCGATCACGCGCGCACCAGCGGCCTTGGCGATCTGGATGGCTGCCGTGCCCACGCCGCCCGCAGCGCCCAGCACCAGCACAGTTTCGCCGGCCTGCAGCGCGCCGCGGTCGATCAGCGCGTGGTGCGAGGTGCCGTAGGTGAATGCAAAGGCCGCCGCGTCTTCCAGCTTGAAGCCGGGCGGCAGCGGCAGCACCTGGGCAGCCTTCACGCACGCGTGGGTGCCGAAGCCGCCAGTGCCGGCAATCGCCGCGACCGGCATGCCGGGCTGCAAGTGGCTGACACCGGGGCCGACCTTGTCCACGATGCCAGCGTATTCGGCGCCCGGCACAAAGGGCAGCGGCGGCTTGAACTGGTACTTGCCCTGGGTGATCAGGATGTCCGGGAAGTTCAGGCTGGCGGCCTTCACCGCGATGCGCACCTCGCCTTCGCCGGGCTCGGGCGTGGGGGTTTCCTTCCAGACCAGGGCCTCGGGACCGTCGGTGGTTTCGCAAAGCCAGGCATGCATGTCGTGTCTCCAGTGGATGAATGTGATGGCTCGGGCAGGTCTGCGGACCGCCTGCCGTGCAATCCTCGAACGATCATAGTCAGCAGGGTGCGACCCCAGCGTCTCGCAGGTGACGCGCTGCCTACAATGCGCCGCATGCGAATCCTGATTGCCAATGACGATGGTTACCTCGCGCCCGGCCTCGCCGCGCTGGCCGAAGCCTGCCGTGGGCTCGGCGAGATCGACGTGATCGCGCCCGAGCAGAATGCCAGTGGCACTTCCAACGCATTGAGCCTGAACCGGCCGCTGTCTGTCTACGAGGCGGTGGGCACGCAGCAGGCGGGTTTTCGCTATGTCAATGGCACGCCGTCGGACAGCGTGCACGTCGCGCTGACAGGGCTGCTGCCGCACCGGCCCGACCTGGTCGTTTCCGGCATCAACCAGGGTGCCAACATGGGCGACGACACGCTGTACTCCGGCACCGTTGCGGCGGCGATGGAGGGCTACCTGTTCGGCGTGCCGGCCATTGCGTTTTCGCAGGCCGAGAAGGGCTGGACCCACCTCGACGCCGCAGCCCGCGTGGCGCGCGCGGTGATCGAGTCGGTGCTGCCGCTGATCAAGCCAGGCGAGCCGCTGGCCGTGCCGTGGCTGCTGAACGTCAACATCCCGAACCGGCCCGACGCCGATCAGCTGCCCTGGGTCACGACCCGCCTGGGCCGGCGCCATGCCAGCTCGCCGGTGATCCACCAGACCAATCCGCGCGGCGAGCCGATCTACTGGATAGGCCCGGCCGGCGATGCGCGCGAAGCCGGCCCCGGCACCGATTTCCACGCGGTGGCCAACGGCCAGGTCTCGATCACGCCGCTGCAGGTCGACCTGACCGACCATGCCGCGCTGCCCGGCTGGCAGGCGCAGCTGAGCCGGATCGGCCGGCTGTGAACAAGCCGAAGGATCCGACCGACCGACCGAGCGCCAGATTTCCTGCGTCCTTGCACCAGGCCAAGCCTGCCGCCGCCAAAGCCAGGCCCGAACTGCTGCGGCCACAGCGCCTGCTGCACGAAGCGGCCCGTGATGCGCGCTTGCTCAGCACCCCTTCCGGCCTGGGGCTGGACAACCCGGCGGTGCGCGAACGCATGGTGCAGCGGCTGCGTGGCGAGGGCGTGCGCAGCGAGCCGGTGCTGCAAGCCATGCTTCGCGTGCCCCGGCACCGCTTTGTCGATTCGGCGCTGGCGGCGCAGGCTTATGAAGACACCAGCCTGCCCATCGGCCTGGGGCAAACCATCTCCAAACCTTCGGTGGTTGCGCGCATGCTGGAGTGGCTGTTCCTGGGCGAGTCGGCGCGCGGGCATGGTCACCTCGGGCGCGTGCTGGAGATCGGCACCGGTTGCGGCTACCAGACCGCGCTGCTGGCCGAAGTGGCGCAGCAGGTGGTGTCGATCGAACGCCTGCGCGCGCTGCATGACGTGGCGGTGCGCCAACTGGCCGGCTTGCAGACGCCGCGCTGCGAGTTGCTGTACGGCGACGGCATGCTGGGTCATCCGCTGCGGGCGCCCTACGACAGCATTGTCGCGGCGGCCGGTGGCGAGGACCTGCCGCAGGCCTGGCTGCAGCAGCTGGCGGTGGGGGGCAGGTTGATCGCACCGGCGCGCGCGGCCGATGGCCGCGGGCAGGTGCTGGTGGTGGTGGATCGGACCCCTCAAGGCTTTCGCCGGACCTTGGGCGAGGCGGTCCAGTTCGTCCCCTTAAAATCCGGCATCAGTTGACTCAGGGAAAAGAATCGCCATGACCATGTTCCGTGGCTGCCGTTGGTCCACGTGGCTTGCATTGGTGGCCGTCACCACGCTTGCGGCGTGCACCACCACCAAGAATCAGGCGCCGGTCGAAGATCGTGGTGCGGGTCGGGGCTCCGCTGCCTACAGCGCCAGTGCCGCCGCAGATCCGTCCAAGAGCGGCAGCGTCGTGCCGCCGGCCGAGGCCAAGCCCGGTACCTACATCGTGAAGCCTGGCGACACGCTGATGCGCATCGCGCTGGAAACCGGCCAGGCCTGGCGTGACCTGGCGCGCTGGAACAGCATGGACAACCCGAACGTGATCGAGGTGGGCCAGGTGCTGCGCGTTGTGCCACCAGGCCAGGAGCCCGGTGCTGCCGCGACCAAGCCGGTGGCGGCCGCCAAGGTCGAGACCCGGCCGCTGGACGGCAAGCCGGCTTCGGCGCCTGCCTCGGGTGCGGCATCCGGCGCCATCGTGCCTGCCTCGGGTGCGGGCATGGCCACGCCGCCGACCGCCAGCGGTTCGGCGGCCGCGGCTGCAGCCGCCGCTGGCGACGACGACGTGCAGTGGGCCTGGCCCGCAGCCGGCAGTGTGATCACCGGTTTTGACGACACCAAGAGCAAGGGCCTGGCGATTGGCGGCAAGGCGGGCGACCCGGTGCTGGCCGCGGCCGATGGCCGCGTGGTCTACGCCGGCTCCGGCCTGCGCGGCTATGGCAACCTGATCATCGTCAAGCACAACGCGACCTACCTGACCGCCTACGCGCACAACCAGACGCTGCTGGTCAAGGAAGACCAGGCGGTGCGCAAGGGCCAGAAGATTGCCGAGATGGGCAACTCTGATGCGGACCGGGTGCAACTGCACTTCGAGATCCGCCGCCAGGGCAAACCGATCGATCCTGCCAAATTATTGCCTCCAAGATGAGTTGAGCCTGGCGGCGACAAAGTGCCGCCTCGTCATGACCCACAGCCGCCTCAGGGCGGCTGTCCTCTTTCTCCGCCCGGATAATGCCGCCCCATGACACAGAAGGATGAATGGCTGAAGGTCGAGTCGCTCGACATGGAAGCCCAGGGCGTGGCCCGCAACAGCGAAGGCAAGGTGGTGTTCATCGACGGCGCCTTGCCGGGTGAGGAAGTGCTGGTCGAGGTGGGCCGGCGCAAGAACCAGTGGGAGCAGGCGACCATGGTTGCGATGCGCCGCGAGAGCGCGCAGCGCGTGCGCCCGGGCTGCCCGCACTTCGGCCTGCATGCGGGCGCCTGCGGCGGCTGCAAGATGCAGCACCTTCATGCTTCGAGCCAGGTCGCGATCAAGCAGCGTGTGCTGGAAGACAACCTCGCGCACCTCGGCAAGGTCAAGGCCGAGCGCCTGCTGCGGCCGATCGAAGGCCCTGCCTGGGGTTACCGCTTCCGGGCTCGGCTGTCGGTGCGCTACGTGGCAAAGAAAGGCACCGTGCTGGTCGGCTTCCATGAGCGCAAGTCCCGCTACGTGGCCGACATGAAGCAGTGCGAGGTGCTGCCGCGCCATGTCAGCAACATGCTGATGCCCCTGCGCGAGCTGATTGCCAGCATGCAGCAGCGCGACAGGCTGCCGCAGATCGAGCTGGCGATTGGCGACGGCATTACCGCGCTGGTGCTGCGCCACCTGGAGCCGCTTTCTACTGGCGACGCGCAAAAGCTGCGCGACTTCGCGACCGTGCACCAGGTGCAATGGTGGCTGCAGCCCAAGGGGCCCGACACGGTGCACCTGCTGGACGATGGCGGGCCGGTACTGGGCTACCGGTTGCCGGAATTCGGCGTGCACATGCCGTTCAAGCCGACCGATTTCACCCAGGTCAACCACGAGATCAACACCGTGCTGGTCGGCCGCGCGCTGCGGCTGCTGCAAGCCGGCAAAGGCGAACGCGTGATCGACTGGTTCTGCGGCCTGGGCAACTTCACGCTGCCCATTGCGACGATGGCGCGCGAGGTGCTGGGCGTGGAGGGCAGCGAGACGCTGGTGGAGCGCTCACGCCAGAACGCCAAGCACAACGGCTTGAGCGAGCGCACAAGCTTCGAAGCGCGCAACCTGTTCGAGATCACGCCCGATGACCTGGTCGCCTTCGGCTCGGCCGACAAGTGGCTGGTGGACCCGCCGCGCGAAGGTGCGTTTGCGCTGATCAAGGCGCTGGCCGACCTGCGCCAGAACCCGCGCGACGGCTGGACCGGGCCCGAGCGCATCGTCTATGTCAGTTGCAACCCGGCGACGCTGGCGCGCGACGCCGGCCTGCTGGTGCATGTGGCGGGCTACCGCTGCGTGTCGGCCGGCGCGGTGAACATGTTCCCGCATACGGCGCACGTGGAAAGCATGGCGGTGTTCGAGCGAGGCGAGGTACCGCCGCCCAGGGAGCTGCCCCAGGTTGAGGTATCTGAATCGCTTTCAGAAATGGAATGAAAAAGGGCGCCGAAGCGCCCTTTTTTCAGGCAGCAGCCCGTCTCAATCGCGGTCGCCGCCAAAGATGCCAAGAATCGCCAGCAGGCTCTGGAACACGTTGTAGATGTCCAGATAGAGCTCCAGCGTGGCGCTGATGTAGTTGGTCTGGCCGCCGTCGATCACGCGCTTGATGTCGTAGACCATGAAGGCCGAGAACAGGCCGATGCACAGCACCGACATCGTCAGCATCGCGGCGCTGGACTGCACGAAGAAGTTGATCAGGCCGGCGACCAGGATCACCAGCGCGCCGATGTACAGGAACTTGCCCATGCCCGACAGGTCGCGCTTGATCACCGTGGCAAGCGAGGCCATGCCGAAGAACACCAGTGCGGTGCCGCCGAAGGCGGTCATGATCAGCGAAGTGCCGTTCGAGAAGCCGAGGATCACAGACAGCAGGCGCGACAGCATCAGGCCCATGAAGAAGGTGAAGGCCAGCAGCACGGCCACGCCGACGCCCGATTCCTTGGTCTTCTCGATTGCGAACATGAAGCCGAAGGCGCCAACCATGAAGACAATCAGGCTCACCCCGGGCGTCATCATCGAGGCGATGCCGGTGGCCACGCCGATCCACGCACCCAGCACCGTCGGCAGCATAGAGAGCGCCAGCAGCCAGTAGGTGTTGCGTAGCACGCGCTGGCGCTGGGTGGCCAGCCCGTCGGCGCCGATGCTCGCGCCGTTGTAGGTTTGCAGGCTTTCGTTCATGAGGACCCTCCAAGGGGAAACAGAAAACAGCGGGCTGCAGCTTCTTGCCGCATGCCCCAGGCTAGGACGTTTTGCGACCCATTCTAGTTCCGTGGCCCAGGCCGCGGGCCGAAACGGGGCATGCGCCAGGCTGGCCTGCGAATCCCCCTAGATTGAACGGCGTAAAGGCAAACGTTACCAATTGATGAAGACAAATCGGCCACCTAGACTGGTCTTTCACTACTTCCTTCCCTATTCGGAGTTGTTTGAATGTCAGCTAGTTTTACCCTGTCGATCAGGGCGCTCATCGGCGCTTCCCTGATGGCGGTCGCGGTGGGCGCATCGGCCCAAGGCGACCTCGACACCTCGGCTTCTCAAGCCCCGATGGACGGCATGCGCGTCAGCATCGATCCGGTGACCAAGCAGCTGCGGCCGGTCACGGCCGCTGAAAGCAAGGCCCTGGACCAAGCCTCCGTGAGCGTGCAGCGCTCGGTGGCCAAGCCGCAGGCGATTGCCTCGCGCACCGTGGGCGCCAAGGGCCTGCGCCTGGGCGAAGAGCACCTGTCGTACTCGCGTGCCGCTGTCGGCGCCGATGGCAAGCTGGTGATGGACTGCGTGGAAGGCGATGAGGCTGCCTCGCTGCAAGCTCGCCCGGTTGCACAGAGCCTGAAGTCGTCGGAGGCGGAAAGTGAATAAGTTGTTCAAGCAAACCCTGCTGGCCCTGGCCGCGACCGTTGCCACGGTCGGCGCATCTGCCGCCACCATCAAGATCATCAACGCTGACCCGGCCGGTGTCGGCTTCAACGACACCACGCCGGCAACGCCGGTGGGTGGCAACGAAGGCACGACGATCGGCGAGCAGCGCATGAACGTCTACAAGAAGGTGGCCAAGACCTGGGGCAAGGTTCTGCCCGAGGGCCCGGCGATCAAGATCCAGGCGACCTGGGAAGCGCTGAGTTGCACCTCGACCTCGGCCGTGCTGGGTTCGGCTGGTGCTGTCAGCGTCTGGCGTGATTTCCCGAATGCGCCGGCGGCGGGCACCTGGTATTCCGCCGCGCTGGCCAACACCCTGGCGGGCAGCGACCTGGACGAAGGCACCGAGCCGGAAATCATCTCGCGCTTCAACGTCAACCTGGGCGCGGCCAACTGCCTGGCTGGCCAGAGTTTCTACCTGGGGCTGGACGGCAACGCGCCAACCGGCCAGATCGACTTCGCCGTCGTGCTGACCCACGAAGTGGGCCACGGCCTGGGCTTCCAGGCGCTGACCAGCGGTTCCACCGGTGCCCGCATTGCGGACGAGACCGGCGTCGCCTTCCCCTCGCAGTGGGAACGGATGATGTTCGACAACACCGCCGGCAAGACCTGGTTCGACATGACGGACGCCGAGCGCGCAAAGTCCGCCATCAACCCGCGTGGCCTGGTGTGGACCGGTGCCAACGTCACGACCGACATGCCCTCCGTCCTGAGCAAGGGCACGCCCATCCTGACCGTCAAGTCGGACAAGTTCCCTGCCATCGCGGGCGCCTACCAGGTCGGCCCGGCTTCGTTCGGCCCAGCCCTGAGCTCGTCGGCCATCAAGGGCACTATTGCCCGCGTGATCGACCAGGCCGACGGCGTGACGGGCCTGGCCTGCAATCCGCTGAGCGCCGAGAACGCCGCGCTGGTCGCCGGCAACGTGGCCCTGGTGGACCGCGGAACCTGCTCGTTCACCATCAAGGTGAAGAATGCGCAGGACGCTGGCGCGTTGGCCGTGATCGTGGCCGACAACACGGCAGGCGGCCCGCCGGCTGGCCTGGGCGGTGCAGATGCCACGGTGACCATTCCGTCGGTGCGCATCACGCTGGACGACGGCATCAAGCTGAAGACCGTGCTGACGCCCACCGACCCGGCCAAGCACGCCGTGCGCGCCGTGCTGGGCGTGGACAAGGCCTTCTACGCGGGTGCTGACGCCGCTGGCCGGGTGATGCTTTACACGCCGAACCCGTACCAGTCGGGCTCGTCGGTCTCGCACTGGGACACGCTGGCCACGCGCAACCTGCTGATGGAACCGGCCATCAACGCCGACCTGCCGACCTTCAAGGTCTCGGCACCGAAGGACCTGACGCTGGAACTGCTGAAGGACATCGGCTGGTAAGCCATGGCGCCGAGGTTGGGCCGTCAACCGGCTGAACCTCGGGCCACCTCGAACTGGTGGTTTCGGCCGCCGCTCCCAACAGCCCGCCAGGCTTGCCTGGCGGGCTGTTTCCATTGCTGTGGCGGCGTGGGCGCAGAAGGCGCCGGAAGGTCCGCCAAGCGCGGCACATGACGCACGAACACTTGGGTTGGCGCCAGGGTCGGGATCGCCTGATCGCGGACGATGGGTTATGATCGACGGGTTTACCCCAAAACAAAGCCGCCCAGCGAAACCTCGTTTCCCTTTTCCTTGCCGAGCCCTTCCAAACCGTTTTCGCTGCGCTGCTTGCGCCGGCCTGAACCTTGGCCAGGGCCCACGGGCTGGGCGCGCGAACACCGGAGTTCCCCCTTGCTGCCCGTCCTGCCCCCCGCAATCCTTGCACTCGCAGACGGCACGGTCTTTTCCGGCACCTCGATCGGCGCGCCCGGTCACACGGTTGGCGAAGTGGTGTTCAACACCGCGCTGACCGGCTACCAGGAAATCCTCACTGACCCGAGCTACTGCCGGCAGATCGTCACGCTGACGTATCCGCACATCGGCAACTACGGTGTCAACGTCGAGGACGTCGAGGCGTCTCAAGTCCATGCCGCTGGCCTGATCATCAAGGACCTGCCAGTCCGAGTCTCCAACTTCCGCCAGTCGCAGTCGCTGGACGCGTACCTGAAAGACCAGGGCACGGTGGCGATTGCCGACCTGGACACGCGCCGGCTGACCCGGGTGCTGCGCACCACCGGTGCCCAGAACGGCTGCATCAGCACCTTCCCGGCGGGCCATCAGGTGACCGAAGCCGACAAGGCCGATGCTGTGGCCCGTGCGCAGGCGGCGCCCAGCATGGCTGGCCTGGACCTGGCGCAAGTCGTCAGCAAGACCGAGCCCTACGAGTGGACCCAGACCGAGTGGCGCCTGGCACGCCCCGAAGGCGGCGACGGTGCCGGCACGCCGGGTTACGGTACCTTGGGCGACGCGAAGTTCCATGTCGTGGCCTATGACTTCGGCGTCAAGTTCAACATCCTGCGCATGCTGGCCGAACGCGGCTGCCGCGTCACCGTGGTGCCGGCGAAGACGACCGCGGCCGAGGTGCTGAAGCACCAGCCCGACGGCATCTTCCTGTCCAACGGCCCGGGCGACCCGCAGCCCTGCGACTACGCGATTGCTGCCGCCAAGGACCTGATCGCCAGCGGCATCCCGACCTTCGGCATCTGCCTGGGCCACCAGATCATGGCGCTTGCCGCAGGTGCTGGCACCTACAAGATGAAGTTCGGCCACCACGGCGCGAACCATCCGGTCAAGGACCTGGACACTGGCCGGGTGTCCATCACCAGCCAGAACCACGGCTTCGCGGTCGACGAGAAGACGCTGCCGGCCAACCTGCGCCCCACGCACATCAGCCTGTTCGACGGCACGCTGCAAGGCCTGGCCTGGACCGACCAGCCGGCTTTCTGCTTCCAGGGCCACCCGGAAGCCTCGCCAGGCCCGCACGACATTGCGTACCTGTTCGATCGCTTCACCGGCCTGATGGCCGAGCGCAAGCGTTGAAGATGGGCTGAAGGCGCGACAAGGGAAGAACAGACCATGCTGCTGGGCGTCACCGACATCTGGACCTATGTGCTGGGCACGATGGCCATCGTGCTGCTGCCGGGGCCGAACTCCATCTTCGTGCTCTCGGTGGCCGCGCGGCGCGGCGTGCGCCACGGCTATGCCGCGGCCTGCGGTGTGTTCGTGGGTGACGCCGTGCTGATGACCCTGGCGGCCCTTGGCGCTGCCTCGCTGCTGCGCACCGTGCCGGCGCTGTTCTTCGCCGTGAAGATGGTCGGCGCGGTCTACCTGGGCTGGGTCGGCATCCAGCTGCTGCGTGGCGCCGTGCGGCGCTGGCGTGGCGAGCTTGCCGCGGCGCAAGCGTCTGACGCCGAGCTGAGCCAGCCGTTTCGCAAGGCGCTGTTCATCAGCCTGCTGAACCCCAAGGCCATCCTGTTCTTCGTGTCCTTCTTCATCCAGTTTGTCGACCCGACCTACCCCTGGCCCGCGCTGAGCTTCCTGGTGCTGGGCAGCATCGCCCAGGCCTTCAGCGCGCTGTATCTGACCGTGCTGATCTTCTCCGGCGCACGCCTGGCTGCAGCCTTTGCGAAGCGGCGCCGTGCCGCCAGCCTGGCTTCGTCGGGCGTTGGTGCCCTGTTCCTCGGCTTTGGCGCCAAGCTCGCCACCGCCAGCCTGGGCTGACCCACAGCCAGTCCAGCCAGATCTCAAGAAAAGACCATGCCCAAGCGTTCCGACCTCAAAAGCATCCTCATCATCGGCGCCGGCCCGATCATCATCGGCCAGGCCTGCGAGTTCGACTATTCCGGCGCCCAGGCCTGCAAGGCGCTGCGCGAGGAAGGCTACAAGGTCATCCTGGTCAACAGCAATCCGGCGACCATCATGACCGACCCGGCCACGGCCGATGTCACCTACATCGAGCCCATCACCTGGCAGGTGGTCGAGAAGATCATCGCCAAGGAGCGGCCGGATGCGGTGCTGCCGACCATGGGCGGCCAGACGGCGCTGAACTGCGCGCTGGACCTGCACAAGCATGGCGTGCTGGCCAAGTACAAGGTGGAGATGATCGGTGCCAATGAGCAAGCGATCGAGAAGGCCGAGGACCGCCTGAAGTTCAAGGACGCGATGACCAAGATCGGGCTGGGCTCTGCCAAGTCCGGCATCGCGCACACGCTGGAAGAAGCTTGGGGCGTGCAGAAGAGCATCCAGGCCGACATTGGCGGCTCGGGTTTCCCGATGGTCATCCGCCCCAGTTTCACGCTGGGCGGCACCGGCGGCGGCATCGCCTACAACCCGGAAGAGTTCGAAGAAATCTGCAAGCGCGGCCTGGACCTGTCGCCGACCAACGAGTTGCTGATCGAGGAATCGCTGATCGGCTGGAAAGAGTACGAGATGGAAGTGGTCCGCGACAAGGCGGACAACTGCATCATCGTCTGCTCGATCGAGAACCTGGACCCGATGGGCGTGCACACCGGCGACTCCATCACCGTGGCTCCGTCGCAGACGCTGACAGACAAGGAATACCAGCTGCTGCGCAACGCCTCGATCGCGATCCTGCGCGAGATCGGCGTGGACACCGGCGGCTCCAACGTGCAGTTCTCGATCAACCCGAAGGACGGCCGCATGGTCGTCATCGAGATGAACCCGCGCGTGTCGCGTTCGTCGGCGCTGGCCTCCAAGGCCACCGGCTTCCCGATCGCCAAGGTCGCCGCCAAGCTGGCCGTGGGCTACACGCTGGACGAGCTGAAGAACGACATCACCGGCGGCGCCACGCCGGCCTCGTTCGAGCCGTCCATCGACTACGTCGTCACCAAGATCCCGCGCTTCGCGTTCGAGAAGTTCCCGGCTGCCGATTCGCGCCTGACCACGCAGATGAAGTCGGTCGGCGAGGTGATGGCCATGGGCCGCACCTTCCAGGAGAGCTTCCAGAAGGCGCTGCGCGGCCTGGAAACCGGCATTGACGGCCTGACCGAGCGTTCGACCGACCGCGAGGAAATCATCCAGGAAATCGGCGAGCCCGGCCCGGAGCGCATCCTGTTCGTCGGTGACGCTTTCCGCATCGGCATGTCGCTGGACGAAGTCTTCGCCGAGACGGCCATCGACCCGTGGTTCCTGGCCCAGATCGAGCAGTTGGTGACGACCGAAGGCCAGCTGGCCGGCCGCACGCTGGACGGCCTGTCGCGCGACGAATTGGTGTACCTCAAGCGCAAGGGCTTCTCGGACAAGCGCCTGGCCAAGCTGCTGGGCACCAACCAGCACCTGGTGCGCGCTGCGCGCTGGAAAGCCAATGTGCGCCCGGTGTTCAAGCGCGTGGACACCTGCGCCGCCGAGTTCGCCACGCAGACCGCCTACCTTTACTCGACCTACGACGAGGAGTGCGAGGCTGAGCCGACGAACAACAAGAAGATCATGGTGCTGGGCGGCGGCCCGAACCGGATCGGCCAGGGCATCGAGTTCGACTACTGCTGCGTGCATGCGGCACTGGCGATGCGCGAAGACGGCTACGAGACCATCATGGTCAACTGCAACCCCGAGACCGTGTCGACCGACTACGACACCTCGGACCGCCTGTACTTCGAGCCGGTGACGCTGGAAGACGTGCTGGAGATCGTGGCCAAGGAGAAGCCGGTTGGCGTGATCGTGCAATACGGTGGCCAGACCCCGCTGAAGCTGGCGCTGGACCTGGAGCGCGCTGGTGTGCCCATCATCGGCACCAGCCCGGATTCCATCGACGTGGCCGAGGACCGCGAGCGCTTCCAGCAACTGCTGCACGCGCTGGGCCTGAAGCAGCCGCCGAACCGCACCGCGCGCACCGAAGAGGCGGCGCTGCGCCTGGCGCAGGAAATCGGCTACCCGCTGGTGGTGCGCCCGAGCTATGTGCTGGGCGGCCGGGCGATGGAAATCGTGCACGGCGACAAGGACCTGGAGCGCTACATGCGCGAAGCGGTGCGGGTCTCGGAAAAGTCGCCGGTGCTGCTGGACCGTTTCCTGGACGACGCGATCGAGGTCGATGTCGACTGCATCAGCGACGGCGTCGACGTGATGATCGGCGGCATCATGGAGCACATCGAGCAGGCAGGCGTGCACTCCGGTGACTCGGCCTGTTCGCTGCCGCCGTACTCGCTGAGCCCCAAGCTGCAGGACGAGCTGCGCCGCCAGACGGCCGAGATGGCCAAGGCGTTGAAGGTCATCGGTCTGATGAACGTGCAGTTCGCCATCCAGGGCGAGGGCGATGAAGCCGTGATCTACGTGCTGGAAGTCAACCCGCGGGCTTCGCGCACCGTGCCGTTTGTCTCCAAGGCCACCGGCCAGCAACTGGCCAAGATTGCCGCGCGCTGCATGGCCGGCCAGAAGCTGGTGGATCAGAAGGGCATGGGCGGCAAGCCGCCGCACGAAGTGATTCCGCCGTACTTCAGCGTCAAGGAGGCCGTCTTCCCGTTCAACAAGTTCCCCGGCGTGGACCCGATCCTCGGCCCGGAAATGCGTTCGACCGGCGAGGTGATGGGCGTGGCCTACAGCTTCGGCGAAGCGATGCTGAAGAGCCAGCTGGGCGCAGGCTCGCGCCTGCCCTCGCAGGGCACGGTGGTCATCACGGTCAAGAACAACGACAAGGACCGCGCCGTGAAGATTGCCGGCGACCTGGTCGACCTGGGCTACAAGGTCGTGGCGACCAAGGGCACGGCAGCTGCGATTGCCGCCGCCGGCGTGCCGGTCACCGTGGTCAACAAGGTCAAGGACGGCCGGCCGCACATTGCCGACATGATCAAGGGCGGCGAGATCCAGCTGGTGTTCACCACCGTGGACGAAACCCGTACCGCGATTGCCGACAGCCGCTACATCCGCACCGCAGCCCTGGCCAACCGGGTGACGTACTACACCACCATGGCCGGCTGCGAAGCCGCTGTCGAGGCGCTCAAGCACCAGGACGACCTGCAGGTGCTGTCGCTGCAGGAATTGCATCTGGCGCTGAACAGCTGAGCGGCCGGCGGCCCGAGCCTTGTCGAAGGCTCGGGTGTTTCACTGGCCTGATCGGCCGCGGGTTGTGCTCTAAAATCCCGTTATCCGCATCCGCCGCCCTCGCGCCGTCCTGGCGTCTTGGCGGCGGATTCGTTTTGTCTGCCAAGGAGGGCCGCGATGGCCACGATTCCCCTCACCAAGCGCGGTGCAGAAAAACTCAAAGAAGAGCTGCACCAACTCAAGACCGTGGAACGCCATGCGGTGATCCAGGCGATTGCCGAGGCACGTGCCCAGGGTGACCTGTCGGAAAACGCCGAGTACGACGCGGCCAAGGACAAGCAAGGCTTCATCGAAGGCCGCATCCTGGAACTGGAGAGCAAGCTGGCCGCAGCACAGGTCATCGACCCGAGTTCTCTGGACGCAGGCGGCCGCATCGTCTTTGGCACCACCGTGGACCTGGAAGACGAAGATTCCGGCGCCAAGGTCACCTACCAGATCGTCGGAGACGACGAGGCGGACCTGAAGCTGGGCCTGATCTCGATCAGCTCGCCGATCGCGCGGGCCTTGATCGGCAAGGAATCCGGCGACGTGGCCGAAGTGGTTGCGCCCGGTGGCCTGCGCCACTACGAAATCGTCGGGGTGCGTTACCGGTGAATGGCTGGCGTGAGCGCCTGCGCTGCGCCTTGCCCGGTGTTTGGCTGGGCGGGTTGGCCTGCCTGGCGTTCGTGGCCACGCCGGCACCGTTTGCCACACTGCCCACGCCCGCCGAAGCCGGCAAGGTAGTGGGTTTCATGTTCGCGCGCGAAGCGCCCACCAGCCTGGTGCTGGCGGTGTTGTTGCTGTTGCTGGAGCGGGCCGCCGCGGCCGAACGGGCCGAGCGAGGCACAGGCTCGGGTTTCAGCGTCAACATGGGTTTGGTGCTGGGCGCCGTGGCCTGCACGGTGATTGGCTACTACGTGCTGCAGCCGATGATGGCGCCCGCCCGCTCAGGGCTGGGGCCGCTCAGTTTTGGCCAGCTGCATGGCCTCAGCTTTGGGCTCTTCGGGGTGAAGATGCTGCTGGTGCTGGCCCTGGCCTGGCGTGCAGGCGGCAGCAGGCTGGCCAAGGCGGGCTGATGACCGCCTGCCGCCAGGTTCAGTCCTGGCTTTGTGCGCGCTTCTTGACGCTGGTGACGCGGTTCTTCTGGCGCTTGACCATGCCGCCCGCCGTCACCCGTTCATTGCCGTGCACCTGCACCTTCTTCACCGTCGGCCGGCCGCTGCCGTTCTTGGAGAAGGTGACCAGCTTGACCACGCGTGAGCCCGGCTTGCGGTCTTCCACGACGGGCGCGGTTTTTTCGGGCATTGGGCGCCACAGCACCAGCAGCTTGCCGATGTGCTGAATCGGCGCGGCCGAGAGTTCGTCGGCCAGCTGGGCCAGCATGGCTTCGCGGGCTACGCGGTCGTCCGAGAAAACGCGGACCTTGATCAGGCCGTGGGCCTTCAAGGCCACATCGGCTTCCTTCACGATGGCAGGGGTCAAACCCTCGCCGCCGATCATCACGACCGGGTCGAGGTGGTGGGCTTCGCCCCGCTTTTCCTTTCGGGCAGCGGGTGTCAATTGAATCGCAGGCATCGCCGTATTATCCCCTCAACATGAAAACCCAGACCAAAAGCAAAAAGGTCAACAAGGCGTGGCTGCATGACCATGTCAACGACACCTATGTGCGCCTGGCCAAAAAAGACGGCTACCGGGCGCGCGCAGCCTACAAACTGAAGGAAATCGACGAGACTTTCCAGCTGATCCGCCCCGGCCAGGTGGTGGTTGACCTGGGTGCCTGCCCCGGCGCCTGGAGCCAGTACCTGCGGCGGCGCTTTGCCCCCAAGGTGGCTGGCGTGGGGGGCGCTGCCAGCGGTGAGCTCGACGGCACCATCATCGCGCTGGACATGCTGGATTTCGAGCCGATCGACGGCGTGACCTTCATCCAGGGCGATTTCGGCGACGACGCCGTGTTGCAGCAACTGGAAGCGGCGCTGGCCGGCCGGCCGGTGGACCTGGTGGTCTCGGACATGGCGCCCAACCTGTCGGGCATTGCCAGCACGGACGCGGCGCGGATCGAAAACCTGGTCGAGCTGGCAGTGGATTTCGCCGCCAGGCACCTCAAGCGCGACGGCGCGCTGGTCGCCAAGGTCTTCCACGGCGCGGCGCACGACCCGCTGGTCCAGCTCTTTCGTGACACCTTCCGGGTCGTGAAACCCGTCAAACCCAAGGCTTCGCGCGACAAGTCGTCGGAAACCTTTCTGGTCGGCATGGGTCTGAAAACCCGATGAGCCGCATGGCGCAAGGCCATTGGGCAAGCGACAGGCCGGCTGGTGGCCGGATTAAGCCGGTTTTCCTCCCGCAGACACGCGGCCAAAGTGGCCTATTGACTGCCTTAGAATCGACCCTATATGCGGTTAAGCAGCCGTGCCGGCATTTTCCGGCCGGTAGCGAGCGATGGATCATATGAAGGAGCCGCGGTGAACAATCAGTGGATTTCGAAGATCGCCGTTTGGCTGGTGATCGCCTTGGTGCTTTTCACCGTGTTCAAGCAATTCGACCGTGCGTCGGTGCAGGGCAGTCAGGTGGGCTACTCCGAGTTCCTGGAGCAGGTGCGCAACAAGCACGTCACGAACGTGAAGATCCAGGAAGGCCCGGGCAGCGTCGAGATCGAGGCTGTCACGACCGATGGGACGAAGATCCGCACCACCGGCACGCTGCTGGATCGGGGCCTGACCGGCGACCTGATCAACAACGGCGTGAAGTTTGAAGTGCGCCCACGTGAGGAGCCGTCGCTGTTGACCAGCCTGCTGCTCTCCTGGGGCCCGATGCTGCTGTTGATCGGCGTCTGGGTGTATTTCATGCGGCAGATGCAAGGCGGTGGCAAGGGCGGAGCATTCAGCTTCGGCAAGTCCAAGGCCCGCATGCTGGATGAAGCCAACAACTCGACCACCTTTGCCGATGTCGCAGGCTGCGATGAAGCCAAGGAAGAGGTCAAGGAACTGGTCGACTTCCTGAAGGATCCGCAGAAGTTCCAGAAGCTGGGCGGTCGCATTCCGCGTGGCGTGTTGCTGGTCGGCCCTCCGGGCACCGGCAAGACCTTGCTGGCCAAGGCGATTGCCGGTGAAGCCAAGGTGCCGTTCTTCTCGATCTCGGGTTCCGACTTCGTTGAAATGTTCGTCGGTGTCGGTGCCGCCCGCGTGCGCGACATGTTCGAGCAGGCCAAGAAGAGCGCGCCCTGCATCATCTTCGTCGACGAAATCGACGCCGTTGGCCGCCACCGTGGTGCCGGCCTGGGCG
This sequence comes from Ideonella azotifigens, assembly GCF_021043325.1. Lineage (NCBI taxonomy): Bacteria > Pseudomonadati > Pseudomonadota > Betaproteobacteria > Burkholderiales > Sphaerotilaceae > Ideonella > Ideonella azotifigens. Next base: position 166,935 of record NZ_JAJNKD010000005.1, read on the forward strand.
GCGGCAACGACGAACGCGAGCAGACGCTGAACCAGATGCTGGTCGAGATGGACGGCTTCGAGACCAACCTGGGCGTGATCGTGATGGCCGCCACCAACCGGCCGGACATCCTGGACCCCGCGCTGCTGCGTCCGGGCCGTTTCGACCGCCAGGTCTACGTGACCCTGCCGGACGTGCGTGGCCGCGAACAGATCCTGAACGTGCACATGCGCAAGGTGCCGGTCGGACAAGACATCCGCGCCGACATCCTGGCCCGTGGCACGCCTGGCTTCTCGGGTGCCGACCTGGCCAACCTGGTCAACGAAGCCGCCTTGTTCGCCGCGCGCCGCAATGGTCGCGTGGTCGAGATGGTCGACTTCGAGAAGGCCAAGGACAAGATCATGATGGGCCCGGAGCGCAAGTCCATGGTCATGGACGAGGAAGAGCGCAGGAACACCGCCTACCACGAGGCCGGTCACGCCATCATTGCGCAGTTGCTGCCGAAGCTGGACCCGGTCCACAAGGTCACCATCATTCCGCGTGGGGGTGCCCTGGGCGTGACGATTTCGCTGCCCGAGAAGGACCGCTACAGCGTCGACAAGGTCCGCATGCTGAGCCGCATCTCGATGCTGTTTGGTGGCCGCATTGCTGAAGAAGTCTTCATGGACCAGATGACGACCGGTGCCAGCAGCGACTTCGAACGCGCCACGCAAACGGCCAAGGACATGGTGATGCGCTACGGCATGACCGACGCGCTGGGCCCCATCGTGTACTCGGAAAACGAAGGCGAGGTGTTCCTCGGTCGTTCGGTCACGAAGACGACCAACATGTCCGAGGAAACCATGCGCAAGGTGGATGCCGAAGTTCGCCGCATCATCGATGAGCAATACAACATTGCGCGCAGGCTGATCGAGGACAACGCCGACAAGATGCATGCGATGGCCAAGGCGCTGCTCGAATGGGAGACCATCGACGGTGATCAGATTGCCGACATCATGGGTGGCAAGCCGCCGCGTCCGCCCAAGGACTGGACGCCTTCGGCCAGCAAGACCGGCACCGGCCCGACGCCGCCAGTCAATCCTGACAGCGCGCCTGCAGCCGCCTGAGCTTCATCGCACGGCGCATGACTTGTGCGCCAGACCTTCAACGGGGCTTCATGCCCCGTTGTGCGTTTCCGGACCGGAGTTCATCGCCCATGCCCTGGCAAACCACCCGCTTCCTGATCGACCTGCAGCGTCCGCAGGTGATGGGCATCGTCAACGTCACCCCGGACTCGTTTTCCGACGGCGGCCACCATGCTGCGCCCGAGCAGGCGATGGCCCACTGCGAGTTGCTGCTGGCCGAGGGGGCGGACATTCTGGACATTGGCGGAGAGTCGACCCGACCCGGTTCCGTCATGCCGAGTTGGCAGGATGAGCTGGCTCGGGTGCTGCCGGTGGTGCGCCATGCGGTGACGCTGGGCGTGCCGGTGTCGGTCGACACCAGCCGGCCCGAGGTCATCGCCGAGGTGCTGGCCGCGGGGGCCGACATCATCAACGATATCCGCTCGCTGACCTGGCCAGGCGCGCTGGCCTGCGTGGCCCAGGCGCCGCAGGCCGGCATCTGCGTGATGCACATGCAGGGCCAGCCCGGCACCATGCAGTTGCAGCCGCACTACGACGATGTGCTGGCCGACGTGCGGGCGTTTCTCGCTGAGCGCGTGCAGGTGCTGCGCGAGGTGGGTGTGGCCGACGCGCGCATCGTGCTCGACCCGGGTTACGGCTTCGGCAAGACGGCCGAGCACAACTGGGCCTTGCTGCGCGGCCAGGCCCAGCTCCTGGACCTGGGCTTTCCCCTGCTGGCCGGCTGGTCACGCAAAGGCACACTCGGCCAGCTGACCGGCCGGCCGGTTGGCGAGCGCATGGTCGCCAGCGTGGCCGCGGCGCTCGCTGCCGCAGCACACGGTGCACGTGTGCTGCGGGTGCACGACGTGGCAGCCACGGTCGATGCAGTGAAGGTCTGGCAGGCTGCCGGTCTGGTTGCGTGAAGCGGCGCTAATTTTTTTCTTCTCATCTCCATCAAGACGCTGCTTTCACGGCGCGGGAACACCTCCATGGCACGACAGTTTTTTGGCACCGACGGCATTCGCGGTACCGTGGGCACCTATCCGATCACCGCGGACTTTTCGCTGCGCCTGGGCCATGCCGTTGGGCAGGTGCTGGCCGCCGCCAGCCCGGGCCGCCAGCCGACGGTGTTGATCGGCAAGGACACGCGCATTTCCGGCTACATGATGGAGTCTGCGCTGGAGGCGGGTTTTGTCTCGGCCGGCGTCAACGTGCTGCTCACCGGGCCGTTGCCGACCCCCGGTGTCGCTTACCTGACGCGGGCGCTGCGCCTGGACCTCGGGGTGGTCATCAGCGCTTCGCACAACGCCTTTCCCGACAACGGCATCAAGTTCTTCTCGGCCCGCGGCGAGAAGCTGCCCGATGCGTGGGAAGAGGCGGTTGAACAGGCACTGGCGCAGCCGCCGGCCTGGGCCGACTCGGCGCACCTGGGGCGCGCCCGCCGGTTGAGCGACGCGCAAGGCCGTTACGTCGAGTTCTGCAAGAGCACGGTCAGCGGCGAGCTGACGCTCAAGGGCCTGAAGATCGTCGTTGACGCAGCGCACGGTGCCGCGTACCAGGTCGCGCCAGCCGTGTTTCACGAACTTGGCGCCGAGGTGATCAGCATCGGCGTGTCGCCCAACGGCATCAACATCAACGCCAACGTTGGCGCTACCGCGCCGGCAGCGCTGGTCGCCGCGGTGCAGCAACATGGCGCCGACTATGGCGTGGCGCTGGACGGTGACGCCGACCGGCTGCAACTGGTGGATGGGGCAGGGCGGCTGTTCAACGGCGACGAACTGCTGTTCCTGCTTGCCCAGGACCGGCAGGCGCTGGGCGAAGCGGTGCCGGGGGTGGTTGGTACGCTGATGACCAACATGGCGGTCGAGCTGGCGCTGGCCGAAAGCGGCATCGAGCTGGTGCGCGCCAAGGTGGGTGACCGTTACGTGCTGGAAGAACTGGGCCGGCGCGGCTGGCTGCTGGGTGGTGAAAGCTCGGGCCACCTGCTGGTGCTGGACTGCCACAGCACCGGTGACGGCATCGTCAGTGCGCTGCAAGTGCTGCAGGCGGTGCAGCGCAGTGGACGCAGCCTGGCCGAATTGGTTGCCCCGGTTCAGCTGTTCCCGCAGACCATGATCAATGTGCGGCTGGCCGACGGCAGCGACTGGCGCGCCAACCGCGTGCTGGCAGACGCAACCGAAGCCGCTGAAAAGGCGCTGGGTCGCAGCGGGCGGGTGCTGATCCGTGCTTCCGGCACCGAGCCGGTGCTGCGCGTGATGGTGGAGGCACGCGACCCGCACCAGGCTCGCCAGACCGCAGAGCAACTCGCCGCAGCGGCGGTTCAAGCCGCCTGAGACGCTGGCAAGCCGTTGTTTTGTCGAGGTTTTCTCCAGGAAGTAGGCGTTTCATGACGGTCTGGTGACGGCTTCGTGGCGTCGCCGGATCATTGTCATGAATGTCACAGCGGTGTCACAGACCGTTTCTACAGTGCAGGCATCGCGGGGCATTGCGCCCCGATTCCCCACTGACGAAGGGTCTGTTCCATGGTTTCCACTTTCGTTCGTTTCTCGCTGGCCAGCGCTGCGCTGGCATTTGCCTCCACCGCCTTTGCGCAAGACGTGACCGGCGCAGGCGCCTCGTTCCCCGCTCCGGTGTACGCCAAGTGGGCGGACCTCTACAGCAAGGCCAGCGGCGCGCACATCAACTACCAATCGGTGGGTTCGGGTGCCGGCATCAAGCAGATCAAGGCCAAGACGGTGGACTTCGGTGCCTCCGACGCGCCGCTGAAGGACGAAGAACTCTCCGCTGACGGCATGGTCCAGTTCCCCACCGTGATCGGCGGCGTCGTGCCGGTGGTCAACATCAAGGGCATCGCCCCGGGCCAACTGAAGCTGACGGGCCAGGTGCTGGGCGACATCTACCTGGGCAAGGTCACCAAGTGGAACGACGCTGCCATCGCCGCGCTGAACGCCGGTGTGGCGCTGCCGGACGCCGAGATCGCCGTGGTCCGCCGCGCTGACGGCTCGGGCACCAGCTTCATCTTCACGAACTACCTGTCCAAGGTGAATGCCGATTGGAAGGCCAAGGTTGGCGAAGGCACTGCCGTCAACTGGCCGACCGGCGCCGGCGGCAAGGGCAACGAGGGCGTGTCGTCCTACGTGCAGCGCCTGCCGAACTCCATCGGCTACGTCGAATACGCCTATGCCAAGCAGAACAAGATGGCGTTCGTGATGCTGAAGAACAAGGACGGCCAGTTCGTCGGCCCGGATGACCTGAACTTCAAGGCCGCCGCCGCGGGTGCCGACTGGTCCAAGAGCTTCTACCAAGTGCTGACCGAGCAGGCCGGCAAGGACAGCTGGCCCATCACTGGCGCCACCTTCATCCTGATGCACAAGGTGCAGGACAAGCCGGCCCAGGCTGCTGCCGCGCTGAAGTTCTTCGACTGGGCCTACAGCAATGGCGACAAGCCGGCGATGGAGCTGGAATACGTTGCGCTGCCCGACTCGCTCAAGGCCTTGATCCACAAGCAGTGGGCCGAGATCAAGGACGGTTCCGGCAAGGCCATCGCCTACAAGTGATCCTGCACTGAGCGCACAGCAGGGCGCGGCGGCCGGTGGCCGCCTCCGCCCCGCCTGTGCGCCGTGCCACTGGAGCCTCCAAAGTGACTGCTACGATGCCTGCACACTCACTGCCTTCCGACATCGAGATGGTCCGAACCTCTCCTGCGGGCCGTCCCGGTTCGCGGCGCATGCGCGCGCCCTGGGCCGATCGGCTGTTTTCACTGGCCGCCCATTCGGCTGCCTGGCTGACGCTGGCCCTGCTGCTGGGCATCCTGATTTCTCTTGTGGTGGGCGCGATGCCTGCCATCCGTGAATACGGGTTCTCGTTCCTCTGGCGCACCGAATGGGACCCCGTTGGGGACCACTACGGCGGCCTGGTGATGATTTACGGCACGCTGATGACCTCGGTCATCGCGCTGCTGATCGCCGTGCCGGTGAGCTTCGGCATCGCGCTGTTCCTGACAGAACTCTCGCCGAACTGGTTGAAGCGGCCGCTGGGCATCGCGGTCGAGTTGCTGGCGGCTGTGCCGTCCATCGTCTACGGCATGTGGGGCCTGCTGGTCTTCAGCCCGCTGCTGGCCACTTATGTGCAGCAACCGCTGCAGCACCTGTTCAAGGGTGTGCCCGTGCTGGGTGCGTTTTTCTCCGGCCCGCCGGTGGGCATCGGCCTGCTGTCGGCCGGCATCATCCTGGCGATCATGATCATCCCGTTCATTGCCTCGGTGATGCGCGACGTGTTCGAGGTGACGCCGCCGATGCTCAAAGAATCGGCCTACGGACTGGGCTCGACGACCTGGGAAGTGATGTTCAAGGTCGTGCTGCCGTTCACCAAGACCGGGGTGGTCGGCGGCATCATGCTGGGCCTGGGCCGTGCGCTGGGCGAGACCATGGCGGTCACCTTCCTGATCGGCAATGCGAACCAGCTGAACTCGCTGTCGCTGTTCGAGCCGGCCAACAGCATCACCTCTGCGCTGGCCAATGAGTTCGCCGAAGCCGGCGAGGGCCTGCACCAGGCCTCGCTGATCTACCTTGGCCTGGTGCTGTTTTTCATCACGTTCGTGGTGCTGGCCTGCTCCAAGCTGCTGCTGGCCCGCCTCAAGAAGAATGAAGGGAGCCGCACATGAGCTTGGCGACTCTGGACGCTGGCCGCCTGGCCATGCACAAGCGGCGCCAGCGCGTCAACACGGTGGCGCTGACGCTGTCGCTGGCGGCCATGGCCTTCGGCGTGTTCTGGCTACTGTGGATCCTGTTCGAGACCTTCCGGCTGGGCATTGGTGGTCTGAATCTGGCCGTGTTCACCGAAATGACACCGCCGCCGCAGGACGAGGGCGGGGGGCTGGCCAATGCCATCTATGGTTCCCTGATGATGGTGACCTTGGCCACCTGCGTCGGCACGCCGATCGGCATCCTTGCTGGTATCTACCTGGCCGAGTACGGCCAGAAGGCCTGGCTGGGCCGCATCACCCAGTTCATCAACGACATCCTGCTGTCGGCACCGTCCATCGTGATCGGGCTGTTTGTCGGCTGGGTCGTGGTGGTGCAGTTCAAGAGCTATTCGGGCTGGGCAGGCGTTGCCGCGCTGTCGCTCATCGTGATCCCGGTGGTCATCCGCACCACCGAGAACATGCTGACGCTGGTGCCGCATGCGCTGCGTGAAGCGGCCTACGCGCTGGGCACACCGAAGTGGAAGGTGATCTTCTCGATCACGCTGAAGTCGGCCCGTGCCGGCGTCGTCACCGGTGTGCTGCTGGCCGTGGCCCGCATTGCAGGGGAAACCGCGCCGCTGCTGTTCACCGCGCTGTCCAACCAGTTCTGGTCGTCCGACCTGAGCAAGCCCATGGCCAGCCTGCCGGTGACGATCTTCAAGTTCGCGATGAGCCCTTACGAGAACTGGCAGAAGCTGGCCTGGGCCGGCGTGTTCCTGATCACGATGGGCGTGCTGGCACTGAACATCCTCGCGCGGGTCTTCTTCCGCAAACAACACTGATTTCTGGCGAACACCATCATGGATGCAAAAGTCGAACTTCCCGTGACCGAGAAAGCCAAGATCACGGTGCGGGACCTGAACTTCTACTACGGCAGCTTCCACGCGCTCAAGCGCATCAACCTGGACATTCCCGAGAAGAAGGCCACGGCATTCATCGGTCCGTCGGGTTGCGGCAAGTCCACGCTGCTGCGCACCTTCAACCGCATGTTCGAGCTCTACCCCGAGCAGCGCGCCGAAGGCCAGATCCTGGTCGACGGCGAGAACGTGCTGGACAGCAAGCTGGATGTGTCGCTGATCCGTGCCAAGGTTGGCATGGTCTTCCAGAAACCCACGCCCTTCCCGATGTCGATCTACGACAACATCGCGTTTGGCGTGCGGCTGTTCGAGAACCTGTCGCGCGTCGAGATGGACGAGCGGGTGGAATGGGCGCTGAAGAAGTCCGCGCTGTGGACCGAGGTCAAGGACAAGCTGGGCCAGAGCGGCTCGGGCCTGTCGGGCGGCCAGCAGCAGCGGCTGTGCATTGCGCGCGGCATCGCGATCAAGCCGGAAGTGCTGCTGCTGGACGAACCCTGCTCCGCACTGGACCCGATCTCTACCGGCAAGGTCGAGGAACTGATCACCGAGCTGAAGAGCGACTACACCGTGGTCATCGTCACGCACAACATGCAGCAGGCTGCCCGTGTTTCGGACTACACCGCCTACATGTACCTGGGCGACCTGATCGAATTCGGCCCGACACGTGACCTCTTCATGAAGCCGAAGAAGAAGGACACCGAGGACTACATCACCGGTCGCTTCGGCTGACCGCCCCCGCGTCGCGGTGCCATCCAAGGGAACAGAACATGAGTGACAAACACCTCTCCACCCAGTTCGACGCTGAGCTCAGCGCCGTCTCCACCCGCGTGCTGGAAATGGGCGGGCTGGTCGAGGCGCAGGTGGCGCAAGCCATCTACGCGCTGACCAACTACAGCGCCGAAACCGCCACCCAGGTGCTGGCGCTGGAAGAGCGCGTGAACCGGCTGGAAGTCGAGATCGATGCCGACCTGTCGGCCATCATTGCCCGCCGCCAGCCGACCGCACGCGACCTGCGCCTGCTGATCGCCATCTCCAAGACCATCGGCAACCTGGAGCGCGTGGGTGACGAAGCCGCCCGCATCGCCCGCACGGTGCAGCGCCTGATCAACACGGGGGTGTTCAGCCGTCTGCGCCTGCCGGTGCAGGACGTGTCCTTCGAAGCCAGCCTGGCCACTGCCTCGCTGCGCAAGGCGCTGGACGCGTTTGCCCGCCTGGACACGGTGCAGGCGCTGGACGTGATCAAGCAGGACGGCCAGATCGACCAGGAGTTCGACGGCCTGATGCGCAAGCTGATCACCTACATGATGGAAGACCCGCGCACCATCTCGGCCAGCATCGACCTGGTGTTCGTGGCCAAGGCCATCGAGCGCGTGGGCGACCATGCCAAGAACCTGGCCGAGCAGATCATCTACATCGTCAAGGGCACCGACGTGCGCCACAACACGGTTGAAGCGGTGGAAACCATCGCGTTGACCCGCAACTGACCCACGGGACACCCACATGCCCTCCATTCTGGTGGTTGAAGACGAATCGGCGATTGCCGAGCTGATTGCCATCAACCTGCGCCATGCGGGTTTTGAGATCACGCTGGCTGAAAACGCCGACCAGGCGCTGGTTGCGGTGGACGCCGTGCTGCCGGACCTGGTGCTGCTGGACTGGATGCTGCCGGGACAGTCCGGCGTGGCCCTGGCCCGCCGCTGGCGTGCCGACGCGCGCACCAAGGAACTGCCCATCATCATGCTGACGGCGCGGGCAGACGAATCCGACAAGGTTTCGGGCCTGGACGCTGGGGCGGATGACTACCTGACCAAGCCGTTCTCGACCCAGGAACTGCTGGCCCGCATCCGCGCCGTGCTGCGTCGCCGCGTGCCAGAGGCGCTGGACGCTGCGGTCGAAGTCGGCGGCCTGCGGCTGGACCCGTCTACCCGCCGCGTTGCCCGCCTGGGCGTGGAGCTGAAGCTGGGGCCCACCGAGTTCCGCCTGCTGCATTTCTTCCTCACCCATCCGGAGCGGGTGCACAGCCGGGCCCAACTGCTGGACCGGGTCTGGGGCGATCATGTGTTCATCGAGGAACGCACGGTGGACGTGCACGTCAAGCGCCTGCGCGAGGCGCTGCAACCGGCGCAGTGCGCCCAGATGATCGAGACTGTGCGCGGCGCCGGCTACCGGTTGACGCAACAGGTCATGGCCTCCGCGCCTTCGGCCTGACCCCGCCTTTCGGGAAATCCGCATGTTCTGGTTGGGGCCGCGGGTCCTCTTCGCGGTGATGGCTGCGGTTGTCGGTGGCGCCTTGGGTCACCTGTGTGGCGAACGCCTTGGCATGCCGCAACTGGGCAGCCTGCTGGGCTCGGGCGTGCTGGTCGCGTTGGCTGCAGTGGTCGACAGCCTGCGTGGCGCCCAGCTGCTGGGCTGGCTGACCGGTGAGCTTGACGATGGCTGCCCGCGCCAGAACGGTTTCTGGGGCGAGGCCGGTGCGCGCATCGAGCGCGCGCTGCGGCAGCGCGAGAAGGCCACCGCGCGTGAGCGCGAGCGGCTGAGCCAGTTCCTGTCTGGCATCGAGGCTTCACCGAACGGCGTGCTGCTGCTGGATGCCCGGGAGCAGATCGAATGGTGCAACCAGGTCGCGGCCGAGCACCTGGGGCTGGACGCGCAGCGCGACCTGCAGCAGCGCATCACCAACCTGGTCCGCGCGCCGGCTTTCGTGGCCCACCTGCACGGCGGCCCCAGCGACCAGCCGGTGCAGATCCCCAGCCTGCATGGCCGCGGCCAACTCTCCATCCTCGTGCGGCCCTATGGCGACGGCCAACACCTGCTGATCACCCAGGACGTGACCGCGCGTGAGCGGGCCGATGCCACCCGGCGGGATTTCGTCGCCAACGTCTCGCACGAGATCCGCACGCCACTGACGGTGCTCGCCGGCTTTGTCGAAACCATGGCCACCTTGCCGCTCAGCGAGGTCGAGCGCCAGCGCGTCCTGTCGCTGATGGGCCAGCAGACCCGCCGCATGCAGGCCCTTGTGGGCGACCTGCTGACGCTGACCCGCCTGGAGGGCAGCCCGCGCCCGCCGTCGGATGCCTGGCTGCCGCTGCAGCGCCTGGGCGATGCAGTCGACACCGATGCCCGCAGCCTGTCCAACGGCAGGCACCAGCTCAGCTTCCATTGGGAAGACGAGGCCAACGGCGAAGCGGATGGCGCCAAAGGCCTGCAACTGGCCGGCAACGAGGTGGAACTGCAAAGCGGCGTGGGCAACCTGGTCAACAATGCGGTGCGCTACACGCCGGACGGTGGCACGGTCAGCGTGCGTTGCTGCCGCCGGCCGGATGGTGCGCTAGAGATCCGCGTCAGCGACACCGGGCCCGGCATTGCGCCCGAACACCTGCCCCGCCTCACTGAACGCTTCTATCGCGTCGACGGCAGCCGCTCGCGCGACACCGGCGGCACCGGCCTGGGCCTGTCCATCGTCAAGCACGTGGCGCAGCGCCATGGCGGCGAGCTGCGCATTGCCAGCGAGCTCGGCCGCGGCTCGACCTTCACGCTGTTGCTGCCTGCCTCGCGGGTCCGCCCGCTGGTCTCGCAGCCGCAAGCGGCCACCGCGTCCAGCTGAAATCCGGTCAGGAGCCGCGCCGGTACAACGCGAAGTATTCGCCGCGGTCCACCGGCCGGTGGAACTTGGCGAGCAGTTGCCATCCGGCCGGCGCTTCGGCCTGGGCGGTGCGCGTCAACAGCAGCTGGTAGTCGCAGGTCGCAGGCATCGGGATGTCCGCGGGTGGGGTAGTCGGGAGCAAGGCCTTGGCAGCGGCCACCTTGTCCTCTTCGCTGCGCGCGTCCACCTGGTAGTTGCCGAACACCTCCAGCCCGGCCACGTGCGTGCGGCTCAGGCCCGGCGCCAGCAGGCAGGCATGGGCCGGCACCAGGCGGGCAATCTGCTGCACCAGCGGGCGCGTGCTGCGGCCGTAGTCCAGCACCGGCAGCAGCAGCGTCATCAGCAGCAGCCAGGCCAGCGCCACGCCGCTGGCCGGCAGCACCAGGCTCTTCCACAGCGGGTGGCGATGCCGCGAGGTGCGCCAGCGCACCAGCCACAGCCAAGCCAGCGTGCCAGCCACGGCAAAGGCCAGCGCCAGCAGGGAGAACTCCGATTCGTAACCCGGCACCAAGCGCAGGATGTTGCGCAGCGGCTGCGGCGGCGTGCCGGTTTGCGTCGAGAAGTAGATCACCCAGATGGCGAGGCCGGCCACGCTGAAGAAGAACACCGAGAACCAGTCGATGGCCGCGCCGGTGCTGCGTTGCAGCGTGGGCAGCGCAAATGCCGCCAGGATGGCCAGCCCGGGCAGCGCCAGCATCAGCGCCCGGTCCGAGCCGCCCATCAGCACCGAGCTGAGCAGTGCAATCAGCACCGTGCTGGCCGGAATGGCAATGTGCCGGTACGGCCAATGGCTGCGCCAGCGCCACAGCGTCCACACGGCCATGGGCCAGGCCGGCCAGGTGAACCACAGCAGCAGGCGCAGCAGCCCCAGCCACTCGGCCGGCTGCTCGCGCAAGGCCACGCGCCATTGCCAGGCGTGAGTCAGGGTGGCGGCCAGTGCGGCCACCAGCAGCGAGGCCACCAGCCAGGGCCACAGCGCGCGCATGCCGGCATGGCTGGAGCGCTGGCTCAGCGGCAGGGCAGTCAGGCCCAGTGCGGTGGCAATGCTGGGTGCCCCGCTGAGCGCCAGCGCCGGCAGCGCAACCAGCACCGCCAGCGCCACCCGGCGCCGGCTGTAGGGTGCAGCGGCCATGGCCCAGATGAACAGCGAGACCAGGCTCAACTGCAGCAACTCGGGCGTGGTTTCGTGGCCCAGTTGCAGCAGGCCCAGGGTGGCAATGGTGGCCAGCAACGCGCCATCGGCCATTGCGCGGGCGTAGTCCACCGGCTCGGCCTCGCCGCCAAAGGCGAAGGGCACCGGCTGGGCGGCATCGGTGCGTGCCAGGTGGAACATCGCGTACCAGACCAGCGACAGCGTCAGCGCCAGCAGGAAGGTGAACGGCAGGCGTGCGGCCAGGGCAGGGTCCAGCCAGTGGCCCAGCAACTGCACCGACCAGGCGCCTATCCAGTGCGGCAGCAGCGCGGTTTCGGGTGACAACTGACCAAGCGAAGGCGCCCACCAGGAGGTGCGGCCCTCGGCCATGGCCTGCATGTAGCCGAAGGCGGTCAGATCGGCATTGCGCCAGGGGTCTCGACCGAACAGGCCGGGCAGCAGGTAGGCGGCGCAGAACAGCAGCAGTGCGATGCGTGGCAGTCGCTGCGCGGCACGCTGGGTCACGAGGGCAGGGGTCGGTTGATTCACGGCTGGATCATGCCAACAAGCGGGCCGATCAAGGTTTCAGAACGAGGCGGAAACCCAACGCCGGCAGGGGCGCGAGTCCTTGCGCAAGCCTGGGCGGGCAATAAAAAAGGCAGCCGGTGGCTGCCTTTCGGGGAGCGAGCGCTGTGCAGGACACAGGCCGCCAATCTCACTTCTTGATGCCGACGCGCGCAAACTTGTTGCGGAACTTCTCGACACGACCGCCCAGCGTGTCCACGCTCTTTTGCTGGCCGGTGTAGAACGGGTGGGATTCGCTGGTGGTTTCCAGCTTGAACAGCGGCAGTTCGCGGCCGTCTTCCAGCTTGATCGATTCCTTGGTCGGCGCGCAGGAACGCGTCACGAATTGGAAACCGTTGGATTGGTCCACGAACACAACGTCGCGGTAGTTCGGGTGAATGCCTGTTTTCATGGCGCTTTGAGGCGGAAACCGCCTTCCTTCGTCGCTGGTGAGCCAACAGCCACGCCAGCCCCATGCCAGCGCACTTTTCGACAGCGGAAAAACGAGCATTATAGCGCAGCGGGCTGCGCCACTGTCCGTGCCGGCATGTGTGCCAGGTCACGGACCTGCCTCCAGGATCGTCCTTGCGGTCCGATCAACCGCCTCTTCGCATCATGTCGAAGAAGTCGAGGTTGTTCTTGGAGGCCTTCATCTTGTCGAGCACGAATTCCATCGCCTCCATCTCATCCATGTTGTAGAGCAGCTTGCGCAGGATCCAGGTCTTCTGCAGGATCTCCGGCTTCAGCAACAACTCTTCGCGGCGGGTGCCGGACTTGTTGATCTGGATGGACGGGTAGACGCGCTTCTCGGCCATGCGGCGATCCAGGTGGATTTCGCAGTTGCCGGTGCCCTTGAACTCTTCGTAGATGACCTCGTCCATCTTCGAGCCGGTATCGACCAGCGCAGTACCGATGATGGTCAGCGAGCCGCCTTCCTCGACATTGCGGGCCGCGCCGAAGAAGCGCTTGGGCCGCTGCAGCGCGTTGGCGTCCACGCCACCGGTCAGCACCTTGCCGGACGAAGGCAGCACGTTGTTGTAGGCGCGGGCCAGGCGGGTGATGGAGTCCAGCAGGATCACCACGTCCTTGCCCAGCTCGACCAGGCGCTTGGCGCGCTCGATCACCATTTCGGCGACCTGCACGTGGCGCGCAGCCGGTTCGTCGAAGGTCGAGGAGATGACTTCGCCGCGTACGCCGCGGACCATTTCGGTCACTTCTTCCGGCCGCTCGTCGACCAGCAGTACGATCAGGTGGATCTCGGGATGATTGGCCACCAGCGCGTGTGCGATGTGCTTCATCATCACCGTCTTGCCGGTCTTGGGCTGTGCGACCAGTAGCGCACGCTGGCCTTTGCCAATCGGCGCGATCAGGTCGACGATGCGGCCGGTGATGTTCTCGTCGGCCTTCAGGCCGTCACGCTCAAGCTTGAACGCCTCTTTCGGGAAGAGTGGCGTCAGGTTCTCGAACATGATCTTGTGCTTGTTCTCCTCGGGCGTCAGGCCGTTCACGCGGTCGACCTTGACCAGCGCGAAGTAGCGCTCACCGTCCTTGGGGACCCGCACTTCGCCTTCGATCAGGTCGCCGGTGTGCAGGTTGAAGCGGCGGATCTGGCTGGGCGACAGGTAAATGTCGTCGGTAGAAGCCATGTAGCTGCTGTCGATGGAGCGCAGGAAGCCGAAGCCGTCTGGCAGCACTTCCAGCACACCGTCGCCGAACACCTGCTCGCCTGCCTTGGCGCGCTTTTTCATGATCGCGAACATCAACTCCTGCTTGCGCAGGCGCGAGACGTTGTCGATCTCCAGCGCTTCGCCCATCTCGATCAGGGCCGAGACGTGAAGGGCTTTCAGTTCTGAAAGATGCATCGGGATTCACCCTTGGGGTGGTTGGACCGCGCCCGCTCCGAAGGCGGCGGCCCTGGCGTGCCGCGTTGCGGAGGACGGTTTGCTGCCTTTTGGCAGCAGGCCGGACACCGACACGCGATACAAGAAACTGTTGTGGGAGCTGTGGGCCGTGAAACTCACGCGCCGGAGAACCGCTGGGTTCTGGGGCGTGGTGGCCTTGAGCCTGTTTGCAGCAGCGGGGCGGGGCTTGTGGATGACCAGCTTGCGGCCACCGCACCCGGTGCTTCAGGCGAGATTATAGATGAGCGTCGATCAGCGATTGGATTTTCGCCTTCGGATGGCTGCCGACCAGGGTTTCAGCAAACTGGCCGTCCTTGAAGACCATCAGGGTCGGAATGCCGCGGATGCCGAACTTGGCCGGGACTTCGCGGTTGTCGTCGACGTTCATCTTGGTGATCTGGATCTTGTCGCCGTAGTGGGCGGCAAGTTCTTCCAGCGCCGGGGCAATCGCCTTGCAGGGACCGCACCATTCAGCCCAGAAGTCGACCAGCACCGGCTTGCCGGATTGCAGGACGTCGGCTTCGAAAGAAGCGTCGGAAATATGCTTGATCAGTTCGCTGCTCATGGGAAGTTCCTGTGGGGAGACCGGACGGCACAGCCGGCTGCGATGCTGCACTGGCCGGACCCGGGACGCGAGGGAGGAAATTCAGAGATGGGGTCAACCCATGCCTGTTCAACCCTGCGGAAGCCTTGTTCTCGGCCCTGGGATCAGGGCCTGCAAAAAGGCAAGTTGATTCTGACACAAAGCCCGAGGACCCGCAGGCCGCGCGGATACCTTGCCGCAGCAGGGCAAACCATGCAGAAATAATGTGCACTTGTAGTGTTGATCCGGACATCGGCCGGTCGATGCAAGGGTTTCAATCGTGCCGAGCTATTCCATCGTCCCATGGTTGCCACCGCCTCCTCATCCACCCCTTCGCCTGCTTCGCCTGCTGCCTCTGCCGCCAGGGCCAAGCCGGTGCGCATGTTCGGCCGCTTCCAGTTGCTGCGCCTGGTGGGCAAGAGCGACCGCACGATGGGCTGGGCCGCCGTGGATACCCGCAGCCAGCAGGAATGCCTGCTGGTGATCCTGCGCCAGCAGCTCGATGCGGAGGCCGCTTCGGCCTGGCTGCAGGCTGCGCAGCGCGCCGCGCGGCTGCAGCATCCGCAACTGGCAAAGCCGCTGGAAATCGGCGTGCACGACCGCTGGCCGTTTATGGCCTACGACCGTTCCCGCGCCGTGTCCTGGCCCGAGAAGTTTTCGCGCCAGGGTGCGCCTGCGGCCGAACTGGCCGGCTGGGCCGCCCAGATTGCGCAAGGCCTGGCCTTTGCCCACGAGGCCGGCGTTGCCCACCGCGACCTGCAGCCCTGGATGCTGGCCATCGACGAACTGCAGCAGGTCAGCGTGATGGGGCTGGAAGCTGCTGCGCATCCGACCGAAACCCAGCATGACGGCGGGCTGGACGCCTTGCGTGCCGTGCGCGACGCGGCCCAGCAGGACGTGCTGGCGCTGGGCCTGGTGATGCACCATGCGCTGGTCGGCCAGCCGGCGCTGGACGAACCCGACGTGGTCCACGTGATACAGCGCATGCCGCCGCTGGGCCAGGAGATCGTGCGCCTGCCCTGGACCGTGCCGCGGCCGATCCCCGAGCCCTTGCGCGCAATCGTCAACCGCTGCACCGATCGCCAGCCGCGCCTGCGCTACCGCAGCGCCCGCACGCTACAGCGTGCGCTGGAAGGCTGGCTGAAGACGCAGGATGATGATGGCGGCCCGCTGGCGCTGCTGCGCGACCGCCTGCGCACCGTAGGCGTGTTGCCGGCCCAGCCCGGTGGCGCCGAGCGGGTGGCGCATCTGGCCTTGATGGAACGTGGCCGCACCAGCGAGCTGGCAGAGCTGGTGCTGGGCGACATTGCACTCGCCTTTGAACTGCTGCGCCGGGTCAACAGCGCCCAGCTGCGCGGTGGCCAGGTGTCGGATGACGGCCCGGTGCTGATGCTGCGCCGGGCGATTGCGATGCTGGGGCTGGACGGCGTGCGCCAGGCGGCGCTCGGCCTGCGCCGCTGGCCGGGCCCGCTGGACGACGCTGCTGCAGGCCAGCTCGACACCTTGATGCGCCGTGCCCACCGCGCCGCCCGCCTGGCCGTGCGGCTGGTGCCGGCTGGCTACGACGGCGAGGTCGTCTACCTGATCTCGCTGCTGCAGAACCTCGGCCGGATGGTGGTGCAGTACCACTTCCCGGAGGAGGCCGAGCAGATCCGCAAGCTGATGCAGAACGACGACGCGCCGGCGACTGCACCGGACGCACACGGGATGAGCCCCGAGGCGGCCTCGTTTGCAGTGCTGGGGCTGGACCTGGATGAACTGGGCGTGGCGGTGGCCCAGCACTGGGGGCTGGACGACAGCGTGCTGGCGCTGATGCGCCGCGTGCCGCCGAATGCCCCGGTGCGGACGGCGGACAGCGACACCGACAACCTGCGCACCACAGCCAGCTGCGCGGGTGAACTTGTCGATGCGCTGAACCAGCCCGCCACGCGGGTGCAGGCTGCGCTGCGCCAGGTCGTGCAGCGCTATGCGCGTGCGCTGAACCTCAGCGGGCGCGAAATGCAGGACGCCCTGCAACTGGAATTGCAGGGTGGCGACGCGACCGGCCTGCCGCATGGCAGCCCGCTGCCGGCCGTCGGAGAGAGTTCGTCTTCCGGGCTGCGCCGCCAAAACGTTTCTTGAAATTCACGCCCTTGCCGGCGTGCCATCCATGGCAGTACCCACTCCCGCCGCCACGCCGCAGCAACTGGGCCGCTTCACGCTGAAGGCCTTGCTGGGGCAGGGCTCGCAGGCCACCGTCTGGTTGGCCTGGGACCCATTGCTGCAGCGTGAGGTCGCCATCAAGCTGCTGCGCCCGGAAGTCACTGGCGACCAGCGCGACGCCTGGCTGGCCGAAGCGCGGCTGATGAGCGGCCTGTCGCACCCCAACATCGTGGCGGTGCACGAAGCCATGCAGGAAGGTGGCCGGGCCTGGATGGTGCTGGAGCGCGTCGAAGGGCTGACCCTGGCCGACCGCCTGGCGCGCCAGGGCGCGATGGCGCCGCGCGAAGCCGCCGAGATGATGCTGCAGGTGCTGGACGCGCTGGCCTGCGCGCACGGCCACGGCATCATCCACCGCGACCTGAAGCCCGCCAACGTGCTGCTGGCCCGCGATGGCCGCGCCCGTGTGATGGATTTCGGCATCGCGACACGGCTGTCGGCCGCGCCGGACGGCCGCATCGTTGGCTCGGTCGCGACCATTTCGCCCGAAGGCGCCAGCGGCCAGGCCGCCACGCCGGCGATGGACATCTTTGCCGCCGGCATGCTGCTCGGCCATGCGCTGCTGGGCCAGCCCATGCGCACCGGCATGGACGGCCTGACGCCGACTGCGATGCTGCAGCGGGCGGTGGCCGAGCCGGTCAGCTGGCCTGAACCGGCGCCGCAGCCGGTCGATGATCCCTTGCGTGCGCTGGTGCTGCGTGCGGTGGCGGCGCAGCCCGCCATGCGTTTCGAATCGGCCGCGGCCTTTCGCGAGGCGCTGGGCGGCTGGCTGAACCCCGAGGCGCCGCAGCCTGCGGCCAGCCACGCCACGCTGGAATTCCTGCTGCGCCGCATGCGACTGACCGGCGACTTCCCGGCGCTGTCGGATTCGGTGATGCGCATCCAGCGCGTGACCGCATCGGACAGCGAAAGCGTGCATGCGCTCTCGGCAGAGATCCTGAAGGACGTGGCGCTGACCCACAAGCTGCTGCGGCTGGTCAACACGGTGCACTTCAGCCACCTCGGCACTGGTGCCATCACCACCGTCTCGCGTGCCGCGGCGCTGGTCGGTTTCGCCGGCATCCGCAACATGGCGATGTCGGTGATGCTGCTGGAGCACATGCGCAACCGCAGCCACGCCCAGCGCATGAAGGAGATGTTCCTCGAAGCGCTGATGACGGCGATGGTGACCGACCAGCTGACCCCTCCTTCGCCGGAGCGCGAAGAAGCCTTCCTGGCTGGGATGTTCAGCCACCTCGGCCGTTTGCTGGTGGCCTATTACTTCCCGGACGAAGCTGAGCGCGTGCGTCTGCGCCTGGTGCCTCCCAGCGACGGCAGCAAGCCACGCCCGGCCTGGCACAGCCCGGCCGAAGCCCGCGCTGCGCGCGAAGTGCTGGGGCTGGACTTCGATGCGCTGGGCCTGGGTGTGGCCCAGGCCTGGGGCCTGCCAGACAGCTTGTGCCATGCCTTGCGCGTGGCCGAGGGCGACATGCCGCAGCGTGCGCTCGCCGGCACCGAGCGCTTGCGCTGGGCTGTGCGCGCCGCAGGTGAAATGGTGCAAAGCCTGCTGGCGGCCGATGCAGGCGAGGACCAGATCACGATGCGGCGGCTGGCCAGTGGCTACGTGCGTGGCCTGGCCATGTCGCAGGACAGCCTGGTGCAGGCGGTGCAGACGGCGCAGCAGCAACTGGCCGACCTGGCCACGACCATGGGCATCGAACTGCCGGCCAAGGCCCGCGCCCGGCGCCTGCTTGGCCAGGCCTCGGCGTCCGAAGCGACGGCCACCTTGGTGCTGCCCGATCCTGCCAGCGAAGCCCATGCGCAGGACCTGCTGGCGGCCGGCATTGCCGAGGTCACCGAAACCCTGGCGGGCGACGCTGTTGTGCTCAACGAAGTGCTGCGCATGATCCTCGAGACCTTGCTGCGGGCAATGAACTTTCGCCGCGTGGTGCTGGCAACGCGCAGCCCCCGCCAGACCGTGATGACCGCGCGGCTGGCGCTGGGGGAAGGTGCGCCGGAACTGGCGCGCCAGCTCAGCGTGAACCTGCAGCCGACCGGCACGATGGACTTGTTCGCCGCCGCTTGCCTGAAGGGCCTGGACACCCAGATCGCCGATGCCCGTGCGCCTGACCTTCAGGCCCGCCTGCCGGCCTGGTGCCGCGAGGCCGGTGCCAGGAGTTTTCTGCTGATGCCGCTGATGAGCAAAGGCGTGCCGCTGGGCATGATCTACGCGGACCGGGACCGCCCCATCGCGGTGGCGGACCGCGAGCTCAGCCTGCTGCGCACGCTGCGCAACCAGGCGGTGATGGCTTTCAAGACCGCGGGCTAACCCTAGGCCCAGTTAAACTTGAGCGGATGAGCATTTCCGACCCGAAGTCGGCTGGCAGCGCGCGATTGCGCGACCAGCGAGACTACCTGCGCTTGCTGGGCGCCCGTGTGACCGGCGGCGCCGCCAACCAGATGTTGATGGTGGCGCTGGGTTGGCAGATGTATGACCTGACCGGCAGCGCCTGGGAGCTCGGCATGGTCGGTCTTGCCCAGTTCCTGCCGGCACTGCTGTTGACCTTGCCGGCGGGGCACCTCGTTGACCGCCATGACAGGCGCCTGCTGGTGGCTGGCAGCATGAGCCTGCAATGCGTGGTGGCGGCGTGCCTGGCGCTGTCCAGTGTCGGCGGATGGGTCGGGGCCAACCTGATCCTGCTGCTCTCGATGCTGCTGGGCATGGCACGCGCGCTGCAGATGCCAGCCCAGCAAGCCTTGACGCCTACGCTGGTGCCGCCAGCGCTTTTGCCGCGCGCCGTGGCCGCCGCGAGTTCGGCCATGCAGGCCTCCATCATTGCCGGGCCGGCGCTGGGGGGCGCTTTGTATGCGCTCGGCCCCCGTGTCGCCAGCCTGTTCGGCCAGGGCGCAGCGGCGGATGCCGGTGTCGCCGGACAGGCCATGATTGGCGCGCACTGGGGTGCCGCGGTGGTCTACAGCCTGTCGCTGCTGCTGCTGCTTTCGGCGGTGTGGTGCGTGCTGGCGATCCGGCACCGGCCGGTCCAGAGCCTGCGCCCCGCGCCCGATCTGGCGCAGCTGACGGCCGGCATCCGTTTCATCTGGCAGCGGCCAGTGGTGCTGGGTGCCATTTCGCTGGACCTGTTCGCCGTGCTGCTGGGTGGCGCAACCGCCTTGCTGCCGATCTTCGCGCGCGACATCCTGCACACCGGCCCCGAGGGCCTGGGCCTGCTGCGGGCGGCGCCTGCGCTGGGCGCCGTCATCATCGGCGTATGGCTTTCGCGCATGCCCATCACCAGCCGGGCCGGGCATTGGCTGCTGGGCGCGGTGGCGGTCTTTGGTTTTGCGACCATTGCGTTCGCGCTGGCAACCTCGTTCTGGTTCGCCTTTGTGGTGTTGGCCATCAGCGGCGCGGCCGACATGTTCAGCGTGGTGATTCGCCAGTCACTGGTGCAGCTCGAGACGCCTGACGACATGCGCGGCCGGGTCGGCGCGGTGAATTCGGTGTTCATCGGCGCCAGCAACCAGCTCGGCGAGTTCGAATCGGGCGCCACCGCGGCCCTGCTCGGGCCGGTTGGCTCGGTGCTGCTGGGTGGCTTCGGCACGCTGCTCGTCGTGGCGCTGTGGTGGAAGCTGTTCCCGGCGCTCGCACAGCGGGATCGCCTGCAGCCCGAGACGGCACCGGTTTGACGCGGGGTCGGTTTGCGCTGTCAGGCCGCGGCCTGAGAGCGCGCCCAGACCTGCCGCTTCGCGTCAGGCCCCCCGAGGGGGATGAGAAAACTTGGGGCGGCCCTGCGTTTTCTCATGAGCCTTGTGGTTCCGCGTGCCGCGGCGCCGGGTGCAGCTCGCCGTGCACTTGCTTGCGCTGCGCGGTGTAGTCCCACCAGGGCCGGGGCGCGGCGCCCTGCATGAAATCGACAATCGCCATGAAGGTGTCCAGCACGCAAGGGTCCTGGTGCTTGCCGGTCAGTTTCTCCAGTTGGCGGTAAAGCTGCAGCGCGTCGTGCCGGGCCAGTTCGGCCGGATGCAGGATGCCCAGCGCGCGCAAGTCGCCGGCCATCGCCGGGCCCACGTTGGGCAGCTGCTCCAGCCGCTGGCAATCGGCTGCGGAGGCAGCTTTTGGGCTCTTGATCGCGCTCATGGGTTTTGACCTCGTCGGGGGCTCGCCTGCAGGAATACCTCCGGCCAGCGGGGTCAGAACATCATGTTCTGACGCAGCAGGCCCACCGCAATGCCTTCAATCTCGAAGGACTCGCCTGGCCTGACCTGGATGGGTTCGAAGTCCGGGTTCTCGGGCAGCAGCTCGATCAGCCCTGCGCTGCGCTGGAAGCGCTTGACGGTGACTTCATCGTCCAGCCTGGCGACGACGATCTGGCCGTTGCGGGCTTCGCTGGTCTTCTGCACCGCGAGCAGGTCGCCGTCGACGATGCCGGCGTCCCGCATGCTCATGCCCTTGACCTTCAGCAGGTAGTCAGGCCGGCTGGGGAACAGGCTGGCTTCGAGCAGGTAGGTCTGCGAGATGTGCTCCTGCGCCAGGATGGGGTGGCCGGCGGCCACGCGGCCAACCAAAGGCAGCGTGAGCTGCGCCAGGCTGGGCAAGGGCAGCGAAAACTGCTTGCCGCGCGCCTCGTTGAGCGCGCGTAAAGTGCCGCTCTGCAGACGAATGCCACGGGACGTGCCGCCCACCAGTTCGATCACGCCTTTGCGGGCCAGCGCCTGCAGATGTTCTTCGGCCGCATTGGGCGACTTGAAGCCCAGCTCGGTGGCGATTTCGGCCCGCGTGGGTGGGGCGCCAGTGCGTTCGATGGTGGTTTGCACCAGGTCGAGAATCTGCTGCTGCCGGGCGGTGAGCTTGGGACTGTCCATGAGCTTGCAGCCAGCGCGGGCGGGCTGAGGTTGTATCCAGTATCTGTATTTTTATCCAGACTTCCACAAAATGCAAAACGAATCAGTGGCCGTGTCCCATGTGGTGTTGCTGGGAACGGGCGGCACCATCGCCGGCCAGGCCGGCCGGGCCGATGACAACGTCGGCTACACCGCAGGGCAGATCGGCGTGGCGCAACTGCCGGCCGCGGTGCCGGCGCTGTCGCGCTTCTCGCTGCAGGCCGAGCAACTGGTGCAGCTCGACAGCAAGGACATGACGCACGCCGTGTGGCAGCAACTGGCGCTAGCCGTTGAACGACATCTCGCGCGGCCCGATGTGGCCGGCATCGTCATCACCCATGGCACCGACACGCTGGAGGAAACCGCCTGGTTCCTGCAGCGCACGCTGGCGCCGAGCAAGCCGGTGGTACTGACCGCGGCGATGCGGCCGGCGACCGCGCTGCTGGCCGACGGGCCGCAGAACCTGCTGGACGCCGTGACGGTGGCCGCCAGGCCTGGTGTGAGCGGCGTGCTCGCGGTGCTGGCCGGCCGGGTGCATGGGGCGCTGGATGTGCGCAAGTGGCACGGCTACCGCGTCGATGCGTTCAGCTCTGGTGATGCCGGTCCGCTCGCGCTGATCGAAGAAGGCGTGCTGAAGCCCTTGCGGCCCTGGCCGACGGACGAGGCCTTGCCGGCGCGCTGGCAGGCACCGGTGGCCGAGTGGCCGCGGGTGGAGATCCTCGCCAGTCATGCCGGCAGCGACGGTACCTTGGTCGAGGCGCTGCTCGGACTGGGCTGCCGCGGGCTGGTGGTGCAGGGCACGGGCAACGGCACGGTGCACCAGTCGCTGGAGCTTGCTTTGTGCAAGGCAGTCGCACAGGGCGTGGCTGTGCTGCGGGCCAGCCGCTGCCTGGGCGGCGGCGTGGTCGGTGCACCGGCCGACGCATTGCCAAGCGCCGCCGAGCTGACACCGGCCAAGGCGCGGGTGGAGTTGCTGCTGCGCCTGCTGGTGGGCGAGGGCGCAGGCGCTTGATGCGCCCATGAAAAAAAACGATGCGGGTGGCCCCGCATCGGCGCTCAGCTGTCAGCTGTCAAACGATACCGAGCGGCGCGTGATGCGCCGCCTCGGGCTCACTGAGCCGGCTTGAAGACCTGGTTCACGAATGGCGAGCCGCCCAGGTCGTTTTCGTCGAAGGCGAAGACGAAGATCTGGTTCGGGTTGTCCAGGCCGCCTACGTTGGCGAGGAAGTCGTTGTCGTTGGCGATGTAGAGGGTGTGCTTGGTCACGCCGTCGATCACCACGTCGTCGCCGAAGGCCATGCCTTCAAGCTTGGCGGGGATCTGCGTGTCGGCAAAGCCGGCGGCCATCAGCGTGGCGGCGATGTCCAGGAACAGCGTCTTGGTGACGGCAAACGGCTGCAGGTTGGCGGCGCCGCTCAGGTCGCTGATGTCGGTGGCACCGGCCAGGCTGAGCTTCCAGATCTGCTTGATCACCGCCTTGGAGCCATCGCCCAGGCCCTTGCCGTCGCGCTCCAGCACCAGGAATTCGTGGTTGTTCAGCGCCAGCAGTTCGCTGCTGTTGTAGTTCTTGTTGGTGGCGGCCAGGTGGTTGTCGTAGGCGTATTCGTGGGTCGCGCCGGTCTTCACGTCGATGGTGATGATGCGGTTCATGTTGCCGCCGTCACCGCCGTCCTGGATCAGCGGACTTTGCTCGAAGCCGACCAGGGTCTTGCCGTCCGGCGTGATGGCCAGGCCTTCCATGCCCTTGTTGGCCACCCGGCCCGAAGTGTTGCCGCTGATCTCGGCGGCACCTTGTGACGACAGGTTGGCCGCCGTGAACTTGGCCGGCAGCGTGAACATGCCCACGCGCTTGCCGGTCGTGCGGTTGAAGGTGTAGACGTAAGGGCCGTACTCGTCGGTGATGTAGACGAGGTTGGTGCTCTTGGAAACGCGAATGCCTTCCGGGTCAAGGCGAGCGTTCAACGCATCGGTCGAATTGCTGCCGGCAGCGAAGTTGTCCGAGCGGCCGGTGAAGTAGTGCTTCTGGCGGGTGTTCGCGGTGGGCACGGCCGGGCCGTAGTTCAGCGCGTCGGTCGAGAACAGTGGCGTGGTCTTCTGCAGCGTGATGCTCAGATCGAACGGCAGGCTGCCGCTGGTGGCGGGGCTCAGGCTCAGGTCCAGCGTGTGGAAGCGGGGGATGAAGGTGGTCGTGTCGTCCACGGCCGGATTCCACGCATTGGCGTTCGGGCCGCGGTCCGGCATGGCCAGGAAGGTGCTGCCGCCAGCCCAGGCCAGGCCTGAACCGATGCCGCCCAGCAGGTTGGCACTGACGCCGCTTTCCAGCGTGTTGGTGAAGCCGCTCAGGTCGGCGCTGGTGGCGGGCAGGCTGCCCTTGGCGATCAGCGTGACGGCGGCCTGGGCCGGCGACACGGCGGCCAGCGTGGTGAAGGTGGCGGCGGCCAGCGCGAGGGTCGAGATCGTGGCGTTTTTCATGACTGCTGAAGTTCCTCGTAAGAGGCCGGCAGTCTGTGGCGCCCGCGTGACGTCATCGTGACAACGCCGACCGAAGCGAGGCCTCGGTCGGCGCTGGATCGGGACCGCCCGGCGAGCCGGGCGCTTCGGCTTCAGACCACCGTGAGGCTGACGTCGATGTTGCCGCGGGTGGCGTTCGAGTACGGGCAGACCTGGTGCGCGGCGGCGACCAGCGCTTCGGCGGCGGCCTTGTCCATGCCCGGGATGCTGATGGACA
The DNA here is from genome assembly GCF_021043325.1 of Ideonella azotifigens. Taxonomy (NCBI): domain Bacteria; kingdom Pseudomonadati; phylum Pseudomonadota; class Betaproteobacteria; order Burkholderiales; family Sphaerotilaceae; genus Ideonella; species Ideonella azotifigens. The sequence continues at coordinate 191,228 of NZ_JAJNKD010000005.1, forward strand.
TCGCGACCTGGATGCTGAAGCCGGTCGGGATCGGGCCGATGCCGACCTTGGAAGTGATGGACACCTCGGCCGGCAGCGAGATCTTCTGCTTGCCGGCAACCGCCTTCATCGCGCCGATGAAGCAGGCCGAGTAGCCGGCAGCGAACAACTGCTCGGGGTTGGTGCCGGCGCCGCTGTCGCCGCCCAGTTCCTTGGGCGTGCTGAGGCTGAGCGACAGGCGGCCGTCGTCCGAAGCGGCGGTGCCGGTGCGGCCACCGGTGGCAGTGGCGGTGGCGGTGTAGAGGACTTTTTCGAGGGCCATGTTGATCTCCTGTTGAACGTTTGAGGGAGGAAGGGAAAGGTTCAGGCCTGGGCCTGTAGAAGTTGCTCCCGCAGCACCCTCAGGCGCTGGGTGAGCTGGGAAATCTCGTGCAGTTCGCACTGGATGGCGCACGCAACAGTGGGTGGGATGCGCAGTGCCTGCTCGCGAAGCTGGTGGCCGGCACGGGTGGGCTGCACGCGCACGCGGCGCTCATCCCCGGCGTCCCGCTGGCGGGTAATCAGGCCGGCGGCTTCCAGGCGCTTGAGCAGCGGTGTGAGCGTGCCGGAATCAAGGTTCAGCCGTTCACCCAACGCCGAGACGGTCAGCGCGTTGCCTTCCGGCTTCTGCTCCCACAGCACCAGCATCACGAGGTATTGCGGATAGGTCAGCCCCATCGGCTCGAGCAGCGGCTTGTAGAGCTTGGTCATCGCCAGCGAGGTCGAATACAGCGCGAAGCACAACTGGTGATCCAGCGCCAGCCAGTCGGCAGACGCGGTGTTCGCGGCGGCGGAGGTGGGGCCGTGTTCGGTGTCCATGAGTATTAATGTAGCTCGCAATTAAATTGCACACAACTTAAATGGTCTTTGCCTGACCACGTCGGCCGCAGCGCGGCTGTGCAGAGAGCGGCTCCGTAGAATGGGGGATGCCTTTTGTTCACCTGCGCAGCCACACCGAGTTCTCTGTTGTCGACGGCACCTTGCGGATCGATGACGCCGCCGCCGCTGCCAAGGCAGACCAGCAGATCGCGCTGGGCATCAGCGACCTTGCCAACATGTTCGGCACGGTGAAGTTCTACAAGGCTTGCCGTGGCAAAGGGGTGAAGCCCCTGATCGGCGCAGATGCTTGGGTCGAGCCGCTGGACAGCAGCGGCGACAAGCTGCCCAGCCGGCTGCTGTTGATCGTGCAGAACAAGCAGGGCTACCTGAACCTGAGTGAATTGCTGGCGCGCGCCTGGACAAGCAACGTGCAGCGCGCGCAGGCCTGGTTGACCTGGGACTGGCTGCGTGAGCTGGGCGAGGGTTTGATCGTGCTGTCGGGCGCCGAGTTCGGCGCCGTCGGCCAGGCCTTGCTGGCGGGTGATGCGGCCCGCGCCAGCGCTGCGGCGCAGGAGATCTCTGCCTTGTTCCCGCGCCGCTTCTACCTGGAACTGCAGCGTGGCGGGCTGCCGCACCACGAGGCGCTGGTGCGCGCCACGGTGCCGCTGGCGGCCGAGCTGGGCCTGCCGGTGGTCGCCACGCATCCGGTGCAGTTCCTGGAGCCGGCCGACTTCGAGGCGCACGAGGCGCGGGTGTGCGTGGCCGAAGGTGAAACCCTGGCCAACCCGCGCCGCGTCAAGCGCTTCTCGCGCGAGCAGTACTTCAAGTCGCAGGCCGAGATGGAAGCACTGTTTGCCGACATCCCGTCGGCGATTGCCAACACGATCAAGATCGCCGAGCGCTGCAGCCTGACGCTGGTGCTGGGCAAGCCTCAGCTGCCGAACTTCCCGACGCCGCTGCTCGAAGACGGCACGCACATGCCGATCGAGCAGTTCTTCCGCGAGGAAAGCTACGCCGGCCTGGAGCAGCGGCTGGCCATGCTGTACCCGGACCTGGCCAAGCGCGACGCCGAGCGCCCGCGCTACCTGGAACGCCTGGAGTTCGAGCTGAACACCATCCTGAAAATGGGCTTCCCGGGCTACTTCCTGATCGTGTCGGACTTCATCAAGTGGGCCAAGGCCAACGGCTGCCCGGTCGGCCCGGGCCGGGGTTCGGGCGCCGGCTCGCTGGTCGCCTACGCGCTGCTGATCACCGACCTGGACCCGCTGCTCTACAACCTGCTGTTCGAGCGCTTCCTGAACCCGGAACGGGTCTCGATGCCCGACTTCGACATTGACTTCTGCCAGGGCAACCGCGACCGCGTCATCGATTACGTCAAGGACAAGTACGGCCGCCAGGCGGTGAGCCAGATCGCCACCTTCGGCACCATGGCGGCCAAGGCCGCGCTGCGCGACATCGGCCGGGTGCTGGGCATGGGCTTCGGCCATGTGGACAGCATCGCCAAGCTCATTCCCGCGCCGCCCGGCAAGACGGTGACGCTGGCCAAGGTGCCGGAGAAGCCGGACGACAAGCTGATCTACGCCCGGCTCGAAGCGCCTGAGCTGGAAGTGCGCGAGAAGAACGAGGAGGAAGTGGCCGAGCTGCTGAGCCTTGCCGCCCGTGTCGAAGGCATGGTGCGCAACATCGGCATGCACGCCGGCGGCGTGCTGATCGCGCCCGGCAAGATCACCGACTTCTGCCCGCTCTACCAGCAGCCCGGCAGCGACTCGGCCGTCAGCCAGTACGACAAGGACGACGTCGAAGCCATTGGCCTGGTGAAGTTCGACTTTTTGGGCCTGGCCACGCTGACCATCCTGGAGCAGGCCAAGGACTTCATCGTCGCGCGTTACCCGGAACGCAAGGACTTCAGCTACGAGACGCTGCCGCTGGACGACAAGGCCGTCTACAAGCTCTTTTCCGATGGCCTGACCGAGGCGGTGTTCCAGTTTGAATCGCGCGGCATGCAGGGCATGTTGCGGGACGCCAAACCCAGCCGGCTGGAAGACCTGATTGCGCTGAATGCGCTGTATCGCCCGGGCCCGATGGACCTGATCCCCAGCTTCGTTGCGCGCAAGCACGGCCGCGAGCCTGTGGAGTATCCGCATCCGCTGGTGGAGTGGGTGCTGTCCGAGACCTACGGGATCATGGTCTACCAGGAGCAGGTGATGCAGACCGCCCAGGTGCTGGGCGGCTACAGCCTGGGTGGCGCGGACATGCTGCGCCGCGCGATGGGCAAGAAGAAGGCCGAGGAGATGGCCGAGCACCGCGAGATCTTCCGCAAGGGGGCTGCGGGCAACAACATCCCGCAGGACAAGGCCGACGAGATCTTCGACCTGATGGAGAAGTTCGCGGGCTACGGCTTCAACAAGTCTCACGCCGCCGCGTACTCGCTGCTGGCCTACCACACCGGCTGGCTCAAGGTGCACTACACGGCCGAGTTCTTCTCGGCCAACATGACGATCGAACTCGGCGACACCGACAAGCTCAAGGTGCTGCTGGCCGATGCGCAGAAGAACTTCGGCATCAGCTTCGAGCCGCCGAACGTCAACAACGGCGTCTACCGTTTCGAGCCGATGCCGGGCGCCGCCGGCCGCAAGCGCATCCGCTACGGCCTGGGCGCGATCAAGGGCACGGGGCAGGGCGCGATCGAGGCCATCGTCGCGGCGCGCGAGGCCGATGGTCCGTTCACCAGCCTGTTCAACTTCTGCAGCCGGGTCGACAAATCCCGTTGCAACAAGCGCGTGGTGGAGGCCCTGATCAAGGCCGGTGCCTTTGACGAGTTGCACCCCGACCGTGCCTGCTCGCTTGCCAGCATCGGCCTGGCCTTCGACTGGGCGGAGACACAGGCGGCCAATGCAAACCAGGGTGGCCTGTTCGATTTCGACGATGGCAGCTCGCACGGCTCGCACACCCAGGAGCCGCCGCTGGTGGCTGCCGAACCCTGGAGCGTGCGCGAGAAGCTGACGTTGGAGAAAGCGGCGATCGGCTTCTACCTCTCGGGTCACCTGTTTGACGAGGACGAGACGGAGGTGCGCCAGTTCTGCCGCCGCCGCATTGCCGACCTGATCGACGCCAAGGAGCCGCAGCTGCTGGCGGGCATCGTCAGTGACCTGCGGGTCATCAACGGCGCGCGCGGCCGGGTCGGCATCTTCAAGCTGGACGACAACAGCGAGCCCATAGAGGCGGTGGCCAACGAGGAAATGCTGGACCGCTACCGCGATCAGCTGCGCGACGACGAATTGATCGTCGTGCAGGGCAAGGTGCAGAACGACCGTTTCTCTGGCGGGCTGCGGCTCAACGTGGCCCAGGTCTGGGGCCTGGCCGGCGCAAGGGCGCGGTTTGGCCGGCACCTGAGCGTGGCGCTGGGCGAAGGCAAGTCACCGGCGATGGCCGAGGTGGTGCGCAGCCACCCCGCCAAACGCGAGCAGAGCGAGGAGGGCGACCTGGTGCATGGCCTGCCGGTCCGCGTGAAGCTCACGCTGCCGGGCGCCGACGCCGAACTGGAGCTGGGCGAGCAGGGCCGCTTCTGGCCTACCAACGAGGCACTGGCACAGTGGCGCGTGGTGACGGGTGGCCAGGCGCGCATCGTCTACGAATGAAGCCGGCGTAAGAATTGGTGTCTTTGGGCCTTGTCTGACAACGTGGGCGCCGGGTGCTGCGTTGGTCAGGCATGTTCAACACCGATGCCCCGACGCTCCGCCCCCAAGCGGCCCGTCGCCTCCCCATGAAAACAGCTTTTCCTGTGGCCGCGGCCCTGCTGGCATGTGGCCTGGCGGCATCCGCACCCTCGGCCCAAGCCTCGGTGGGCGTGTCCCTGTCGGTCGGCCAGCCCGGCTTCTACGGCCAGATCAACATCGGCGACTACGGGCGTCCGCAGGTCTATGCCGCAGCGCCGGTCTGGGTGAGCCCGGCGCCGCGCTGGGTTGCCCCGCCGCCGCCGATGTACCTCTACGTGCCGACGGTGCACCGAGCCAACTGGCGCTATTACTGCGGCCGCTACAACGCCTGCGGCCGGCCGGTCTACTTCGTGCGCGAGGACTGGTACCGCAGCCGAGTAGTGCCGGTGCACTACGAGCGCCGTGCATATCCGTACGAGTACCGCGACCGCTATCACGACAACTATCACGGTCACTACGACCATGGCTACGGCGGCGCACCGCGCCCGCCTTACGGTGGCCCGCCCCCTGGCGGCCCGTCCGGCCCGCCCACGATGCGCGGTGGCAACAACCCGTATTGATCCTTGGACCTGACCGCGAAAGCCCGGATTTGACGGGCTGTGGGGGGATTGTTCACGGCGCAGCGCCGCGCACCGCGGCCTAGACTGCGGCGATGTCCTCCCCTCCTGTCACCGGCCTGGTCCTGACGGGTGGCGGCGCGCGCGCCGCCTACCAGGTCGGTGTGTTGCGTGCCGTCTGCCAGATCCGCCGCGAAGCCGGTTGCTCGCGCAGCGAGAACCCGTTCCCTGTCATCACCGGCACCTCGGCCGGTGGCATCAATGCCGCGGCCCTGGCGGCGGGGGCGGACGAATTCGAGCTGGCCGTGGCCAGGCTGGCGTACATCTGGTCGCGCTTCAAGGCCGAGCAGGTCTACCGCACCGATTCGCTGGGCGTGATCCGCACTGGTGCAGGCTGGTTGACGATGATGTCCATCGGCTGGGCCATCAAGCGCTGGCGCAAGCTGCGCCCGCGCTCGCTGCTGGACAATTCGCCGCTGAACGAATTGCTGGACAATCTGGTGCCGGTGTCCCGGGTGCGGGAGTTGATAGAGCGCGGCCATGTGCGCGCGCTGGCCATCGCGGCGTCCAGCTACAGCACGGGCCACCACGTGACCTTTTACGATGCCGCCGAGCCGGTGCCGGGCTGGGTGCGCTCCCAGCGCCTGGCGGTGCACGGACCGATCACGGCCAGGCATCTGCTCGCGTCATCGGCGATCCCGTTCGTGTTCCCGGCGCAGTCGGTGAGTGTCGACGACGGGCCGCAGTGGATGGGCGACGGCAGCATGCGGCAGACCGCACCGATCTCGCCTGCGGTGCACCTGGGTGCCGACCGGGTGCTGGTGATCGGAGCCGGCCGCATGCATGAGCCGCCTGCCACCGAGCCGGTGGCCAGGGGCGAATATCCCAACATGGCGCAGATCGCCGGCCATGCGATGTCCAGCATCTTCCTGGATGCCTTGTCGGTCGACATCGAGCGATTGCAGCGCATCAACCACACGCTGGGCCTGCTGCCGCCGGAAGCGAAGCGCCACACGCATCTTCGCCCGATCGACATCCTGGTGATCTCGCCCAGCCAGCGGCTGGACGACATTGCCGCACGCCACATCAACACCTTGCCGCTGCCGATCCGCGCCTTGCTGGGTGGCGTTGGCGTCAGTGGCATGGGCCGCACGGCACGCGGCTCGGCACTCGCCAGCTACCTGCTGTTCGAGAGCGATTTCACGCGCGAGCTGATGGCGCTGGGCGAGGCGGACACGCTGGCTCGCCGCGACGAGGTCAAGGGCTTCCTCGGCTGCTAACGAGATGCCGCTGGCTTGACCGCCGCTGGGTAGGTTTGGCCCCGCACCGTCAGCCCCGAGGCCGACAACTTGCCGGCTCGCACCGGGCCGATGCCGGCCATGCGTTGCTGCAAGTCCAGCCAGTCCTTGAACGGCGCCTTTGCGCGCTCGGCCAGCAGCCGGCCCGACAGGTCCGGTCCGATGCCGATGACCATCTCCAGCTCGGCCTGGTTCGCGGTATTGACCTCGGTGCTGGCCGCGAAAGAGGGTGCCGCTGCAAACAGCGAAATCAGCAGCGCGAAGGCGAGCGTGGCACGAACAGGTTTGCGCGCGGTCATGGTTCCTCGCTTTCCACAGGGCTGCGGGGCCGGAATTTCTCGTCAAAATCAGCCAATGATGACCGACTCCGCCGACGCCGCATTGAAAGTCTATGTCGGCTGCGCGCCGCCTCAGCATGTGGCCGCGCAGGTGCTGGCGCACAGCATCCTGCGTCACGCCAGTTTGCCAGTCGAGATCCTGCGGCTGGACGATTGCCTGGCAGGCCAGCCCGTGCCCGCGTCCGGCCACACCCTGTTTTCGCTGCAGCGATTCTTCATCCCGCAGCTCAGTGGCCACCACGGCCTGGCGGTTTACCTGGACTCGGACATGCTCGTGTTCCACGATCTGTGCGAGCTGCTTGAGTTGCGCGCCGTGGGTTCGGCCGTGAGCTCGGCCGAAGCGCCGCCTGAGAGCGGCCGGCGCCGGCAGTTCAGCGTGATGGTGATCGACTGCGCATTGGCGCGATGGGACCCGGTGGAGATCCACCGCCTCGCGCAGCAGCGCTACCGCGAGGTGATGACCGAGCTCGAGTTCGAGCCGTCCAAGACCGTCTGCCTGCCTTACACCTGGAACTCTTTGGAGCGTTTCGAGCCTGGCAAGACCCGGCTGCTGCACTTCACCGCGATGAACCTGCAGCCCTGGCTGTCGTCGAGAAACCCGCTGGCGCCGGTGTGGATGGACGCGCTGTTCCTTGCGTTGCAGGACCACTTCGTCAGTGCCGATGCGGTGCGCGATGGCATTCGCCAGGGCTGGTTCCGGCCTGGCCTGCTGTGGCAGGTGGAGCATGGTGAACGCGACCCGCGCCAGTTGCCGCTGCGCCTCCGGCTCGCAGAGGCGGTTTACCGGCCGCCCCACAGGCCCGCGCTGCTGACAGCGGCCAGGCAGCGCCTCACACGGGCCCTGAAGCGGGCCTGATCCGCCGCGCGGCGTGCGTCACTTCGACGCGAGCCGGGTGAGCACTTGCTGCCATTGGTCGACCACCTGCGGCAGTTGCCAGCGTGACTGGATCAAGTCCACACCGCGGGCCACCTGGGACTGGCGCCACGCGGGTTCGCGCAGCAGGCGCTCAAAGCCCGCACCCCAGTCGTCCAGGCAGCAGCAGTCGGCAAATTCGCGGTAGCTCGGGATGCTGTCCGCCACCACGGCCAGGCCGTGCAACAGCGCGGTGGCCACGCGGTTGTTCGTCTTGCACAAGGTGAACGGGTTGGGCGTGATGGGGATCACTGCCACGTCGTGCATGGCAAGCGCCCTGGACACAGTGTGAGGCTGCCAGGGCAGGTAGTGCACCGGCACGCGCCAGCCCTGGGTGAGCGTGTTGAACTTGGGGCGGTGGTTGCTGATGACCGTGAGGCTCAGCGGCAGCGCGGCATGCAGCCGCTCCAGCACTGGCCTGAGCTTGGCCAGGTCCGCCATGCCGCCGCTGGCGTATGGCACCCCGTGCTGGCCGAACCAGACCAGCTTGCCGCCCGGCTGCCCGGCGAGCCAATGCTGCAGGCGCAGCAACTCCCATCCGTCCAGCGGATGCCGCCAGCGGGCGAGCGGCGCGGGCTTGTGGGGCGGCTCGGCCGCATCGCCGATCACGGCCATCTGTTGGCGGATGCGTGCCTCGGCCTGAACCACTTCGGCCAGCGCGTCGCTGGAGACGATGACCTGGTCCACCGCCGCCAGCGCAGCCAGCAACTGCTCGCGGCGAGCCTGCCAGCGCGGCGCGTCAGGTTCCGCATGCAGGTGGTTGTCGCACAGGTCCAGCACCAGCCGCGTGCCGTGTGTATCGCTCAGTGCGAGCGCATGGGCCAGGCTGGCGCTGTCGTAGCGTTTAGAGAGGACCAGCACCGAGGGGGGCGGCCGATTCGAGCCGGGTTGGTAGAGGACAGCCGAGGCACCGCGCTGCTGCAGCTGCTCGATGATCTGCGCGCAGCGCAGGCGAAATCCTGCGTTGCCGGGCTTGGTGGTGTGTGGCCACCAGGCCCAAGTGCTGGGCACGCCAGGCCGTGGCGCCTGAGCGATGCCCTGGTCGCTCATTCGTGCCAGTGCGCCGCAATCCAGCCGGCCGGCTTGGCGTGGCGCCAGTTGCCGTTGCTGCGGCCCACCAGCGCGTCCGGCGGGTTCATCACGCCGTGGAACACGACGATGCGGGCGCCGGCCGGCACTTGCGGTGCACGCAGGTAGTTCAGCGGGAACTTCGGGATGCTGTGGTACTTGAAGCTGCAGCACCACTCGGCCGGCCAGTAGGCCAGCTTGCCCTGGCGGTGCATGACCTCGGACAGGAAAGCCTGCTCGTTGCGCAACCGGGCGCGGATGTCGGCCTGGTCGCGCAGGAACTCGGCCAGCACGTCGGCATGCGCACCGAGCCGGAAGCGGTAGACCGAGGAGTTGCCTGTGATGCGCCAGGGGCGCTTCCAGTCGTGGATGATCAGGAACTCGCCCGGCTGCTCGAAGAAGGGTGTGATGTCGGCCACGATCACCACGTCCAGGTCCAGGAACAGCGCGGTGCCTGTGAGGCCGTGCAGGTCCGCCTCGAAAGTGGTCAGCTTGGTCCAGCCGCGCTCGGGAATGCCAGGCGGCAGTTCCAGCTTCGGGATGGGCAGGCATTCGACTTCGCTGCGCACGCCGCGGCCGTCGTCGGTCAGGCAGACGAAGCGGAAGTCGCCGCGCAGGTGGCGGCGCACCATCGCATAGAGCCGGTTGACGTACTCAGGGCCGTACTTGCTGCCCCACTTCATGCAGAGCACGACCCGCGGGTCGTCGCGCGCAGCGCCGGTCCTCATCAAAGCTCTTCCACGTGGTGTGGCGGGAAGCTGTCCCAGCCCAGGCAGCCAGGGCATTGCCAGAAGTAGCGCTGGGCCTCGAAGCCGCAGGCGGCGCAGCGGTAGCGCTGCAGCGGCTTGGCAGCCTTGTCCACGGCCGCCCGCAGGGCCTCGGTCTCTTCGGCGCTCCAGTGGCCGTCAGCGCGGGCCAGCAAGGCCTGTGCGGCGCTCAGCGTCGGCTTGACCTGCAGCTGGTGCAGCAGGCGCGGCGACTGCGCGACGGTGCTGCCGTCCAGCGTGGCCACGGCCCGCAGCAAGGCCAGGTCCGGGTTCTGCTCGTAGGCTTCGGTCAACACGACGCGGGCCGCGTCGGTCTTGCCCGCTGCCAGCGCGGCTTGTGCGTAGTCGGCGGCCACCAGGTGGAAGCTGGCAGGGTCGCGCAGCCGCATCTCGCCCCACAGCTCCAGCGCCGCGGCCGGGCGGCCGGCGCGCACTTCGCGCTGTCCGGCCAGCATCAGCGGCCGGGCGGCCTGCGGCGCTGCGGCACGGGCGTGCTGCAGCGCGGAGGCAGCTTCTTCACCCTGGCCGCGCGCGTCGGCCTCCTGCGCCAGCTCGCACCAGTGGTGCGCGATGCGGGTGCCGAAGGAACCGATGCCGCTGCGCTCCAGCGCGGCGGCGGTGTCGGCCGCGGCGCGCCAGTCGCGCGAGCGCTCATAGAGGTTCAGCAGCGCCAGGCGGGCTTCTGTGTCGAAGGGCGTGCCTTCCAGGGCTTTGTAGCACTGCTCGGCACGGTCGAACAGGCCGGCCTTCATGAAGTCCTGTGCCAGCGCGTGCTGGGCGCGGTCGCGCTCGGTGGCACCCAGGTCGGAGCGGCCCAGCAGGTGCTGGTGCACCCGCACCGCGCGCTCGAACTCGCCGCGGCGGCGGAACAGGTTGCCCAGCGCGAAGTGCAGCTCGGTGGTGTCGGGGTCGTTCTGGACGGCTTCGATGAAGGCGTCGATGGCCTTGTCCTGTTGCTCGTTGAGCAGCAGGTTCAGGCCCTTGAAGTAGGCCTTGGGTGATTCACGGTGCTCGCGCCGCACCTGGCGCAGGTCCAGCCGGGAGCCCAGCCAGCCGAGAGCAAACGCCACGGGCAGGCCCACCAGGAGCCACTGCAGGTCAAAGTCCATCGGCTAGTTGTTCAAACCACGTCGGGCAAGGGCGGCGTCGCCGGGGTCTCTGAGGGAGACGAAGAGGAGGTGGTGCCAGGCTGCTGAGCCGTACCGGTGGCCAGCTGCTGGCGTACACGGCGACGCTGGCGCCACCAGCTGGGTGCCATGGCCAGCACGCCAAAGGCCGTGCCGCCGGCAAAGGCGCACAGCACGATGATGACCATGGGCGCGGTCCACGCATGGCCGAAGAACCAGTTCACCGCAGCGGGTTGCTGGTTGTTCAGCGCAAAGGCGAACAGCGAGAAGAAGATGAAGGCCCGGAAGAGCCAGACGAAGATGTGCATCGGTGCTCCGCGATGGGGCCGATTCTACGGGGCGCGCCGCAATGAAAAAGGGCCCCGAAGGGCCCTTGTGCAACGGACGCCGAAGTGGCGTTCAAGCGGCTTGACTGCCGGCGCTGGCGCTTGCCACGTCTTCCTCGACAGGCAACTGGGCATCCACGCCTTCGCGCAGTGCCTTGCCAGGCTTGAAGTGTGGCACCAGCTTCTCGGGAATCGTCACCTTCTCGCCGGAGCGGGGGTTGCGCCCCACCCGCGGCGGGCGGCGATTGATCGAGAAGCTGCCGAAGCCCCGGATCTCGATGCGGTGGCCGCGCGCCAGGGCGTCGGACATCGCATCGAGCATGGTCTTGACCGCGAACTCGGTGTCTCGCTGCGTCAGTTGCGCGAATCGCTCCGCCAGCTTGGCAACAAGGTCGGATCGGGTCATTGGAGCCCCTCAGCCTGCGGGTACGCCGGCTGGTCCCCCGAGGGGACGCGGGCCGGCTTGGGAGCGGCCCGGCGCTCGGCCCGCTGCTCGAACGAATCGTGGAAGCGGGCCACGGCAGTCAGGATCAGTTGCCCGAGCTGTTGTCCAGCTTGGCGCGCAGCAGGGCGCCCAGGCTGGTGGTGCCGGCGTTTTCGCGCTCGTTGGATTGCGACAGACGCTGCATGGCTTCCTGCTGGTCGACCTGGTCCTTGGCCTTGATCGACAGCTGGATGTTGCGGGTCTTGCGGTCCACGTTGACGATCATCACCGAGACCTGGTCGCCTTCCTTCAGCACGTTGCGTGCGTCTTCGACGCGGTCACGGCTGATTTCGGAAGCGCGCAGGTAGCCCATGACGTCGTCGGCCAGCTGAACTTCAGCGCCGCGCGGGTCCACGGTCTTGACCACGCCGTCGACCACCTGGCCACGGTCATTGACCGAAGTGAAGGTCGCGAAGGGGTCGCCGTCCAGCTGCTTGATGCCCAGCGAGATGCGCTCGCGCTCGACGTCGATGCCCAGCACCAGGGCTTCGACTTCCTGGCCCTTCTTGTAGTTGCGCACAGCCGTTTCGCCGGTTTCGTGCCACGACAGGTCGGACAGGTGCACCAGGCCGTCGATGCCAGCCGCCAGGCCGACGAAGACGCCGAAGTCGGTGATCGACTTGATGGGGCCCTTGACCTTGTCGCCGCGCTTAACCGAGGAAGAGAACTCTTCCCACGGGTTGGCCTTGCACTGCTTCATGCCCAGCGAGATGCGACGCTTGTCTTCGTCGATCTCCAGGACCATGACTTCGACTTCTTCGCCCAGGGTCACGACCTTGGACGGGGCGACGTTCTTGTTGGTCCAGTCCATTTCGGAGACGTGCACCAGGCCTTCGATGCCCGGTTCGATCTCGACGAACGCGCCGTAGTCGGCGATGTTGGTGACCTTGCCGAACAGGCGGGTGCCCGTCGGGTAGCGGCGGGCCACGCCCATCCACGGGTCATCGCCCAGCTGCTTGATGCCCAGCGAGACGCGGTTCTTCTCGGCGTCGAACTTCAGGACCTTGGCGGTCAGTTCCTGACCCACCGTCACCACTTCGCTCGGGTGACGGACACGGCGCCAGGCCATGTCGGTGATGTGCAGCAGGCCATCGATGCCGCCCAGGTCCACGAAGGCACCGTATTCGGTGATGTTCTTGACCACGCCGTTGACGATGGCGCCTTCGTGCAGGGTTTCCAGCAGCTTGGCGCGTTCTTCGCCCATCGAAGCTTCGACCACAGCGCGGCGCGACAACACGACGTTGTTGCGCTTGCGGTCCAGCTTGATGACCTTGAACTCCATGGTCTTGCCTTCGAACGGAGACATGTCCTTGACAGGGCGCGTATCGAGCAGCGAACCGGGCAGGAAGGCGCGGATGCCGTTGACCAGGACGGTCAGGCCGCCCTTGACCTTGCCGGAGACGGTGCCGGTGACGAAGTCGCCGGACTCCAGCGCGGTTTCCAGGCTCAGCCAGGAAGCCAGGCGCTTGGCCTTGTCGCGCGACAGGATGGTGTCGCCGTAGCCGTTTTCGACGGCGTCGATGGCCACCGAGACGAAGTCGCCGACCTGGACTTCAACTTCGCCCTGGTCGTTCTTGAATTCGTCGATGGGCACGTACGCTTCGGACTTCAGGCCGGCGTTGACCACCACGTGGCTGTGTTCGATGCGAACGACTTCAGCCGAGATGACTTCGCCGACGCGCATGTCTGCGCTCTTCAGCGATTCTTCAAACAGGGCTGCGAAAGAGCCTTCGTCGAAGGAGACTTCTTGAGTCTTGGGCATTGGAATTTCCTGTACCGGCTGCGAACGCGGCCGGTTTGGCGGTTTGCTAGGCCGCGGGGTTGAGTTGATGAGTTCACCGTCCCCGGGGTGGCGCGGGCGCGCCAGCAGGCAGGGGCGGTGGGCCCGGCCGTCGCTGAGTCAGCGGTTCAGAACGGCCTGCGGGCCTGCCACCAGCCCAACACCTGTTCGACCGATGCATCGATCGACAAGGCGGAGTTGTCCAGCAAGACCGCATCTTCGGCCGGTTTGCAGGGTGCAACGCTGCGCAACATGTCGCGCTCGTCACGGGCCCGCAAGTCGGCCAATAGACCGTCGAGTGTAGCAGCTACGCCTTTTCCCAGCAATTGCTTGAGCCGGCGGCTGGCGCGTTGCTCGACGCTGGCCGTCAGGAAAACCTTCAGCTCGGCGCTGGGAAAAACCACGGTGCCCATATCGCGCCCATCGGCCACCAGCCCGGGCAGGCGGCGGAAGCTCAGCTGCAGCTGGAACAAGGCCTGGCGCACGGCGGGGTGGACCGAGACCCGCGAGGCCATGCCGCCGGTGGATTCCAGGCGCAGCGGGTCTGTGATGTCGCGCCCGCCCAGCAGCACGCGGTGACCGTCGAAACGCAGGTCCAGTTGGGCTGCCATCATTGCCAGCGAGGCTTCATCTTCCAGCGAGATGCCGGCGTCCTGCGCGGCCAGCGCGGTCGCGCGGTACAGCGCACCGGAGTCCAGCAGGTGGTAGCCCAGCTTGGCGGCGAGCTCGCTGGCCAGCGTGCCCTTGCCGGAGGCGGTCGGCCCGTCAACCGTCAGCACCGGCACGCTGCCGGCCAGTGGCTGCACCAGGTCGAACAAGGCCTCGAAGTAGTCCGGGAAGGTCTTGGCGACGCAGCGCGGGTCTTCGATGCGCACAGGCACCGGTTGTCCAGCGCCTGCGAGCGGATTCAGCGCGGCCAGCGACAGGCACATCGCCATGCGATGGTCGTCGTAGGTGTGAATGCTGGCGGCGCGCCAGGCACCGGCCGGCAGCGGTTGCACCTCGATGAAGTCCGCGCCTTCCTCGACCGTGGCGCCCAGCTTGCGCAGCTCGGTGGCCATGGCCGCGATGCGGTCGGTTTCCTTCACGCGCCAGCTGGCGATGTCGGTCAGCCGGGTCGGGCCGTCGGCATACAGCGCCATCACCGCCAGCGTCATCGCCGCGTCGGGGATGTGGTTGCAGTTCAGCGTGATGCCTTTCAGCGGCCAGGCGCCACGCTTGACTTCCAGCCAGCCATCGCCGCCCTTGACCTGCGCGCCCATGGCTTGCGCGGCGTCGATGAAGCGGATGTCGCCCTGGATCGAGTCCAGGCCCACGCCTTCGATGCGCACCGGCTTGTCTGTCGCGGCGATGGCGCCCAGTGCGACGAAATACGAGGCTGACGAAGCATCGCCTTCGACGTGGATGCGGCCGGGCGTGCGGTAGGCCGAGCCCTGCGGCAGCACGAAACGCCGGTAGCCATCGCGCTGCACGTCAATGCCAAAGCGCGCCAGCAGGCGCAGCGTGATGTCGATGTAGGGCTTGCTGATCAGCTCGCCGTCGACTTCGATGGTGACGGGGCCGTCGGTCGTGACCAGTGGCAGCGCGAGCAGCAGCGCGGTCAGGAATTGGCTGGAGACATCGCCGCGCACGCGGATCGGTGCGCCGGTCTGCAGCATGTGCGTGGCGCCATCGCCCACGCGCAGCGGCGGGAAGCCGGGTTGAGCCAGGTCGGCGACCGGGCAGCCGAGCTGGCGCAGTGCGTCGACCAGGTCGCCGATGGGCCGCTCGTGCATGCGTGGCACGCCCGAGAGTTCAAAGGCACCGCCTTGCGTGGCGGCCAGCACCGCCAGCGCGGCGGTCAGCGGGCGCATCGCAGTGCCGGCGTTGCCGAGGAACAGCTTGGCTTCGCGGGTGCGCAGTTGGCCGCCGATTCCGGTGACCAGCAGCGAGGCGCGGTTGCGCTGCAGCCTGCAACCCAGCGCTTCCAGCGCGGCCAGCATCACGCGGGTGTCGTCGGAATCCAGCAGGTCGCGCACGTCGGTCGTGCCTTCGGCCAGGCCGGCCAGCAGCAGCACGCGGTTGGAAATGCTCTTGGAGCCGGGCAGGCGCACCGTGCCGGCGGCATTCACCAGTGGCGGCAGGTCGAGGAAAGCGGTCGAGTACATGCGGGAATCAGGAACGGCGCGGTGCGCCCAGGCGCCATTGGGCGCGTGCTTCGGAAATGCCTTGCACCAGCGCTTCAAGGGACTCGCCCTGGCAGTCGCGCAAGGTCTGCTCCAACACGCCGAGTGCGCCTCGGAAGTACTCGGACTGGCGCAGCACTTCCTCGCGGTTGGCGATCAGGATGTCGCGCCAGACGGCGGGATCGCTGGCGGCGATGCGGGTGAAGTCGCGGAAGCCCGGGCCGGCCAGTGCGAGGAAGTCCTCGCTCTCTGGCTGCTGCAGGATGCCGGTGAAATACGCGAAGGCCAGCAAATGTGGCAGGTGGCTGACCGCGGCAAACGCGGCGTCATGCGCCTCGGGCGTCATCAGCCGCACGTGCGCACCAATGCCGGTCCAGACGGCGCGGGCCTTTTCCACCAGCGTCGGCAGCGTCTGCGGCAACGGCGTGAGGATGACCTGCCGGTCGCGGTACAGCTGCGCATCGGCATGCTGCACGCCTGAGAGTTCCTTGCCGGCGACGGGGTGCGCCGGCACGAAGGCCACCGCGCGCTCCTTCAGCGAGCGCCGCGCGGCGTCCACCACGTCGCGCTTGGTGCTGCCCACGTCCATGAACAGCACGTCCGGCGAGACCAGGTGGCGGATGGCGCGGAAGGTGGCATCGGTGGCGGCCACTGGCACGGCGATCAGCACGATGTCGGCACCAGAGACGGCCAGCAACGCGCTTTCCGCCGACTGGTCGATCACGCCGAGCTGCTTGGCGCGTTCGGTCGTGGAGGGTGACTTGCTGTAGCCGATCACGCGCTCGACCAGGCCGGCCTGTTTCATGGCCAGCGCAAATGAGCCGCCCATCAGGCCGCAGCCGATCAATCCCAATTGTTTGAACATCGTGTGGGGGTTGCTCAGTGCACGTCCAGCGGGTAGGTGCCCAGCACCTTGAAATAGGCGCAGGCCTGGCGGAGTTCCTGCATGGCGGTGTGCACATGCGGCTCGTCCGGGTGGCCTTGCAGGTCGATGTAGAAGTAGTACTCCCACTGGCCCGAGCGCGCTGGGCGAGACTCGAAGCGCGTCATCGACACATCGTGCGCCTTCAGTGGCTTCAGGATGTCGTACATCGCGCCGGGGCGGTTGACCACCGAGACGACCAGGCTGGTGCAGTCGTGCCCCGAGGCCTTGGGGGCAGGGTGGCGATGCGGGTCGGTGACGATCGCGAAGCGGGTGCGGTTGTGGGTGTCGTCCTGGATCGCGGGCGAGACCAGGTGCAGGCCGTATTCGCTGCCGGCGCGCACGCTGGCGATGGCGGCCAGCTTGGGGTTCAGGGCGGCCTGGCGCGCGGCCTCGGCATTGCTGGCCATGGGCTGGCGTTCGACGTTGGGCAGGTGGCTGGAGAGCCAGCCGTGGCACTGCGCCAGCGCCTGCGGATGCGCGGCCACCACCTCGATGCCTTCGAGCGAGTTTTCCTTGCGCAGCAGGTTGTGGCGCACGAACAGGCTGGTCTCGCCGATGATGAACAGCGGCGTGGTCAGGAAGATGTCCAGCGAACGGGCGACCACGCCTTCGGTCGAGTTCTCGACCGGCACGACGCCGAAGTCGGCGGCGCCAGCCGCGGTGGTGCGGAACACGTCGTCGATGCTGGTGCAGGGCACGCGCACGATGGACGAGCCGAAATAGCCGAGCGCAGCCTCTTCGCTGAAGGTGCCGGCCGGGCCCAGGTAGGCCACGCGGGTGGGCGTTTCCAGCGCACGGCAGGCCGACATGATCTCGCGCCAGATGGGCGCCACGCTGTCGAGCTTCAGCGGGCCCGGGTTCGAGGCCTTCAGGCCGTCGATGACCTGGGCTTCGCGCTCGGGGCGGAAGACCACCGAGCCTTCCTTCTTTTTCAGCTCGCCAACGGCCAGCGCCAGGCCGGCGCGGCGGTTCAGCAGGGCCAGCAGGTCCTGGTCCAGCGAGTCGATCTGCTCGCGCAGCGCCAGCAGTTCCGGCGCGATCGTGGCCGGGGTGGCGGCAGGGTTGGCGGCGGGAGTGCCGGAGGTCGGGTCAGCCATGGCGGCGCACAAAATCCTTCATGTACTCGACCAGCGTTTGCACGCCGGCGAGTGGCATGGCGTTGTAGAGGGAGGCCCGCATGCCGCCGACGGACTTGTGTCCTTTCAGCTGCAGCAGGCCTGCTTCGCGAGCGCCGGCCAGGAAGGCTTCGTTGTGCGAAGCATCGGCCAGGAAAAACGGCACGTTCATGCGGGAACGTGCGTCGGCCGCCACCGGGTTGCGGTAGAAGCCGCCGTTGTCATCGAGGTAGCGATACAGCAGCTGCGAGCGTTCGATCGCGCGCCGCTCCATTTCGGCCACGCCGCCCTGGCGCAGCACGTGCTGGAAGACCAGCCCGGCGATGTAGATGCCGTAGGTCGGCGGCGTGTTGAACATCGAGCCATGTTCGGCGACGACGGTGTAGTCGAAGGCGGTTGGGCAGATCGGCAGCGCGTGGCCCAGCAGGTCTTCCCGAACGAAGACGATGGTGAGCCCGGCAGGGCCGATGTTCTTCTGCGCGCCGGCAAAGGCCAGGCCCACGCGGGACCAGTCGATGCTGCGCGACAGGACGTGCGAAGAGCAGTCGACCACCAGCGGCGCGCTGCTCCCCAGCGCGGCGAGGTCAGGCAGCGTCTGGAACTCGACGCCGTGGATGGTCTCGTTGGAGCACAGGTGCAGGTAGCTCGCGCCTTCGCGCAGTTCCCAGCTGGCCGGCGCCGGCAGGGTGGTGAAACCGCTGGCTTCGTTGCTGGCAGCCGCGCAGGCATTGGCGTAGCGGCCGGCCTCTCCGAGCGACTTCTTGCTCCACGCGCCGGTGACGATAACGTCCACCAGACCGCCGCGCGACAGGTTCATCGGCACGATGGCGTTTTCACCCAGTCCGCCGCCCTGCATGAACAGGATGCGGAACTCGGGTGGTACCGCCAGCAGCGCGCGCAGGTTGCGCTCTGCCGTCTCGTAGATCTCGATGAACTCCCTGCCGCGATGGCTCATCTCCATCACGCCCATGCCGGAGCCATGCCAGTCCAGCATCTCGGCTGCGGCTTCGCGCAGCACCTCTTCAGGCAGCATGGCCGGGCCGGCCGAGAAGTTGAAGGGGCGGGTACGCGCTGTCATGGCGGGCGGGTCGGCAGGGAAACGGAGAGGGCCAGCAGCCGCGGGGCGCTGCCAGCCGGAGCGTGCAACTTACTTCTTGACTGGCGCCTTGGCAGCCGGCTTGGCCGCACCAGATGCCGCAGGCGCGGGTGCCGCCGCGCCGTTGATGCCCAGCTTCTTGCGCAACGAGTCTTCCAGCGCGCGCAGCTTGGGCTCCACCGTCGGCTTGGTGTCAGCCACCAGCTTCTCCTGCAGGTTGTTCAGCATCTGCGGGCCGACTTCGTTGAACTTCTTTGCGGCCGGTGATTCGAGCCACGCGACCAACTGCTTGAGCTCGTCCTCGCTCATCTTCTCGTCCAGCAGCGAGCCCATTGCGGTTGGCGCCAGCTTGGTTGCCCGGTCGCGCAGCAGCGGGGCCAGTTCGTCATAGAACTGCTTGATGTCGGCTTGCACCGACTTGCCGACGGCTTCCTGCTTGTCTGCTGGAAGTTGGCTGACCGCCTGGCCGGCAACCTGCAGCACCTGCTGGGCCGTCTGGCCCGCGATGTTCTGGCCGATCTGCTCGATCGACGGTTGCTGCAGCTGGATGACGCGCGCGATCAGGTCCTTCTTGGCTTGCGAGCTTTGGGCCTGGGCGGCGCCGGTCAGGGCAAAGCCTGCCAGCACGAGCGCGGCAAGCCGCGTGCGATGGTTCATCATCATCCGTTGGTGTCCTCTGGGCCGGTGTCGGCGTCGGTTTCAGGTTCGATGGCGTCTGCCGCATCGTTTTCGACGATGCGTTGCAGGCCGGAAAGTTGGGAGCCGTCGTCCAGCGCAATCAGGGTCACGCCTTGCGTGGCGCGGCCCAGTTCGCGGATCTCCGAAACCCGGGTGCGCACCAGCACGCCCTTGTCGGTGATCAGCATGATCTCGTCGTTCGGGCGCACCAGCGTGGCAGCGACGACCTTGCCGTTGCGCTCGCTTTGCTGGATGGCGATCATGCCCTTGGTGCCACGGCCGTGGCGGGTGTACTCGACGATGCTGGTGCGCTTGCCGTAGCCGTTCTGGGTGGCGGTCAGCACGCTCTGCGTCTCGTCTTCTGCGACGAGCATCGCGATCACGGTCTGGTTGTCTTCCAGCATCATGCCGCGCACGCCGCGCGCCTGGCGGCCCAGCGGGCGCACGTCGTCCTCGTCGAAGCGCACGGCCTTGCCGCCGTCGGAGAACAGCATCACGTCGTGCTTGCCGTCGGTCAGCGCGGCGCCGATCAGGTAGTCGCCCTCGTCCAGGTCCACGGCAATGATGCCGGCCTTGCGTGGGTTGCTGAATTCGTCCAGTGCCGTCTTCTTCACGGTGCCGCGTGCGGTGCACATGAAGATGAAATGGTCGGCCGGGAAGGCGCGGTTGTCACCGGTCAGCGGCAGCACCACGGTCACCTTCTCGCCAGGCTGCAGCGGGAACATGTTGACGATGGGCTTGCCGCGGCTGGCGCGCCCGCCCTGCGGCACTTCCCAGACCTTCAGCCAGTAGACGCGGCCGCGGTCGGAGAAGCACAGGATCCAGTCGTGCGTGTTGGCAATGAAGAGCTGGTCGACCCAGTCGTCTTCCTTGGTCGCGGTCGCCTGCTTGCCGCGGCCGCCGCGCTTCTGGGCGCGGTACTCGGCCAGCGGCTGGCTCTTGAAGTAACCGGTGTGGCTGAGCGTCACGACCATGTCGGTCGGCGTGATCAGGTCCTCGGTGCCGAGTTCCTGCACGTTGTGCTCGACCACCGAGCGGCGCGCGCCGATCTTGGTCTGGCCGAATTCCTGGCGCACGGCGGTCAGCTCTTCACCGATGATGAAGGTCACGCGCTCGGGCTTGGCGAGGATGTCCAGCAGGTCGGCAATCACCGACATGACCTCCTTGTACTCGCCAATGATCTTGTCTTGCTCCAGGCCGGTCAGGCGCTGCAGGCGCATCTGCAGGATTTCGCCTGCCTGGTCTTCCGAGAGTCGGTACAGGCCGTCCGGCTGCATGCCGAAGTGCGCTGGCAGGCCTTCGGGGCGGAAGGACTCGCGGCCGCCAGGCGCGTCCTGCTCGGCACGGGTGAGCATCTCGCGCACCAGCGAAGAGTCCCAGCTCTTGGCCATCAGTCCGGTGCGGGCAACCGGCGGCGTCGGCGAGTTCTTGATGATCTCGATGAAGTCGTCGATGTTGGCCAGTGCCACCGCCAGGCCTTCGAGCACATGGCCGCGCTCGCGCGCCTTGCGCAGCTCGTACACCGTGCGGCGCGTGACGACTTCGCGGCGATGCTCCAGGAAGATGTCCAGCAGCTGCTTCAGGTTGCAGAGCTTGGGCTGGCCGTCGATCAGGGCCACCATGTTGATGCCGAAGGTGTCCTGCAGCTGCGTCTGCTTGTACAGGTTGTTCAGCACCACCTCGGGCACTTCACCGCGCTTGAGCTCGATCACCACCCGCATGCCGGACTTGTCCGACTCGTCCTGCAGGTGGCTGATGCCTTCGATCTTCTTCTCGTGCACCAGCTCGGCAATGCGCTCCAGCAGCGTCTTTTTGTTGACCTGGTACGGCAGCTCGTCCACGATGATGGACTGGCGCGCGCCCTTGTCGATGTCCTCGAAATGCACCTTGGCGCGCATCACCACCCGGCCGCGGCCGGTTCGGTAGCCTTCGCGCACGCCGTTGATGCCGTAGATGATCCCGGCGGTCGGGAAGTCCGGCGCCGGAATGATCTCCATCAGCTGTTCCAGCGTCGCGTCCGGCACCTTCAGCAGGTGCAGGCAGGCGTCCACCACCTCGTTGAGGTTGTGCGGCGGAATGTTGGTTGCCATGCCGACGGCAATGCCGGTCGCGCCATTGACCAGCAGGTTGGGCAGCCGGGTCGGCAGCACCAGCGGTTCCCTCTCGGAGCCGTCGTAGTTCGGGCCGAAATCGACGGTTTCCTTGTCGAGGTCGGCCAGCATCTCGTGGGCGATCTTCGACAGGCGGATTTCGGTGTACCGCATGGCCGCAGCGTTGTCGCCGTCGACCGAGCCGAAGTTGCCCTGGCCGTCCACCAGCATGTGGCGCAGCGAAAAATCCTGCGCCATGCGCACGATGGTGTCGTACACAGCCGTGTCACCGTGCGGATGGTACTTACCGATCACGTCGCCGACGATGCGGGCGGACTTCTTGTAAGCCCGGTTCCAGTCATTGTTCAGCTCGTGCATCGCGAACAGCACGCGGCGGTGCACCGGCTTCAGGCCGTCGCGCGCATCGGGCAATGCGCGCCCCACGATCACGCTCATCGCGTAGTCGAGGTAGGAGCGCCGCATTTCCTCTTCGAGGCTGATGGGCAGGGTTTCTTTGGCGAATTGGGTCATGAAGCGACAGGGTGCGGCCAGCCTTGACGCAGTGCGCGCGGGCGAAGCGTCCATTCTAAGCTGCCGGGCTTGTGGCTCATGAACAACAAGTTCGGCGTGATTGGTCGGCCGCGCCCAGAGAATACGAGCCAGCGGAAGCCCTATGGCACAATCAGTTGTCGCTGGTGAATGCTAGGGAAAACTAGCATTTGCTGGGTATTTCGCTTCCGATTTGGACGTATCGCAGGCAACCTGCGGCTTTCCTTGAGAGGAGAATCATGAAGAAACTGAACAAGGTGGCGATGCTGTTCGCAGCTGCCGCACTTGCCGCGCCGATGTCGAGCGCTTTTGCCCAGACCGTCGATAACTGGCGCGCTTCCGATGGCACCGTTTGGAAGAACGGCACCAACGAACTGTGCTGGCGTGACAACTTCTGGACGCCTGCTACCGCGGCCCCTGAATGCGATGGCGCGCTGAAGCCTGAGGTGAAGCCGGTCGCTCCGCCTCCGGCCGTCGCTCCGGCGCCTGTGGCCCCGCCGGTTCCGCCGAAGCCGGTGCCTGTCGCTCCCGTGAGCGAGAAGGTGACCTACGCTGCTGACGCCTTCTTCGACTTCGACAAGTCTGTCCTGAAGCCCGAAGCCAAGGCGAAGTTGGATGACCTGGTCAGCAAGACCGCTGGTATGAACCTGGAAGTCATCATCGCCGTCGGCCACACCGACAGCGTTGGTTCTGACGCGTACAACCAGAAGCTGTCGGTTCGCCGCTCGGAAGCTGTCAAGGAATACCTGGTCAGCAAGGGCATCGAAAAGAACCGCGTGTACACCGAAGGCAAGGGCGAGAAGCAACCTGTGGCCGACAACAAGACCGCCGAAGGCCGCGCGAAGAATCGCCGCGTGGAAATCGAAGTGGTTGGTACCCGCGCCAAGTAATCGGTTTTCCGATCACATCGAAACCCCGCCCCGGCGGGGTTTTTTCATTTCTCGCCGTACCATTCGAGCCATGGTGAATGCAGATCCCCAAGAACTGAGCAAATTCGGCGAACTGGCCCACCGCTGGTGGGACGCTGAAGGTGAATTCCGGCCTTTGCACCAGATCAATCCCTTGCGGCTGGACTGGATCGCCGGCCTGGCGAAGCTGCCTGCCGCCGAGGTGCTGGACGTGGGCTGCGGCGGTGGCATCCTGGCTGAATCGATGGCGCGCCGCCAAGCCACGGTGCTGGGCATCGACCTGTCGGTCAAGCCGCTGAAAGTGGCTCAGTTGCACGCGCTGGAAGCCGGCGTCGAGAACCTCAGCTATCGCGAGGTCGCGGTCGAGGTCCTGGCCGAAGAGCGGCCGGCCAGCTTCGACATCGTGACCTGCATGGAGATGCTGGAGCATGTGCCCGATCCGGCGTCCGTGGTGCGCGCCTGTGCCACGCTGGTCAAGCCCGGTGGCCGGGTGTTCTTCTCCACCCTGAACCGCAACCTGAAGTCTTTTCTGTTTGCCATCGTCGGTGCCGAGCACGTGCTCAAACTGCTGCCCAAGGGCACGCACGAATACGCGCGCTTCCTCAAGCCCAGCGAGCTTTCGGCCTTCGCGCGTGAAGCCGGCCTGGAGGTCTCGGCGTTCAAGGGCATGGAATACAACCCTTTCACGCAGCGCTACTGGTTGTCCGCGCGCACCGACGTGAACTATCTGATGGCTTGCCGCAAGCCGGCATGAACCCGGGTTCACAAAACCGGCCGACGGCCGTGCTGTTCGACCTTGATGGCACCTTGATCGACAGCGCGCCCGACCTGGCCAACGCCGCGAACTGGCTGCGCGGCCAGCATGACTTGCCGCCGCTGCCTTACGCGCAGCTGCGGCCCATGGTGGGCAGCGGTGCCCGCGGCATGATCGGCGTGGCCTTTGGTATCACACCGGTAGACACTCGCTTCGAGGCCTTGCGCGATGCCTTTCTGGCTCGCTATGCCGAGGCCCTGCTGCAAGACACCACAATATTTGCCGAGGCGCAGCCGCTGCTGGCGGCGCTGGATGGCGCCAGCCTGCCCTGGGGCATCGTCACCAACAAGGCGGCCCGTTTTGCCGAGCCGGTGGTGCGGGGCCTGGCCTTGCACACGCGGGCCGGCACGCTGGTCTGCGGCGACACCATGCCTCAGGCCAAGCCCCACCCGGCGCCACTGCTGGAAGCTGCGCGCCGCCTGGGCGTGGCACCACATGACTGCGTCTACGTGGGCGACGACCTGCGCGACGTCCAAGCCGGCCAGGCCGCCGGCATGCGCACCGTGGCCGTTCGCTGGGGCTACCTCGGCGTGGGCGAGCGCATCGAGGACTGGGGTGCCGATCTTGTCGTCGAAAGCCCCGATCAGCTCTTGAACTGGCTGGATCTGGCTTAAACTAAGCCTCTTGGGGCCGACCTGGTTTCGACGTTGGTACTGAGTTGGGACAGGGCATGCCGAGCACCAGTTCGCTCGTAAAACCACTGGAAACAAAGTAACTGCAAACGACTCTACGTTCGCACTCGCCGCTTAATTGCGGTTGAGCCTCTCAACGGTTGGCCTATGGGCCGGGTCCAAGCCGCAAGGCAAGGACTGAGAGGTTAATCACATAGGCTGGTGTCCCGGTTGGCCATGGGCCGGGATGCGAGATCAAGTGGCTGGTTGGCTGGATAGCGTGCTGCTGCGCGATCCGGTCGGCGAGATCCAAATCAGACAGCTAAGCATGTAGATCTTCCTGGCGATGGCTGACGGACGGGGGTTCAATTCCCCCCGGCTCCACCATTCACACCGGTTCACAGCGAACCGAAAAAGGCAAAAAAGCCCTAGAGAATCAACGCTCTAGGGCTTTTTCTTTGCTTGGTCGCCGGAGGTGTGAAACGCGCCTTGTGGCCCCGCATGGACTGTCAATTCGCATGGAATTCGCATGCGAAAAGTCGAACCACCTGTCCACCACACACCGATTCGGTAGCAGGTCCGGCTTGCCTCTTGCTGTGTGGTCGCCACCGTGTCGGTGACAGTCATGGTCTGCGTCTTTGACGCTGCCGAGGCAACGGTGCCAGTTCGAAGCGGTGAGTTCAACGGTGTTTCGCAGGCACCGCAGCGTCGGCTGGACCTCGCCGTCGAACCCAGGCTGCCCGGTGCGTCCGCCGAAGCGCTGGCGCTGAAAAATCGGAGGTGAAAGACAGCTCTGTCCTTTCCCGACAACTGGTGATCTACGCGCCTGACGGGCAGGCCAGACTGGCCTGGGAGGTGGTGGTGAGCGGGAGCGACAGCGTTGGCGGCCCGGCGCGCATGCACGTGCTGGTCGACGCGCATCAGGCCCGATTGCTGGGTCGCTGGAACGACACCCACAGTGCCGACAACAAGGGCACGGGCAAGTCGCTGTACTACGGTACCGTGCCGCTGCACGACACGGTCAACAAGGCCGCCACCAAGTACACGCTGCAGGACAACACCCGCGGTGGCCACTATGTGGTCGACATGAACGCTGGCGCCGATCAGGAGTCGCTGTTCACCGCCACCGACAACATCTGGGGTGATGGCACGATGGCCGACCGCCAGACCGATGCCGCCTATGGCCAGAACGTCACCTGGGACTTCTACAAGAACCTGCTGGGGCGAAACGGCATCGCAGACGATGGCAACTGCGCCCACTCACGCGTGCACTCCGATCTCGACAACGCCTACTGGGACGACCAGTGCTTCTGCATGATGTACGGCGACGGCGGGGCGCAGTTCAAGCCGCTGGTGGCCCTGGACGTGACAGACCACGAGATGACCCACGGCGTGACCTCGCGCACCGCCGGCCTGATCGGCATCGGCCGGGACAAGGCCACCAGGATCTGGTACCGCGCGCTGTCGGTCTACATGGTTTCGACCGAAACGCTGGCGATGGCCCGCGTCGACACCATCAAGGCGGCAGAGGGCCTGTACGGCGGTGAACCGGCCCTGAACGACGGCGCCTTCGCAGGTTAGATTCCTTGAGTCCGCCGGCACGCCGGCGGATTCCCCGGGGTTGGCATCATTTGCCAGCGACAAGGCCTGTCATACAGTGTGAACAGACGGGCCGCTTGCTGTGGCAGACCTGTTGTTGTTCATCCGAGGAATTTGTGCGTAGCTCTCATCATCGATTCGCAGCGTCGTTGTCGCTGCTGGCTGGCTTGGCCAGCCTGGTTCCGGGCGCAGTGCATGCCCAGCTGAAGCCGGGGTTTGCGCCGAACGAGACCTTGGCGGCGCCGCGCAAGGACTTGCTGGATTCCGAGTTCAGCCAGTCGCGCAACCTGTTCACCTGGTGTGACAAGGACGGCCGGCTGTGGGTGGGCACGGTGGACCCGGCCAACGGCAACATCCTGAAGCCAACCTACAAGATGCTGGACGCGGACGCGATCACGCCGCAGGACATGAAGATCACCACGAACGGGCCGGAGTGGGTGAGCACCGCCACAGGCGACCAGGTGATCTACACCAAGTTCGTCGGCGACCCGAAGGCCTCGACGGCGCGGCTGGCGCTGGTCGAGGGCAGTGCGGACGGCAGCACCTGGGGCGCGCCCACCTTGCTGGGTCCGGACGCCGGCCGCAACGCGCCTTATGGCAGCGACGATGCGGACGATCCGAACCCCCGCATCAGTTATGTGGACGCCAAGAACAACCACTACTGGCGCTACCTCCATGACGCGGCGTCCGAGGTCAAGGTGCAGGGCATGAAAAAGACGCCCAAGCCGATCTCGGTGCGCTTCTCCAAGGGCTACAACGGGCTGGTGTATTCGCAGGCCGTTGACAGCGTCAACCAGGTGTTCTTCCTGCAACTGGACACCAACAAGCTGGTGCAGATCACCAAGGACGATGGCGCCAAGGACGCGCGCACCGTGCCGTGGATGTGGCGCGCACCGGAGTTCAACGACAAGCTGACGGTGCTGACGACCGTCAACGAAAACGAGCTGCGCTTCTACCGCAAGCAGGACGGTGGCGACGGCAGCAGTGCCTGGACGCAGATCAACAGCATCAAGCTGGCCGAAGGCGACACCGTGGCATCGCCCGAGCCGTTCACCTACAACGGCAAGTCCTATGTGGTGCTGGCGGTCAAGCGCAGCGGTTACGACTACCCCACTGCGGTCTACATCGCGGCCGTGGCACCGGACGCGCCAACCCCGTTGTGGAAAGTCAGCGACGACGCGGACAACCACGAGCGCATCGACCCGGAGGTCTACATCACGACCGCCAACGGACCGGTGATCTTCTACAACAAGTTCGACCCCTCGCTGGACACCACTGGCGAACATCCGAACTGCGCGGCCTGCTCCGAAGGGCTCTACCGGGCCAGCACAGGTCTTTGACCACCGCGCCTGGCAGGAAAGGAGGCGCCGCTCGGCGCCTTTTTTCCGCGCGCAAGCCGGTAGGACGCAGCGCTCCACCCCGATGAACTTGCCCGGTCTGTGCGATATGCCGCACGCGGCAGGGCTGTATCCCTAGTCTGCAGGGGTACGGGTAGACCCTGGTCGTCGGCCGTCCTCGGCCATACTTGTGACAAAGTGTTCAAAACACTTCCGATGGCCGGCGCTTCGCGGGTTGGCCAGGTCTGCCGCAGCGCGTTGGGCGCTGTGCCAGGCGCCCAGGAATCGATGTTGTTTCGAGGAAGTCGTGAGTCACAGCCCCATTCGAATGACCCGCAGGCCCGCGGCGGCCGCCACCCCATCCACCACCTTGTTCGCAATGCTGGCCAGTGTCTGCCTGATGGGCCCGGCCCTGGGCCATGCCCAGGTGAAGGCCGGCTTCGCGCCGAACGAGTCGCAAGCTTCCACCCGCAAGGACTTGATCGACAGCGAGTTCAGCCCCTCGCGCAACATGTTCACCTGGTGCGACAGCCAGGGCCGGTTGTGGCTGGGCACCGTCGATCCGGTCACCGGCAACATCCTGAAGCCGACCTACAAGCTGCTGGATGAAGACGCGATCACGCCCAAGGAGATGCTGATCACGACCAACGGCCCGGAGTGGATCTCCACCGCCACCGGCGACCACGTGGTCTACACCAAGTTCGTCGGCACGCCGTCGGTCGACACCGCGCAGTTGGCGCTGGTCGAAGGCAGCGCGGACGGCACGACCTGGAGCGCGCCCCAGTTGCTGGGCGCAGGCAATGCGCCCTACGCCAGCGACGATGAAGGCGACACCCAGCCCCGGATCAGCTACGTCAATGCCAAGGGCCAGCACCTTTGGCGCTACCTGTACGACGAGTCTTCCGAGAAGAAGGTCAAAGGCATGACGGCGACCAAGCAGCCGGTGTCGGTGCGCTTCGTCAAGGGCGACAAGAGCCTGGTCTATGCCCAGAAGGTCAAAGGCGGCACCAAGCAGGTCTTCAAGCTGGCGCTGGATGACAGCAAGGAGCCCGTGCAGCTGACCTTCGACGAAGGCGAGAAGGACGCGCGCACCGTGCCGTGGATGTGGCGCGCACCGGAATACAACAACAAGCTGGTCCTGATGACCACGGTCAACGAAAACGAACTGCGCTTCTACAAGGGCGACGGCAATGGCAACTGGGCCGTTGTCAACAGCGTGACGATGCCCGCGGGCACGGTGGTGCGCTCGCCCGAGCCCTTCACCTATAACGGCAAGTCCTACGTGTCGCTGGCCGTCAAGAGCGACGCCTACGATTTCCCGACCGCGATCTACATTGCCGCCGTGTCGCCCAATGCCAAGACCAAGCTCTGGAAGATCAGCGACGACACCGACCTGCACGAGCGCAGCGATCCGGAAGTGTTCGTGACCGCGAACGGCCCGGTGGTGTTCTACAACAAGTACGACCCGTCCTTGATGACCGGCGACCAGACGGACCCGGCGCGCTGCTCGGCCTGCTCCGAAGGCCTGTTCCGCGCCGCCAGCGGGCTCTGATTGCGGGCACGCTCATCGCAACCCCGCCAAAACTGCGTTCAGATGGCTTGCAATGTGGTGCAGCGGGCGGGGCTTTGCACCAGGGCTTGCCAGCTGGCTGTTTGCCACAAAAAGGCCGGGTTTACAGCCCCAGCTCGCTCAGGCCTGGATGGTCGTCCGGCCGGCGGCCCAGCGGCCAGCGGAACAGGCGCTGGTCTTCGGCGATCGGCCGGTCGTTGATGCTGGCGTGGCGCTGCGTCATCAGGCCGTCGCCGTCGAACAACCAGTTCTCGTTGCCGTGGCTGCGGAACCATTGGCCGGCGTCGTCATGCCATTCGTAGACAAAACGCACCGCGATGCGGTCGCCTTCAAACGCCCACAGTTCCTTGATCAACCGATAGTCCAGCTCGCGCGCCCACTTGCGTTCCAGCAGCGCCTGCGCCTGGTCGCGGCCGACCGGGAATTCGACCCGGTTGCGCCAGCGCGTGTCGGCGCTGTAGACCAGCACGATGCGCGCCGGGTCGCGGCTGTTCCAGGCGTCTTCGGCCAGGCGGATCTTCTGGACCGCGGTCTCGCGGGTGAACGGGGGCAGGGGCGGGCGTTGGGACATGGGGATGCTCGGCGGAAGTCAGGGGCCAGAGGATGCCATGCAGGCCATCGCCCGAAGCCGCGCCCGCCCGGCCGCCACCGCGGCAGCAGGGTGACTCAGCTCGCCGACGCCAGTGCCCGCGCCGGTTCTGCCTGCGGGCTGACGGCCGGCATGCGCCAGCGCGCTGGCGCGGCCTCCACTTCCGGTTCGTCCAGTGCTGGCAGGTCGATCAGCAGGCCGCGCTTGTCCGCGGCCAATGCCACCTCGGTGCGGTTGCTCGCGTCCAGCTTCTGGAACACCGATTTCAAATGCGACTTCACGGTGCCCAGCGCGATGTCCAGCCGCTTGGCAATCGCCTTGTTGCCGTGGCCGGCCACCAGCAGCCGCAGCACATCGGTCTCGCGGCTGGTGAGCAGCGAACCGGCCACGCTGTCGGCCAGGCGTTGGGCGGCCAGCGTGCCGATGCGGCGCATGCCGCAGTGCAGTGCGCGCACCGCGTCGACCAGCTCGTCGAGCCCGCAGCCAATCGTCAGGTAGCCGCGCACACCGCTTTCGAGTGCATGGCGGATCTCGCGCTCGCTGTCGCGGCGCGTCAGGATCAGCACCCGCGCGCCCAGTGAGCCGAGCGAGCGTCGTGCGGGTTCGGCCTTGCCGAGCGCGATGCAGCGCAGGCCTTGCGCGTAGTCGGCAATCACCACGTCGGCCTGGCCTGGGTCGGCCTGCGGCGACAGCAGCACCATGTCAGGCTGCGCGCCCAGCGTGGCCCGCAGGCCGGCGCACAGCAGCGCGTCGTCGTACAGGACAAGGACTTTGATCGTGAGCAGATCGAGCATGGCGGCCTCCAGGCAGTGGGTGAGCAGATGATGGAACCGGTTGTGCCGCGGCGCGAGTGAATCGACGTGAATCACCGTGAAGCGAAGAGGCTCGGCCGATGTGAATCGGCGTGAATGCCGACCGGTGGCGGGATGATTCAGATTCCTCTTTTTAGGGCCGCCAGCAGCGTGGCCGCTTCGCGCAGGTCGCGCGCGTCGTGGCCTTCGTCGAAGCGCGCCAGCATCGGTGCCAGCGTGGTCTGTGCGGCCTGCAGTCCTCGTGCGCGCGACAGCACGGAAGGCGTGGCGGGCCGCGGCTGCGGCCGTGCCGGGGAGGCAATCGTCACATGGCCGGCTGCCGCTGGGCGGCAGCTTGGGCGGCGGTGTTGGACTCGGGGCTTGCGGGGCGCCATGCTTCGGACGCTGAAGAAACGGCGGCCTGGGCAGCGGGCAAACCTGCCGTGCGGCGGGGCCGCCGTCTGCCGAGACATGATCGGCGAGCCACTCCGGCGGGTGGTGTGAATCGGTGTGAATTCGAGGCGCTTGGCGGGTTGGCAGGGCTCACGTTTGGCCGCGCGCGGCCTGCCGGGTCGCGGCATAGGCGCGGGTGGTGGCCGGCAGGTGGAACCGCGCCGGGCGGCGCCGTCCAGCCGCATCACCAGCGACCTGGCGACCCGGCTCGGCACCGTGCCGGTCGCCTGCAGCACCGGCAACCGTGCGCAGGCCAGTGCCTTGCCGGCTTCGTCCAGCGCGAAGCACCGGTTGAACACCGAGAGTCGGCGCAGCACCAGGCGCTGGGTCTCGGCAGCGCCTGGCAGAGCTGCAGGATCGCGGGCAGGTTGGCGGGCGTGGCGGCGAAGCCCCGGCGCGCTGGCCGCGGCACGTTCCACCAGCAAGGCCACGGCAGGCCATTCGAGCGCTTCGGCCAGGCAGACGGGCGGCGTGGTCGGGCCGCGGTCACCTTGGCAACCACCGCGGCGATGCGCCGCGAGAGTGGTGCACCCCGCGCCGCAGCGCCATTGCACAGTCAAAGGGCTTTGGCGTGCTTCGACGGCAAGGTGCGCCTCGTTCGTTTGGAGGAGATTTCCGCCGCCTTCGACTTCGAACAGCCCGTGATCAGAAGCTATGCTTGCCTGGCACCGAAAACCTTCAGCCACCCATGGGCTGAGGCCTTCGCTGTCCCCTTTGCCCTCAAGCAGGTGTTCAGAAGTGACGAATTTCCCTGACAGACGCAGTGTGCTGACACTGCTCGCCGTGGGCGGAGTGACGGTGTCCTGCGCCCCGCCGCTCGATGAAAAACTTCGGGCGGCAGGGGTCAGCTTTACCGTACCTGCCAACTGGACCGAGCAAAGCTTCCCGGGTTCCAGCGGTGTACAGATCATGTGCCCGCCAATCGCCGGAGGTTATGACGCGTACCTCTTCATTGAACAGTTGAGTCGCACCGAGCCGCAAAGCCCAGATGACTACCTGGCCAATCTTTCAAACCGACGCAAGGCCAACACCGTGGGTTACGAGGAGCGCAGGCGAAGGGAAGGCAGGAACGTACACGGAGTGGTGTATGGCCTGCTGGAGTATTTTCACGTCCTCAACCGCATCCCGAGTGTGGAATGGGCCGCGGTGCTTCCGAGAACTCGGCTCAGCAATGTCTACGTGTATGGCTGCACCACGGCGGCGACTGCCGAGCGGCACCTCGCCATCTTCTACGAGTTCCTGAACTCGATTGCGCTGGCGCCGAGCCAGGCGCCATGAGCAAAGCTGGATCAAGCTGCGACGGCTGATGCCTGCCGGCGGCGATGGCTTCGATGCCGTCCATCACCGGCATGCGCAGGTCGAACAACGCGACATCGGGCCGGTGCTGCAGCCAACAAGGCCACGACGGCTTGGCCGTTGGCGGCTTCGCCCGCCACGCACATGTCCACGTGCCTGCCGATCATCGCCGCCAGTCCCTCACGCACGGTGACGTGGTGACCGGCATTCAGCATGCGGATGACGCCAGCGCCGGTGGTGGGCACTGGTGTTGCGGTTTTCGGCAGAAAGGTCGGGTGCCAGCGGGGCCGCACCTTTCCCGGCGCACCAACTGCGGTGCGCAGCCGGCTTGCCTGGCGCGAAGCCTCAGGCAGTGGCGAGCGGGTGTGCGAGGCCAGGCGCTTCGGCTTCGGCCTCTTCCTTCCTGCGGCGCCGGCTCATCAGGGCCAGCACGCCAATGCCCAGGCCCAGCATCGCGTAGGTGCTGGGTTCCGGCACCGGCGCGGCCTGGGCCAGCAGCGAATAGACGCCGCCGTGGCTGCCGGCAGTCTTGCCGGTGACGCCCAGGTAGTAGTTGCCGCCGGGGGACAGCGTGATGTTGCTGAGGCTCTGGTAGTCGCTGACGATGGCGGTGCCGCCGATGGTGTGGGTGATCGACAGCTTCAGGCCGAACAGCTCGGTGAAACCGCTGAGCAGCAGCGTGTTGGAGGCGAACGAGACCAGGCTGGCGTTGGTCGGCACGCTGAAGGACCACCAGTCGGTGAACACGCTGGGCTGGGCCGTGACGCCGTGCACCGCGAAGGTCGGATCGGCGGGCGAGACGCTGAGCACGCCCAGGTCGTACACGCCGGCCTGGCTGGCCAGGCTGGCCGTCGCCAGGCTCAGCGCAGCGAGCAGAGGTTTCAGTTTCATGAGGTCTCCTAGGTTCGGTTTTGCGCAGCCCATGCGGTCGATCACTTCTGGCTGCACCAATGTCGACAGCTTTTGGGGTGTGGCTGCTGGGTTTCAAGCAGTTTGGCCTGCCTGACACCTTCAGCCGGTACCTGCCGCCGCGACACCCGAGGCAAGGGCAAGACTGGGGCCGCCATTCGCCCGGCGTCGCAGCTCGTTACGCCGGTGTCAACTCGGACACGCCGATGCGACGGGTGGCCGGGCACGAGGCGCGGGTGCCGTTCACCGGGAGGCTGTCCCGATTGGCTGGTCTGCCGACCACCCTGCTGCGGGATGCGCTGGCGTGCGGCAGCGCCGAAGCTGCGGGCATCCGCAACCCCCGGCGCCGGCCGTCCGGCACGCTCACGTTTTGGAGCCGCTCATGTCATCTGGTCCTCGAACCCTCCGCTGGCTGCGCCTGCTGCCGTGCCTGGCACTGGCAGGCTGGCTGGGCAACGCCAGCGCGGCGGACGCGCCGATCCGCTCCGCCGGCACGCTGCTGTTCACCGATGCCGACACGCTGGTCGTGGCCGACTGGCGCGGCGCCGCGCTGCACGCGCTGAAGCTGCCGCCGCTGAGCGTGGCGCCCGCCGAGGCGAGCCGGCCGTTCAACCAGTTGCAGGTGGCGGCAAAGGTCGCGAAGGCGCTGGGCACCTCGGCCGAACGGCTGCAGTTCGAGGACATGGCGATGCGCCCCGGCGCCGGCCTGGCCTACCTCTCGCTTTCGGTGGACCATGGCCGCGGTTTGCCCGAGCCGGCGGTCGTGACACTGGACGCTGGTGGCCTGGTGCGCCGGCTGGACCTGGTGCATGCGCCGCACAGCAGCGCGCTGATTGCCGGCCGGCCCACCGATGACCAGCGCTTCTGGGCGGACGTGCCGGCCGCGACCTATACCGTGACCGACATGGTCTACCAGGCCGGCAAGTTGTACGTGGCCGGGCTCAGCAACGCAGCCTTTGCCTCCACGCTGCGGGTCTACGACTTCCCGTTCAACGGCACGGCCAGCGCGACCAGCGTGGAGATGTACCACGCGGTGCACAACCAGGTCGAGACGCGGGCGCCGATCCGCCGCATGGCCATCGCCACGCTCAACGGCGAACCCACGCTGGTGGCAGCCTACACCTGCACACCGCTGGTGACGATTCCTTTGAGGGACCTGAAAGACGGTGCACACATCGTCGGCCGCACCGTGGCCGAACTGGGCTGGGGCAGCGCGCCGGTCGGCCTGGTCAGCCTGGAGACGCAGGACGGACCCGCGCTGCTGCTGGCCAACTCGCACAAGGCGGCGGACCTGTTGCCGGTCTCGGCCATTGCCGCCGCGAGCGCGCAGCCAGGCCTGGCCAAGCCGATCAACTGGCCGACCGAGCCGTACCTGGGCGTGAAAGCCATCCCGATCCCGCTGGCCGGCATCGTCAAGCTCGGCGTGCAGGACAAGACCTTCCTCACGGTGCTGCGCCGCCATGGCAGCACCGGGGCGCTGGAGCTGGTGTCGCTGCGCCAGGGGGCGTTCCTGCGCCTGAGCGATTTCATCAACGAGTACGACTTCGCCGACTTCCGCTACCAGGCCAGCGATGGCTTCCGCGGCCTGCACGGCGTGCTGCGCAGCGACGAGGGCTACCCCGAACTGGCGCGGCGCACGCTGCCGTGAAGCACGGTCGTGCTGCGGTGGCGCTGGCGCTGCTGTCCATCGATGTGCTGGCGGGCTCCGTGCAGGTTTTCCCGTCCGGCCCCAGCGTGCCGGAGAACCTGCTGCACATCGAGCTGCGGCTGCCCATGCCGCTGTCACGGGCGCTGGACATGCGCCATGTGACCTTGCTGGA
This sequence comes from Ideonella azotifigens, assembly GCF_021043325.1. Lineage (NCBI taxonomy): Bacteria > Pseudomonadati > Pseudomonadota > Betaproteobacteria > Burkholderiales > Sphaerotilaceae > Ideonella > Ideonella azotifigens. The sequence goes on from NZ_JAJNKD010000005.1 coordinate 225,754, forward strand.
CGCTGCCGGCCAGGTGCTGCCGGGCGCGCTGCTGGACCTGCCGCTGCCCAGTGCCGACGGCCGCCGGCTGACGCTGCTGCTGCACCCGGGGCGGGTCAAGTCCGGGCTGGTCGCGCACGAGCAACTGGGGCTGGCGCTGAAGGCCGGCGACAGCGTCACGCTGAGGATAGACGACCCGGCACTCGGGCCCGCGCTGCGCAAGACCTGGCAGGTCACGGCCGCGGACCGTGCGGCGCCAGAGCCGGCGCGCTGGCGCATTGCAGCGCCGCGAGCCGGCAGTGCGGCTGCGCTGGTGGTGAGGCTGGATGCGCCTGTGAGCGCCAGTGGTGAAGGCTTGATGGCCGTGCGTGGCCCGGACGGTCTGCGCCTGGCGGGCCGGCCGCAGCTGTTGGACGCCGAAACCGGCTGGCGCTTCGTGCCTGCGCAGCCATGGGTGGCCGGGCGCCACAGCCTGATGGTCCACCCCGACCTGGAAGACGCCGCCGGCAACCGGGCCTGCGCCCTGTTCGAGATGCGCGGCAACAGCCACCAGGCGTGTGGCGAGGGCCAGGCCTTGCCGTTTGAAGTGAAGCCTTGAATCTCGTCGACCACCGCGCGTGAATTGCAGTGAATTCACAGCGATTCACTGGTGCGGCCGGGTCGCTCCCAACACCATGCATCACCTCGTTCCTCAACCCCGTTGCTCGCCCACGCGTGCGAGCCAAAAGGAGAAACAAGATGGATCGTCTATCAGGCAAGGTCGCACTGGTCACCGGCGCGAGTTCCGGCATCGGCCATGCCAGCGCGCTGCTGTTTGCTGCCGAAGGTGCCAAGGTGGTGGTCACCGCCCGCCGCGCGCACGAGCTGGACCAGTTGGTCGACGCCATCCGCGACCGCGGCGGCGACGCGGTCGCGCTGGCCGGGGATGTGCGTTCGGAGGCACATGCCAAGGCGCTGGTGGCGCTGGCGGTGGCGCGGTATGGTCGGCTGGACATCGCTTTCAACAACGCCGGCACGCTGGGCGAGGGCGGGCCGAGCACGGAGGTGTCAGAAGCGGGTTGGTCAGACACGCTGGCCATCAACCTGACCGGCGCTTTCCTCGGCGCCAAGCACCAGATCGCGCAAATGCTGCGCAACGGCGGCGGCTCGGTGATCTTCACGTCGACCTTCGTCGGCCACACCTTTGCCTTCCCGGGCGTGGCCGCCTATGCCGCGAGCAAGTCAGGGCTGATCGGCCTCACGCAGGCGCTGGCCGCCGAGTTCGGGCCGCGCGGCGTGCGCGTGAATGCGGTGCTGCCCGGTGCGGTGGACACCGACATGTACCGCAGCATGAACAACACCGAGCAGGCCCAGGCTTTCGTGACGCAGCTGCATGCGCTCAAGCGCGTGGCCACGCCGGAGGAACTCGCGCGCTCGGTCCTCTACCTCGCGTCCGACGACGCCGCGTTTGTCACCGGTACCGCCTCTCTGGTGGACGGCGGCGCTTCCATCACCCGCACCTGAAGCCTGGCTCGGTCCACTGGCTGATGGATGCAGCGACAGGATGCAGCGACAGTGCCGGCAGTCAATGTCGTGCAGGACTTCCTTGCCCGGTGACGGCGGAAGTCAGATTGCGTGGCTCAGGCTTCGCGTGGCCGAGGCCGCAGGCTGCGGGCGATGCGCCGGTGACGGTTCGGTCCGCACGCCGGTGGCGGGCGACGATGGTGCTTGCGAACCGATCAGCCCGCGCCGCATCGCGACGTTGGCCGCTTCGGTGCGGCTCTTCGCGTCCAGCTTGTTCAGGATGCTCTTGACGTGGGCCTTCACGGTGCCGCCGGACAGGCTCAGCGCATTGGCGATGGACTTGTTCGAGTCGCCTTGCGCGAGCAACTGCAAGACCTCGCTCTCGCGGCCGGTCAGCGCCTGGTAGCTCATGCTCTCAGCCACCAGGCTGGCCGCCGCCGGGCACAGGTGGCGCTGGCCGCGGCTGACGGCCAGCACGATCTCCTGCAGCTGGGAAATGCCGCAGTCCAGCAGCGCGTAGCCATGAGCCCCGTGGCGCAGCGCGGCCTGCACGTCCTGCGGCTGCACCTGGGTGCTGACGACCAGCACGCGCACGCTGTTGCCCCAGCCGTGCGCATGCTCACGCCGCTGGGCCAGCAGCAGGGCGGCGCTTGTCGGGTCGCAGACGGCAACGTCGGCCCGCGCACTCACGCAGGCTGCCAGCGGTGATGCCGTGGCGCCGACGATGTCCACCTCGCAGCTGGACTGGCCGCGCAATGCGGTGGCAATGCCCAGCGCGATCACGGCTTCGCTGTGGATCACGCTGACACGCACGGTGCCAGCCTCATGGGACATCCGCTCATATGACATCTGGGCCTCCTTTTGGGTGAGCTGATGCTAGGCCGCATCGTTTGCTTTGATCCAGCCCAGGTCCAGCGACGCCAGATTCACCCTTGTGGGTGAAGGCTGCGCGGCCGAACTGCGGCAAGCTGGACCACCGGCCGCACGCCTGTCTTTTCCAGCACCGCTCATCGTCTGACATGCCGTTTTCCTCGCCGCCGCCGTCGTGTGTTCCGCAAGCCTGTTTCGAGCAGGTGCTGCGTGGCCCCGGTGGCTGGCTGGTGGCGTTTTCGGTGCTGCTGCTGTTGATGGCCGGCTGCAGTTGCGCGCTGTTGCGCAGGCGTGCCCGCTCGCGACAGCAGGAGGCCGAGCGCGCCCGGCAGTTGCGCGAGCTGCAGGCCATGCAGTTGCATGACAGCCTGCTGCAAAGCACCCAGGGGCTGGTGCTGGCGGTCGAAGGCCTGGCGGCCACCTTGCCGGCCGACGGGCCGGTGCGCGCGGATTTTGAAACCCTGCTGACCCAGGCCGATGGCTGGCTGCTGGAGGCGCGCGACCGGGTCAGGACCTTGCCGGCCGCCGAGCTGGATGCCAGCGTGCTGTCGCAAGCCATCGCGGCCATCTGGGCCGAGCTGGCGGGGGGAGAATCGCAGGCTTTTGGGGTGCTGGTGCAGGGCCGGGCCCGGCCGCTGCGGCGGCTGGTCTACCACGAGGTCTGCAGCATCATCCGCGAAGCGCTGGCGCATGCGGTGGCCCACGCGGGGCTGCGTTCGGCGCTGGTGACCCTTCACTACAACGAACAGGTGTTCATCGTCGACATGCAGGACAACCGCCCCGACCACCCGACGCAAGGCCTGCCGGCCTCGGCGGCCATGCACGAGCGTGTGGCGCGCATGGGCGGGCAGCTGCACCTGGACGAGCGTGATGGTGGGGCGCGGCTGCAGCTGCGCCTGCCCGCGAGCCTGGCGCATGAGGCGCCGGACTTGCGCGCACCGACCGGTGGCGATCAGTCCGCAGGCAGTGCCTGGCGCAGCTTGCTGCGGCGGCTGAAGGCGGGCCGATGAACGCCGCGGCGATCCGCCTGCTGGCGGTGGACGACCATCCGCTGATGCGCCAGGGCATTGCCTCGCTGATCATGTCGCAGCCCGACATGCGGCTGGTGGCCGAAGCGGCCGATGGCGACGAGGCCTTGCAGCAGTACCGCAACCACCGGCCCGACGTGGTGCTGATGGACGTGCAGATGCCGGGCAGCGACGGCATCGAGGCGATCGAGACCATCGTCGCCGACGACCCCGGCGCCCGCATCGTCGTGCTGACCACCTACGAGGGTGACGTGCAGGCCCTGCGGGCGCTGAAGGCGGGGGCCCGCGGCTACCTGCTGAAGAACATGGTGCGCAAGGAGCTGCTGGACGCGATCCGCGAGGTGCATGCCGGCAAGCGCCACATCCCGACGGCAGTGGCGGCGATGATGGGCCTGCACTCGTATGGCGAGGCGCTGTCGCCGCGCGAGCTGCAGGTGCTGCGCCAACTCAAGCAGGGCGGCACCAACCGGCAGATCGCCGATGCGCTGTGCCTGTCCGAGGACACGGTCAAGACGCACATGAAAAGCATCCTGTCCAAGCTGGGCGCCACCGACAGGACGCAGGCCGTGGTGATTGCGCTGCAGCGCGGCTTCATCAGCATTGTCGACACGCCGAGCGGGCCGCCCGGGCGGCGTTGAGGCTGCGCGGCATCGGTGCGGCAAGGGCGAAGTGACCGCTCAGTCGCAACTTGACTCGCCAGTCATAGAATGTGGCAATGGCCAAGGTTTCGTTTCGCGAGCAGGTGTTGAAGGTGCGGGAAGACGCCATCGTGGCGTCGGTCAACCGCTTGCTGGCCGAAAAAGGCTTTGACCTGATGACGGTGGACGAAGTGGCCGCCGACGTGGGCATTGCCAAGGCCAGCCTGTACCGGCATTTCGCCTCCAAGGAAGAGCTGGCCGCCGCGGCCATGGTCCGGGTGTTGACGCTGGCGCAGGCCTTCATGGCCACGCTGCCCGCCACCGAGCCCACGCCGCTGGGCCGGCTCAAGGCCGTGGCACGCTGGACCATGCAGTTGCAGCTGGCCGGCGAAATGCCCTCCCTGCCTTCGCAGAACTCGTCCCTGCGCACCACGCTGATGGGCCACGAGACCTACCTGACGCGGCTCAACGAGGTCAGCGAGCAACTCGGCGAATGGATCGTCCAAGCCCAGCAGCAAGGCTCACTGGACGATTCGCTGCCGCCAGAGCTGGTGCTCTACACCCTGTTTGCCCGCGCCTGCGACCCGGTGCTGCCGGTGTTGAAGGCGACCGGCCAGTACAGCGATGAACGCATCATCGAGCTGTTGCTGCAGACCTGCTTCGGTGGGTTGAATGGAGCACCCGGTCCCACGGGTACGTGAGACCACCCGCCGGGCGGGTTGGCGCAGCCGCCTTGGGGCGGCCCGGCGCCGGCTGCGCTGGTGCGCCGTCTAGCGTTGCTTCACAGCGCCCGGCCAGCAAAGCGCCGTTCAGACAAACAGGTTTTCGAGCCAGTTCAAGAGCTGGATGATCGGGCTCAAGGTCTGCGACAGGTCAGAGACCTGGTCGGTTTCGTAGTTGCGCTGCACCGGGCCGCGGTCCATCAGGTTGTCGAAGAAGGGCAGCACCGAGGCCACGCCCAGCTCTTCGACGCCGGTGCCGGAGAAGTCGACGATGCTCAGGCAGTGGGCGTCGTTGAAGTCGCGGAAGAAGGGCACGTGGTAGTCGACATTGGCCTCTGCCGCCAGCGTGGGCAGCCAGTTGGCCAGGTCGGTGCGCCAGAGCTGGTTGACCAGCTGCTTCTGAACTTCGGGGTCGCTGGCATGCACTTCGGGGTGAAAGTCCAGGTAGCTGAAGCCGGAGAAGACGTTGTCGGTCTCGAAGGCCAGGTAGCCGAAGCGGTCCTGCGGATAGGCCCGCGCCAGGCCGGTGTTCAGGCTGCCCAGGTTGTTGACATCCAGCGCCGGCAGGCGTGCGGCCAGCCGCGGGATCATGCCGCCGGGCTCATCCAGGCCCCAGGCCGGGCGGATCTTCTGGTGCAGCGGCAGCGAGGGGTATTGGGTGGACGAGGTGGTGCTGGCGCGCGGGGCGTTGAACAGCGGGCCCGAGTCGGCCAGCAGCGTGCTTTTGCCCTTGGGGGCCAGTGTGTCGCGCACGGTCGCATAGTTGACCGTGGAGCCGACGCCGCCGGCCGAGAAGCCGCCGACGAGCAGGTCGTCGGCCCGGCCGAGGTTGCTGCGCAGCCACGAGGCGGCGGCGCGGATGTTGGCCAGGCCGGCGTGGTGCTGCACCCGCGGTGCCGAGGGGTCGACATCGTCGTAGACCGAGACCTTGCTGCCGGCGTGCACGTCGCCGGTGCAATACGGCAGGTAGACCATGGTCCAGTCCTGCGTGCGCACTTTCTGGAACGGGTCCAGCCGCGAGGTGAAAGGCGTGACCAGGCCGCCTGCGGCCATGGTCTGCAGCGAGTGCATGTAGTCGGGCGGAATGCCGTTCGGGTTGCTGGCGCTGTACGGGCCTTTGCCTTCGCAGGCGTCCTGGTCCCAGCAGGCGCCGCCGCCTTCGAAGGTCAGCGAGACGTTGTGGTTCAGCGGCGTGCGGTTGACGAAGAAGCGGTACGGCGTGCCGTTGCCGCAGGAGGCGCCCGATTCCGGCGGCAGCTCCACCATGTCCCAGTTGAAATAGCCGGCATGGGCGGCCGGCAGCACGACCAGCGCCAGCAGGGCGCTGGCGCGTGCCAGCCAGCGGGAAGACAGGCGCCGCCGCACGGGCATGGGCGCAGTGGATGCAGGGTTCACGGTTGGGTTCCTCCGGTGGTGCCGGTGTTTGTGTTGTTGCCGCTGTTGCCGGCATAGACCTGGCCGCGCAGCGTGCGCAGCTGCTGGCTCAGTTGGGCTTCGTTGCGCTGGGCCGCGGGCCTGGCCTGCCAGGCGGCCACTGTGCTGGCCTGGGCCTGCAGGTAGGTGGCGTCGCGCGGGTCGGGCTGGCTGGGTGCTGCGGCGGCCTGCTGGCGGCGCCAGGCGGCCAGGGCCATCGCGCGCGCGGCGGTGTCGGGTTGCAGCTGTTCAAGCAGCGCGGCTTTGAGCGTCTGGGCTTCGCCAGCGCTGACTTCGTTGTTCGCCAGGTGCTGGTCCAGCTCACCGTCCAGCTGCCTGGCCAGCGCGCGCAGCTCGGTGGCGGACGCGCCGTTCTGCCTTGCCTCCTGGAAGCGCCGCACGCGCGACTGGTAGCTCAGCAGCTGGCCGATGCGGCTCAGCTCGGCCTCGCGCTGCGGGTGCTGTGCCAGGGCCTGCTGCACCTTGGCCCAGTCCGCTGCGCTGACACCTTCCGGCGTGCCGGCGCTGGGGGAGGCATTGGGGGTGGATGTGGCCGGCGTGGCGGCCTGGCTGGCCGCTGCTGCGGCATGGCCTTCGCCCAGGCGGCCGGTACTGGCCGGGGCATAAGCCGGCTTGCCAGCGTAGGCGAACACGCCCAGCCCGCCTATCACCGCCACGGCTGCCAGCAGCGCCAGCGGCCAGGGGCCAACGCGGCCGGCCTGGCCATGTTGATGAACCGGCGTTCCGGGGAGGACGGTGGGGAACTTGGACACGGCAGCGGCGGGCACGGCAGGAGTGGGGCGTGGCATGGGCATCCGGCCAGTGTGGTTGGCGGCTGGCTTGGCAGCCATACCCAGTTGCACGCATGACGCGACGAGGCGCCGCGTCATTGTGCCAACGCAGGTTGCATTGCGTTACCTTGAGGTCCCCTTGAATTGGGGATGCAGCAACACGCGGCCGGCGGGCGCGGGCTTTTGTACCATTCGCCTCTTTGCAGACTTACCTAACGGGGAGTGATCGCCATGGCGATGGATGTGGTGGACTACGAGATCAAGGGCTCGGAGATGCAGTTTGTCGAGGTGGAACTCGACCCGGGCGAGGCGGCGGTCGGCGAAGCCGGCAGCATGATGTACATGGACGCCGGCATCTCGATGGACACGGTGTTCGGCGACGGCAGCAAGTCCAGCGGCGGCCTGTTTGGCAAGCTGCTGGGGGCGGGCAAGCGGCTGGTCACCGGCGAATCGCTGTTCACCACCGTCTACACCAACCAGGTGGACGGCAAGAAGCGCGTGGCCTTCGCCGCGCCTTACCCCGGCAAGATCTTGCCGATGGACCTGCGCCAGCTCGGCGGCATGCTGATCTGCCAGAAGGACGCATTCCTCTGCGCGGCGCGTGGCGTGTCGCTGGGCATCTACTTCCAGCAGAAGCTTTCGGTCGGCTTTTTTGGCGGCGAAGGTTTCATCATGCAGAAGCTCGAAGGCGACGGCCTGGCCTTCGTGCATGCCGGCGGCACGGTGCTGCGGCGTGAACTGCAACCCGGCCAGACGCTGCTGATCGACACCGGCTGCATCGTCGCGATGACGCCGAACGTCAATTTCGAGATCCAGTACGTCGGCAAGATCAAGACTGCGCTGTTCGGCGGCGAAGGCCTGTTCTTCGCCAAAGTGACCGGCCCGGGCACGGTCTGGCTGCAAAGCCTGCCGTTCTCGCGCTTGGCCAGCCGCGTGTTTGCCGCGGCGCCGCAAAACGGCGGCAGCCGCGAGGAGGGCTCAGTCCTGGGCGGCTTTGCCGGCGCGGGCCTGCTGGGTGGCCTGCTGGGCGGCGACGACGACTGAGCCACCGCCACGGCAACGGCGGCAGCGGGCTTGCGCCAACGCAAGCTTGCTGCAGGGAGATGCCGGTTATTCGAGGTCTGGCAAGGCAGGGCGGCTAAACTGGCATGTTGCTCCGTTCAGGGTCCTGTTTCAGTGAATTTGTCTGCCGTATTTCCCTTGAAGGCGCGCCGCCTGCCGGCGTTGCAGGCCCTGTTGCTGGCTGTCGGTTGCCTGTCGACCTCGTTGCTGATGGCGGCACCGGAGCCGGCAGCCACGGCCAGTGCCGCCGCTGCGACAGTGCCGCTGCCCGGCCAGCGCCCGATCTTCGTGCTGAACTCGCTGGATGCCAGCGTCAGCGTGCTGGACCCGGTCACCTTCACTGAGCGCGAACGCATTCCGGTCGGCAAGGAGCCTCACCATCTGTACCTCACGCCCGACGACAAGTCGCTGCTGGTGGCCAATGCGCTGAGTGATTCGCTGACCTTCATCGACCCGCTGACCGCCAAGGTGCAGCGCACGCTGGGCGGCATTTCGGATCCGTACCAGCTGCGCTTCTCGCCGGACATGAAGTGGTTCGTCACCCTGGCGAACCGGCTGAACCACGTGGACATCTACAAGTGGCAGCCCGAGAACGCCGCCGAGCCGATGAAGCTGGTCAAGCGCGTGCCTACCGGCAAGACGCCCAGCCACCAGTGGATCGACAGCAAGAGCACGACGATTTACGCGACCATGCAGGACAGCGACGAGCTGGTCGCGATCGACCTGGCCTCGCAAGCGGTGCGCTGGCGCGTGCCGACCGGCAAGCTGCCGGCCGATGTGTACCTCACGGCCGACGACAAGACGCTGTTCGTCGGCCTGACCGGCGACCGCTTCGTCGAGGTCTACGACGTGTCCAATGGCCCGGCGAAGCTGGTCAAGCGCATCCAGACGGGCGAGGGTGCACACGCCTTCCGCGCGATGGGCGACAAGCGCCACATCTTCGTCAGCAACCGCGTGGCCAATACCATCAGCCTGATCGACACGCAGACCATGACGGTGGTGAGCGAACTGCCCGGCCCCGGCGGCCCGGACTGCCTGGACCTGATGGCCGATGGCCGCACTTTGTTGGTCAGTTCACGCTGGGCCCGCAAGATCAGCGTGGTCGACATCATCGACAAGAAGGTCGTGCGCCAGATCCCGGTGGGCCGCTCGCCGCACGGCGTCTGGACGCTGGACCATGTGCCGCGTCAATAGGGCGGCGGTTCGCAAGGCCGGCGCGCTGGCCTTGGCCGTGTTGCTGGCGGCGCAGAGCGGTTTGGCTGCCGCGGCGAGTTGCGACAAGCCGGTCTACCTGACGCTGGACACCGGCCACATGGGCGTGGCGCCGCTGATCGCCGAGGTGCTGACGCGGGAGCAGGTCAAGGTCACGTTTTTCCTGGCCAACGAAAAGACGCTGGACGGCGGCAGCAGCCTGGACGACCAATGGGCGCCGTGGTGGAAGGCCCGCGCGGCCGAAGGCCACGTGTTTGGCAGCCACACCTTCGACCACGTCTACTGGCGCGCGGACAAGCCCGGTGGCCGCTTCGTGATGAAGCCCTCGGCAGGCCCGCAGAACGGCAAGACGCTGGAGTGGACCGCGGCGGACTATTGCCAGGAACTCAAGCGCAGCGCGACGCGCTTCCACGAGATGACCGGTGCGACGATGGCGCCGCTGTTCCGCGCGCCTGGAGGGAAGACCTCGCCAGCGCTGCTGGCTGCTGCCAAGGCCTGCGGGTTTGCGCATGTGCCGTGGTCCGCGGCCGGCTTCCTGGGGGACGAGTTGCCCAGCGACAAGTACCCCAATGCGCAGTTGCTGCAAAAGGCGCTGCGCGACATCCAGCCTGGTGACATCCTGCTCGCGCACCTGGGCATCTGGTCGCGCCAGGATCCTTGGGCGCCTGCGGTGCTGGCGCCGCTGATCACGGGTCTGAAGGCGCGTGGCATGTGCTTCGCCACGCTGCGCGAGCACCCGCAATACCGCAGCCTCTTCAAGGCCGACGAAGCGGTGGCAAAGTAACGGGCGTCATGCAGGTCTTGTCGTCTGTTTTCGATTGGGTCGCCGATGTCTTCGGCCTGGCCCAGCAGTGGTTGTACGAAGCGGTGGTGCAGCCCCTGCTGTTCTCCATGGGTTGGGGTGCATACCTGGAAGACGCGTTCGACGCGACCGGCTGGCTGTTGGTCGGTCTGATCCAGTTGGTGATCATCGTTGCGCTGATCGGGCCGCTGCAGCGCTGGTGGCCGGGCGAAGTGGCACCAGCCGACCCTGCTCGCCGTGCCGAGCGCCGCCACGCGATCTTCATCGACTTCCTCTACACGCTGCTGCACCGGCTCGGGCTGTTCCGCGTCGGGCTGTTCCTGGCGATCGACCCGCTGTGGGACGCGCTGTTCGGCGGTCTGGCGCTGGCCGGCTACGGCGCCTGGCACCTGGACCAGTGGATCGCGCCATGGTGGCCGGGCCTGACCGACACCGCGCTGGCTGGCTTCGTCGCCTACCTCTTGGTGTTCGACCTGGCCAACTACCTGTTGCACCGGGCGCAGCACCAGTTCGAATGGTGGTGGGCGCTGCACTCGCTGCACCACAGCCAGCGCCACATGACGATGTGGACCGACAGCCGCAACCACCTGCTGGACGACCTGCTGATCGACAGCGCGTTTGTGCTGCTGGCGCGGCTGATCGGCGTGGCGCCGGGGCAGTTCGTTGCGCTGGTCGCTTTGTCGCAGCTGATCGAGAACCTGGCGCATGCCAACACCCGGCTGCATTTCGGCTGGCTGGGCGAGCGGCTGCTGGTCGGCCCGCGCTTCCACAGGCTGCATCACGCCATCGGCGTCGGCCATGAGTCCAAGGGCCAGGGCACCTTGGGCGGGCACAACTTCGCGGTGCTGTTTCCTGTCTGGGACCTGTTGTTCCGCAGCGCGCACTTCGGCGCCGAATGGCCGGCCACCGGCATTCGCGACCAGCTGCCCGAAGCGGGTGGGCGCGACTACGGCCGCGGTTTCTGGCGCCAGCAGTGGCTGGGCCTGCAGCGGCTGTTCTCACGCCGCCAGGCGAGCTGAAAGAACGCCACGGCCCACCCAGGGTTCATGGTCACGCTGCCGTATGCTTGCGCGCCATGAAACTCCTGCTTGATTCGGTCTGGCGCGCGGCGGCCTATCTCTTCATGCCGCGTGTCATTGGCCTGACCCTGCTGCCGCTCGTGGTGGCGGGCGGCCTGACGCTGGTGACCGGCTACTTCTTCTACGAGCCGGCCGTTGACGGCGTGCGCAACTGGCTGGAAACCTGGTCGCTGACCGAGGCAGTGCTGCGCTGGCTGGACCTGCATGCGGGCACCAGCTTCCGGGCCATGATGGCCATCATCATCGTGCTGGCGGTGGCAATTCCGGTGGTCGTCGTGCTGTCGCTGCTGCTGGTTGCGGCCTTCATGACGCCGGCATTGGTGAGCCTGGTGGCCGAGCGGCGTTTCCCTGGCCTGGAGCGCCTGCGTGGCGGCAACTTCTGGCGGGGGCTGGCCGTGTCGCTGGGCGCCACGCTGCTGGCGCTGGTGGCGCTGCTGCTGAGCGCGCCGCTGTGGCTGGTCCCGCCGCTGGCGCTGATCATCCCGCCATTGATCTGGGGCTGGCTGACCACCAAGGTCATGAGCTTCGACGCGCTGGCCGAACACGCCAGCGAAGCCGAGCGGCTGCGCATTCGCGAGCGCCACCACTGGCCGCTGCTGTTCATCGGCGTGATCACCGGCTACCTGGGCGCTGCACCCACGCTGCTGTGGGCCGTCAGCGCCGCCACGCTGATCCTGGCGCCGTTCCTGATCGTCGTGTCGATCTGGCTTTACACGCTGGTGTTCGCGTTTTCCGCGCTCTGGTTTGTGCACTACTGCCTGGGCGCCCTGCGCGACGACCGTTTGATCGTCGCCGGCAATGCCGCCGCCGCGGCCCGCCAGGCGACTGACCTGCGCGAGCTGTCGGTCGCCGGGCCCGGTTCCGACTACGACTTCCAGCGCGACGTGCCACCGCAACCGCCCGTGCTGCCGCCGGCCTGACCCTTCATTCACCTCAACTGCCCCGCACGATGAACTTCGGTCTGATCATCATTGGCGACGAGATCCTCTCCGGCCGCCGCCAGGACAAGCACATGGCCAAGGTCATCGAGCTGCTCGCCGCGCGTGGCCAGCAACTGGCCTGGGCCCGCTACGTGGGCGACGAGCGCTCGCGCATCACCGAAACCCTGCGCGAGGCCATGGCCTCCGGCGAAGTGGTGTTCTCCTGCGGCGGCATCGGCGCCACGCCGGACGACCACACCCGCCAGTGCGCCGCGCTGGCCGCCGGTCGGCCGCTGGTGCTGCATCCCGAGGCCAAGGCGCTGATCGAGGAGCGCATGCGGGACGTGTCCGCGGAGCAGGGCACGACCTGGGAGCCGGACCGGCCGGACAACGTGCACCGGCTCAACATGGGCGTGTTCCCCGAGGGCGCGCGCATCATCCCGAACCCGTACAACAAGATCCCGGGCTTCAGCGTCGGCCATGTGCACTTCGTGCCGGGCTTCCCGGTGATGGCGCATCCGATGATCGAGTGGGTGCTGGCGAGCCGGTACGCCGAGCTGGCACCGCTGGCCCATGAAGAGCGCTCGCTGTTCGTCTATGGCGGCATGGAGGCGACACTGACGCCGCTGATGGAAACGCTGGAAACCCAGTTCCCCGGCGTGCGCGTCTTCAGCCTGCCCAGCGTCGATCACCCGCAGCGCGGCAAGCACATCGAGCTGGGCGTGAAGGGCGAGCCGGGCAGCGTCGCGGCAGCCTTCGCGCAGTTGCAACAGGGCTTGGCCGCTTTCGAAGGCTTGCGCTTCGACCTGGCCTGAGCCCGATTCGGCGGGCGATGCCCTGATTTGGCGGTGCCGCCCTGAGTTGGTTCATGTGGACGCCAGTTTGGTGCAAATGGCGCCTTACCCTGCCAGGGCGTTGGCAATGCCCGGATTCACGACACCAAATATGGCATCTTCCGCGCTTTGCACTGCGGCGCGGCCGGGGTTGGCTGTCCCGGCTTGGTGCAAATCAGGTCTGGGCGAGGGCGATTCGCGGCGTCTGGCCACGGGGTCCACGCCCCCTTCGCTCCCCATTTCTGGGCATGGTTTCTGCTACATTCGCCGGCGCCGTGGTGCACCCGTGGGCTGGCTCGAGGGCTGGCCAGTGTCGGGGAATTGCGACCAAGCACCCTGTTGAACAACTCATCCGCCAGGAGCCTTATTGATGGCCAAGACCGTCGCCGATGTGATGAAGCTGGTGAAGGAAAACGAAGTCAAATTCGTGGACTTCCGCTTCACCGATACCCGTGGCAAGGAACAGCACGTGACCGTGCCTGTGTCCGCCTTTGACGAAGACAAGTTCACCTCGGGCCACGCGTTCGACGGTTCCTCCATCGCTGGCTGGAAAGGCATCGAAGCCTCCGACATGCTGCTGATGCCGGACCCGAACACCGCCAACGTCGACCCGTTCTTCGAAGAGCCGACGCTGATCCTGACCTGCGATGTGATCGACCCGCATGACGGCAAGCCCTACGAGCGCGACCCGCGTTCGCTGGCCCGCCGCGCCGAGGCCTACATGAAGTCCTCGGGCCTGGGCGACGTGGCCTACTTCGGTCCCGAACCCGAATTCTTCGTCTTCGACAGCGTGCGCTGGGCGAACGACATGTCCGGCTGCTTCTTCAAGATCGAATCCGAAGAAGCTGCCTGGAACAGCGGCAAGGAATACGAGCACGGCAACAGCGGCTACCGTCCTTCGGTCAAGGGCGGCTACTTCCCCGTGCCCCCGGTCGACTCGGCGCAGGACATGCGCTCGGAAATGTGCCTGCTGCTCGAGCAGATGGGCATTCCGGTCGAAGTGCACCACCACGAAGTGGCGAACGCGGGCCAGATGGAAATCGGCACCAAGTTCAGCTCGCTGGTCGAGCGCGCTGACTGGGTCCAGCTGCAGAAGTACATCATCGTGAACGTCGCCCATGCCTATGGCAAGACCGCGACCTTCATGCCCAAGCCCATCGTTGGCGACAACGGTTCGGGCATGCACGTGCACCAGTCGGTCTGGAAGGACGGCAAGAACCTGTTCGCTGGTGACGGCTATGCAGGCCTGTCGGAATTCGCGCTGTACTACATCGGCGGCATCATCAAGCATGCCCGCGCGCTGAACGCCATCACCAACCCCGGCACGAACTCGTACAAGCGCCTGGTGCCCGGCTTCGAAGCCCCGGTGAAGCTGGCCTATTCGGCCAAGAACCGCTCGGCCTCGATCCGCATTCCGTACGTGGCGAACCCCAAGGGCCGCCGCATCGAAGCACGCTTCCCGGATCCTTCGGCCAACCCGTACCTGGCTTTCAGCGCGCTGCTGATGGCCGGCCTGGACGGCGTGGAAAACAAGATCCACCCGGGCGAAGCCGCCACCAAGGACCTGTACCACCTGCCGCCGGAAGAAGACGCGAAGATCCCGACCGTCTGCCACAGCCTTGACCAGGCGCTGGACTACCTGGACAAGGACCGCGCGTTCCTGACCAAGGGCGGCGTGTTCACCGATGCGTACATCGACGCCTACATCGAATTGAAGATGCAGGAAGTCACGCGTTTCCGCATGGCCACGCACCCGGTCGAATACGACATGTACTACGCGCTTTGAGGGCCCCCAGACCTGCCGCTTCGCGTCAGGCCCCCGCGGGGGACAAGGAAACTTGGGACGGCCCGGCGTTTCCTTGCGATCCTCCACGGATCATTGGTAACGGAAGAGGGACGGCTTGTGCCGTCCCTTTTTTTTCGGTTCACAATGCCGGCCATGCGGTTGTCTGCCCTGTCATTTCCCATGCCTCCAGTCCTCAGTGACATCCGTGCTTCACGCGGTTTGTCCGGCGGTGTCGCCGGTGGTTTTCTTGCCGTTGCCGCGTGCATGGCGCTGCTGGCCGGTGCGGGACAGGCGAAGGCCCAATCACCGTCGGTGTATTACATCTGCCCAGGCAATGTCTTCACCAACACCATCACTTCGAAGGAAGCCGAGCAGCGTGGCTGCAAGGCGCGCGAGGCCCAGCAGCCGACGACGATCGCCGGCCCGAGGGTGAAGGCGCCAGCCGGTCCGGCGACCACCGCTCGTTCCGACGGCGAGCGCGTGGATTCCTCCGAGCAGAAAAGCCGCGACACCGATGCCCGCCGCATCCTCGACGACGAGTTGCGCAAGGAAGAAGCGGCGCTGGAAGCGATGAAGCGCGAGTACAACAACGGCGAGCCCGAGCGCCGCGGCGACGAGCGCAATTTCCAGAAGTACCAGGACCGCGTGTCCGACCTGAAGGCTGCCATCAGCCGCAAGGAAGCCGACGTGGCCGCGCTGCGCCGCGAACTCGGCAAGCTGCCGTCGTGAAGCTGCTGCGCCCGCGCGAGTCGGCCGAGGCCAAGGCCTGGGAAACCTTCGACCTGCTGGCCACGATGGTGGCCGTGGTCCAGCCTGACGGGACCTGCCTGTTCGTCAATTCGGTGCTGGAGTCAGTCATCGGCATGTCGCGCAAGGCGCTGCTCAAACGCAGCATGCTGGAGTGGTTCCGCGAACCGGCGGCGCTCAGCGAGGCGATCGATGCGGTCGCCCGCAACGAATTCGCCACCCGCCGCTTCGAAGGTGCGCTGCGCCGCGCGGTGGTCGGTCATCACGAGCCGCTGCCGGTGCACATCATCGTCAGCCAGACCGAGCATTCGCACACCCGCATCCTGGTTGAAATGCTGGAGATCGAGCAGCAGACCAAGCAGGACCGCGAGGAGCGTGCGCTGGGCCAGGCGCAGGTCACCAAGGAACTGATCCGCAACCTGGCGCATGAGATCAAGAACCCGCTGGGTGGCATCCGCGGTGCGGCGCAGCTGCTGGCAATGGACCTGCCGTCGCCCGAGCTGATCGAATACACCCAGGTCATCATCCACGAGGCCGACCGGCTGCAGTTGCTGGTCGACCGGCTGCTGGCGCCGCACCGCAAGCCGCATGTGGTGACGGACGTCAACATCCACGAGGTCTGCGAGCGGGTGCGCTCGCTGGTGCTGGCCGAGCATTCGCGCGGGCTGGAGGTGGTGCGTGACTACGACGCCTCCATCCCCGAGTTCCGCGGCGACCGCGAGCAACTGATCCAGGCGTTGCTGAACATCGTGCACAACGCCAGCCAGGCGCTGGCCGAGCGCATCGACGCCGGTGACGCGCAGATCGTGCTGCGCACCCGCATTGCCCGGCAGGTGACGATTGGCAAGCAGCGCAATCGACTGGCACTGGAATTGCATATCCAGGACAACGGACCGGGCGTCCCCGAAAGCTTGCGAGAACGCATCTTCTTCCCCTTGGTATCGGGGCGGGAGGGCGGCTCAGGGCTAGGGCTGACGCTGGCGCAGACCTTTGTGCAGCAACATCAGGGCATGATCGAATGTGACAGCGAACCGGGACGCACGGTCTTCAAGATCGTGATTCCGTTGCCCTGAAGCGAGGACACCCCCGGGCCGCCAATGGCGGTGGCCCGCGCTGGGTGGTTCAATTTGGGAGCGGCCTTTCCTTGGCTTTCAAGACCTAACGACCGCTCGAATGAAACCCATCTGGATCGTCGACGACGATCAATCCATCCGCTTCGTCCTCGAGAAGGCCCTGGCCCGCGAGCAGTTGCCGGTGCGCAGCTTTGCCAACCCCCGCGACGTGCTGGCGGCGCTGGCGGATGACGAGCCCCAGGTGCTGGTCAGCGACATCCGCATGCCGGGTGGCTCCGGGCTGGAACTGCTGGCCAAGGTCAAGGAGCGCATGCCCAACCTGCCGGTCATCATCATGACCGCGTACTCCGACCTGGACAGTGCCGTGTCGGCTTTCCAGGGCGGCGCCTTCGAATACCTGCCCAAGCCCTTCGACCTGACCAAGGCGGTGGAGCTGATCCGCCGCGCGGTCGAAGAAAGCCTGCGCGAAGAGGTCAATGACGAGCGCGGCGCGCCCGCACCCGAGATCCTCGGCCAGGCGCCGGCGATGCAGGACGTGTTCCGCGCCATCGGCCGCCTGTCGCAGAGCAATGTCACGGTGCTGATCACCGGCGAGTCCGGCTCCGGCAAGGAACTGGTGGCCCGCGCGCTGCACCGCCACAGCCCGCGCGGTGACCTGGGCAGCAACGGCCCGTTCATCGCGATCAACACCGCAGCCATCCCCAAGGACCTGCTGGAGTCCGAGCTGTTCGGTCATGAGCGTGGCGCCTTCACCGGTGCGCAGACCATGCGGCGCGGCCGCTTCGAGCAGGCCGATGGCGGCACGCTGTTCCTGGACGAAATCGGCGACATGCCGTTTGACCTGCAGACCCGGCTGCTGCGCGTGCTGTCCGACGGCCAGTTTTACCGCGTGGGCGGCCACCAGCCATTGCGCAGCAATGTGCGTGTCATCGCCGCCACCCACCAGAACCTGGAACAGCGGGTGCGCGAGGGTGGCTTCCGCGAGGACTTGTTCCACCGCCTGAACGTGATCCGGCTGCGCCTGCCGCCGCTGCGCGAACGCAACGAGGACATCCCGGCGCTGGCCCGTTTCTTCCTGCAGAAGAGCGCCAAGGAACTGGGCGTGGAGCCCAAGCGCATCACCGACGACGCGCTGGAGCGGCTCAAGCTGTTCGAGTTCCCGGGCAACGTGCGCCAGCTGGAAAACGTCTGTCACTGGCTGACCGTGATGGCACCGGCCCAGGTCATCGAGTCCAAGGACCTGCCGCCCGAGTTCCTCGGCCCGGTGCCAGCGGTGTCGGTCAACAGCCTGCACGTCGATCCCGCCGAGACTGCGCGTGCGCTGCCGCAAGGTGGCTATTCGCCGCAGCCGGCGGCACCGCAGCCTGGCAACCACGCCGTTCCCACGCCTGTGATGGCAGCAGCAGCGGCGCCAGCCGGCGTGGCAGCTGCGCCCAGCAGCAGCGGCGAGGCACCCTGGTTGCAGGACCTCGAAACCGAGGCCAAGCGCCTGCTGGAAGCCGGTTCGCCCGAGGTCTGGGACCTGCTGACCCGTCAGTTCGAAGCACGGCTGATCCGCACTGCGCTGGCCATCACCCGCGGTCGCCGCATCGAGGCGGCGCAAAAGCTGGGCATTGGCCGCAACACCATCACTCGCAAGATCCAGGAACTCGCGCTGGACGATTGATGCGGCCAGGCCTGCAAGCCTCTGGCCGTGGCGCTTGTCGATGTCAGTCGAGGGTGATGACCACCGGTGCGTGGTCGCTGGGTCGCTCGTTCTTGCGCGGCAGCTTGTCGATCACGCAGGCCGTGACCCGCGGCTTCAGCGCCTGGCTGACGAGGATGTGGTCGATGCGCAGGCCCTGGTTCTTGCGGAACGCCAGGTTGCGGTAGTCCCACCAGCTCCAGCTCTTGGGCGGCTGCTCGAAGAGCCGGAACGCGTCGACGAAGCCCATCGCGATCAGCGCCTGGAAGTGCGCCCGCTCTTCGGGCGTGCAGTGGATCTGCCCGGCCCAGGCAACCGGGTCATACACGTCGCGGTCCTCCGGCGCGATGTTGAAGTCGCCCATCAGCACCAGTTGCGGGTGCTGGGCCATTTCGTCTGCCAGCCAACGGCGCAGCGCCGTCAGCCAGCCCATCTTGTAGACGAACTTGTCGCTGTCCGGTGCCTGGCCGTTCGGGAAATACGCGCCGACCACGCGCACGCCGTTCACTGTTGCCGCGATCACCCGTGCCTGTTCGTCTTCGAAGCCGAAGATGTTGCGCGCGACATCGGTCGCCGGCTCGCGCGACACCAGCGCCACGCCGTTGTAGGTCTTCTGGCCGAACCACTGCGCGTGATAGCCGGCTTCCTTCAGCGCCTCGTGCGGAAACTTGTCGTCCGTCAGTTTCGTTTCCTGCAGCACCACCACATCCGTCTGATGCTGGCCAAGCCAGTCCAGCAACTGCGGCAACCGCACGGCCAGCGAATTCACGTTCCAGGTGGCGAGTTTCATGGTGTACCTAAGTTCATGTTTTTGTTGAGATCCATTTACATGGCTGTGAGTGATGCCCCCACTCATACCCCAGAATTTTTCGCTGCGATCCGGCCACTGCCACTACCCAGTTGGTCGAGACCTGTATCACCATCGTACAAGCGTCGGTCCCGCAGAGCTCACGCGGCGACGCCAGCACGACAGTGTGCCGGTGCTCAGCGAGATCGAGAAGCTGCTGCTGGCCAACCTGCACAGCGTGTTGCCCAGGAGCTTGCCGGGACGGGCCTTGCACTACACGGCCGGGCAGTGGCACACGCCCAAGCGCGAAGCCCATGCCGATTGGCGTTCCGCGGCGCACGTTCAGCCCGTGGGCGCTTCGACGAGCTTCTGGACGATCCGCCGAGCGCGCTTGCCGCAGCAAAGCACTTTACGTTGGGACTGCCGCTGTCGTCGCGCACGCTGCAAACCAGCAATCCGGTTGCCGCCCGCCTGAGGTTGGCAGCCTGTGACTGTGGTCGCGCCGACACGGTGCCGTCGGCCTACTGTTTGGTGGTCGGGTCCCAGTGTTCTGCAATCTTGCCGTTCTCGATGCGGAACATGTCAAACCACGTCGTTGTGTACTTCTTCGTCGCGTCCTTCGGATCGGTGCCCTCGCGCGCGAAGGCGAGTACGACCAAGTCTCCTTCGGCTACGACGGCGACCAATGGGGCCTTGATCTTGGGCTCGATCGGCTTGGGCTTGGCGACCTTGCTGAAGAAGTCCACGAATGCTGCTCGTCCGGTGGCGACGTTCGGGTTGTGTTGGACATAGGAATCAGCCATGTATTTCTCGGCCAGTTCCATGTGTCCGCCTTCGAAGACCTCACGCCAGAAGTCGTAGACCAACCGCTTGTTCATGACTGCCTTGGGATCGCTGCCGATCAGCATCTGCTCTTGGTTCGGATTTGCGAGGACCGGAACCTGCGCTCGCAGCGCCGGAGAGGCGGCAAGCAGGAACGCAATGACGAGGGCATGGAAAGTGGTTTGCACGGGAGCTCCGATATGCGGGCGTTCGAGCCCAACGAATGAAAAAGACTTTCCCGTCCCGAACGCGCCGCGGTGCGGGTGTCGGCAACGCGTGCCTCGATGGCGATGTGAATTGCATCGACTCGTCCGGAAGGGGACGTCAATCTCCATTGACGGTGGCGAGAGTGTGATGGCGTCCTTCAGGACGCCTTCAAGGCGGCGGCGATCACCTGTGCCAGCGGCGTCGTCGGCCGGCCGATCAGGCGCGACAGCGCCTTGCCGTCGTCGAACAGGGCGCCCTTGGAGGCTTCGAAGTCCCAGCCGGCGATCGCTTCGGCCAACGCTGGCGGCAGCCCGAAGCCGGCCAGCGCGTTCGCGTACTCGGCCGGCGGCATGTTCCGGTAGGGGATCGAACGCCCGGTTTGGTGTGACAGCTCGGCCGCGAACTCGGCCAGCGTGTACGACGTGTCGCCGGCCAGTTCGTAGGTGCGGCCTTCTTGTCCCGGCGTCGTCAGCACCACGGCCGCAGCCTCTGCGTAGTCGGCGCGCGCGGCCGACGCGATGCGCCCCTCGCCGGCGCTGCCGATGAGCGCGCCACCGGCCAAGGCCCCGGGGATGGCACCGGCGTAGTTCTCGGTGTACCAGCCATTGCGCAACAGGGTGTAGGCGACGCCGCTGGCTTTCAGCATGGCCTCGGTCGCGCGGTGCTCGCTGGCCAGGCTGAGCGTGGAGACATCGGCACGCAGCAGGCTGGTGTAGACGATGCGCCCGACGCCGGCCGCACGTGCTGCGTCGATGACGTTGCGGTGCTGCTCTTCGCGCTGGCCGACCTCGCTGGACGAGATCAGCAGCAGCGTCTGCACGCCGGCCAGCGCGCCGGGCAGGGTGTCGGGGCCGGTGTAGTCGGCGGCTCGGGCGGCGATGCCCAGGTCGCCGGCCTTGGCCGGCGTGCGGACCAGGGCGAGCAGCTGCTCGGCGGCAACGCGCTGCTTCAGCGCGGCGACGACGAGGCGGCCCAGTTGACCGGTGGCGCCGGTGATGGCGATGGAGGTGGCGGTGGTCATGGTGAGACGGTGAAGTGAATGACGAGGCGCCACTCTAGAATCAATGATTACTTTTTGAAAGTACGTACATGGAAGTAAGTGAATCCGCCCATCCGAAGGACCCTGGAGCCCGGCGCCCGAAGGGGGGCCGCACGGCGCGAGGGGACTTGCTCGCCGAGGCCTGCCCGTCGCGCGAAGTGTTGAAGCACATGACCAGCCGCTGGGGACTTTTCGTGCTGATGGTGCTGACCAAGCGCACACACCGCTTCGCCGAACTGAGGCGGGCCATCGGCGGCGTCAGTGAACGCATGCTGGCGCAGACGCTGCAATGGCTGGAACTCGACGGCCTGGTGCTGAGGGTGGCGCACGACGTGGTGCCGCCGCATGTCGAGTACAGCCTGACGCCGCTGGGCCGCGACGCCTCGCACCAGGTCGTGGGCCTGACGGACTGGATCGAAAGCCACATGCCGCAGATGACGGCGGCGCGCAACCGCCACGCAGCCGCGGCCGCGGCACCGAAACGCGGGCCGGCGGCCGTCGCAGGGCGGGGCCATTCCACGGCGACCCGCGCCGCGGGGACGCGCTGACCACCTGAGAGCCTGCACCCCGGCGCGCAACTTTGGCAACGTGAATCGTGTGCACCGCCGCGTCGCCGCGGCGACTGCCCGCCCACGGGTCTCGATGCGCCGCCTTGTTCGGCCGGGCCCCGACTCGGCCCTAACTGCAGGTGTAGTTCGATGCCATCTTCGCGGCGTTGGGGTCGTTCGCCGGGCCGGCGTAACGCGGGTACTTCGGATACTGGCACAACGGCCAATTCAACCGGGGGGAGAGTTTCACAGAAGGCAGCCCGATTTTCGGACCGCGTTGGATGGCTTGGAGTTCGATTTCGGCGGGGCGACCTCTCCGCCAACGTCAATGAACGGGCGCCGGCGGAGTCTGCTTGTCGCCTCGGCCCATGGCGGCGAAGAAGTTCTTCACGACCTTGAACTTGGTGCTCATCGTGTCTTCTCCGGCAGGCTCGAATCGGATCGTGCTCGACCCGATTCGAGCGTCTTCTCATCACTCGAACTTGACCAGGTCCTTGAAGATCAGGCGACCCCAGGTGTTTCCGCGTGCCTGCACGAGCAATCCACCTTCGGATAGCCCGCCAAGCTGGATCGGCGCGAAGCCGAGATTTTTCGCGAGCTCGCCAATCTCTGCTGCCGCGCCTTCATCATCGCTCGCCAGGAACACGACTCGCTTTCCGCCGTGCACAGCGGGATCCTGATCGAGGACGGCAGCGCCCAGATGGTTGAAGCCCTTGACCAGTCGGGCACCAGGGAAGGCCTGTGCAACGAACCTGGATGAGGGCTGTCCTCCCAAGGTTTCGGGAGGCACGCCATAGGCATTGCTCACGTCGATGATGGTTCTTCCGTGCCAGTCGGAAAGCGCACCCCCGACATCTGCGTGCGATTCAAACCGCACAGCCAGAAAGACGACGTCCGCCTTGGCGGCCTCCGTCAGTGTGGTGGGACTTATCTGCGGTCCGATCGCGGCCGCGTCGGATGCGAAGCTTTCCGGGTTGCGCTTGGTTGCGACGGAGACGGCGATGCCGCTTCGGGCAAACGCCTTGGCCAGTGCTTGGCCGATCCGGCCGAAGCCGATGATTGCGTAGTTCATAAAGATTTCTTTCTTGCCAAGTTCACAGGAGGCGGGTGTCTTCCGGCTCGTGCTTCAGGTCGTCGTGACGGCCGTCGTTGTATTTCAAGGTCCTGGCGAGCTGGTCGGCGTCCTGCTCGATGCCGTCCAGCGCGGCGATGGACACAGCGTAGAACTTCGCTTCGTTTCCCTCTGCGAAGGTGCGGACACCACAGGTCCTGCAGAAGCGGTAGCGAAGGTGGGACTCGGATTTGCCGGGCGGAATCCATGCGTAATCGGTGAGCTGGTCTTCGCCTCTCTCGATTTCAAAATCTTCAGGCGGCACGATCGCGAACCAGAAGCGTGACTTGGTGCAGATCGAGCAGTTGCAGCGCGTCGTGCCCTTGTCGAAGTCGATCTTGGCCTCGAAGGCGAGCGCACCGCAGTGGCACGTGCCACGGTAGGTTTTCTTCGTCATCGTGTTCCTTGGTCCGCTGTGAATGAAGGTTGGAAAGGCCCCCGTCGGAGCCTCGCCAGCATCAGGTTCGCTGCTGCCCGAGCCTGGCTCCGTGCGTCAGAGTTGCGCCAAGCCGCCGTCGACGGCGACCTCGCTGGCGGTCATGAAGCTGCTGTCCGACGACGCGAGAAAGGCGGCCGCCGCTGCGATCTCGGACGGATCGGCCATGCGCTGGAGGGGAGTCATCGCACCGTAGGCCTTCTGACCCTCCTCGCCCAGGGCTGCCTTCGCGAGTTCGGTCGCGGTCGCGCCGGGAGATAGCACGTTGACACGGATGCCGGTGCCCTTCAGGTCCTCCGCCCAAGTCCGCGCGAGGTTGCGCACTGCCGCCTTGCTCGCGCTGTAGGCGGTGAATCCAGGGGCGCCCGTGGTTCCCGCGCTCGATCCGGTCAGGATGATCGACGCGCCCTTGCCCATCAGCGGCAACGCCTTCTGGACCGTGAAGATCGTGCCTTTCACATTGGTGTCGAAGGTTTCGTCGATGTGCGCGGCGGTGATCTTGCCGAGTGGAAGCGGGCTTCCCGCCCCGGCATTGGCGAAGACGATGTCGAGGGATCCGCGCTCGGCCTTCACCGCCGCGTAGAGTTGGTCGAGGTCGGCCTCATCCGAGACCGAGCCCTTCACCGCGCGGGCATTGGGTCCCAAGTCGGCCACGGCGGTGTCGAGCGCTTCCTGCCGGCGGCCGAAGATGAAGACGAATGCGCCTTCCTCGATGAAGCGCTTTGCCGCGGCGCGGCCGATACCGGTCGCGCCACCGGTGATCACGGCGGTCTTTCCAATCAGTCTGTTCATGACGTGCATCTTTCGTTGAAGTGGTTCGAAAACAGCCATCTGCTTCCTTGCCAGCGAATATGCACCGCTGATAACCTAAGGACAAGTATGCACATTTTGGTAAGTATCAAAAATGACGACCTCTTCTGAAATCTGCGGCACTGGCTGCGGGCTCAATGCCACGCTCCGCGTCATCTCGGGCAAGTGGAAACCGCTGGTCCTGTTCTTCCTTCGCGACGGCCCGAAGCGCTACGGCGAACTGAAGCGACTGGTCGAGGGCGTCAGCGACAAGGTGCTCATCCAGTCGCTGAAGGATCTGGAGGCCGATCGGGTGCTGGCGCGAACAAGCTACAACGAAGTACCGCCGCGCGTGGACTATGCGCTGACCCCGCTCGGTCGCGGTCTGGCCGACGCGATCATCCCGCTGTGCACCTGGGGAACCAAGAACGCGGCGGTGATGGCAGGCATCTTCGCGGAGCGCGACAGCCTGGTCCAGCAGGAAGCCGAATGACCGGTTCGAGGTCACTTGTCTGAAGCGGCGAGAGGCAGCAACGGGGCGCTATACAGAGCTCTCCATGGCGACCCCAGGCGGAAGTTCCTGTATCAAGTACGGCGCCCATTAGCGGGCATTCGCCGAACCGTCAGCCACGATGGGGAGCGCCGAGCTCGATCAGGTTCTGCAGAACAAGTGGGCCGCGGAACCGCAGCAGGCTTCCGCCTTCGGCAATCTTGCCCAGGATGATGGGAGCGAACCCAAGCGACGCGACCAAAGACGCAACCTCTGTGTTCGCCTCGTCATGGTTGCCGGCCACAAACATCACGCGTCGTCCGCCGCACTCGGCCGGATTGCGCGCGAGGAGAGCTGCCGGGAGCTGATTGAAAGTCTTGACAACTTTCGCGCCGGGAAGACCCCCGGCCACGAAATCACTTGATTGCAACCCACCCAGCGGCGTGAGGTCCGTTTCGCGGAAGTTCGTGACATCGATGACCGTCTTGCCCTTCCAGTCCTTCCTCGCCTTCGCGATCTCCGCATGTGCTGCGAAGGGCACGGCGAGAAGGATGATGTCGGCCTCGAGGGCGTCCTGGAGGCTGGCAGCAGTCACCGAAGGGCCCAACTCGTTCACAAGCTCGTTGAGGGAATCAGGGCCGCGCGCGTTGGAAACCATCACGGCAATCCGGTTGCGCGCGAACTGGCGCGCGAGAGCGGTTCCGATGTGTCCGGAGCCGATGATGGCGCAAGTCATGGTTGAGCTTCCAAATCCGGGGCCTCGTCGACTCAGGCCGTGATGGCCGCGATGTCCTCCAGGGCGCTCGCGACGGCTGCATCCTTGGCCTCCGGGCCGAACGCAAGGCCCTCAGCGCGCACAACCTTCACGTCCGTCAGGCCGAGGAATGACAGCAAGCCGATGAGGTAGCTCTCCTGGTGCTCGTTCGCTGCCGCTGGGGTTCCCGCCGGATACACGCTGCCTCGCGCCGACGCGATGAAAGCTCTCTTGCCCTTCAGCAGGCCCACGGGGCCGGTCGCGGTGTACTGAAACGTCTTGCCCGCCACGGCGATGCGGTCGACCCAGGACTTGAGTGGCGTCGGAATCGAGAAGTTGTACATGGGTGCGCCAATGACGACGATATCTGCTGCGAGGAGATCGTCCAGGTAGGCATTGCCTTTGACCAGATCAGCGGCGATGGTCGCGTCCGCATTGGATGCGCCGGCACGAATGGCCATGTGGGTGCCCGTCAGGTGCAGGGCCGGATCGGCCGCCAGGTCCCGGTAGGTGACGCGAATGTCCGGGTGCAGGGCGCGCTGGCGGGCGACGATTTCGGCTGAGAGCTGGCGGCTCACCGATGCGGCACCGAGTGCGCTGGAGTCGAGATGGAGAAGCTGCATGATGAAACCTCGATGGTTGTGAAGTATTCGGAAGGACCGAATGCCTGTTGCGTGATAACTTCGATCTGCACCCCACGCTTCACGGGGTCTGGTATGCCGAGGTGGTCGGCCCGACTTGGGTCAAGTTCGCCATGAACCCACTTCGCGTGGCCAAGTGCACAACGCAAATGTGCCAACAGGCCCGGCCGCCGAGAAGCCGGTATATTGAGATGCGAACCATCTGTTTTCGAGATGGCCTCCTCCCATGCTTGACGGTGTCTCCCTGGATCAGCTCCGAACTTTCATCGCGGCAGTGGATGAGGGAAGCTTCTCGGCTGCGGCTCGCAAGCTCAACCGCGTTCAGTCGGCAGTAAGCGGTTGGATTGGCAGTCTCGAGGACCAGATCGGGGTTGTGCTCTTTGACCGCTCCGGTCGATTCCCGAAGCTCACGCCGGAGGGCGTGCTTTTGCTTGCGGACGCGCGCAACATCGTGTCCGGGGTGGACACCCTCAAGGCCCGCGCCAAGTTGATGGCATCGGGCCTCGAGAGCGAGCTTTCGGTGGTGGTCGATGTGTTCTTCCCCACCGCGGTTGTCAGCGCTGCCGCCAAGGCCTTCGCGATCCAGTTTCCGTTGACGCCGCTTCGACTCTTTGTTGAAGGCTTGGGGGCGGCCTATCAGCCCGTGCTGGATGGTCGATGCACCTTGGGCATCCTGGCTGCGTTGCCGTTGACGTTCCCGTCGCTGGTCAGCGAGCGACTGGGCGAAGTGCCCTTGGTCTTCGTTGCCGCAGCCAGCCACCCCCTCGCGAGTCTTGGATCTCGGATCACAAGACGCGAAGTGGCGAAGCATGCGCAGCTCGTGCTCACCGACAGATCCGACCTCATGGCCGGACGCGACTACGGCGTCGTGTCGCCGTCGACCTGGCGGCTGGCCGACCTGTCGACGAAGCATGCATTCATCAAGGACGGCGTGGGGTGGGGCGGGATGCCCTTGCACATGGTCGAGGAGGACATTGCGGCGGGCACCTTGGTCGTCCTGGATTTGCACGACCTCCCGCAGTCAGGCTTTGCGTTGACGATGTCCGCATACCACCGGCCTTCGGAACCACCCGGGCCCGCCGGCAGATGGTTCATCGATCACTTGAGGGCCTCTTGGGCGCCGCAGACAAACTCTCCGCGAAAGCGCGGGCGAGGGCCCTCTTCCTAGTGTGACGTTTCGTTCTTGAATGAACTTGAATGCACTGCGTATCCGCAATGCGCTACTGCGGTTTGCATTGGACGGAGCAATTGCGAGTTGCCCCGACGATTGAGCTGACGGACGAGCAGCAAAGCGAGCCATCCATTCCCTGGTCTATCGGCTCAGGGCTCGCTTCGTCGCAAACCTTCGCCCGGTGCGCTTCGTGGTGGCATCCTGATGCCTGCCATGGGTGCCGCCCAAGTCCGAGTCGAAAGGCTTGCAGGCTTGACCAGGCACTGATCGTGTGAATTTCGAGCAAGAGGAGATGCAATGGGCGCAGGTAGATCGTGGGCGCTGGCCGTGGCATCGGTCAGCATGATGTCGGCCGTGGTGCTGGCCGGACAGCCGGCTGTGGCGGCGTTGGCGGCGCCACAAGCCTTGCCCGATCCCCGCGCCGCGATGGCTTCCGGCGAAGCGTTGAAGCGCAGGATCCAGAAGCGGATGGACGACGCCGGGATCGTCGGTGCAGCCGCGGCCCTCATCCTTGATCGGCGGGTGGTGTGGATGCAGGGTTGGGGCTACGCGAATCAAGCCGCGAAAACACCCTTCACGCCCGACACGGTCATCAACGTCGGCTCGATCAGCAAGACCGTGACGGGCGCAGCGCTGATGCAGGTGGTGCAGAGCGGGAAGCTCTCGCTCGATGCCGACATCAACACCTACCTGCCGTTCCGGATCGCCAACCCGTTCTTTCCCGACGCCCCCATCACGCTTCGCCAGCTGGCGACGCACACCTCGGGCATCACGGACCGCTGGGAGGTCTACCGGGATACGTACCACTGGGGCTCGGATGCACCCGAGCCCATGGGCGCCTTCCTCAAGGCCTATCTGGTGCCTGGCGGCAGCCGCTACGCCCGAGAGAACTTTCTGCCGATCGTGCCCGGGACGCACCGCGAATACTCCAACATCGGGGCGGGCCTGGCGGGCTTCATCGTCGAGCAAGCCATGGGCGAATCGCTGGCTTCGTACACCCAGCGGCGGATCTTTCAGCCACTGGGCATGAGCCGTACGGCCTGGCGGCTGGCGGACGTGCCGGCCGGTTCGCACTCGACCCTCTACGTCGGCCAGTCCGGCCTGAGCATTCCCATCCCGCCGTACGGGCTGACGACCTACGCGGACGGAGGCGTCAGAACCACGGTGAGCGACCTGTCGCGGTTCTTCATCGCCCTGTTGAACGGCGGACAGTACCAACAGGCGCGCATCCTGGACACCAGGACGGTGGAAGAGATGCTCAGGTTCCAGTACACCGACGCCCACAAGCCCGACAACGTGACCTTGAATGAGAAGAACTCGGGCATCTTCTGGTCCACCAAGTTCAACGTCACCCGCATCGGCCATGGTGGGTCGGATCCGGGCGTGCGCGCCGAGATGCTTTCCGACCTGTCTCATGAGACCGCCATCGTCTTCGTGACGAACACCTCCATCGAAGGGGCAGAGGCCAAGGTCTATGACGATCTGCTGAACGACCTCTGGCAACATGCTGAGCTGCTCAGGCGGGAAGGTCAGCCCTGACACGGTGAGAAGCGGGGCAGGGCCCACCTTGAAGCCCATTCGGCTGCGGATGATCGGAGGCAGCCGCACGGCGCGGCCCATCCGCCGGTCACACTGGCAGGGGGACTCGGTGGCGTCGGCGGTCTTTGCCCGTGAGCTTCGATGAGCTGCCAGTTCTTCGCGCAGTTGTACAAGAAGGCCGTCACCGTCAAGCGGCCGCGCCGGCGCGACGGACGAAAAAAAGCCGGCCTCTTGGGGCCGGCTTTGCGTGCGCCCGAAAGCGCTCAATAACGACCGCCGCCGTAGCCCCCGTTACCGTAGCCAACGTCGGCGCGCTTGCTGGCGGTAAAGCCGCCAGCGCCATGGCCGCCAGCGCCACCAGTGGCCTCGCGGGGGCGAGCCAGGCTCACCACGATGGAGCGTCCGTCCACCGACATGCCGTGCAGTGCCTCGATGGCGGCTTGTGCCACCTCGGCGTTGGACATTTCCACGAAGCCGAAGCCCTTGGATTTGCCGGTGTCTCGGTCCATCATGACCTTGGCGGACGACACGTCACCAAACTCCGAAAAATTGTTTTTCAGGCTGGCGTCGGTGACGGAGTAAGGCAGGTTGCCCACGTAGATTTTGCTGCTCATGATTGAGCCTTTCTGGATGAGAGTGGCGCAGGTTCAAGTGCGCATTCGCGAAACCCGGTTTCGCAGTTGGGGCCGCTTGTGGGAACGTCTCCCGCCAAGCCGTCAGCAGGCCGGTGGTTGGGCCATGCTGGTTTGCAGCCAGCCCTGGGACACGGCAAAGAGCCGGGCCGCATCACGTGAGGCAAACGTCTTGTCAAAACGGAAGACACGGCAGTAGCTGCCGTTGCCTTGCGATCGCTGAACCGAGATCGAGGCGCGAAAGCGGCCGCATTCGGTCGGGTGTGTCGTGGGCGAAACGACGAATTGGCCCATGGAAATGGCAGAAGGGAAAATCTTGATCAATCAAAGCTGCAGGCTCAAACAGCACCGCAGGTAAAACGGCCGCTCGGAGGGCTGCAGGCAGCTCGAACGGTCATGACAAGTCGTTGGGGGCGACGTGTGTAGAGGGCGATGGAGGATTTGCTGGTTATCAACAAATTTTCGCCGCTGGAGCTTGAGGCTTTTCGGGAAGCAGGTCAATGACTTTCTGACTTCTTGTGGATGCCATCGAGGTGCTGGTGCGAATGGTATTCCTTCAGGGGCTGTACCAGCTCTCGGGCGAGCAATGTGCAGCACCTCGTCGAGCCCGCAAGAGCGCTGGAAGCTCAGCCGATCGGGCACTTGGGAGGCACTTGGGAGGCACTTGGGAGGCACTCGGGAGGCACTTGGGATGTGTCAACAGGCCCCAGCTCAGTCGATGAAGGCCGCCAGTTCATCTGGCGACCCTGTGGGAAACGACGCTTTCAAGAACTCCAGGAAGGTCGATACACGTGCGCTCAGCAGCCGGCGAGAGGGGTACAAGGCCCACAGTGCAATCTCCGGGCCTTCGACGTCGCCCCAGCGCACCAACTGCCCGCCGGCCAGATCCTTGGTCACCAGAGAGATCGGCAAGCGCGCCACACCGACGCCCGCGCGAACCGCGTCTCGCACCATGAACAACGAGGCAAGACTCAAAGCGGGTGTCACGGTGATGCGCTTCTTCTTGCCAGACGCGCCGATGTACTCCCAGGAAGATGCCGCTGCGCCGAAGCCGCCGCCTCGCATGACCGCTGGCACCGTCGCCTGGCCTGCAGGTGGCTTGAGTTTCGGACTGGCGACCACGACGAGGCGATCCCTCACGAGGATCCGCCCCACCAGCCTCGCATCTGGGTCGGGGTTGACGCGGATCACGAGGCCGTAGCCCTCTTCCACCATGTCCACGGCCCGGTCCTCGGTGGTGACCTCGAGGCGGATCTCGGGATACTGCAGCGCGAACCTGGCCGCGAGCTTCCCCATGGCGGCCTGCGAGAAGAGCAGCGGCGCGCTCACCCGCAAGCTGCCTCGCGGTGTCGCGCCGCCCGACGTGATCGCCGCAGCCGTTTCGTCGATTTCGAGCAGCAGCGCCGAGGTCCTCTCGTACAGGGCGCGCCCCTCTTCGGTGAGTTTCAGCGCCCTCGCGCCCCGCTCGAACAAACGCAGGTTGAGGCCGCTTTCCAGATCTGCCACGCGCCGCGACAGCGTGGCCTTGGGGCGGCCCGATTCGCGCGCTGCGCGCCCGACGCCCCCGTGTCGGGCGACCAGGTTGAAGTCAGCCAGCGCAAGCAAGTCCATGTGTTCCACCTGTGAGACGAAGTGTCCAAATATATCGGCTATCGGCCTTCGGTAGGAACGAAGAAGATCTGGTCTCGCTTCAACCAAACACGGAGTTTTTCATGACCATCCTGATCACCGGCGCCTCTGGCGCCATCGGCCGCCAAGTCGTTCAGCAACTCGTGGACCGGGGCGCCGCCGTGCGGGCACTCGTCCGCGACCCGGCCAGGACCCAGTTCCCCGCCGGCGTCGAAGTCGTTCAAGGTGACCTGCTCGACGTCGAGTCGCTGCGCAGAGCCTTGGCCGGGACCTCCACGCTGTTCCTGCTCAACGGCGTCGTCCCCGACGAGTTCACGCAGGCCCTGGTCACGCTCAATCTGGCGCGCGATGCGGGCATCGACCGGGTCGTCTACCTGTCGGTGATCCACAGCGACAAGTACCTCAACGTGCCCCACTTCGCCGGCAAGTTCGGCGTGGAGCGGATGCTCGAGCAGATGGGCTTCGGCGCCACCATCCTGCGGCCCGCGTACTTCATGCAGAACGACCTCACCATCAAAGACGTCATCACCGGCTACGGCGTGTATCCGATGCCCATCGGCAGCAAGGGTCTGGCCATGATCGACACGCGCGACATCGCGGAAGTCGCGGCCCTCGAACTGCTGCGCCGCGAACAGGCACCGGGCTCGCTGCCACTGAGCCGGATCAACCTGGTCGGCCCGGATGCGCTGACGGGAAGCGACGTCGCCGGCATCTGGTCGGACGTTTTGGGTCGCCCGATCAACTACGGTGGCGACGACACCGCGGGCTTCGAGAAGAACCTGCTGAACTTCATGCCGGGCTGGATGGCCTACGACATGCGCCTGATGAGCGAGCGTTTCCTGACCGAAGGCATGAAGCCCGACGCCGGTGACGTCGAACGCCTGACGACGCTGCTGGGCCGGCCGCTGCGTTCCTACCGCGCTTTCGCTGCCGAGACCTCGGCTTCGGCCTGAGCTGTCGGCCTGCGCGGCAAAGCGCCGAACGGCCCCGAAGCGCAGGCCGAGCAGGTGTCGACTGCATGCGCAATGCCGAGAGAGCGGGGCGATTCGACGATGCCGTGGCGGCGATCAACCCGCTTCTTCCAAAGCGCTGACGCGCTCCTGATGTGTTTCAGGAAAGGCCAAAGGCCTGCAGTGGCGGCGTGGTCAAACCTGCAACTGCGCCCGCGTGGGCAGGCCGTCGCAGTCTCCTGGGAATTGAACGACGCGTGCCCCGATGGCGCAGCCGCGTTGCGCCGCCGCATCCAGCGGCAAGCCTTCGAGCAGTGCGCTGACGACACCGACCGCGAAGCCATCGCCTGCGCCCACGGTGTCCACCACTCGCTTCACCTGGACGCCTGGCACGTGTGCGCGAAGCCCCTGCTGGTTGGCGCAATAGGCGCCATCCGGGCCGAGCTTGACCACGACGGCTCCTGCGCCCAGCGCCAGGTAGAAATCGGCGATGTCGTCGGGCTGGGCTCGGCCTGTCAGCAGGCGCCCTTCCGCCAGGCCAGGCAGCACCAGGTCACTGATGGCCGCGAATCCGTTGATGGACCGGATCATCTGCTCGCGGTCGGGCCACAGGCGAGGGCGCAGGTTCGGGTCGAACGACAGGCTGCTGCCTTGCTCGCGCGCGCGCTCGGCGAGCCTTTGCGCCAGTTCGCTGCAGCCAGGTGACAGTGCGGGCAGGATGCCCGTGAGGTGCAGGTGGCGTGCCCGGGTGCCGTCGAGGC
Organism: Ideonella azotifigens; assembly: GCF_021043325.1. NCBI lineage: Bacteria > Pseudomonadati > Pseudomonadota > Betaproteobacteria > Burkholderiales > Sphaerotilaceae > Ideonella > Ideonella azotifigens. The sequence goes on from NZ_JAJNKD010000005.1 coordinate 258,202, forward strand.
GGGCGAGATCCCCCGCGTGCATGCGGCTGGCCGCAGAACCGCGGCGGAAGTACTCGATCTGCGGATCGGTGCCGTCCGCTTCGAGCGACTTCAGCATGAAGCCGTTGGAGCTGCCTTGATCGACGCTCGCGAAGTCCGCGACGATGCCTTCGCGCCGGAGGACTTCGGCGAGGAAGCGACCGAAGGCATCGTCGCCCAGCCGGGTCAGGTAGCCGACGCGCAGGCCGAGGCGCGCCAGGCCGATCGCAACATTCAACTCCGCCCCAGCACTGAACCGGCGGAACCGCTCGACGGCATGCAGGCCGCCTGTCTCCTCTGCCGCGAGCAAGACCAGGGCCTCGCCAGCGGTCAGGACGTCCAACGCTGCGCTGGCGCTCACATCACGGCTCCGAGTTGCCACGGCACGAATTCGTTGTTGCCGAGGTCGTGCTGCTCGCTCAGCGTGCGCTGTCCCGAGGCCGTGGCCAGCATGAGCTGGAACAGGCGCTCGCCCGCCTGAGCGACATCCAGCGTGCCGTCGACGATCTCGCCGGCGTTGAAGTCCATGTCCAGGCGCATGCGCTCGAACATCGTGCTGTTGGTGGCCAGCTTGATGGACGGCGTGGGCTTGCAGCCGTAGGTGGAGCCGCGGCCCGTGGTGAAGCAGATCAGGTTGGCGCCGCCGGCGACTTGGCCGGTGGCCGAGACCGGGTCGTAGCCCGGCGTGTCCATGAACACCAGCCCGTGCGCGGTGACCGGCTCGGCGTACTCGACCACGTCCATCAGCCCGGTGTTGCCGCCCTTGGCGACGGCGCCGAGCGACTTCTCGAGGATGGTGGTGATGCCGCCTGCCTTGTTGCCGGGCGATGGGTTGTTGTTCATGTCGCCGCCGTTCTTGCCGGTGTAATCCTCCCACCACCGCAGCCGGGCCATCAGGCGTTCCGCGATCTCGGGCCGCGCGGCGCGCGCCGTCAACAGGTGCTCGGCGCCGTAGATCTCGGGCGTCTCTGACAGGATCGCGGTGCCGCCATGGCGCACGAGCAGGTCGACTGCAGCGCCGAGCGCGGGGTTGGCGCTGATGCCCGAATAGCCGTCCGAGCCGCCACACTGCAGGCCGACGACAAGCCGGCTCGCGGGCAGCGTTGTGCGGCGGGCGGTGGCGGCGAGATCCAGCATTTCCCGCACGATGGCCTCCCCCTTGGCGATGGCCTCGCGGGTGCCGCCTGCGTCCTGGATGGTCATCGTGCGCAGCCGTCCGGGAATCGCCGCGAGCCGCGGGTCGACCAGGCCGTCGACCTGGTTCACCTCGCAGCCCAGCCCGATGATGAGCACGGCCGCGAAGTTGGCATGGGCTGCGTAGCCGCGCAGCGTGCGCTGCAGCAACTCGATGCCCTCGCCGCGTCCGCTCAGGCCGCAGCCGCCGCCGTGGGTGATCGCGACGACGCCGTCCACGCCCGGCCACTCGGCCATCGCGGCGCCCGCGAACGCCTTCTCGATGGCCTTGCACACCGTCGCGGAGCAATTGACGCTGGACACCACGCCGACAAAGTTGCGCGTGCCGACACCGCCGTCTGCGCGCAGGTAGCCCTCGAAGGTGGCGGGCACCTCCGCGGGCCGGGTCGGCACGTAGGCGTGGCCGATGCCGTGCAGCGGATGGGAGTCGCCCATGTCCAGGTTGTGCACGTGCACGTGCTCGCCGGCGGCGATGGGCGCGGTGGCCTTGCCGATGACCTGGCCGTACTTGCGCACCACGGTGCCCGCTGCGATGTCAGCGAGCGCGATCTTGTGGCCCGCGGGAATCTCGTTGCGAGCCACCAGCGCGCCGCCGCGCGGAACCGCGATCACCGCGCCCGCCACCAGCACGGCGCGGGCCACGGCGACGTTGTCGTCCGGATGCAGCATCAGCACCGCCGGAGCCTGGGTCTCAGTCGACATGGCACACCTCCGCCCCGCCGGACACATTTCCCATTCGTTTCATGACGGATCCTGATTGGTTGAGCCTGACGACGCGAGGGCGCCGCAGAGCCAGGGTTGGGCAAGCGCCGGCGCGTGCTCGCGGGCCGCCGCGACCACGGGCGCCAGGCGGCGCGCCTTCTTCTGGTCGTGGTTGCCGGCGATGTCGGCCAGGCGATGCGCAAGAAACGGGTTGAGCAGCCGCTCGCGAACCTCGTCCCGATAGGCGCGCGCAGCCCCGCCCTGACCCAGGGCGTCGAACACCGGCAGCACCTCATCGGTCCACACGCCTTCCAGCGTCAGACGCCACGCGGCGACATGCATGGCCTCCAGCACCGTGCGTCCGGCCGGCTGGCCCTCGCGCAGCCAAAGCTCCGCGAGCACCGTGTGCGCCAGGTTGAGGAGCCAGAGCTTGAGCCGCTCGAACCGGTCGAGCGCATCGGTCGGGACGATGGCTGGATGGCGGCAGGGAACGATCAGCCCGGCGGTTCGCTCGATGGCCCACAGTGCATAGGGCTCCGCGATCGCCCCGGCCGGCTCCAGCGGCGCCGACACGATCCGGTCGACCAGCGAGTTGCCCCAGACCAGATGACCGCGCAGCCAGTCCTCGAACGCCGCCGGCAGTTGCCAGGCCCTGGCAAGGCCGGCGACCAGTTCGCGCAGGCGGTCGCCGTTGCGCGACACCAGTTCGCATGGCAGCAGGCTGAGGGCAGCCTCCGGTTGCGCCTGCCAGCGGTCGTGCAGCAGCACCAGCAGTTTGGCGGGAAACGCCTGCGGCGCGGCGGCGTCGGGCGCGGCAAGGCCGGGGCCGTCCGCGTCGGCGAGTTGCCAGCCCGCGTCGCCGGTGTTCGAAACCACGACCTGCACGGCACCTTCGGCCAACTCGCGGCGCACACGGTGCCACTGCGTGGTGGTGCTCAGCGCCGCCTTCACGGCATGGCAATGGCACAACTCATCGACTTCCCGCCCGTGCATCAGGCCCTGCAGCCGCACCGGGTAAGCGCGGCCCTCGGCCAGCGCCGCGACACGCGCCGCGCCCTGCGCACTGCCTGTCGTCTGCACGACGGTGATGCCGCCCAGCGCCTGGCCAGCGTCCAGCGCCTGCGACACGAACAGGTCGACATGCGCCTGCAGAAAGCGGCTGGTGCCGAACTGGAGGATGGGATGGCCGAGCGGCATCGTCAGGCGCTCAGCATTCGACGATGGCCTTGATGACGCCCTCGGCCGGATCGAGCAGGCGCTCGAAGCGGGCAGGGAGGTTCGCCAGCGCCAGCCGGTGCGTGGCCAGTGCCGCGTCGGGCACCTGGCCTGCGCGCATGGCCGCGAGCACCGTCTCGAAGTCCTCGGTCGTCGCGTTGCGGCTGCTCAGCAGCGTGGCCTCGCGCTTGTGGAATTCAGGGTCCGAGAAGGCGATGGCTCCCTGCACGATGGAGACCAGCACATAGCGCCCGCCATGCGCGATGAAGCGGAATCCGCGTTCCATGGCCTTGGCGTTGCCGGTGGCATCGAACACTGCGTCGAAAAACTCGTTGTCGGTCAGCCGGGCCAGTTCGTCCGTGTCGCCGTCACCCACCGGCACCGCTGCGTCAACGCCCAGGTGCGTCGTCGCGAAGTCGAGGCGGTCGCGCCGCGTGTCCAGCGCCGTCACACTCGCGCCGCGCAGCTTGGCGAACAGCATCACGGCCAGCCCGATGGGACCTGCGCCGGCCACCAGCACGCGCTGGCCGGCCACGATCTCGCCACGGCGCACTGCATGCGCACCGATGGCCAGGAATTCGAGCATCGCCGCCTGGTCCAGGCTGACACCGGTCGCAGCGTGCACGAATCCGGCAGGCACGCACAGCAGCTCGGTCAGCGCGCCGTCGCGGTGCACGCCGAGCACCCGGATGTCGGTGCAGCAATTGGTCTTGCCTTGCCGGCAGGCGATGCAGTGGCCGCAGGACAGGTAGGGCATCACATACGCCGGATCGCCGACCTGCAGCGGGCTTGCCGGATCGGTCTCCTCGACGATGCCGGAGAACTCATGCCCCATCACCCGCGGATAGTTGAGGTAAGGCTGGTTGCCCGTGAAGATGTGGAGGTCGGTGCCGCAGATGCCGACTCGCTTGACGCGCAGCATCACCTCGCCGGGCTGGCGCACGGGGCGCGGGCGGTCTTGGGCGACGAGGCGGCCAGGGGTTTCGCAGAGGACGGTGAGCATGAGGGGGTTCAGAGTCGGTAGAGGGCAGCGGCATTGCCGCCGAAAAGCGCAGCGCGGTCGGCGTCCGAGGGCGCAGGATCGACGGCGTCGATCAGCGCTTCGGCCATTGCGCGCCATGCGGTGTAGTCGCTTGCCAGCCGAAGCACCGGCCAGTCGCTGCCCCACAGCAGCCGATGCGGACCGAACAGCGTCCACACCGCCTGCACGAAGGGCTGCAATGCCACGCGCCCCGCACCTGCGGCGGCCTCGGTGAGCAGGCCGGAGAGCTTGCAATGCACGTGAGGCAGCGCGGCCAGGCGTGCCATGTCCGTGTGCCACGGCTCGAGCGTGCCGCGCGCGATGGACGGCTTGGCAGCGTGGTCGACGACGATGGCGAGCGTCGGATGGGCGGCGGCGAAGGCGTGCAGCGCCGCGAGGTGCCGCGGCATCACCAGCGCGTCGAACACCAGGCCGTGGCGTGCCATCGCGCCAGCGGCAGGCGCCAGCGCGGGGTCGGCAATCCAGTCGTCTTCGGGCAGGTCCTGCAGCATCGGGCGCAGGCCCTTGAGCAGCGGGTCCCCGGCGAGCGCCTCGATGGTGTGGACCGCGTCGGCGGCCTTCAGGTCGGCCCAGCCGACCACGCCGCGCACGAAGTCGGTGTTGCGCGCGGTTTCGAGAAGAAAGGCGGTGTCTTGCGCGGTTGGCAGCGACTGCACCAGCACCGTCGCGTCGATGCCGTTCTCGCGCAGCAGCGGCGCGAGGTCCTGCGGCCCGAAATCACGGTGGATGGCGTGCAGTTCCGCCGGCGGCCAGGCGCCGGCGCGATCGGCCAGGCGCCAGAAGTGCTGATGCGCGTCGACCTTCATGCGGCGCTCCCGACGGGGCAGGGCGACTGCGGGTCGACAAGCCCGCGTTCGCGCAGGGCGTCCCACAAGGCCGTGGGGATGGCGCGTTCGAACCAGGCGACGTTCTGCCGCACCTGCTCGGCGCTGCGCATGCCGCAGAGCACCGCGGCGACGGCAGGATGCGCCAGCGGGAACTGGAGTGCGGCGGCCTCCAGCGGCACGTCGAATTCTGCGCAGGCTGCGCGCAGCGCTGCCGCGCGAGAGAGCGCGGACGGCGGTGCGTCCGCGTAGTCGAATTTCGCCTGCCCGGCCAGCAGGCCCGAATTGAATGGCCCGCCGACGATGATCGCGGTGCCGGCCTTCGCGCACTGGTCGAGAAAGCCCAGCGCGCCTTGCTCCAGCAAGGTGTGGCGGCCTGCGAGCAGCGTGCAGTCCAGATGGACTTCGCCCATCGCGTCGCGCGCCACCGCAGACTCATTGACGCCAAGGCCGATGGCGGCCACCCGGCCCTCGGCGCGCAGTTCCTCCAGCGCGCGGAAGCCGCCGCCGCGGGTCAGCGCCTCCCAGTGCCTGTCGTGCCGGTCACCATGGGTCATGCGGCCGATGTCATGCACCAGCAGCATGTCGATGCGGGCGAGTCCCAGGCGCTGCAGGCTGTCCTCGACCGAGCGCAGGATCGCGTCGCGGCTGTAGTCGAAGACGGGACGGAATGGCAGCGGATTTGCCCATCCATCGTCCAGCGGCGCGACGCCCGGGTCCGGCCGCATCAGCCGACCGACCTTGGTGCCGAGCACGAACGCGTCGCGCGGGCGTTCGGCCAGAAAGGCGCCGACCCGCCGCTCGCTTCGCGTGTAGCCGTAGAACGGCGCGGTGTCGAAGTAGCGCAGCCCGGCCTCCCAGGCCTGTGCCAGCGTCTCTTCGGCGTCGTGCGCGCTCACCGGTGTGTAGAGCCCTGCGAGGGCGGCGGTGCCCAGGCCGAGCGCGCTGAGTGCGAGGCGGCCGCCGGCAATGGGTCGAAGAGCGCTTGCTTGCATGGCGATGGCATCCGGTCCGGGCACGCGGCGCGCGCCCGGACCTGCGGGTCAATAAAGGACGTTCTTTGCTTCGGGCTTGTCGACGTTGCCGCGGGTCACCAGCACCACGCCGGTGTCGCGGAACTTGGGCACCTGCTTGCCGGCGATCACGTCGGCCAGCGTCTTCACGCCGAGGTAGCCCATCTGGTACGAACTCTGCACGGCGGTGGCCTCGAGCGTGCCGTCGCGCACGAACTTCTGCAGGTCCTCGTTGCCGTCGAAACCGATGGCGACGACCTTGCCGGACTTGCCGCTTTGCACCAGCGCGCGGCCCATGCCGACGGCGGTGGGCTCGTTGGCGCCGAAGATGCCCTTGAGGTCCGCATTGGAGGCCAGCACGTCCGTCGTCTGGTTGAGTGCGGTCGCCATCTGCGACTGGGAGTAGAACGGGCCGACGACCTGCAGCTTCGAATGCGCCTGGAGGTATTCCTTGAAACCGCCGACGCGGCCGATCTCGGAGCCGGCACCTGCGACGTAGGACATGATGGCGACCTTGCCGGTGGTGCCGACCTTGGCGATCATTTCCTTGGCGCACATTTCGCCGGCAGCCTTGTTGTCGGTGGCCAGGAAGGACTGGTAGTAGGCCTTGCCGGCATCCGACACCATCGAGTCGATCAACACCACCGGGATCTTGGCTTCCCAGGCCTTCTTGAGTGCGGGGACCAGTGCGTCGGGGTCGGAGGCGGCGAGCAGGATGCCGGCGACCTTGCGGTTGACGGCGTTCTCGACCAGGTTCACCTCGTCGGCCACGGCCGATTCGGAGGCCGGACCTGAAAACGTCATGGTGTGGCCCTTGCCCTCCTTGATCGCGGCGTCAGCGCCTTTGTTGACGTTCTGCCAGAAGTTGGAGTTGGTGGTCTTGACGATCACGGCGATCTCGCCGGCGCAAGCGCCAATGGATGCGAGCGCGAGCGAGCCGAGCAGCAGGAAGCGGGGAAGTCTGCGGTTCATGGTCTGTCTCCTGTCGATGTTGTGGTGGGGCGGTTCGAGAAGGCCTTGCGGCCGGGGCAACGTCATCGGCGATTGCGCATCTGGTCGATCCAGACGGTCAGAAGAATGACCAGGCCGATGATGATTTGCTGGGTGAACGCCGAGACGCCGTTCATGTTCAAGCCGTTGCGCAGGATGCCGATGACAAACGAGCCGATCATGGTTCCGGAGATCGTGCCGACCCCGCCGATCAGCGAGGTGCCACCGATCACCGCGCTGGCGATCGCGTCAAGCTCGTACATCACACCCTCGTTGGGCTGCGCGGTGACCAGGCGTGACATCAGGACGCAGCCGGTGAGGCCGGCGAGTGCGCCGGACACCACATAGGCGAACATCACGACCCGCCCGACGTTGACGCCCGACAGCCGCGCTGCCTCTGCGTTGGAGCCCACCGCGTGGATGTGGCGGCCCAGCGTGGTGCGGGTCAGCAGGATGCTGGCGATCACCGCCAGCACGATCATCAGCAGCACCGGGTAGGGGATGCCGGGGAAGACCACGTCCGGAAAGCCTCTTGCATCGAGCTTGACCACGCGCCACAGCGAGCCGTTGCCGAGCTCGCCGAAGGCGTCGCCCAGGCCCGAGATGGCGCGCGCACCCGTGATCTGCAGCGCGACGCCACGCGCCACGAGCATCATGCCCAGCGTTGCGATGAACGGCGGCAGCTTCAGCCGCGTCACCAGCAGCCCGTTGATCGCGCCGCACAGTGCGCCCACCGCGATGCCCAGCGTCATGCCCAGCGGCACTGACATGCCGGCCTTCACGGCAAGCGCTGCGACGACGCCCGACAACGCCAGGATCGAGCCCACCGACAGATCGATGCCGCCGGTCAGGATCACGTAGGTCGCGCCGATGCCGAGATAGACGATGGAGGTGACCTGCAGCGCGACGGTCATGCCGTTGCCAAGCGTGAAGAACGAGTTGCTTGTGGTCGAGAACACGACCACAAGCACCAGCAGGCCCGCCAGCGCTGCAAATTTCTGGATGAGATCCTTCTGTCTGTCGTTCATGGTGCAGTGGTCTGGAGCGTGGGAGCGTGCGCCGCCGTTGCCGACGAACGCACGGAGGCGTGGTGCATGATTTCTTCCTGGCTGGTGGCGCGCGTTTCCAGGATCTTGGTCAGCGAGCCTTCATGGAAGACGCAGACCCGGTCGGTGAGCCCGAGGATCTCCGGCAGCTCCGAGCTGATCAGCACCACGCCGATGCCGTCTGCGGCGAGCTTGTCCATGAGTTCGTAGATCGCGTACTTGGCGCCCACGTCGATGCCGCGCGTGGGTTCGTCGAAGAAGATGACGCGGGAATCGCGGAACAGCCATTTCGCGATGACCACCTTCTGCTGGTTGCCCCCAGAGAGCAACCTGGCGACCTGGTCGGCCGACGGCGTGCGGATGCCCAGCGCTTCGATGTAGCGGCGCGCCGCAGCCGTCTCGTCGGCGAAGCGGATGAAGCCAAGGTTGCCGGAGACGGCCCGCATGTTGGCCAGCGTGACGTTCTGGGCGACCGTCATCTTCACCGCCAGCCCGTGCGCCTTGCGGTCTTCGGACAGGTAGGCGATGCCATGGCGGATCGCGTCAATGGGCGAGCGGATGTCCAGCTTGCGGCCGTGCAGCAGCACCTCTCCGGCATCGACCGGGTCGGCGCCGAACACCGCGCGAGCGACCTCCGTGCGCCCGGCGCCGATCAGTCCGGCAAAGCCCAGGATCTCGCCGCGTCGCAGGTCGAAGTCGACGGGGCCGAACGCGCCCTTGCGGCGCAAGCCGCGCACCGCCAGCACGGTCTCGCTGCCGCGTTGGCGTGTCGCCGCTGGAAACTTGTCGTCGAGGGCGCGGCCGACCATCAGCGAGACGATCTCGTCGATGGACGTGGCCGCCAGATCCATGGTCGCCACGTAGCGACCGTCGCGCAGCACCGTGACGCGGTCGACGATCTCGGCCATCTCGTCCAGCCGGTGCGAGATGTAGACGATGCCGACGCCAGCGCGCTTGAGTTCGTGGATCACCTTGAACAGCTGCGCGGTCTCGGTGTCCGTGAGCGAAGAGGTCGGCTCGTCCATGATCAGCAGCTCGGCGTTCATGGACAGCGCCTTGGCAATCTCGACCATCTGCTGTTGGGCGACCGACAGGCTTGCCACCGGCGCATCGGGCCGGATCGCGACGCCCAGCCGGTCGAGGCAGGCCTGCGCGCCGGCGCGTTGCCGGGCGCGGTCGACAAATGGTCCCCGCCGCGGTTCGCGTCCCAGGAAGATGTTTTCCGCCACATCCAAGTGCGGCACCAGGTTCAGCTCCTGGTGGATCATCACGATGCCCTTGGCCCGCGCCGCCTGCGTAGAGCCGAAGCGCATCTCTTCGCCTTCGAAACGGAGCTGGCCTTCGTCGGGCGCATACATGCCGCTGATGACCTTCATCAGCGTCGACTTGCCGGCACCGTTCTCGCCGCAGACGGCGTGGACCTCGCCGCGCCGGACGTCGAAGCTGACGCCGGCGAGCGCGGTGACGTTGAGGAAGCGCTTTGTCACGCCGCTCAGTTGGAGCAGCGGCGGCGGCACGGACGAACCAGGGGAAGACATCAGCGAGGTCAGGAAAAATCGAAGGCTTGAGAATTGGTAAAGCCAATTTGCCACAAAAACGAATTGGCCTGACCAGTAAAAACCCCATCCTGGCCCCGCTGTGCAGTGAGCGAGACTGGCGTAGGCGCGTCGTGCCTGCGCCCGGGTGGCGGCGCTTCCCGCCGCTGGTCAGGCCAATTCCTTTCACAAGCTTTTTGAATGCCTTCCTCTTCCCGTACCGTCGATGCGCGCAGGTCGTACCAGCAGGTGGCCGACCGGATCCGCGCCGTCATCCAGGACGGCGCGTTCAGCGTCGGTTCGCGGCTGCCGCCGGAGCGCGAACTCGCGCTGCAACTGGGCGTCTCGCGGCCGTCCCTCCGCGAGGCCCTGATCGCGCTTGAAATCGACGGTCGCGTCGAGATCCGCATGGGCTCGGGCGTCTATGTTTGCGCGCCGCCTGCCACCATCGAGCACGGCACGCCGGCGCTCGGCGAAAGTGCCATCGAGCTGATGCAGGCGCGCGCCGCACTCGAAGGCGCCGTGATCACGCTGGCCGCGGCTCGCGCCACGCGTGCCGGTCTCGACCGCGTGGCGGAGAGCCTGCGGGCGATGCGACGCGAGCACGCACGCGGGCGCACACCGGTCGACGCAGACCGGCGCTTCCATCTGAGCATCGCCGAGATGGGGGGCAACTCGGTGCTGGTGCGGCTGGTCGGCGAGCTGTTCGACGGTCGCCACAGTCCGATCTCGTCGCACATGCGCGGACGGTCCGAGAACGTGCACACCTGGACCACCGCGCTGCAGGAACACGAAGCCGTGTACCACGCGCTGGAGGCGCGCGACCCCCAGGCGGCGGCCGCTGCAATGTTCACGCATTTGCGGGCGTCGCAGGAGCGCTGGCTCGCCGAGCCCTCCGCGGCACACGAACCCACGCCGCTGATGAACGTCCCCGACAAGGATTCCGCGTGATACGCGAGAGCGCACGATGTTGACCATGCGCGCGACCGGCAGCCAAACCGGCCATCAGCAGCTGGCGTTGCCGAGCGATGTCGTCTGGCCAAGCTGCGCCGCTTCTTCGAACTGAGGTGCCTGAATGGTCCGACAGATCCGAAGACGCAGCGATCGAAAAAAACCAGCGCGGCGGTCGGCGGATGGGCACGGAGATGCGTGATCGCGTGACTGTGGTGCCTACGTCGGCGCTCTCCTGGAAGGCAAGCTGACCATGCCATTGCCATGGCGGCACTGAGGGCTCAACCGATCGGCGTGCCGCCCTGTCCGCCGATCTGAACGCCTTTCTGCGGTTGGTCGGGCATGTGCCTGGAGAGCAGTTCGAACCCTAGCGCGCCAGCCTTCGGTCGTTGACCGCCGACGTTCGACACCGCATGGCCATCGCCGCCCGCCTGATCGCCGAACTGAAGCCAGCTTGGAGGTCGAGATGACGACAGGTCAGCATTCGTGGACGTGATGCGGCGACGTGCAGGGCGGGCGGGTGGGCGGTTTAAGCCCTCGCACGCGGCGTTGTCTGGCGAGCACCCCTTGTGGAACATCGAGCGAACCTGGCTTGGCTTGAGAGATCCGGGTCAGCCAGCCTGGCCAGCGGTGGTGGCCGCCCCTCACGGTAGCTGTGCCCGAGCTCGACTGACAGGTCATCGGCCAATGCTGGCATGCCGGCGGGGCGCGCTCAGCGCGCTTGAGAGGGCCGGGTTTTCAGGGCTGACCTGCGGCCGGCACGGCGTTCACGGTCGGGACCCAGTCGGAGGCCCAGATCTCAAAGGGCTTGTCGGGCGTGGACAGCCACAGCGACGGGTACAGGTGCGCGCCGACGGGCAGCTTGGTGACCTGCGGCAGCCCCTTGGAGATGTGGCGCGTCTCGCCCGGCTGCAGCGTGACCAGTGTTTGCGCCTGGCCACCGTCGCCCGGCACGGCGAAGCTGGTGTTGTTGTTCGGCGAGCCGGTGGGCAGCACGTTGTCCGAGGTCCAGAACGCCAGGGTGCGCGTCGTCGTGCCGGTGTTGCGCAAGTCGAAGCCGTAGCTGCACTTGCTGCCTGCAGGCAGTGCGTCGCTGTTGCTGCAGGCGGTGATGTTGGCGATCACTATGTGCTTGGGCGGCACCGTGAAGTTCACCGCCGCCGGGGCGGCCTTGCCGTCGTAATCGAACGCGGCCGAGTAGCCGATGTCGAAGCCCGGAATGCCCATGGCCCAGAACTGGTAACGCCCGGCCGGCGCGCGGCGCATGTCCATGCTGAAGTTGCCGTCCAGCCCGACCTGCACGCTCTTCAAGTAGCCGGTGCACAGCGCGTAGCCAGGGGCCATGCACAGGTAGAGGTTGACGTAAGGCGGTGCCGGATCGGTGACCGGCTGGCCGGTTTCCGCGTTCAGCAGCGAGCCGCGGAAGCTGAGCTGGGGCGCCGGAGCGGCGGCCTGCGCGCTCTGCCTGGTCTGGCGGCTGGCCTGCATGCGCAAGGCCTGGCCTTGCGTGCGCTGGGCGAACTGCGCCTCCGTCATGCCGGTGGCGCCCTCGGGCGTCACGGTGAAGCCGAAGAAGAGCTGGCCCAGCGTGGCCAGCGGCTTGCCGGCCTTGCTCACATACACCGTGCCTTGGCTCAGGATGCCGGTAGGCGCGCCGGCGATGGGCAGCAACTGCGTGACGGTTGTGGAGGCGCCAGGGGCCAGTTGCACGTGGGCCGGGGTGTAAAGCGCCGTGCCGCTCATGAAGGTCGCGGTGCCATAGGGGCCGCCGCTCATGTTGGCACTGACCATGGTCCACACGTCCGCGTCGATCGTGTTGGCCGTGATGTTGGTGAGCGTGACGGTGTACTCGCAGTCACCGCCGTCGGTGGCCCGGGTGCAGTTGGTCGGTGAAGTCACGCTCACCGGCGCCAGCTTGGCCTTCAGCGCCTCCTTGAACACGGTGTCCGGCCCGTCGTAGTGGAATGGCGTGCCGTAGGTGGTGACGTAGCCGGTCGGCGAGGTGCTGAGCTGGTAGTAGCCGGTGTCAATGCCGGACAGCGACAGCGCGAAACTGCCGTCGGCGGCCACGGGCAGCGTCATCAGCTCGGTCTGGCAGATGTCGTAGCCTGGACCGTCGCAGTGGCGCAGCGTGACGGGACCGACGCCCACGGGCAGCGGGAGGCCGGTCACCGCATCCTTCACCGTGCCGGTGACGTAAGGCGGTTGCGGCTTGACCACCTTCAGCGAATAGGTGCCCAGCTCGCTGGGATTGCCGGTGAACGAGAAATCGGGAAAGCCCGCCGCGGCGAAGATGACGGTGCCATCGGCCGGTACCCTGAACAGCGCACGCGAGTCCATGTCCGGTCCCGCATAGTCGTTCTGGCTGATCTGCTGGCAGTTGCTGTCGAACACGCCGACGATGCTGTCTGCCAGCGTGCCGCCACCCCCCAGCGCCGCCGACAGATTGACCTGCAGCAGCTTGCCTGGTGTCGCGGTCACGCGGAAGAAGTCCACATCGCCGGCGATGATCTCTCCGCTCACCGACACGCCGGGCGCGGCTCCGATGGATTGCGCGGCGGCGCAGCGATTGTTGGGTTCGATCTCGGCCACCTTGGCGTGGACCCAAGAACTGGAGGCGGCCAACGCCAGCGCAATGGCAGCGGGTCGCATGAAAGTTCTGTTCATGACCAAAAGACTCCGTGTGGGGGATGCTCAGGCGTGTGTTGCCAAGGCACGATGTTGATTTGGAAGCCCGCCGCATTGCCCAAGGTCTTCGCCTGCCTGCCAGGCTGGCGAAGAACTCGACGCTGGCATGGGTGTCCGACGGCGCTGACCCAGGTTCTGCGGAGCGGCGCAGGTGTTTCTGTCGGTGTCGCCCTCGGGTCGGCGGCGTGTCAATGACGTGTCAAGTGCGTGTCAGATCAGGATAGAGCGGGCTCAAGACGGTTGCAAGAAATTTCCAGAGAAATTCTGAGAATACCCCTAATGTGTCGCGGCTGCGCTCTCGGCACCAAGACCTTGGCCGGAAAGGTGCTCAAGGGCCACCACGAAGCCTACGTCGGCTGGGCGGAGTTTGAGCGCGACCAGAAGCAGCTCGCTGCCAATGCCTACAGCCGAGCGGATGGTGTAAAAGTCAGGCCGTGGTCGGCAGGCCTTGCTCGCAGGCATGTTGTGCTGCGGTCACTGCGGGCGATGGTTGACGGTGGCGTATGCCGGCCGGATTCCGCAGGCGGTCTACCGCTGTGATTGGCCCAACTTCGCGCTCGCCATGCCGCGCTGCTTCATGTTCGCCGGTCGCCGCCCCGATGCAGCGATCACGCATGAGCTGTTGCGTGTTGCCGAGCCGCTCTCGATCGACGCAGCCCTGGAAGCGCAACGGAGGCACATGGAATCTCAGGCCGATCAGCAACGCATCTGGGGACCTCGAACTGCAGCAGGCGCGCCGTGAGGCCGGGCTTGCCGAGCGACGATATGCCGCGTGCGATCCAGACAAGCGGCTGATTGCGGCACAGTTGGAGAAGAGCTGGGAGGCGGCACTGCAACGCGTTCGCCAGCGGCGCTTCAAGGTGACCACCGACAGCCAGCACGCCAGCCAGGTTGGCCGAGCACGGCATCACAGCCTCCATGAGCCGGCGGGGCAACTGGCTGGGACAACGCCCGTAGCGAGACGTTGGCCTATGTCAGCCCCGAAACCTCACTCAATGTTCTGCACCTGTTCTCTCATCTGCTCGATCAGCACCTTCATCTCGACCGAGATGCCGGTCAGTTCCAGCGCGGCAGATTTCGAGCCCAGCGTGTTGGCTTCGCGGTGCAGTTCCTGGATCAGGAAGTCCAGCCGTTTGCCCAGCTCGCCACCGGCTTTGAGCAGGCGTTCGATCTCGTCCAGGTGGGCATTCAGGCGCGAGAGTTCTTCGGCCACGTCGATGCGGATCGCGAATGCCGCGGCTTCGTTCAGCGCCCGGTCGCGGGCCGACTCTGCCGACACGCTGGCGTTGCCGCCGGTGCTGCTGTCGGCCGCGGCCAACGCTTCGGTCCAGCGTTCCAGGAAGCGCTGCTGCTGCTTCTGCACCACGGCAGGCACCAGCGGGCCGGCCTGGGCGGCCAGTTCGCGCAGCTTGACGATGCGCTCCATCAGGATCGCGACCAGCCGGTCGCCTTCACGGGCGCGGGCGTCCTTCAGGCTTTCGATGGCGGCGCGGGCGGCCTGCAGGGCAAGCTCGTCCAGCCGGGCCGGGCCGGGGGCGCTGCTGCCGGCGCTGCGGCACCACTGCAAGGCCTCGTGCACCGACAGTGGCGGTGCCTTTGGCAGCCAGGCCTGAACCGAGGTTTCGAGCCGGCTGAGCCGGTTCAACTGTTCGGGGCTGGGCTGGGGCAAGCCTTCTTCGGCGGCGCGGCCCTGCGCAGCGCGCAACTCCACCTTGCCGCGGCGCAAACCGGCCACCAGCAGCTCGCGCATCGCGGGCTCCAGCTGGCGCAATTCGTCCGGTAATCGAAAGGCAATGTCCAGGAAACGGCTGTTGACCGTGCGGATCTCCACGGTAATGCCGGGTAGGGCGGTTTCGACGTCTGACACCGGGCTGGCACTCGCGCTAGCGAAGCCGGTCATGCTGTAAACTGCCATGAAGCTTTTGCAGGAAGCAAAACCCCGATTATGTCAAAGCCCAAGCCCTCCCCGTTGCCCGCGGGCACCGTGGTTGGTGGCTACCAGATTATCAAGAAGCTGGCGGCCGGCGGCTTTGGCGTGGTTTACCTCGCCGAAGACGACAGCCGCCACCTGGTGGCCCTGAAGGAATACCTGCCCGCTTCGCTGGCCGAACGCGCCGCTGGTGAGCTCATTCCCCGCGTCAAACCCGAGAAGCAGCCGCTGTACCGGCTGGGCCTGAAGAGCTTCTTCGAAGAAGGCCGCTCGCTCGCGCAGATCTCTCACCCCAGCGTGGTTTCTGTGCTGAATTTCTTCCGCGAAAACGAAACCGTGTACATGGTGATGAACTACCTGCAGGGCGACACGCTGCAGGACTTCATCGTCACCGCACGGGACCTCAAGCGCGAGAAGGTCTTCCGCGAGTCGACCATCCGCAGCCTGTTCGACGAGATCCTGCGCGGCCTGCGCATCGTGCACCAGCACAAGATGCTGCACCTGGACATCAAGCCGGCCAACATCTTCATCACCAACGACAACAAGGCGGTGCTGCTGGACTTCGGTGCCGCGCGCGAAGTGCTGTCCAAGGAAGGCAACTTCATCCGGCCGATGTACACGCCAGGCTTTGCCGCGCCCGAGATGTACCGCCGCGACGGCTCGCTGGGCCCGTGGACCGACATCTACGCGATTGGTGCCTGCATCTACGCCTGCATGCAGGGCTATCCGCCGAACGACGCGCCGCAGCGCATCGACAAGGACCGCCTGCCGCTGTCGCTCTCGCGCATGCGCAACACCTATTCCGACAACCTCATCGAGGTGACCGAGTGGTGCATGTCGCTGGACCCGCTGTCGCGCCCGCAAAGCGTGTTCTCGCTGCAGAAAGAGCTGTCGCGTGAGACCGAGCGGCGCTACACCTCGCTGGGCTTCACCGAAAGGCTGAAGCTGCAGATTGAAAACCTCAAGACGGGTGCCAGACCGTGAGCCGCAGCGTCTACACAGGATCCGGAAGCCCGATGCGCTTTTCTGTCTATCAGATCAGCCGCAAGGGGGGGCGCGAGAAGAACGAAGACCGCATGGGCTATTGCTACACGCGGGATTCCGGCTTGTTTGCACTGGCCGATGGCATGGGTGGACACCCCGAGGGCGAGGTGGCTTCGCAGCTCGCCCTGCAGACCCTGGCTGCCGCCTTCCAGCGGGAAGCCAAGCCTTCGCTGAAAAACCCGCTGCGCTTCCTGCAGGATGCGCTGCTGGCCGGCCATCACCAACTGCTGCGCTACGCGACCGAGCGCTCGTTGGTCGACACACCGCGCACCACGGTCGTCGCCTGCGTGATCCAGGGCAATGCGGCCTACTGGGCGCACTGCGGCGATTCGCGGCTCTACCTGGTGCGCGGCGGCAAGCTGATGCAGCGCACCCGCGATCATTCGTACACCGAGCTGCAGGAAACGTTGGCCCACGTGGTGCCCATCGATGCACGCTTCAACCGCTCGGTGCTGTTCACCTGCCTGGGCAGCCCCGGCAAGCCGGTGGTCGACACGGCCGGCCCCATCATGTTGCAGCCCGGTGACCGCATCGTCGTCTGCTCCGACGGCTTGTGGAGCACCGTCACCGACGATGAGATCGTCAACATCCTGAGCAACCGGCCCTTGCAGGACGCCGTGCCCGAGATGGTCGAGCAGGCGCTGCGCAATGGTGGCACGCATGGGGACAACGTCACTGCGCTGGCGGTCGAATGGGAGGCGGTTGAAGATCGCGACACCACGGTGGGCATCTCCACGCGTTCTCTCGGCGAAGACGTGTTTGCCTCGACCATCCAGGCCACGCTCAGCGACAGCAACACCGGTGACCTCGACGAAGCCGAGATAGAACGCTCGATCCGCGAGATCAACGAGGCCATCCAGCGTTCATCGCGCAAGCCGCGCTGACCCGGCCCACACTGCTTGCCGCTGCCGCCGCTTGCCGGCGGCGGCTTCTTGTTTTCTCCGACAGGTTTTGCCCATGAGCTACGAACGATCCAGCGGCCGCGCCGCCAATGCCCTGCGCCCGGTGCGCATCACCCGGGGCTTCACCTGCCATGCCGAAGGCTCGGTGCTGATCGAGTTCGGCCGCACGCAGGTGCTGTGCACAGCGTCGGTTGAAGAGCGGGTGCCGCCGCACAAGCGCGGCAGCGGCGAGGGCTGGGTCACGGCCGAATACGGCATGCTGCCGCGCGCCACGCACACCCGCAGCGACCGTGAGGCCGCACGCGGCAAGCAGAGCGGCCGCACGCAGGAAATCCAGCGCCTGATTGGTCGTTCGCTGCGCTGCGTGTTCGACCTGAAGGCCCTGGGCGAGCGCACCATCACGCTGGACTGCGACGTGCTGCAGGCCGATGGCGGCACCCGCACTGCAGCCATCACCGGCGCCTTTGTCGCCGCGCAGGATGCCGTCAACCTGCTGCTGGCCCAGGGCAAGCTGACGACTTCGCCGATCCGCACCGCGGTCGCGGCGATCTCGGTCGGCATCGTCGAAGGAACGCCGCTGCTGGACCTGGAATACATCGAGGACTCGGCCTGCGACACCGACATGAACGTCGTGATGACAGGCGTTGGTGGCTTTGTCGAGATCCAGGGCACGGCCGAAGGGGCTGCTTTCAGCCGCGCCGAGATGGACCAACTGATGCAACTGGCCGGCGACGGCATTGCCGAGCTGGTGCGCCTGCAGCAGGTCGCGCTGGCTGCGCCGTTGGTCAAGCGCTGACCATCGGGCAGAGGAGCGCGGCATGCGGCTGGTGTTGGCATCCAACAATGCAAAGAAGCTGAAGGAGCTGGGTGGCCTGTTCGCGCCGCGGGCAATCGAACTCGTCACCCAGGGTTCGCTGGGCGTGAGCGAGGCCGAGGAGCCGCACCACACCTTCATCGAAAACGCACTGGCCAAGGCGCGGCATGCCGCGGCGGCCACTGGCTGCGCGGCGATGTCGGACGACTCCGGCTTGTGCGTGGACGCGCTGGGTGGCCACCCGGGCGTGCAAAGCGCCGTTTTTGCGCCGGTGAACGTGTTGCCCGGTACCGAACGCGAGGCGCAGCGTGTCTTTCAGGATGCCGCGAACAACCAGTTGCTGCTGCAGCGCCTGCACAGCGTGACCGACCGCCGTGCCCGCTTCGTCTGCGCGCTGGTCGCACTGCGCTCGGCTGACGACCCCGAGCCTCTGATCGCCTTCGGTCGCTGGGAGGGCGAGATCCTCACCGCGCCGCAAGGCGAGGGCGGTTTTGGCTACGACCCGCTGATGTTCATCCCGGCGCTGGGCCGCAGCGTGGCGATGCTCGACGCTGGCGTCAAGAACGCCCATAGCCATCGCGCATTGGCTGCCGGGCAGATGCTCGCGCTGATGCGAAGCGCCTGGCAACTCGGTTGAGTCCTGCGCATGTCCTTGCCGCCGATCCATCCCGCCGAAAGCCAGGGCCCGGTGCCCGATGGCGCCAGTGCCGCGCAGCGCTTCCTGCGCGCCGGCACACTGCAGCTGGGCGCGCCGCCGCCGCTGTCGATCTACGTGCATCTACCGTGGTGTTTAAAGAAGTGCCCCTATTGCGACTTCAACTCGCATGAGTGGGCCCCCAAGACGCCTGCGGCGTCGCCCCCCCAAGGGGGAGCGTTCGGCTTGGGGCGGCCCGGCGCCGAACCTCTCAACGCGTTGCCCGAGGCTCGCTACCTTGATGCGCTGCGCGCCGACCTCGAAGCCAGCCTGCCGCTGGTCTGGTGTCGCAGCGTGCACTCCATCTTCATCGGTGGCGGCACGCCCAGCCTGTTCTCGCCCGACGCCATTGCCCGCCTGCTGAGCGACTTGCGCCAACTGCTGCCGTTGCAGCCCGGCTGCGAGGTCACGATGGAGGCCAACCCTGGCACCTTCGAGAAGGACCGCTTCCGCGCCTTCCATCAGGCCGGTGTCACGCGCCTGTCCATCGGCGTGCAGAGCTTCAATGACGACAAGCTGAAGGCCCTGGGCCGCGTGCACGACAGTGCGCAGGCGCTGGCCGCCGTCGAAGAAGCCGCGGCCACCTTTGGCACCTTCAACCTTGACCTGATGTACGCGCTGCCCGGCCAGACCCAGGCCGAGCTGGCCGCCGACCTGCGCACCGCGCTGCAGTTCAATCCACCGCACCTGTCGCTCTACCACCTGACGCTGGAGCCCAACACCGTCTTTGCCAGCCGCCCACCGGTGCTGCCCGACGACGACACCAGCGCCGCGATGCTGGACCAGGTGACCGACACGCTGGCCGCCGCCGGCATGGACCGCTACGAAGTCTCGGCCTATGCCCGCCCCGGCCACCGCTGCACCCACAACCTGAACTACTGGCAGTTCGGTGACTACCTGGGACTGGGCGCCGGTGCCCACGGCAAGCTCAGCTTCCCGCACCGCGTGGTCCGCCAGGTCAAGTGGCGCGAGCCGGCTGCCTACATGCGCGAAGCGCTGGCCGGCCGCGCCGTGTCCAACGAGGAGGAAGTCAGCCGCAAGGCGCTGCCCTTCGAGTTCATGCTGAACCTGCTGCGGCTGCGCCACGGCTTCGAGCCGGCGCTGTTCACCGAGCGCACGGGGCTGCCGCCGTCAGCCATCGCGGCTGGCCTGCAGCTGGCAAAGGCCAAGGGTCTGTTGGAGCAGGTGCAAGCGGAGACCGGGCCGCTGCTGCGCCCGACGGCGCGTGGGTTCGACTTTCTCAGCGATTTGCAGAGCTTGTTTCTGTGAGTCGGCGCAAGGCGGGCGTCTCGTTGTGTGAACCAGCGGTATGCGCGTAAAGGAGGGCATCGACTGGCACGAAATGCCGCGGAGGGCGGCACTGTGATGACCGCGAGATGTCAGAATCGGTCAAGGACTTGGAAGTTCCAACTAAGATAACGCATGTGTGCAGCGGTCTACTACATCCATTTCTCGGCGCCCGTACGTGAGAGCCCGCTGAGCCCGCGTGCCTTTGGCTCCGACAACTGGGGCAAAGTGAACTCGTTTGAACAGGTCGCCGCAATCGAGGACATCGGGATCGGTCCGTTGTTTGAGGACGGTATGGTCTACCGTGCCTTTGAGGCGGTATTTCGGCGAGGCGAGCCGTGGCATTCGACGGAATGGTTCAAATACAATAAGAAACTAATTGAGGCAGGACGTCCGCTTTGGAACTGCACGACCACAGACGCCTTGAAGGAGCGTCTTAACGGAGAGGTTCGTGCGCTTTACAGATCTATGCAGACGCATGGTTTTCTGGACCAGCGTACGATTGCTTCAAGGTTGGGCGACCAGAACTCCGATTTGCAAATATTTGGGACGAATTACCATTCATCCGTCGGTATCAACCATGAGATCAAGATCGGCATAGGCGAGCAAGGGGATCTGCTGTTCTTGGATGGTCGACACCGTTTGGCCGCTGCTAAGCTTTTGAAAATTGACCGCATCCCTGTAAGAGTGGTTTTTGTCCATCGGCGCTTTTTGGAGCTCAGAGTTCGGCATGTTGATCCGATGGCGATGGATCCGGAACAGGTGCGCCAAGTGGTTTCCCTTTATCTGAATGAATTACTTGAAAGAACGTTGATGATCGAATACATTGATTTTGACGGATACCTCGCTGCCACCAAAGCTGCTTCAAGCGGTCATTGGCGTAATGCGGCGGCCCGTTGGGATTACCACAAGACTGCCACCGATTTCATCCGCCTTTCCAAACCAAGTGCTCCCAACAAGGTGCTCGAGATGGGAACCATGGGGGTGTCTTTGGTGAAGGGTAGTGACACCATCGACTATGCGGAGAAGTGGAACTACCCCGGTTTTCGGCCGACGTTTTTGCACGATGCGCGCACCTTTCCCTGGCCGTTCAAGGACAAACATTATGATGTGTTTGTAGCTTTACGCGTGTTCCACCACCTTTTGCCCTATCAGAAGGAATGTTTCTTGGAAGCTAAGCGAATTGCCAAGAATATCATCTTGGTGGTGCCGGAGCAGTATGATGTTGCAGAGTTGAAGGCCACCTCTGCCGGAATATCGGAAGCACAGCTCACAGATTGGAATGGTGGAATCCCTCCGACGGTCTCTGCAAAGTACCCGGATTGGATTGGTAAAATTTATTATTGGAATGAAGAGGCGCTGGCAGCGTAACTCTGTTTGGCTTGGTGAGCGTTCGCGCCCAGTGCTGCGACTGCCGCTCGAAGGTGGTAGAAATTAAACCGGTTGCGCGCGTTCCGCGCCTTGTTCGCGCCGCGGTGTCGCAACTCCCCGAGCCTTCCGTGGTGAGACGGTGCTGAATCGAATTTGGGAAAAGAAATTCGATCGACTGACGGACAGGGGTGTTGCCCGAGCAATCCCGCGCGTTGCCGCGACACGCTGTTGGGGCTGCTGGTGATGCTTCGTTGTGGCGAGTTCTGCGCCCAGCTCATTTGACTGTCGAGCACAGGTCTTGCCGAATTCCGTAGGGAACTGAAGACCGCAGCGAACGGCCAGCCGTTAGACCCGGTTCAACAAGGCCCCGTGCGTCTGCCGCAACTTGTCCATCAAGTGACTGGCAATCTGGTTCAGCGGTAGAACCTCATCGGCGGCGCCGTGGTTGATGGCTTCGCGTGGCATGCCGAAGACCACGCAGGTCGCTTCGTCCTGGCAGATGTTGAAGCTGCCGGCGTCGCGCATGGTTTTCATTGCGCGGGCACCGTCGGCGCCCATGCCGGTCAGCATGATGCCGAAGGCGTTCTGCCCGACCACGCGGGCCGCGGATTCGAACAGCACTTCGACCGAAGGCTTGTGGCGGTTGACCGGCTCGCCGTCGCGCACGCGGGCGATGTAGTTGGCGCCTGAGCGTTCGACGCTGAGGTGCAGGCCGCCTGGCGCGATGTAGGCGTGGCCGGGCAGGATGCGTTCGCCGTCCGCCGCTTCCTTGACGCGGATCTTGCACAGGCCGTCCAGCCGAGCGGCATAGCTGCGCGTGAAGCCGGGCGGCATGTGCTGGGTGATGACCACGGCCGGCGAGTCCGGCGGCAGGTTGACCAGCACTTCCTTGGTGGCCTCGGTGCCGCCGGTGGAGGCGCCGATGAAGATCAGTTTCTCGGTCGACAGCCGGCCCAGCAGCGGCGCGGGCGGGCGCGGTGCAGCGGCGAGGGCGCCGGCACCACCTGTGGCGAGCGCGCCGGCGGGCGCGGCAGGCGGCGGCGTCACCAGGCGCTTGATGTGGGCTTTGGCGGCGATGCGCACCTTGTCCGTGATTTCTTCAGCCAGTTGCTTCAGGCCATCGGCAATGCCGATCTTGGGCTTGGCGACAAAGTCGATCGCGCCGAGCTCCAGTGCCTTGAGCGTGACCTCGGCGCCGCGCTCGGTCAGCGTGGAGACCATCACCACGGGCATCGGCCGCAGGCGCATCAGCTTGGACAGGAAATCCAGCCCGTCCATGCGAGGCATTTCGACGTCCAGCGTGATGACGTCGGGGTTCAGCGCGCGGATCATCTCGCGCGCGGCAAACGGGTCTGCCGCCGAACCGACGCATTCCATGTCGGTCTGGCGGTTGATGATTTCGGTGAGCAGGCTGCGCACCAGGGCGGAGTCATCCACCACCACCACTCGGGTCTTTGTCATTCATCGTCTCCAGGAACGGCCATTCGGATTGGCCTGCTGCCTTGTCTTGTGAGTGCGTGCGTCGTTCAGAACAGGTCGACCGAGCCGCCGCCCGTGGTGGCCGGTGCCGCCTTCTGCGCTGCCATGCGGTCCTGTGCGACCAGGGCCTCGGCATTCGCCGGTGCCAGGCGCTTGACCATGGCCTTGCCGCTGTACGGCAGGAAACAGACCTTGCGCGGGTAGATGTCCATCACATCCTTGGAGACGATGGGAATGCGCTCGGTCGCGAGGAAGTCGATCACGAACTTGGTGTTGCGCTCACCGACGTTGATCGAGTTCATGCCGCTGATCACCGCGCCGCCGCCGAAGACCTTGGCCTCCATCGTCAGCCGCGAAGCACCACGCTTCATCATCTCGTTGATCAGCAGTTCCATCGCGTAGCTGCCATAGCGGCCGGAGTCGCCGGCGCCGTCGGGCAGCATGAAGTGGTTCATGCCGCCGACCTTGGCATTGCGGTCCCACAGGCAGGCGGCAATGCACGAGCCCAGCGTGGTCATCACCAGCAGGTCTTCGTTGTCGACGAAGTACTCGCCGGGCAGGATCTTCACGGCTTCGTTCTTGAAGTGCGCGTCATAGAAGAAGAACGAGGCTTCGCCCGGCTTGCGCGGCGCGGCCTTCAGCCGCTCCAGCCGGCCGGACTTGGCACCCATGCCGGCACTCAACAGGGGAGGCGGCGGCGGCATGCCGCGGGCACCAGCGAGGGAAGCAGAGGGCAGAGTGGCCATGGGCTGGGTTCCGTCAGTCGCAAAAATCAGAGGAGGCGAGGGTGCTGCTGCAAGCGCGGCAGGCGTCACACATGTTGGTAGATCGTCTTGCCGCGCAGCGTGAACAGGTCGCGCGCGTCGGTGAAGTTCTCGGAGTGGCCGACAAACAGCAGCCCGCCCGGCTTCATCACGCTGTGGATGCGCTCCAGCACCTTGCGCTGCGTGTCGTGGTCGAAATAAATCATCACGTTGCGGCAGAACACCATGTCGA
Organism: Ideonella azotifigens; assembly: GCF_021043325.1. Classification (NCBI taxonomy): domain Bacteria; kingdom Pseudomonadati; phylum Pseudomonadota; class Betaproteobacteria; order Burkholderiales; family Sphaerotilaceae; genus Ideonella; species Ideonella azotifigens. Next base: position 281,937 of record NZ_JAJNKD010000005.1, read on the forward strand.
ACGGCTCGCCCATGGCCCAGCGCGGGGTCATCAGGTTGAAGGGCTTGAACTCGACCATCTGCGCCAGCTCAGGCTTCACACGGATGAAGCCGCTGTTGGCCCCGGTGCCGCGCATGAAGTGGCGCTTCAGCCGCTCAGGCGACAGGCCGCGCGAGTCGGCTGCGTACACGCCCTGGCGGGCGGTGGCCAGCACCTTGGTGTCGATGTCGCTGGCGGTCAGGCGTGCGCCGCTGCGCTCGCCCAGCGACTCTGCCAGCGTCATCAGGATGGAATAGGGCTCTTCGCCGGTCGAGGCCGCGCAGCACCAGATGCGCGGCGCCTTGCCGCCCATGCCGCGCAGGGCTTCGGCCAGCGCGTGGAAGTGATGTTCTTCGCGGAAGAAGGAGGTCAGGTTGGTGGTCAGGCAGTTGATGAACTGCTGCCATTCCTCGTCGCCCGACGGGCCGGTGGCGCTCTCCAGCCATTGCAGGTAGTCCTTGAAGCTGCGGTGGCCGGTCTCGCGCAGCCGGCGCGACAGCCGGCTGTAGACCATCGCCCGCTTGCCCTCGTGCAGGCTGATGCCGGCACGCTGGTAGATCAGCTTGCGCACCCGCTCGAAGTCGGCCGAGGCAAAGGTGAACTCCTGCTCCCCGAGATCGGTCTCGCCACTGGCCGGGCTTCGCTGTGCTTCAAGGGATGCGTTCATGATGTCTCTGTGTGGCGGGTGCGGCCTGCGGTTCGCCCACGAATGGCGTACCGCTGCCCGGCACGGATGTCCGCAGGTGTGGCGATGGCTGGCAGTCTTGCAAATTAGCCCCAGCCCGAGGGTCGGAGTTAGCGGGCGTTCGCATCCCTTTTTCGGCCTGTTGGTGCCGGTAGCGCACTGCTAGACTGATTCGAAATTCCCTTGTGTCAGCAGTAATTCACACTCCGTGAGCGCTTTGCCCGAATCCCTCCCCCCCGCGGACCCCGCTGCACTGCAGCTGGACCGGGCGCTGCAGTTGCTGCAGCAGTCGGGTCGCGACGCCTTGCCCGGCGCGCCGGGCAGCGCCGCGTGGCTGCAGGCGGTGATCGACGGCCTGTGCGAGATCTCCAGTCGCGACGCCCTGACCGGGCTGTCCAACCGCCGTGCCTTCGAGGCCGCGTTGAACCGTGAAATCGACCGCGTAGCCCGCTCCGGCGAGCCTGCGCTGCTGCTGATGCTGGACATCGACCATTTCAAGCGCGTCAACGACCATCACGGCCACATCGTCGGCGATCAGGTGATCCGCGCGGTCGCCGAATGCCTGGCCGAATGCGTGCGGCCGATGGACTTGCCAGCCCGCATTGGCGGCGAGGAATTCGCCGTCATCCTGCCCAATTGCCCGCCCGCCTTCGGCCAGACCGTGGCCGAGCGGATACGCCAGCGCATCGAGCAGAAGGTCATCACCGCCGGGCTCTCGCTGCGCCTTGGCATCACCGTCAGCGTTGGTGGGGCCTATGCGCCGCAGTGGGTGCGTTCCACGCCTGCGCTGTGGACCGAACGCGCCGACCTGCAGCTCTACCGCGCCAAGTCCGAAGGCCGCAACCGAACCTGTCTGGAGCCCACGCCTGTGTCCAACGTCAGTGCCGAAGAGAAGGGCCTGCTGTTCGGGACCACCATGCCTGGGGATCTCGAATGAGTGCCGTGTCTTCCAACCCGTCTCCCATGAGTGAACTCCCTGCTGCCAGCGGCACCCGCCGCGCACGCATCACCGCCGTCACCAGCGGCAAGGGCGGCGTCGGCAAGACCTTTGTCTCGGCCAACCTTGCGGCTGCGCTTGTGCGCCGTGGAGAGAAGGTGTTGGTGCTGGACGCCGACCTCGGCCTGGCCAACCTCGACGTGGTCCTGAACCTGTTCCCCAAGATCACGCTGCACGACGTCTTCACCGGCAAGCACAAGCTGGAGGAGGCCGTGATGGCCGCACCCGGCGGCTTCCACGTGCTGCTGGCAGGCTCGGGCATGGTCGAGTACTCGCGCCTCACGCCCGAGGTGCGCGACCAACTGGTCGACGTGATCCAGCAGATGCGGCCGCGCTTCGACCGCATCCTGCTGGACACCGGCGCCGGGATTTCCGACGTGGTGCTCTACACCGTTTCGCTGGCCGACGAGGTGCTGGTCGTGGCCACGCCCGAACCCACCTCGTTGACCGACGCCTACGCCACCATCAAGGTACTGGCCACCACCCAGGGCCGGCGCGACCTGAAGCTGCTGGTCAACCAGGTCACCCAGACCGGCGAAGGCCGCACCATCCGCGGACAGCTGCAGCAGGTGGTGGACCGCTACGTGACGCCCAGCTTGGAGGCGCCGCTGAAGCTGGAGTTCGTCGGCGAAATTCCGGTGGACGCCGCGGTGCGCGACGCCGTGCGGCGGCGACAGTTGATGCTGGAATGCTTTCCCGGCAGTGCCGCCGCGCAAGCCGTCCTGGCCGTGGCCACGCGCCTGACCAGCTGACCCTCCCCCATTTTCGAACCGTGACCGAAAACTCTATCGACGCCACCACGCCCTTCACGCAACTCGGCGGCGAACCCGGCGTGCGCGCCCTGGTGGATCACTTCTATGACCTGATGGACCTCGAACCCGGCTTTGCCCGGTTGCGCGAGGTGCACGGCAGCACGCTGGACGACGCCCGCGACAAGCTGTTCTGGTTCCTCTGCGGCTGGCTCGGCGGCCCCAGCCACTACATTGAACGCTTCGGCCATCCACGGCTGCGCGCCCGGCATTTGCCGTTTGCCATCGGCCAGGTCGAACGCGACCAATGGCTGGCCTGCATGTTCCAGGCAATGGAAGACCGGGCCGTGCCGGCCGAGCTGAAGGCCAGGCTGGAGCGCAGCCTGTTTGAAACCGCCGACTGGATGCGCAACCGACCCGGTTGAATGGTGCACCCGGTTCGCCGGGTACAGCGAACCACCCGCCAAGCGGGTCGCGCAGCCGCCTTCGGGGCGGCCGTGCGGCGGCTGCGGTGGCGCACCCGGTTCGCCGGGTACGGCGAACCACCCGCCAGGCGGGTTGCGCAGCCGCCTTCGGGGCGGCCGTGCGGCGGCTGCGTTGGGGCACCCGGCTCGCCGGGGTACAGCCTCAGCGCGGTTGCCTGGCGGCGTGGCCGGTCTGGCCGTCGCGGCTGCCCAGCAGCACGATCAACGCGCCCGCGCCGCCTTGCGGCCCGGCGGCCTGCGCAAACGCAATCACCTCTCGCCGCTGCGCCAGCCAGCGCTGCACCTTGGACTTCAGCACCGGCTCGCGCCCCGGCGAGCCGTGGCCTTTGCCGTGCACCACGCGCAGGCAGCGCCGGCTGTGCTGGTGGGCCAGGCGGATGAAGTCGGACAGGGTGTCGCGCGCTTCGTCGCGCCGCATGCCGTGGAGGTCCAGCTCACCCTGGATGGACCAGTGGCCTTTGCGCAGCTTGGCGAGCACCGCCTCGCTGACGTCCGGCCGGCGGTAGCTCAGGCCGTCATCGGTCAGCAGCAGCGATTCGACGTCGACCTCGTCGGAGAGCGCCTCGCGCAGCGCCGCCTGCTCGTCCAGCTCGCGCTGGCGTGGCTCGGGCGAAGGCGGCGTGCGGCTGGGCAGGGCGCGGCTGCTGGGCTTCATCGGCCGCACAGGCCCCACGCTGCTGGTGAACAGGTTGCGCTCGCGCTCGCGGCGGGCCCGCTCTGCTGCCTGGCGCGCGCGCTCGGCGGCGGCCTGCGCTTCGGCCTCGCGCAAGGCGTCGCGCAGCCGCCCCAACTCCTTCAGGCCATTGACTTTCACGGCACATCCTCGCTGGCCAATCCGTTTGGCAGCCGCTTGCTTGCGCTTGGCGGCTGCTCACTGCTGCCAAGCCTACAACAGCCTCGCTACCCGACTGCCCGGGCGGGTCAGCGGCAGCGGGTCAGATCAACCCACGTTCCGCGAAGCTCACCACCTGGCCGGCACCCACCACCAGGTGGTCCAGCACCCGCACGTCCACCATCTGCAGCGCGGCCTTCAGCGATTGCGTGAGGTATTCGTCTGCCTTGGACGGCTCCGCCAGGCCGGACGGGTGGTTGTGCGCCAGGATCAGCGCGCCGGCATTCAACGCGAGCGCCAGCTTGACGATTTCGCGCGGGTAGACGCTGGTCTGCGACAGCGTGCCCTGGAACAGCTCGCGCCATTCGATCAGCCGGTGCTGGCTGTCCAGGAACAGCACCCCGAACACCTCCTGTTCGCGGCGCGCGAGTTGCAGGGACACGAAGTCCTTCACACGGCCGGGGCTGTCGAACACCGGGCCGCGCTGCATGGGCTGCAGCAGCGCGCGGCGGGCCATTTCCATCACCGCGGCCAGCTCGGCACGCTTGGCCGGCCCCAGGCCCTTGACGCGGCGGAAGTCGTCCGCGCTGGCCTGCAGCAGGCCGCCGAAGCCATCGAAGCTGGCGAGCAGTTCGCCGGCCATCACCAGCACGCCCTTGCCCTGGATGCCGGTGCGCAGCAGCAGCGCCAGCAACTCGGCATCGGCCAGCGCTGCCGGGCCCTGCGCCAGCAGCTTTTCGCGCGGCCGAAGTGCAGCCGGCATGTCTTTCATGTCCATGGACACCCTCCCTGGGTGATGCTTGTCGTGTGGTGTTCGGGGCGCCGCATCGTTCTGTGTCGGGGTCGCCCTTAAAATCGTTTCCAGATTACCAGTACAGGCAGCGCCTTGTGAACACCATCCAGCCGGGATCCTTCCTGACTTTGCACTACCGGCTCGCGGGCCCGGACGGCGCCGACGTCGTCACCACCTTCAACGACAAGCCGGCCACACTGACGCTTGGCGCAGGGCAACTGGCGCCTGCCATCGAGGCGCGTCTGCTGGGCCTGGAAGAGGGCGTGCGCACGAGCTTCGTGCTCGAACCGGGCGAGGCCTTCGGCCCGCGCAACCCGGAGATGCTGCAGCGCGTCAAGCGTGGCCTGCTGGCCGAGCATGGCGACCCGCAGGCCGAGTACCATCTGGGCGATGTGGTCGAGTTCCCCACGCCGGACGGCACCGGCCGCTTTGCCGGCGTGATCCGCGAGCTGGGTGGCGACTGGCTGCTGTTCGACTTCAACCACCCGCTGGCCGGCGCTGCCGTGACCTTCGAGGTGCAGGTGATTGGCGTGCTATGAATTCCGCTGTGACCGCTCCCATGACGCCGGTGACCGAGGCCCAGCCCGGTGACATCCTGCTGGCCGAGCCGCGCGGCTTCTGCGCCGGCGTGGACAGGGCGATCGAGATCGTCGAGCGCGCGCTGCTCAAATTCGGCGCGCCGATCTATGTGCGCCACGAGATCGTGCACAACACCTACGTGGTCAACGACCTGAAGCAGAAGGGCGCGATCTTCATCGAGGAGCTGTCCGACGTGCCGCCCGGCGCCACGCTGATCTTCTCGGCCCACGGCGTGTCCAAGGCCGTGCAGCAGGAGGCCGCTGCGCGCGGCTTCCAGATCTACGACGCGACCTGCCCGCTGGTCACCAAGGTCCACGTCGAAGTGGCCAAGCTGGCGCGCGAGGGCTTCCAGTTCATCATGATCGGCCACAAGGGCCACCCGGAAGTCGAAGGCACCATGGGCCAGCTGCTGGAGGGCATCTTCCTGGTGGAGGACGTGGCCGATGTGGCCACCGCACCGGTCACCAAGCCGGACCAGCTCGCAGTCGTCACGCAGACCACGCTCAGCGTGGACGACGCGGCCGAGATCCTGGCCGCCGTGAAGGCGCGGTTCCCGAACGTGCGCGAGCCCAAGCAGCAGGACATCTGCTACGCCACGCAGAACCGCCAGGACGCTGTCAAGGTGCTGGCGCCCAAGGTGGACGTGGTGATCGTCGTCGGCAGCCCTACCAGCTCCAACAGCAACCGCCTGCGCGAGCTGGCCGAGCGCCTGGGCACGCCGGCCCACATGGTCGATTCGGCCGACGATCTGCAAGCCAGCTGGCTGGTTGACCGCCCGCGCGTGGGGCTGACGGCCGGCGCTTCGGCGCCCGACGTGCTGGTGCAGCAGGTCATTGCGCGCCTGAAGGCGCTGGGTTCGGTCTCGGTGCGCCGCCTGGCTGGTGTGCAGGAAACCATCGAATTCCCGCTGCCCAAGGGCCTGGGCGACAAGTCCATGGCCGAGTTCGCGGCTTCGCGATCTTGAGCTGGCGCCGGCCTTCGCAGCTGCCATTTCCTGCCGCGTGGCCGCTGGCCGCGCGCGATCCTTCTTGTTCCGGGCCCACGGGCCCCACCGCATTCGTAGAAAGCATCCCATGCTAGACATCAGCCTGCTGCGGCGCGACCTGCCCGCCGTCCTGGCCCGCCTCGCCACCCGCAAGGACCCGCAGCCCTTCCTCGACGAAACCCGCTTTGTCTCCCTCGAAGCCGAGCGCAAGCAGCTGCAGATGCGCACCGAGGAAATGCAGGCCCGGCGCAACAGCCTGTCCAAGCAGATCGGCATGTTGAAGGGCAAGGCCGCCAAGGGCGAAGACACCGGCGCCCAGGTCACCGAGCTGATGAACGAAGTCAACGCCATTGGCGACGAGCAGAAGGCTGGCGCCGAGCGCCTGGAAGCGCTGCAAGGCGAGCTGGCGCTGATGCTGATGGGCGTGCCCAACCTGCCGCACGAATCGGTGCCTGTCGGCGTGGACGAAGGCGGCAACGTCGAAGTGCGCGCCTGGAGCCCGAACGGCGAAGGCCCTCGCAGCTTCGACTTCCCGGTGCGCGACCACGTGGACCTGGGCGCCCCGCTGGGCCTGGATTTCGAGACTGGCGCCAAGCTCAGCGGCTCGCGCTTCACCTTCATGAAAGGCCCCATCGCCCGGCTGCACCGCGCGCTTGCCCAGTTCATGCTGGACCAGCACACGCTGCACCATGGCTACACCGAGTGCTACACGCCGTACATCGTCAACCGCGAGATCCTGGAGGGCACCGGGCAACTGCCGAAGTTCAAGGAAGACATGTTCTGGGTCAGCCGCGGTGGCGACGAAAGCCAGGCCGAGCAGTACCTGATCTCGACCTCGGAAATCTCGCTGACCAACACCGTGCGCGAGCAGATCCTCGCCGCCGACCAGCTGCCGGTGAAGCTCACCGCGCACAGCCCGTGCTTCCGCTCCGAAGCCGGCTCGGCGGGCCGCGACACCCGCGGCCTGATCCGCCAGCACCAGTTCGACAAGGTCGAGATGGTGCAGGTCACCGCGCCCGACCAGAGCCAGGACGCGCTGGAGGCGATGACACGCCACGCCGAGGCCATCCTGCAGAAGCTGGGCTTGCCGTACCGCGTGATGCTGCTGTGCACCGGCGACATGGGCTTTGGCGCGACCAAGACCTATGACCTGGAAGTGTGGGTGCCGGCGCAGAACACCTACCGCGAGATCAGCTCCTGCTCGAACATGGGCGATTTCCAGGCCCGCCGCATGCAGGCCCGCTTCAAGAACGCCCAGGGCAAGACCGAGTTCGTGCACACGCTGAATGGCTCTGGCCTGGCGGTCGGCCGCGCGCTGGTCGCCGTGCTGGAAAACTATCAGCAGGCGGATGGATCGGTGCTGGTGCCCGATGCATTGCAGCCCTACATGGGCGACCAGACGGTGCTGAAGCCCTGAGCGCCCTGAACGACGACCCGCTGCCCGCCGGCGACGCGAGCTGGGACGCGCTCCCGCCGCTGGCCCGCGAGGTGCTCACGGCGCTGGCGCTGGGCGCAGTGCCGCGCCCGCGCACCTGGATTTTCGAGCTGCTGGCCGAGCCCACGCTGCGAAGCGAGTCCGGCCGCAGGCCGACGCAGGACGCCATCCGGCTGACCTTGCAAGCACTGGCCAAGGCCGGCTGGGTCGAGCAGGACCTGCGGCGCACCGGCTTCTGGACGCCTGCGCCCAGGGCGCTGGCCCCCGCCTGGTCTGCCCTGCTGGACCTGTCGCTGGAGACCTTGCGCAGCACGCTGGCGATGGTCGACGGTTACCCCGCGATCAGCATTGGCCATTCGCGCTACGACGGGCGTCTCCCGTCGGTCGAAGCCGCCGTCGCCCGCCTGCGCCTGGAGGCACTGAGCGGCGGTGAGCTGGCGAAGCTGCGCCAGCTCGAATCGCGCCTGCCCTGGGGCTGCGACGCTGTGGAGCAACTGTTGCCGGCCGTGCTGGAAGGCCTGATGGCGCCGCCCATGGTCGACTGGCTGCACGTCGAAGTGCGTGCGCTGGCGATGCTGGACCTGGTCATGGGCTGGACCCACAACTGGCGCCTGCCCACCGGCATGGACCTGCCGGCCACCGTCAGCGCGCTGCTGCAGGAATCTGCCCGCCAGCCCAGCGAGCCGGTGTCCACCAACCTGTTGCGCTGGTGCCTGGCCGAGGCCTTCTGCTGCACCGGTGAACTGTCTCAGCTGGACGAATTGCTGGCGCCCGCGCTGCGCCCCGCGCCCGAAGGCCAGGCCGATGCCACCCTGCCGGGCCGACTGGCCATGCGGGAATGCCTGCGTGGCGTCGAGCTGGCGCATGCCGGCCAATGGGTCGAAGCCGAAACCTGTTTCGAGACCAGCCTGGCGGCGCTGCGCAAGCTCAGCGGCAAGCGCAGCCGCTTTGTCTCGACCGTCATCGGCCCTTGGTATCCCATGGCGCTGTTGGCCCAGGGCGGCCCGGAGCAACTGCGCAAGGCACTGAAGTTCTGCCTGGCCGAAGGCGGCAAGCGCGAGCCGGTACTGGACGGGCCGTATGGCTTCATCGCACTTGCCATCCAGATGCGGCTGGGCGACGTGCCGCGCGAGTTGGGGCCTTTCCGCCCGTACACGCTGGGCGGCAGGGTGCAGACCTCGCCGCTGGACCTGTGGCGCTGGCTGATGCGCGCATGGCTCAAGGAAGGCGCGCAGCCCGAGCCACTGTCCATCGACGAGATGGACGCCGCACAGCGCCTGCAGGCACAGCTTGATGGGGCAGGGCTGGCATTCCTGTCCGGCCAGTTGCGCGCTGCGCTGCAGGTGTTGTCCGGCGAACGCGTGCAGACGGTGTTCTTCATCCGCGGTGCTCGTGAGCGCTGGGAAGTGGCGCTGGACGCACTGCGCGCGGTGGTTGCGCCCGAGCCAGCCGCGGGCGCCACGTCCTCGGATGAAACCCAGCTGCTGTGGGTGCTGGAGCTGGGCCGCCAGGGCCAGGTGCTGGACCTGCAGGCCATGGAGCAGAAGCGCGGCGTGCGCGGCTGGGGCAAGCCCAAGGACGTGCCGTTGACACGGCTGCAGCGCACCGCGGAGTCGCTGCCGCCGCACGATGCCCGCGTGGCCCGCACGCTGAAACAGGAGGCCTACAGCCGCCAGGTGCGTTTCGACCTCGCTGCCGCTGCTGCCGCATTGGTTGGCCACCCCGGCCTGGTGTTCGACGATGCGCTGGAGACCAAGGTCGAGCTGACCGAAGCCGGCCCCGAGCTGGACGTGACCCGTGAAGGCGAGCGCCTGCGCGTGCGCCTGTGGCCCACGCTGCAGGTGGTGGGCGACGACGCCACGCCGCGCTGGTCCGGCAGCGCCGCCGAGCAGAAGGAGCTGGACCAGCTGCGCCTGATCACCGTGGTGCGAGACAGCCCGCAACGCGCGCGGCTGATCCGCCTGACGCCGGCGCAAAAACGCGTGGCCCAGTTGCTCGGCCCCGAGGGCCTGGACATTCCGCAGCAGGGTGTGGCCCAGCTGCAGGAGGTGCTGACCGGCCTGGGCACGCATTTCCGCATCCACAGCGACGAAGCGCAGAGCGCGCAGGCCGCACGTGAGCTGACCGCGGATTCACGGCTGCGCGCCGAGCTGTCTCCCGTGGGCGATGGCCTGCAACTCCGCCTGGTCGCCGCGCCCTTTGGCCCTGACCATGCCGACGATGGCCCGCGCCTGGTGCCGGGCGGTGGTCGTGCGCGCGTGGTGGCCGCGGTCAAGGGCGAAACCATTGGCGTGCAGCGCGACCTCGCCGCGGAGCGCGAGCACCTGGACACGGTGCTGGACGCCTGCCCGATGCTGCCGCCGCTGCCTGCCGGCGCACCCTGCGAATGGCTGCTGGACGATGCCGAACAGGCACTGACCTTGGTCGAAAGGTTGCGTCCGCTGAATGCCTTGCAGGCACTGGACTGGCCGCAGGGCAAGGCCTTGCGCGTGGACACCGCAGGCCTGGCCCAATTGGCGCTGCGGGTGCACACCCGCCAGGAATGGTTGGCGCTGGACGGCGACCTGGCAGTCGACGAAGCGCTGGTGCTGAGCCTGCAGCAGTTGATGGGCCTGCACAGCGGCGCCAAGAGTCGCTTCGTGCCGCTGGGCGATGGCCGCTACCTGGCGCTCACACAGGAGCTGCGCGAGCGCCTGGCCGACCTGGCCGCAGTGGCGGAAGCCAAGTCCGGCAAGGACGACCTGACGTCGCTGCGCCTGCCCAAGGTGGCGGCACCCTGGCTGCAGGAACTGGCCGAAGGCAGCCAGCTGACGGTGGACGATGCGTTCGCCCGCCGCCTGGCCGAGCTGGACGAAGCCCGGCGGGTTGTGCCCGCGCTGCCGGCCACGCTGCAGGCCAGCCTGCGGCCGTACCAGGAAGAAGGTTTCGAGTGGGCCATGCGCCTGGCCTCGGCCGGGCTTGGGGCCTGCCTGGCAGACGACATGGGCCTTGGCAAGACGCTGCAGGCGCTGGCGGTGCTGCTGTCGCGCGCATCCAAAGGGCCGGCGCTGGTTGTCGCGCCCACCTCGCTGGTTGGCAACTGGCGCGCCGAGGCGCGCCGCTTCGCGCCCTCGCTCAGCGTGCAGGTGTTTGGCGAAGCCGGGGCAGACCGCACGGCCCAGATTGCGACCGACACCCCCGGCAGCGTGCTGCTGGTCTCGTATGCGCTGCTGCAGCAGGACGCCGAGCGCTTTGCCGCCCGAGAATGGGCCACGCTGGTGATGGACGAGGCCCAGGCGATCAAGAACGCCGCGGCCAAGCGCAGCCAGGCCGTGTTTGCGCTGCAGGCCCGGTTCCGCCTGGCACTTTCAGGTACCCCAATCGAGAACAGGTTGGGCGAATTGTGGTCCGTGATGCGCGCCTGCAATCCCGGTCTGCTCGGCACGATGGCACGCTTCAACGAGCGTTTTGCCGGACCCATCGAGCGCCAGCGCGACAAGACCGCCCAACGCCAGCTGCGCCGCCTGATCGCGCCCTTCATCCTGCGCCGCACCAAGGCCCAGGTGCTGGACGATTTGCCGCCGCGCACCGAGCTGGTCCTGAAAATACCGCTGGAAGCGGCCGAGCAGGCGCACTACGAAGCCTTGCGGCGAGACGCATTGGTCGCGGCAGAGCGCAGCCTCTCGGGCGACGCCATCGGCCAGGCCCAGTTCAACATCCTGGCCGGGCTGACGAAGCTGCGCCGGGCCGCCTGCGACCCGCGCCTGGCAAGCCCGCACCTGAGCCTGGTCGGTGCGAAGGTCAAGGCCTTTGGCGAGCTGGCCGCCGAACTGGTCGCCAACGGTCACAAGGCGCTGGTCTTCAGCCAGTTCGTCGACTTCCTGACGCTGCTGAAAGCGCCACTGGACGAAGCCGGCATCGCCTACCAGTACCTGGACGGCAGCACGCCCGCGGCCGAACGCATGAAGCGCGTCGACGCTTTCCAGGGCGGGCAGGGCGAGCTGTTCCTCATCAGCCTGAAAGCCGGCGGCTTCGGCCTGAACCTGACGGTGGCCGACTACGTGGTGATCGCCGACCCCTGGTGGAACCCCGCCGCCGAAGACCAGGCCAGCGGCCGCGCCCACCGCATCGGCCAACAGCGCCCGGTGACGGTCTACCGCCTGGTGGCCGAAGGCACGCTGGAGGAAAAGATCCTCACGCTGCACCGCGACAAGCGCGAACTCGCGGACCTGCTGCTAGAAGGCCAGGAAACCACCGCACTGCCCAGCGCAAACGAACTCATCGCCTTGATGCGCGAAGACAAGGAAGAACCGGGGGCATGAAATACTTTCCGCGAGCTTCGCGGAAGGCTCAGAACCTGAGCTAGAATCTAAGGCTTCACCCGGTGACCACGGGTGCACCTATCAGGAGAGGTGGCAGAGTGGTCGATTGTACCTGACTCGAAATCAGGCGTACGGAAACGTACCGAGGGTTCGAATCCCTCCCTCTCCGCCAAAAGTCGATGAAACACGGGGCCTTGCGCCCCGTTTTCATTTCCTACCTACATATCTACCTACAAGGCTGAGTCCGCTTCAGCATTGTTTGACTTGTAGCGTGGTAGCGACGGACTAAAGAGCTGGTAACCACTTTCAAATGGAAGTGAGCGCTGCGTCGCGCAGTTCCAACAGACATCCCGTCGCCCTGTGCTTGCACTCCGCCCATTCACATTGTTGGCGCCGACCGGAAACTGAGCGGCTCAGTTTCCGGTCGGCGCCAACAGCGCTGGCTGCCGACGGCGCGGTGGTCGGATCGGTCAGCGGTGGGTGCATCGAGGACGATCTCCTGCATCGGCTGGTGACTGGCCGCACTGCCTGGCGCCAGCCGGATGAAGCCGCCCGCACCTTCATGCGCTACGGCGTCAACTCGGACGAAGCGCGGCGCTTCGGCCTGCCTTGTGGCGGCACGCTCGAACTGCTGGCGGAGTTCGACCCTGCTGTCGAGCCGCTGCAAGTGCTTGTCGACGCACTCGCCGAGGGGCGACTCGTTCGCCGCACGGTTCGCTTGATCGACGGCTCGGCGTCGCTGGCCGACAGGAGCGCGCCGGAGGCCTTGCAGCTCAATGCGGACTTCGCATCGCAGACCTTCGGCCCCGGTTACCGCATGCTGCTCATCGGCGCGGGGCAGCTGGCGGAGTACCTGGCCACGATGGCGCTCTTCAACGGTTTTGCAGTCACCGTCTGCGACCCCCGGCGCGAGGACCTTGGTTCGTGGAGCGTGCCGGGCGCGCGGATCGTGACGGACATGCCGGACGACGCCGTCGTCGCCTTCCGCCCGGACCGGCGCACCGCCGTCATTGCGCTGAGCCACGACCCGAAGCTCGACGACCTCGCGCTGATCGATGCCCTTGCGACCCAGGCGATGTACATCGGTGCCATCGGAAGCCGGCGCAACAGCCTGGCGTGCAGGCAGCGTCTTGGCGAGCACTTCAACGTCGGGTCGGAAGCGAGAGTTCGTGAAGATTTGATCTGACGGCAGATCCAGGCCCGAGGGCTCGGTCGGGTTATTCAAGGTGAAAGGCGCACGCCTGCACAGGCCGCGGCAGCCGCAGCCGGCAGGCCGTGTGCATGGGTTCAACCGCGCGGGGCAGCAGCATCAAGTTCGGCAAATTCCTCGTCGCTGAGTGTGATCGCCGCGGCGGCCACGTTTTCCTCCAGGTGAGCCATCGTGCTCGTGCCGGGAATGGGCAGGATCACGGAGCTGCGCTTCAACAGCCAGGCCAGTGCGATCTGGCCGGCCGTGGCGCCCTTCGCCTTGGCGAGCGCGTCCACCGCTCCGCCGGGTTTGACGAGAGCGCCCGCCGCCAGCGGGAACCAAGGGATGAAACCGATCCCGTTCGCCTCGCAGTAGTCGAGCACGTCCTCATCCGCCCGGTCGGCCAGGTTGTAGCGGTTCTGCACCGTTGCCACTGGGAAGTACTTGCACGCCTCTTCGATGGCCTCGACCGGCACCTGGCTCAGGCCGGCATGCCGAATCAGGCCTTCGTCGATGAATTCGCGGATGGCGCCGAACTGCTCTGCACGCGGCACCTTCGGGTCGATGCGGTGGAGCTGCCAGAGGTCGATCTGTTCGAGCTTCAGCCGTCGCAGGCTCATGTAAACGCACTGGCGCAGATAGGCGGGGTCGCCGATCACCGGCCAAGATGGGCTGGTGGCGTTGCCGGGGTAGCGCACGAGACTGCCCTTGGTTGCGATCTTGATCCTACCGTGAGGGTGCAGTGCCTCGGCGATGAGCTGTTCGCTGACGAACGGTCCGTAGCTGTCGGCCGTGTCGATCAGATCGACACCGATCTCCGGCAGGCGCTTCAGAACGCGGATCGCCTCGTCGCGGTTCTCCGGTTCGCCCCACACGTTGGGTCCGGTGATGCGCATCGCGCCGAAGCCCAGGCGGTTGACCGTCAGATCGCCGCCAATGGCGAACTGACCGGCAAGGCTGGCATCAACTTTCATCTTGATTCTCCGGTAGTTAATTTTCTGTGCACGACTGATCAGGCGTCAGGGACGCGGGCGTCGCGCAGAGGACGAAGAACGCAACTGGCGCGGACAGCGAAGCGAGCAGCCCGCGCCGGAATCGATTGCCCCTTGCCGGTGGCGACATCCAGCGACCAGAACACACCACCCACCGCAAGCTTGCGGGTTGGGTGAAGTCACAGGAGTTTCTCTGGGGTGATCGGTAGATCGCGGATGCGCTTGCCGGTGGCGTGATACACAGCATTGGCGATGGCGGCCGGAATGCCGACCATGCCCAACTCTCCCATGCCTTTGACCCCCAGTGGATTGACGATGGTGTCGTCTTCTTCCACAAAGATGGTCTCGATGGCGTGGATGTCGGCGTTCACCGGCACGTGGTAATGCTGCAAGTTGGCTGTCATGAAGCGGCCCGTGCGGTGATCGACTTCGGTGGCTTCCTCCAGCGCCATCCCGATGCCCCAGACCACGCCGCCGATCTCCTGGCTGTGCGAGGCCAGCGGGTTGAGGATCTTTCCGCAGGCGGTGATCTCGATCACCCGGGTCACCCGCATCGTGCCCAGGTCGGGATCGACCTTCACCTCGACGAACTGGGCGCCGTGGGCGAGTGAGGCGTACTTTTCTCGTTCGGGTGATGGGGTCGAGTTAAAGACTTCGGTGATCTCGTTGGTACCGGTGCGCCGCATGACCTCGGCAATGTCGACCGCGCGCGAAGGATCGCTCTTGGAGCGCAGGCGGCCATCGAGCATCTCGACGTTTTCGGCAGCGATGCCGCTCAGCGGCGAGGCGGCCTCGCGGTTCGCCAAATCCAGCAGCTTGGCGGTGATCGTCAGCGCCGCGCCGCGCACGGCAGACCCGACGCTGGACGTCGTCCACGAGCCGCCTTGCGCCGGGGCCTGAGGCTGGCGTGTATCACCCAGCTCGAATTTCACCTGATCCATCCGAAGGCCCAGGAACTCCGCCGCGATCATGGTCATCACGGTGTAGGTGCCGGGTCCGATGTCGCTGGTCGCGCTGGCAACGCTGGCGGTTCCGTCGGCGCGGTAGGTGACCTTGGCGCTCGCAGGCATCTGCATCGCGCCCCACACGCTCGACGCCATGCCCCAGCCCACCAACAGCTTGCCGTCGCGCATCGAGCGCGGCTCAGGGTTGCGGTTCTTCCAGCCGAACTTCTCCGCGCCCAGGCGGTAGCACTCGCGCAGGGCCTTGCTCGAGAACGGCTTGCCGCTGACCGGATCGACCTCGGCGTAGTTGATCAGGCGCAGTTGCAGCGGATCGATCTTTAGCGCATAGGACAGCTCATCCATCGCGCTTTCCAGCGCGAACATGCCGCTGACCGCCCCGGGCGCGCGCATCCAGGTCGGCGTGGGCAAGTCGGTGGCTGCCACCTTCAGCGGCATGTCCAGGTTCGCGCAGGCATAGACCTGTTTGAGAAAGCCGGTGGTGTTGTCCGAGAACGCCTCGAAGGACGAGGTGTTGTGAAACGCTTCCTGGACGATGGCCTGCAACTTGCCGCTGCGGTCCGCGCCCAGCGCGACCTTCTGGATCGTCTGCGGCCGGTAGCCGTGGCCGGTGAACATCTGCGTGCGGGTGAAGACCACCTTGACCGGACGCCGGAGTTCGCGCGCGGCCATGGCGGTCAGCGAGGGGTAGTAGTTGGGCTTGAGCGATGAGCCGAAGGCACCACCGACGAAAGGCGACACCACGCGGATGTTCTCGGCCGGCACGGCCAGGCCTTCGGCCAGGTGTTTCTGCACGCCGTAGACGTTCTGTGTCTTGTCGAAAATCGTGAGGTTCTCACCTTCCCAGAACGCGATCGCCGCATGCGGCTCCATCGGATTGTGGTGGTTGATCGGGATGTGATATTCGGCCTCTACTTTGACCTCTGCCGACTTCAGCGCGCCGGCCGGGTCGCCGCGTGGCAGCGTGTTCTGCGGTATCGGCATGGCGCGGCCCAGCACTGTCTGCAACTCGGTGACGTGCGGCTCGGTTTGATAGGTGGCCTTGACCAGCCGTGCGGCATGGCGCGCCTGCTCGTAAGTTTCGGCGACCACCAATGCGATCGGCTGGCCGTTGAAGAACACCCGATCCGACTGCAGCGGCCAAGACCACTGCGGCGGCGCACTGGCCGCTGGCGCCTTGCCCAGGCGGCCAGCGTTCAGATGGGTGAATACGCGCACCACGCCCGCTGCGTTCTCGGCCTCGCGGGCATCGATCGCGGTGATCCGACCTTTGGCCACGGTGCTCAGCACGATGAAGCCGTAGGCCACATGCGGGACCTGGAACTCGGCCGTGTATTTGGCCTTGCCCGTGACTTTGGCGATCCCGTCCACGCGGGTCATTTCTTTCCCAAGATAGCGTGCCATGGCAGTTCTCCTTGTGCTCAAGCCAGTTTCGCGGCGCGCATCAGCGCACGCACAACGGATCGTTGTCCCAGTTCCACCTTGTAGGCGTTGTGGGCCAGCGGGCGGGCATCGCGCAGCGCGGCTGCGGCAGCCTGGCGGAACGTGTCTTCGGTGGCTCGGCGACCGACCAGCTCGGCCTCAGCCTCGGCGCTGCGCCAGGGTTTGTGGGCGACGCTGCCCAGCACCACACGCGCCTGGCGGATGGTGCCGCCGTCGAGTTGCAGCGCGGCGGCGACAGAGACCATCGCAAAGGCGTAGGAGGTTCGATCGCGCACTTTGAGGTAGTGGGAGTTGCGTGCGAACTCTGCTGCCGAGACCGGCAGTTCGATGGCGAGGATCAATTCGCCATGTTCGAGGTTGTTGTCCCGCTGCGGGGTGTCGCCCGGCAGGCGATGGAAATCGGCAATCGGGATCAGCCGCTCGCGCCCGTCCGTCGTATGCACACGCACGTTGGCGTCAAGCGCATACAGCGCGTTGGCCATGTCGCCCGGATAGGTTGCCACACAGGCCTCGCTCCAGCCGAGGACGGCGTGGATCTTGTTCAGTCCCTCGCGCGCACCGCAGCCGGTGCCGGGCTCGCGCTTGTTGCACGGCGTTGCGGTGTCGTAGAAGTAGTTGCACCGAGTACGCTGCAGGAGGTTGCCGCCGTTGGTGGCCATGTTGCGCAACTGCCCCGAGGCACCCGCGACGATGGCCTGGGTCAGCAGCGGATAGTTCTCGCGGATCACCGGATGGTTGGCGGTCTCGGTGTTGGTCGCCAGCGCACCCAAGGACAGGCCCGCGCGGGTACGCTGGATCTGCCGCAGCGGCAACTGGCGGATGTCCACCACACGGGTGGGCCGCTCCACGTCTTCCTTCATCAGGTCGACGAGATTGGAGCCGCCCGCGAGGAACTTCGCGCCAGGCACGCTCGCGACTGCGGCTGCGGCCGATGCGGCATCGGCCGCCCGTACGTACTCAAACGGTCTCATGGCCATCCTCCTTGCGAACGGACGCCAGTTGCGTCTCGGTGGCGAATTGCCAGGTCTGGGCGGTCTGGCGTCCCGAGTGCACCTCCTGCACCGCGGCAACGATGCCGGGGTAGGCGCCGCAGCGACAGATGTTGCCGCTCATGCGCTCCTTGATTTCCTCGTCGGTGAGGCGTGTCGTGGTCTTGCTGACGTCGGCCGTGACATGGCTGACATCTCCGCGGCGTGCTTCGCCCAGCATGCCGACGGCCGAGCAGATCTGGCCCGGCGTACAGTAACCACACTGAAAGCCGTCGTGCTTGATGAAGGCGGCTTGCACCGGGTGCAATTGATTGCCCTGGGCCAGCCCCTCGATCGTGGTGACTTCTCGCCCTTCGAGCGTTGCTGCCAGCGTGAGGCAGGACAGGACGCGCTCGCCGTCCACCAGCACCGTGCAAGCGCCACACTGGCCTTGGTCGCAGCCTTTTTTCGATCCGGTCATTGCCAGGCGTTCGCGCAAAGCGTCGAGCAGCACCACGCGAGAATCAATTTCCAGGGTCTTCTGCACGCCGTTGACCTGGAAGGTCACGTTGACGACGTTCTGCGCTTTGATCAACGCCGTTGCGGCGCCTTCGGCAAGCGGCATCTGCGCCAACGCGGCCTCTTGGGCCAGCAGGTTTGCCGCGAACAGGCCGACGCCGCCCGCGGCGGAGCTCATCATGAAGGTGCGGCGCGACTGGCCGACACCGTCCAGATCGGGCATTTCGCTCAGAAGCGCCGCTTCATCGGCGCTGAGCTCAACCGGTGGGTCGGTCTCGATGGGATGTTTCATCGTGGGTTCCTTTCCTTCGGGCTAAATGGCGTTGGCGGTTTGGCCGGGACAAAACTTGCGCGGGATGGGATCGCGGGCGCGTGCGTGTCGTGTCGATTGCAGGTGCGCGCCTTACTTCTCCTTGGCGCCAGTGGCACGGTGGGACTGCGCATCGGCGGCGTTGTGCTCCCACCATGGCGCGAACGACTGTGCGCCGCCGTCCAGATGGACGGGCTGGCCGATCTCTGGCGTCCACAGCGCATAGCCGCGTCCCTTGCTGGCAGCCGCGATGCGTTTGAAGGGATCGTCCCAGTCGTGGGGCGCGATGGAAAAGCGGCCCACATGCCCCGGCATCAGCACGCGCGTGCGCAGGTCCTCGGCTGCCTGCGCGGCCTGCTCCGGGTTCATGTGGACGCTCGCCCAGCGGGGGTCGTACTGACCAGCGTCTAGCGCCACCCAATCGAAAGGGCCGAGCTGCTGGCCGATTTGAGCGAAATGCGGCCCGTAGCCCGAGTCACCGCTGAAAAAGAGGCGGCGCTCGGGAGACACCAGAGCGAATCCGACCCACAGCGACTGGTCGCGGGTCAGGGTGCGCCCGGAGAAATGCCGGGCCGGCGCGATGTGGATCTGCACCTGCGGGGTCAGCGCGATCACCTCGTTCCAGTCGGCCTCGCGCACGGTGGCCAGGTCGTAGCCCCAAGCCTCGAAATGCGCCCCCACGCCCAGCCCGACGATCACCTTCTTGACCTTGGACTTGAGGGCCAGGATGGATGGGTAGTCCAGATGGTCATAGTGGTCGTGGCTGATCAGCAGCGCATCGATCTCGGGCATGTCGTCGGCCGCGTAGATGCTGGTGCCCTCGAACGCTCGGTTTGCCGCCGGTAGGGGCGCGGCATTGGTGCTGAAGACCGGATCGATCAGGAAGCGCTGTCCATCCAGTTGCACAAAATAAGAGGAGTGGCCCAGCCAGACCACCAGGTCCTGCGCAGGATTGAGCGCCTTGAGGTTGGTCTTGATGGCGGGAATGGCGCCCGGCGGACGGGGCTGGCCCTTCTTCCCAAGGAGAGTCTCCTTCCACATCGACAGTTCGGACTGATCTGTCGTCTTCATGGGCGTGTCGATCTGGTTTCGGAACATGCCATCGGCAAGGTTGGGCGAGTGTTCGATGCGTGTCAACCGTTCGCCGCTGGGAAGTTCCCCGAACACCGGTTGCTGAAAATAGGCGAAGACACCGACGACGCCCAGGACGGCGACGCCGACACCCGCCTTGATGACGCGGGACCAGAGTTCTTTCATGCTTATGTACCTTGTGCGGGTGTCACGCGAATCAGGGCGCCGTTCGGGGCATCGGTCAGCACCATGACCGCGCCGTCCCGGGCGACATCGACATCCCGGATGCGGCCCTGGCCTTGCAGGTAGCGGGCCTCGCCCGTGACGCGCCCGCCGTTCAGGGTCAGCCGCACCAGCGCTTGGCCGGCCAGGCCGCCGATCAGCAGATCGCCGTGCCATCCGGGAAACAGCGTGCCTTGGTAGAACGCCATGCCGCTGGGCGCGATCACTGGGTCCCAGTAGTAGATCGGCTGCTCCATGTCCCTGCGTGCCGTCAGCCTGTCGCCGATGGCGCGGCCGCTGTAGTCGAGGCCGTAGGTGATGACTGGCCAGCCGTAGTTCCGCCTAGCTTGCGGCTGGTTCAATTCGTCACCGCCAAGCGCCCCATGCTCCACCGTCCAGAGCTTGCCGTCCGGCGCTAGCGCGGCCGACTGCACATTGCGATGCCCGTAAGACCAGACTTCGGGCTGGCCGCCCGGAATCGACGGATTGCCTGCGGCAGCACCGCCTTGCGGATCTATGCGCAGCACCTTACCGATGTGCGTGCCGGGATCCTGCGCCAGCGCGCGCGCCTCATAGCGATCCCCGGTCGTCACGAACAGCATGCCGGCGCGGTCGAAGACCAGCCGCGAACCGAAGTGGGCCGTGGAGTTCCTGGCCGGGTTCTGCCGGAAGATCACCCGGACGTCCGTGATCCTGTGATCGTCCCTGGACAGCACACCCGTTGCCACAGCGGTCGCGTTGGCGCCGCCGTCACGCGGCTCGGCATAGCTCCACCACAGACGGCGTGTCCGCGCGAAGTCGTCACGGACCACCACGTCGAGCAGTCCGCCCTGGCCCCGGGCGTCCACAGCGGGGAGGCCGGTGATCGGCTCGGACACCTTGCCGTCGGCGGTGATCAGCCGCAGCCGGCCCGGGCGCTCGGTCACAAGCCAACGGCCGTCGGCTAACTGGGCCATGCCCCAGGGATGCACCAGACCGTCGGCGACGACCTGCGAGTTCAGCCGGACGTCCGCATCGAGGATCGGCGCACGGGTCTGGCCTTCAAAGGCGGGGCGCTGGTCCTTCGCATTCGGCGCGCGGGCGTTGAAGTCCTGCGCCTGCGCAGCTCCTGCGGCAAAGGCCAGCAGCGAGATGGCAGCAACAAGATGCCCGGTCAGGGCGGAACGTCGAGCTTGCTTCTTCATGGGCACCTCTCATCAGGTTCTGACATTGCCTCTTGGGGAATCGCTGATCGGCCGGGGGCACGAGCCCGCCAGCCTGGTACCGGTGGCGCGCGCCAGTTCCGCCAGCAGCAGGTCCTGGAACCGGGTGTCGTTGACGGCGGGGTGCGGCTCCTGGCGCCGTTGGTGGTGCCAATAGCTGCCGCTGTTCAATACCTCGGGATCGTCGCTGGTCGCAAGCCATTCCTGGGTCAGGTGGCCCAGTCTCGGGTCGTCGGGCGTGCTCGGGCCACCCATGTTGGTCGGCACCCAGCCCGGATCGACGGCGTTGCTGTACACCTCGGGCCACAGCCGTGCGACGGCCGCTGCCAGAGTGGTCACGAACAACTTGCTGTCCGAGTAGCAGCCGGTGGATGTGCGGCCGGTCCAGTCCATGCCGGCCAGGCTAGCGCGTCCGCCCCGGTGCATGCTGCTGCTCAGGTAGATCAGGCGCTTGGGGCGCTGGATGAGGGACGTGAGCAGGTACGGTGCGACGACGTTGACAACCAGCAGTTGGGCGCCATTGGGGATGCCCACGTTGTGGACGACGGCATCCATTGCGCCGCTCGCATTGACCTGGCGGGCAAGATCAAGAATCTGCGCAAGATCGGACAAATCACCGACCGTGGCGACGGCGTCCTGGTCCACGAGTTCCTTTACGGCCGACATGCGCCTGCGAGCGCACGTGCACGACGACTGCGTGGCCCTGGCCCAGCCCAGTCCATCGGCCGAGCCGGTAACGAACACGCGGGCCTTGACGCCTGACTTGCTGCCTCGTTGTGCGTTGGGCGTGGAAGTCTCCTTTCCGGAATCCGCCGGTGTGTGTGCCCTGGATGTCGCAGGGTCAAGGGGTGAGCCAGCAATCAATGTCGAACCAAGTCCGGCGCCTGAGGTGAAAAATATTTGACGCTCCACAGGCATGATCCCCCGATCAGGCCGTTAGGCGCCGGATGGCCAGCGGCGGCATACCGTTTTCGGGATGAAGCGGGCGGCAGCCCCTTGCTGAACGCCTTGGCGTGGAACACCATCGCCCCTTGCCCCTTGCCCCTTGCCCCTTGCCCCTTGCCCCTTGCCCCTTGCCCTTTGCCCATGTCACTGGTGACGACGTAGAGGTCGTTTCTGCCAGGCTGGTGCGGGTCAGGTTGTGGCCGCCATCGTGTCCGGGCAGCAGCACCTGACCGATGGGAATGCCGTTGCGGTTGAGGGCCAGCAAGTGGCCCTGCCCGTAGATCGCCGCGCACACGTTGTCGTCGGCATCTGCACGCATCAGAGTCTGGGGCCGGGCCGACGAAGTCGTAGGCGATGGTCGAGCTGATCGGCGCGATGGTGGTCGCGTCGGCCAGTTCGATCCGGTGCAGCAGGTTGCGGCCGAACTCGGTCGCCCACAGCGTCTTGCCGTCGGGGCAGAGCGCCAGGCCATTGGCCATTGCCAAGTTGGGCAGCACGGGTTCGATGGTCGCCAGTCCTGCGCGGCGTAGTACACACCGCCCCTGGATTCGGTCGCGGTGCTCTTGAAATAGGTGAAGTAGAAGTCGCCGCGCGCGTCGAACACCAGGTCATTGGGCATGTACCCGGCCACGGGCGGCACGATGATCTGCAGGCCCGAGCCGCCCGGATTCGCCGAATAAATCGCGCCGCGTCGGTTCGGAATGCCCAGAGCCGCGATGAACGGGCGCCCGTTCGGATTGAAAGCCAGCCCGCCCGGCGACAGCGTGTCCAGCGTGACGACGGTGGACAACTGCTGATCCGGGGTCAGGCGCAGAACGCGTCGCTCGCTCACGTCGCAGAAAAGCAGATTGCAGCTGCGGTCGAAGATCGCCCCTTCGAGGAGCAACCCCTCGTTGGACACCTTGAACCAGGGTTCAGCCACGGCTGTCTGCAATGCGCGCTCAGATGCCGGGATCGGCACCACACTGCGCGTATGCATGTCGAAGGCCGGTTCAGCGAACCTGCGCTGCGCCGAGGCTGCCGACACGTGGCCCAAGCCGATGACGACAAAGGCCGCGCGTACCTTGGCATCCGGCCGGTCGCCGCTCTCGCGCATCGCTTCGCGGAAAGATGCCGTCGTCATGGCACGGGCCCTACCAAGGTTGGTTCGAGGGGCCGACCGTGAACTCATTGATCGTCGTGTCGTCGGGCTGGTCGATCGCGAAGGCCACGACGTTGGCGATCCGATCCGGGGAAATGCCGAACTTGTCGTAGATGCTTTGCATCTGGTCGAGCGACGCTTTGTCGCTGAAGGTCGACAGCAGCTCGGTATTGATTGCAGCCGGGTAGATCGTCGCGGTGCGGATGTTGGAGCCCTCCATGGCGGACTCCATGCGCAGGACTTCCATGAAGTCGCGCAGGAACCATTTGGTGCCGCCATAGACGGCACCACCCGGATAGGCCTTGAGCCCCGCCACCGACGAGGTGGCAATCACGTGCCCGGACTTCTGCGCCAGGAATTCGGGCAGTACGGCGGCCACGCCATTGAGCACGCCCTTGACGTTGACATCGACCATCTGATGCCACTCGTCGGTTTTGAGCGCGGACAGCGGCGAGTTGGGCATCAGGCCGGCATTGAGAAAAATGGCGTCCACGCGGCCGAACCTGTCCTTGGCCAACTTGACGATGGCATCGTTCTCGGACTGTCGGGTGACGTCCAGTTCCTGGTACATCGCCTGGCCGCCATGCGCCTGGATCTCGTCGGTGATTCGCTGCAGGTTGGCTGCGCGCCGCGCGCCGAGTACGACCTTGGCGCCTTTGCTCGCGAGCAGTTTGGCCGTGGCCTCGCCGATGCCGGAAGAGGCGCCGGTGATGATGACGACTTTGTCTTTGATCATGATGTTCTTCCGCTTTCCTTCTATGTGCCGGCAACGCATGCCGGCGTGACCACCAGTACACAGTGAATCCGCCGTCAACGGCCAGGGCCTGGCCGTTGACGAAGGTCGAGCCCGAACGGGCCATGTGAGCGATCCTTGATCGGTTGGATCAGCCCTTGAGGTGCTTGCCGAAGAAGTCGGTGATCTTGTCGAAGGGAATCTTGTCCACGCGGTCGTACAGATCAATGTGGCTGGCGCCCGGGATGATCACCAGCTCTTTGGGCTCTGCGGCGGCCGCATAGGCGGTCTGGGCGAAATAGAGCGAATGGGCCTTCTCGCCGTGCACGAACAGGATCGGACGCGGCGAGATCTCCTTGATGTAGGTCAGGATCGGCATGTTCATGAACGACAGCGGCGTGGTGACCGTCCAGGCGTTGCCGGAGTTGACCGCGCGCGGGTGGTAGCCGCGCGGCGTCATGTAGTAGTCGTGGTAATCGACCATGAACTGTGCGTCGCCGGGCTTGACGTCCTTGTTGTAAGGCGGCTGGTAGGCCGGTTTCCCATTCGCGGCGTCCTCCCAGCGCTGCCGGCTCAGCTGCTCCAGCGTCTGCGTGCGCTGCGCAGGGGTCACGACGTCGTTGTAGCCCTTGGACATGACGCGGGTCATGTCGTACATGGTGCTGGCGACGACAGCCCTGACGCGCTTGTCGGCGGCCACGGCGTTCAATGCCATGCCGCCCCAGCCGCAGATGCCGATAACGCCGATGCGCTCGCGATCGACGTAGGGCTGTAGGCCGATGAAGTCCACCGCCGCCATGAAATCCTCGGTGTTGATGTCCGGCGAGGCGACGTTGCGCGGCTCGCCGCCGCTTTCCCCGGTGTAGGAGCCATCGAAGGCCAGTGCCACGAAGCCGCGCTCGGCCATGATCTGCGCGTACAGACCCGAGGACTGTTCCTTGACCGCGCCAAACGGACCGCCGACGACGATCGCCGCCAAGCGCTGGGTCGCGCGGTTCTTCGGCAGATACAGGTCAGCCGCGAGGGTGATGCCGTAGCGGTTCTTGAAGGTGACCTTTTGGTGATCTACCTTAT
This sequence comes from Ideonella azotifigens, assembly GCF_021043325.1. Classification (NCBI taxonomy): domain Bacteria; kingdom Pseudomonadati; phylum Pseudomonadota; class Betaproteobacteria; order Burkholderiales; family Sphaerotilaceae; genus Ideonella; species Ideonella azotifigens. Next base: position 306,567 of record NZ_JAJNKD010000005.1, read on the forward strand.
CGCTCTTTGGGAAGAGCTTGTCCCATTCACGCGTCAGCCGCAGGCCGCCCGACTCGATCATGGCCGATGAAGTTTGCGCCAGCGCCGTCTGGCCACCGAGGGCCACTGACAAGCCGGCAAGGATCGAGCCTTGGACCACGCCCTTGAGGGCTGTCCTCCGTTTGAGGTTCTCGATGTTCAGGGTAGCTTCGTTCATGACGTTCTCTATTACGTGATTGATGGATCTGGCCGGCAGGTCGGTTCCTTTTGCCCTCACGAGTGAGGGTCAGCGGTACGCTTCCGGTCTGCCGCCGTCGGTGTCGGGCTGGCTGATGCCCAGGTTGAGGTTGGCGTACTGCTGGGGGTTCTTCACAAGTTCGGCCACGAAGCGGCCGATGCTCGCGCGTGAGGTTTCCGTGCCCTTGTAGGTCTCGCCCTTCCGGGTCAACTGGAACGCTTCCGTTGGCTTGTTGGTCAGCCAGACCGGGCGCAGGACGGTGTAGGCCAGCCCTGATTGCTCGGCAATCTCTGCCGTCTTAAAGTTGATCGGGCGGTACTGGCCGACCATGCTCTTGTCCCAGGCATTGAAGGCTGGAGGCAGTTCACCGTAGATGCCACCGGCACTGATGACGACGATGTGGCGCGCGCCAACTTCTCTCATGGCCTGCACGATGTTCGCGGTCTTGGCGCCCAGGTCCATGCCACCCATGGTGCTGACGACAATCTCCTGCCCACGGATCGCGCGCATCAGGTCTGCGAGGGAAGACGAATCGCCCTCCACGACATTCACCCGACCGCTCTGCATGTGCTGCAGGCGGCTTGCGCGGCGCAAGAAGAGGGTCAGCTTCACGTCCGCCTGTTCCAGCAGACGGGGGATGATTTCCTGCGACGTGCTTCCGTTGGCGCCGATCAGAATCACGTTCTTCATGGTTGAGTTGGCCTGTTTGCATTCGTTGCGTTCGCTCGCTCGCTCACCCGGATGAGAATTGAGCTTCGCGGACTTGGGTTCTTTGGATCAGGATGGCTGGCTGTGCACCCGGTAGCGCAGCCACAGGGTGCTGTTTTTTAGCGCCTTCACGTCGATCAGCGTGAACGAGCGAGGCTTGACTTGAGAAAACGGCGCCCGGGCCGTGAACAGACCCGGAGCAGCGGGCGATGCGTCGGAGACGGGACACAGCAGGAGGCTCAGTTCATCGACCAGGCCGTCCTGCACATATGACCAGTTCAGCACGCCGCCGCCGCCGATCATCACGCGCTCCATGCCGAACAGCGTCACCAGCTTATGCAGGGCCAGGGCGTTGTCCGGCTGGTCGTTGCCGGCGATGACGTAGGAGATACCCAGCCGCCTCAGCAAGTCCTTGTAGGCGTTGCCGGCCCGCTCGGTCAGTACCGAAACCACGTGCGACCGGACACCGCCATAATCGACGTGGTTCTCCTCCCACCCCAAGCGGCCGGCAGGGTCCAGCGCCACGTAGTACATGGGCGCATTCGCCTCTGCCACGAAGTCGCCTTCGGGAACCAGGGCCGCAGATTCGTTCAGGTCGGGCTTGCGGTAGCGGGTAAAGTTGTCGTCGGTCGAAACGCGGCCATTCAGGTAGCCCCGAATGTTCAGCACCTGCTGCTCGGCATGCAGTGCCAGTTGCTCGTACAGGAGCGCTGCCGAATCGAACTCGGGCAGTGCAATGTTGTGGATTCGTCCGTCCAGCGTCGTCAGCGTATGGATCACGACGTAGGGCTTGTTCAAGGTGGTTGCCAACATCGGTTCGTCCTCTATTCCTTGGAGAACTCGATTCGTGTGCCGCCGCTGCCGAGCGCCTGGGCCAGGCCGGAGGGATCGTCCACGCGGCCGAGGCGCGTGTAGGAATAGGAGGAGCTGAAGGTCAGGTAAAAGACGACCAGCGTCCTCGATCCGTACAGCATGAGGTCGCCGCTGCGGATCGTGCCGGGTCGGCTTGCATTCGTTGGCAGCGACTTCAACAACTCCCCATGCTTCTCGTTGCCGTTGAGGTCGGCCATGTTGATCGACAGTGGCAGCATCGCGGCAAGCTCGCGAGCTGCTTCGGTGTCGGCCAGGGTGATGGTGAAGTGGCGTTCGCCGACGGTCATCTGCATGCGGGGTTCCTCCGGTTGGACAGTGGCCGTGGCAGCGGCGGTATGCGTGCCCGATGCGCCGGGCTGGGCGGCGTCGCATCCAGTCAGCATGAGCAGACCGCACAAGAGGCCCAGGGTGCGCATGGCCGACAAGCCATGCCCAGGCAGGTGTTCACTGACCGTCCGACTGCGGTCTTTGTGAAGGACATCGAGGTTCATGGTCATGGGGTCTCCTGGTTGGAGGTGGCGATTCAGGCCGCTTGCCGGGCTTGCGCGCGCGGGGTCGTGAAAGCCAGGGAGGCAGCGGGCAGCAGCACGGCCGTACTCGCCACGAAGGTGCTCCGGTAGCCGGTTGCGTCGAACAGCTGACCGCCGACGCTCGCGCCCAGCGCGATGGGCAACTGGATCACAGCCACCATCCGGCGGAACTCCTGTGAAGGTACAGACGAATCGCCATCCGAGGCATGGGCCTGGGTGAGCCGCCACCGCATGCCGCCAGCCCGAACGTGTAGTCGACGAGCACGACCGGCGCTTGGCGCCGCAACCATGGCGTGCAAATCGGCAATACCTCTTTTCATGCCAGGATGTTGGCGCAGCAAAGTCAAATTGACTAGCTAATGAATACTTAAAGAGGATATAAGATTAACTAATCAGAAAGCCGTGCGAGACTTTGCACCGTGGTCAAACGTAACCTCAACGATCTCCAGTACTTCGTGACGGTAGCGCGCGAAGGCAGTTTCACGCGCGCAGCCTCGCTGCTGGGTGTCACTCAATCGGCGCTCAGCCAGGCCATCAGCGGCCTGGAGACGCGCCTGGACATCCGTCTGCTCACGCGCACCACGCGCAGCGTGTCGCCCACCGCCGCCGGCGAGCGACTGCTCAACGCCATCGGCCACCGATTCGACGAGATCCATGCCGAACTGGACGAGCTGACGGAAATGCGGGACAAGCCGGCCGGCACGGTTCGGATCACCTGCGGCGAGCACGTCCTGCGGACCACGCTGCTTCCCAAGCTGACCCCTTTGCTGCTTGAGTTCCCTGAAATCAAGGTTGAGTTCGACATCAACTACGGCTTCAGGGACATCGTGGCGGACCGCTTCGATGCCGGTGTGCGTCTTGGCGACACCATCGACAAGGACATGATCGCGGTGGCGCTCGGCCCGCAGTTGCGCATGGCCGCTGCGGCGTCGCCGGCGTATTTCGCGAAAAATCCCAAGCCCAAGAACCCTCGCAACCTGGTGAAGCACAACTGCATCAACATGCGCATGCAGACTGCGGGAGGTATTTACGTTTGGGACTTCGAGCGCCGCAGCCAGAAGTTGAACGTGCGAGTGGATGGGCAACTCATCTTCAATACCTCGCCTAGCATGGTGGACGCGGCAGTCGCAAGCCTGGGCATCGCGTTTTTGCCCGAAGAAGAGTTTGCGCCGCACCTTGAGAACGGTCGGCTGGTGCGCGTTCTGGAGGACTGGTGTGCCCCATTCCCTGGCTACTACCTGTACTACCCGAGTCGCAAGCAGCCCTCGCATGCGTTCTCGCTGGTTCTTGATGCGCTGCGGTGGACTGCGCCGTCAATCACCAAGAAGCGATAGCCGATTCCGCCCGAGACAGGTATCGCTGTCCGGCCCAAAGAGGGATGGCACAGGGGTCTGCCACGAACGGCGCCGCACCTTAGAGAGACCAGGAAATCAAAGGAAGCCAATGACCTGTGCCCCCGGGCTCGGACCACCCAAGAGGTGCCGCAGATCGTGCAGGCATTTCGTCATGCAGCCCGGTGTGCCGTCGAGGCCGGCCCGGATGGCGTCGAGATCCACGGTGCGAACGCCTACCTGATTCATCAATTCCTTGCACCCCGCGCCAACGCGCGCAGCGACGAATACGAAGGCAGCATTGCGAATTGCACTCGCTTCGCTGTCGAGGTTGAAACGCAATGCCAAAAATCATGCCCAAGGCCTCGAATTCGTCGATCCATGGCACGCTGCCATCTTTGATGGGCTGTGTGTTCGCCGTGTTTCTCGTCACGGGCGCGGCATTGCCAGCTCTGCCGCTACACATCCATGGAGACCTGGGCTTCAGCGTATTCGCTGTCGGCCTTGTCGCGGGCGCGCAGTTCGCTGCGGCGCTGCTTTGCCGACTGCGGTCCGGGACGGTATCAGATCGGCTGGGGTCCAAGTTTGCCGTGGTGGCTGGGGCTGTGATGGCGGCGCTCGCCGGCTTGCTCTACCTCGCATCGACGATGACTACTGGCGATCCCGCGTGGTCGATCGCGATCCTGCTGGCAGGCCGCGTGCTCTTGGGGGGCGCTGAGAGCTTCATCATGATCGGTGCGCAGAGCTGGTGCCTTGCTCTCGCGGGTCCGGGTCAGGTAGGCAAGATGATCGCGTGGATCGGCACAGCGATGTTCGTCGCCTTGGCCCTGGGTGCGCCTCTTGGGAGCTTTCTGTATTCGAGACTTGGTTTCGCTTCTATTGGGTGGGCGACACTTCTTGGCGCCGTGGCGACATGGCTGCTGGTCGTCTTCGTTCCGGCGACCCGGCCTGCAACGCAAAGCCGAGGGACAGCCAGACAGGTGCTCAAGGCGGTTTGGATACCTGGGCTGGCGATGGCATTTTCGAGCGTGGGCTACGGCATCACTACGGCGTTCGCCGTGCTGCTGTTCGTCCAGAATGGATGGCAGCCGGCCTGGCTGTCTTTCACCGCATTCGCGATCGCCTTGGTGGTGGCGCGAGTCTTCTTCGGTCCATTGCCTGATCGCCTCGGCGGCTCACGCACTGCGATGATCTTTATCGTGATCCACAGCGCGGGGCTTGCTCTTATCTGGCTTTCCCCCTACGCGTGGCTTGCTTTTGCTGGATCTGCCATGGCGGGATTCGGCTACGCACTGGTGTATCCGGGCCTCGGTATGGAGGCTGTCTCCCGCGCGCCGACCGAGGCGCGAGGTCTCGCAATGGGTGTCTATACGGCCTTCATCGACTTGGCGCTTGGCTTGTTCGCGCCTCTCCTGGGGCTTCTCGCCAATGTGATCGGAGTGGCGCAGATTTTTCTCATTGCCGCGCTGCTCGCGCTTTGCGCAGTGCCGATCGCTGCGTGGCTGGGGGCCCATCCGGCCCGTGGGGGCACTGCCAGCCTGACGCGTAAAAAATGAGCTGGTGTGCAAAGGCGCGAGGCATTTGCATTTGCATCAGCCGGCATGTTCGGCTAGTACGTCCAGCGGAACGTGCAACGCGCCGCGCGGGTGGCCCGCGCATTCGCAAACAGGTAGCCTGTGGTGCGTCTGCGCATGCCAAATACCTGCACCACGATGGCTACCAGCCGATCCGCGCCAGCACGCATGTCTACCGGCCCGACCGCCATCCACAGCGGGTCAATACGAATCACCGCAGCAGCTCACGCATCCAGACCGCGTAGTCTGCGCTGGCCGCGCGGTCGGCCAACTGATCTTCAGGGCCGTGGCGCTGCGCCGCAGCTCGATGTCGGCCGGTGTTGAGGAAAGCGGGGTCTGTGCCAGCGACACGGGCACGAATTGCAGTGCACGGTAAGCGCGGCCCCAGCACCTTATTGACCGGCCGGGTCCGGCAAAGTCAGACGTCGAGCACGTGGCGCAGCAGTGCGAAGCCGACGCGCCACTTGGTGCCGTCACCCGGGTCGATGGAGGCCGTGCGGTCGTTGATGCGCACGATGGTGCCGATGACGGTTTGCAGGTACTTGTCCTCGAACGCCACCTTCTCGCCGCAACGGAAGTCGTTGCGCGTTGGCTTGGGTGCAGCCGGTGGCGGTGCGAGCTCTTGTTCCCGCATTTGCGCCTGCGCTCTTGCGGTGGCATTGGGCGCCGGCGGCTCGATGGCCGCATAGGGCAGCTTCCACTCGCGCCGCTCGGTCAGGTCCTGCAGCGTGACCTGCGTGTCCCGCATGGCCAGCACCTTGCCCTCTCGCAGGCTGCCGTCGCGCCAGTCCACAAAGCGCACCGTCTGGCCCAGGTGCATGTTCACGCGCACGGCGATGATGCGCCGCGGGTCGGCCAGCATGCGCTCGATCAACGTGTTCAGCTGGTGTGAACGCTGGTCAGGAGCCGCGTCTATTCGCTGGTGAAGCGTCGGATTTGATCTTGAGCTGATCGACCTGTGACAGCAGCGCCTCCTCGCAGGCTTCGTCTGCCAGGTTGAACCAGTGCTGCACGAAGTACATCCTCAGCATGCGCTCCAGCCCGACCGGCGGGCGGCCGTTGCCAGCCTTGGGATAGTGAGGCTCGATCACCTCGCACAACGCAATTCAGGGCACGATTTCTTCCATGGTCGCCAGGAAGGTGTCGCGCCTCGTCGGCTTGCGGTATTGCTCGAATCCTTGGCCTTGATCGGCCGCCATCGCGAGGGTCTGCTGCTTCATCTTCACCTGCCCGTCTGTGCTGACTTGGTACATGCAAACCCCGCGGCAGATTCGACCTTATTCAGCGTTGCCTTAATCGGCGACGCGCTCGACGCGCACGGTGCCGGACGGCAGGACCTGGAGGGCCTTCACGTCACCCAGCAGCCGGCCCAGGCGCACCAGCCCGCTGGCGTGGGGCGCCCCCCGGTAGAAGAACGCCAGGTTGCCCCAGGGCGCGTAATAGGCCAGGTCTCCAGGCGCAGGGGTGAAGCCGGGCTTACCGGCCGCCGCCGCCAGCTTGCCCGGCAGGTAGGCGACCTTCTCTGTGGCCTGGTAGTCCTCCAGCTGCAGCGTCCAATGGCAGCAGCGACAAGAGTTCGGTGGCCACGTCGCTGGCCTCCAGGAGGACGTCGAGGTGGATCTCGCTGCGGTGGATGCGGATCTTCATGGTGGATTCATGGGGTCCTGCGGCCCGGGCCGATGCGACCAGGGCCAGGGGGACCCACCCCAGCGCCGCGACCGCCATGCCGCGCCGGGTGAGGCCTTGGCTGCGAGCGGGATCGCGGTGCGGGACGGGGTGGAAGGGCGTGGTGGGACGAACCGGACAGGCATGGCCGGCTCGCTCAGCGCATCTGCAGCACGATCACGTCGCTGCGGGCCGGGTTGGTCTCTTCGCGCAAGGTCTTCACGTCTTCCTGTTTCACGGCCCCGCCCTGGTTGCCCCACGCGCCGCGCACGTAGGACAGCACGTCGGCAATCTCTTGGTCCGAGAGCTGGTCGCGGAAAGCCGGCATGCGGTACGCGTCCGGCACGCCGGCGGCCACGACGCGAGCCGAACCATTCAACGTCACGTTGATGGCGGACGCTCTGGCCAGCGGCACCACGGAGGAGGTGGCACCGGCCAGCGGCGGGATCCATGGTGCCTGGCCAGCGCCGCTGGCACCATGGCAGGCCGCACATTTCGCGGCGAAGGTCTTCACAGCGCTGGCATTCGCCGCGGAGTCGGAAGATGCCGGGCGCTCGCTGAGGGCCGTGGCAGTGGTGCCGGCATCGCCCGGCAGGGACTTCAGGTAGTACGCGATGGCCCGCAGGTCGTCGTCGGTCATGAACTGGGTGGAGTTATTGAAGGCATCGGCCATGGAGCCGAACACCACGGCATGCGCGTTGCGGCCGACCTTTAGGAACTGCACCACCTCGTCCTCACGCCAGCGACCGAGCCCGGTGGCACCGTCGCCGCGCAAGCTGGGCGCATACCAGCCGTCCAGCAACGCGCCCGAAAGGAACAGCGGGCTGCTCTCGCTCAGCGCCTGCTCGTTCATCGCCAGGCCGCGCGGCGTGTGGCAGCTGCCGCAATGGCCCGGACCTTGCACGATGTAGGCGCCGCGGTTCCAGAGATCGGCGTTCACACCGGCCTTGGCCGGTGCCTTGGGCTGGTAGCTGCCGGATTCGGTGAAGACTGTGTTCCATAGCGCCAACGGCCAGCGCATGTTCAGCGGCCATGGGATCTCGCTGGCCTGGTTCGGCTGCGGGACGGGGCTCACGCCGTGCATGAAGAAGGCGTAGAGGGCCCGCAAGTCATCATCGCCCAGCTTGGCATACGACGGATAGGGCATGGCCGGATACAACCGGTGCCCATCGGCCGCCACGCCCAGGCGCACCGCGCGGTCGAAGTCGGCCAGCGAATAGCGACCGATGCCGGTAGCCTGGTCCGGCGTGATGTTGGTTGCGAAGATGGCTCCCATGGGTGTGGCCATCTTCAGTCCGCCGGCAAAGGGCTTGCTCTGCGGCGTGCTGTGGCAGGCCACGCAATCGCTCAGGCGGGCCAGGTATTCGCCGCGGCGGATCAGCTCTGCCGAAGGAGCCGCAGTGCGTGGATCCCCTGCGGCCTCGGCGTCGAAAGGCGAAGGCGGCGTGCGACGGGCCAACCAAGCCATGCCGGCGGCCAGCACCAGTGCGACCAGCAGCAGCCGGACCAGCATCTTCTTGAAACGGAGCTTGCTCATCGATCGTACGGCTCAGGCCTCGAAGGTGTGGCGCGACAGCGGCATGCTGCGGACAGGTTTGCCCGTCAGCCGGGCGACGGCATTCGCCACAGCCGGCGGCACGGCGGGCAACGGCGGCTCGCCGATTCCGCCCATCTTTTCGCCGCTCTCGACAACCCGGACGTGCACCCGCGGCATGAGGTCGGGCGGCAGGATGGGATAGAGGTCGTAGTTCCTCGCCCGGGGCATACCGTGCTCGTAGACGCTCTCCTCCAACAGCACCTGCGACACCCCCAGCGCCACGGCACCCTTGACCTGGGCTTCAACGATGGCCGGGTTGACGATGCTGCCGGGGTCGATGGCTTCCCAGATGTCGTGCACCCGCACCCGTCCCTGCTTGATCGAGACTTCCGCAATGGCCGCAGCATGGCTGCCGAAGGGCGAGGCCATGGCCACGCCACGGGCCCGGCGCGTACCGTCCGCCGCGGTGAAGGGGCCGCGCTTCCAGCCGCCGGACAGCTCGGCGGCCGCCTTCAGCAGGCGGGTCAACCGTGCGTTGTCCTTCAGCAGGAGCAGCCGCAGCTCGTACGGGTCATGCCCGCCCTTGTCTGCCAGCTCATCGAGGAAGGCTTCGTAGAAGAAGTCGTTCATCGAATTGCCGACCGAGCGCCAGTAGCCTAGCATCATGGGCGTCTGCACGTAGAGCCGCGCCACGCGCCGGTTCGCGATGGCGTAGGCCTTGCCTGCCAGGCCTTCCACGGCGGTTGGGTCCGGTTTCTCGGCGCGCTTGCCACTGAGACCTTCGGTCGGACCTTCGGTGGCACTGATGGCCTCCAGTGCGACCGGCAGGCCGTCCTGATCGAGCCCGGCGCGAAAGCGCACAACGGCCATGGGCCGCACGGTGTCGCGCAGGAACTCCTCCTCGCGGCTCCAAATCAGCTTGATCGGACGCCCGGTAGCCTTCGCCAGCTGGATGGCCTGCGGATACGGGCTGGCTGCCTCGTAGAGGAAATGGCGGCCGAAGAAGCCGCCCAGCACCGGCGAATGCAGCGTGATCTTGTCGGCAGGCAGTCCGGTTTTCTTGGCCATGTCGGCGCGGAACATGTCCGGGGCCTGGTTGGGCAGCCAAACCTCCAGTGTGCCATCGGGGTTGAAACGCGCCAGCGCCGAGGGTGGTTCCAGCTGCGCGTGCTTGACGTACTGGCTGGCATAGGTGGCAGTCACCACGGTCTTCGCGCCCTTGAAGCCGGAGGCGATGTCGCCGGCCACCTCGGCCTCGTCGCCCGCACCGGTCGCGGCCGCGAGCCGCTGCTGGAAGGCCGCGGTCGAGAAATCGGCCGGCATCACGCGCTGGGTGGCCTCGGGCCCGGCTTCGCGCCAGTCCACCTGCAGGGCCTCGGCTGCCCGCTTGGCGTGCCACCAGCGTTCAGCGACGACCGCCATCGCGCCCGGCAGGCGGTGCACCGAGTGCACGCCCTTCATGGCCTCGACCTGCGCCTGGTTGCGCACACTACCCACCGTCATGCCCAGCCGGGGCGCGTGCTGAACGGCGGCATGCAGCATGCCGTCCAGTTTCATGTCGATGGTGTAGAGCACCTTGCCGGTGGACTTCTCGTGCGCGTCCAGCCGCTTGACGGGCTGGCCGATCCAGCGGAATTGCGAACGCTCCTTGAGCTTCACGCTGGCGGGGTCGGGCACCGGCAGGTCCATGGCCTGCGTGGCGAGCTGCCCGTAGGCGAGCGAGCGGCCGGAAGCCGCGTGCACCACCCGGCCCGGCTCGGTGCTGAGCTGTGCGACCGGCACGCGCAGGCGCTGCGACGCTGCTTGCAGCAGCATGGCCCGCGCGAGCGCGCCCAGGCGCCGCATGGTCGGATAGCCAAGGCGCACCGACATGCTGCCGCCGGTGATGCGCATGCCGTTGTCCAGCACAGCGAACTCCTGTCCGGGTGGTGCATTTTCCACGATGAAGCTAGCGGGATCGGCGTCCAGTTCCTCGCCGACGATCTGCGCCATGGCGGTGAAGGTGCCCTGCCCACCTTCGATGAACGGGCTTTGCAGGCGAACCGAGTTGTCCGGCCGGATCTCCAGGAACGCCGGCACTTTCGTGCCGCGCATCGCGGGTGTCGCCGCAGCCTGGGCACGTGCACTGCCCATTGGCAAACCGAAGCCCAGCACGAACGCACCACTCGCCGTACCCGCCGAGCGGAGCAGGAAACCCCGACGCGAGACATTGGTCGGCTCACCGGTCGGGAAGGCATCTTCCGCCGCGGCGTTTGGAAAAAATGGCGTGCTCATGACTGCACCTCGTCCGCAGCGCCGCCGGTCCCGGCCGTACGCGCCACCGAATGGCCTGATAGCAACTCTCCCGCCACTGCGGCGCCCGCCCGCCCTGCCAGGTCATGCACCGCATCGCGAATGGCGTTGTAGGTGCCACATCGGCAGAGGTTGACCATGGCGGTGTCGATTTCCGCGTCCGTGGGACGCGGGTTTTGCTTCAACAGAGACGTGGTGGCCATGACCTGGCCGGACTGGCAGTAGCCACACTGGGGCACCTGATGCACCACCCAGGCCTGCACCACCCGCTGGCCCACCGCATCCTGCTCGATGGCCTCGATGGTGGTGATCTGCCGGCCGACGACGGCCGAGGCCGGCATCACGCAGGAGCGCGTCACCACGCCGTCGATCAGCACCGAACATGCGCCGCATTGCGCCAGCCCACAGCCGTACTTCGTGCCGGTCAGACCGAGGTCGTCCCGGATCACCCACAGCAAAGGCGTGTCCGCCTCTGCATCGACCTCATGCGTCTTACCGTTGATCTGGAGTTGCATGCTGCTTCATCTGTTGGTTTGGGGCAGCCCCGCGCACTGGGCGGGGCGGAGTCGGCCTGACTGAACGGAGCGGCCTTCAGGCCTGCTCGGACAAGGTGGCCATGTCCACCACAAAGCGGTACTTCACATCGCTCTTGAGCATGCGTTCGTAGGCGGTGTTGATGTCCTGGATGGCGATGGTCTCGATGTCGGAGACGATGCCGTGCTGGGCGCAGAAGTCCAGCATCTCCTGGGTCTCGCGGATGCCGCCGATCAGGGAACCTGCCAAGCGACGGCGCTTGAAGATCAGGCCGAACACGTCGGGGCCGGGGTGGGGGTGCTCGGGCGCGCCGACCAGGGTCATGGTGCAGTCGCGCTTGAGCAGGGTGATGAAAGGGTTCAGGTCGTGCTGGGCGGCCACGGTGTTGACGATGAAGTCAAACGAACTGGCATGCGCCGCCATGGCCGCGGCGTCCTTGGAGATCACCACTTCGGCGGCGCCCATGCGCTTGGCATCCTCGACCTTACCAGCCGAGGTGGTGAATAGCACCACATGGGCGCCCATGGCAGCTGCAATCTTCACCGCCATGTGGCCCAGGCCCCCCAGGCCCACAACCCCCACCTTCTGGCCTTTCTCGACGCCCCAGGTGCGCAGCGGCGAATAGGTGGTGATGCCGGCGCACAGCAGCGGCGCCACGCTGGCCAGCTGCTTCTCGTCATGGGCGATGCGAAGCACGTAGCGCTCGTCCACCACGATGCGACTGGAGTAGCCGCCGAAGGTGTTCTCGCCACCGAAGACCGGGCCGTTGTAGGTGCCGGTGAAGCCGTTGTCACACAGTTGCTCCAGGCCTTCGCCACAAGGTTCGCAGTGGCGGCAGCTGTCGATGATGCAGCCCACACCGACCAAGTCACCGAGCTTGAATTTGGTGACGTCGGTGCCGGCCGCGCTGACGCGGCCGACGATCTCGTGGCCCGGCACCGAGGGGTACATCGTGTTCTTCCACTCGTTGCGCGCGGTGTGCAGGTCGGAGTGGCAGACGCCACAGTAGAGAATGTCGATTTGCACGTCGCGTGCCTCAGGCGTACGCCGCTCCAGCCGGAAAGGCGAGAGCGGTTCAGAGGCGGATGGGGCTGCGTAGGCGAGTGCGGTGGTCATCAAGTCTTCCAGGGCTGGATTCGGGCGATGTTGTCTGACTGTCAGCTACCCCTTTTGCGTCGCCTGCCATCCGGGGCACCGACACAGGCAGGGAGCGGGGACGATGGATGTCCCAACATGTCCCAATGCTAGGCATAAGGTAGCTCGCAGGCGCATGCCAAACGGCATGCGCCTATGAGTTGTGATTCATGAATGCGCATGCCACCATTCGGGCAGGCCAATGACAAGCCAGAACCTCGCCTACCATGCTGGATCACATTAATGACATCACCAACTTCCTCGCCGTGGCGAGCGAACGCAGCTTCACCCGCGCCGCCGCGAAGCGGGGGGTGTCGCAGTCCGCGCTCAGCCACTCCGTGCGGGCTCTGGAAGCCCGGCTGGGGGTGCGATTGCTGACGCGCACCACGCGCAGCGTCGGCATGACCGAGGCCGGCGAGCGGCTCATGCGCTCCATCGCGCCACGGCTGGCGGAGATCGAAGCCGCACTGGCCTCCGTGAGCGAGCTTGGCGAGAAGGTGGCGGGCACCATCCGCATCACCGCCATCGACCATGTGGTCGATTCCGTGGTGTGGCCGAGGCTCGAAGGGCTGTTGCACCGCTACCCGGACCTCAATATCGAGATCGACAGCGAGTACCGCATGATCGACATCGTGGCCGAGCGCTACGACATCGGCATCCGCTGGGGAGACCAGGTCGAGAAGGACATGATCGCCGTGCGCATGACGGCCGACCAGCCGATGGCCATCGTCGGCTCGCCCGGCTACCTGGCCGAGCGTGGCCTGCCGCGCACGCCGCAGGACCTGCTGCGCCACAACTGCATCACGCTGCGGCTGGCCAGCAGCGGGGGCCTCTATGCCTGGGAGCTGGCGCACGAAGGCCGCCCCACCGAAGCGAAGGTGACGGGGCAGACCATCTTCACCAGTGTGTTCCCGATGCTGAAGGCGGCCTTGTCGGGGCATGGGCTGGCCTTCCTGACGGCCGACATGGTGCAGCCCCACCTCCAGGCCGGCCGTTTGAAGCAGGTGATGGCCGAGTGGTGCCCGTCTTTTCCCGGCCTGCATGCGTACTACACCAGCCGCCGCCACCCGACACGCGCGCTGGCCGCGGTGATCGAGGGCCTGCGGGAGCCGGAATCTGCCTGAGGGCGCGAGGCTCAAGGGGGCAGCGGATCGGCGGCCGCGGCGGGCGGGCCGACCTGGTACTGCGCGTCCGCCTCCCGCTCCATCCAGATCACGGCCTTGCCGTCCAGCGCCTACTCGTTCCTGAACTTCCACCGGCCATGCCTGTTCTCGACCGGTAAACCCGACCCGAAAAAGCCGGGGCGCATCAAGCGGGTCTACAGGCCCCAGGACGCGATGACGCCGCTGGACAAGCTGGCCAGCTTGCCCGAGGCGACCCAGGGCCTGCGTGAGGGCATGACGCTGGCACACCTGCGCGAGTAGGCCACGGCGTTGAGCGACTTGCAGGCCGCCGAGGAACTCAACGAGGCACGCCAGGCGCTATTCCGGCGAGTGCCCGCTCTGACGGGTTGATGCGCACACGTCGCGGGCGGGGGAGCCTCCGGCGGCCTGGCGGTGGCCTTGGATTGAGAAATCAATCAAAGCCCAGAACCGCCCCAATACACTGCCCGCTCCTACAACGGATCGACGCTCCAAGGTCGGCGGCACGATCCGCATCACAGCGATTGACCATGTGCTGAATTCCGTCATGTGGCCACGCCTGGATCCACTGCTTCAAAGGTATCCCGAACTCAAGATCGAGATCAGCGCTGACTACCGCATGGTCGACATCGACGCAGATCGCTATGACATTGGCGTTCGCTGGGGTAACCAGGTCGAGAGGGACATGATCGCCGTCCGCATGACCGCTGAACAACCCATGGTCATCGTCGCTTCTCCGGGATACCTCGCAGTGCGCGGCGTGCCGTGCACGTCGCAGGATCTGCTGCGACACAACTGCATCACACTGCGCCCGACAAGCGGCGGCGGCATCTGCGGCTGGGCGCTCGAGCACAAGGGCCGCAAGACCGAGGCGAAAGTCACCGGCCAGACGGTTTTCACGAGCGTCTATCCGATGCTCCAGGCCGCCCTGTCCGGCCACGCCCTCGTCTTCGTCACGGCCGACCTGGCGCGGCGCCACGTCGAGGCCGGGCGTCTCGTCTCCGTCATGCAGGAGTGGTGCCCGTTGTTCCCTGGGCTGCATGCCTGCTATTCGAGGCGGCGAAACCCGACGCGTGCACTGACGGTGGTCATTGAGGCATTGCGCGAGCCGCTGACATCGCTCTGAGGCCGCGGCTTTTCGACTGCCGTGAGCTGCCGTGGAGTTTCACGGCCGGGGCTCGGCAGGTACTGCTCGCCGGTCACTGTACTGTCCTGCCATCCGGTGGGACGTTGGCGTCACACATTGCATTGGTCGACACCGGCTATCGGCTGCAGGGGTCAGTCGTCGCCCAACTGAAGCCTGCTCGGCTGGCGGCGCTCGATCGACCACTTGAGCAATGCGGCAGCACGGAAAATGCCGTGCGCGAACTTGCCGTAGGGCATGGTGGCAAACAGCGCCATCACCGATCCCAGATGAATACACAGCGCCAGCGGCAGGGCGCCCGTGCCTTTGGCAAGCATCAGCGCCAAGCCGCTCGCGCCGGTGACGAACAGCAGCGCGATGAAGCCACGGTCCATCGGCTTCTGCGCCGCGTCCTGTTGCAGCGGATGGCGCCGCAGGTTCAGGTAGAACAGCCCCGCGGTGCCCGCCACCAGAGCAAGCCCACCGGTGATGCCAAGCAGCTTGGGCAGGCTGGTGTAGCCGTAGGGGGCCGGCATGTTCAGCGCATAGTGGTAGAGCGTGGCCACGCTGGTGGCGGCGAAGCAGAGCATGAAGCCGTAGAAGGTCAGGTGATGGAAGCGCCGCCGTAGGAGGGTGAAGCGGTCGTCCTCGTTGTTGCAGCCGTCGCCATGGCCGCCGTCCAGGTACTTGAGCGTCAGCGCATTGCGGACCGACTCCGTGATCGCAGGCGCCGATGTCGGCCCGGGCGACTCCTCGTGCCAGAACTTCCGAACGCCCATGCCGAGGGCCAGCACCGCGAACAGGAAGATCGGTGCGAACAGGCCGACGAGCGTGTTGTGCGGGAAGATGCCGTAGAAGTTGCTGTCCACGGCGCCCCACAGGCTGCCGGTCGAGGCCACGGTGAGCATCAGGAACAAGGCCAGCCCCGCGGTCATCGCCAGCGACAGCGTCAGGCCGTTGCGCCGATAGAGCCCTCCCAGGGCGGGTGGCCAGGCGTACTGGGAGTACGTGTCCAGCCGGACCTTCGTCATGGCCTGCGGAACGTTGACGCCGAACTCGTGTGGCGGCGCGTATTGGCAGGCATGCAGGCAGGCACCGCAGTTGTGGCACAGGTTGGCCAGGAAGTTGACGTCGTTCTTGCCGAATTCCAGCCGCCGCGTCATCGCCGGGAACACGCCGCAGAAGCCCTCGCAATAGCGGCAGGCATTGCAGATCTGCAGGACGCGCGCGACCTCGGTCTCGTTGTCGGTGAGGACCTGCAGCGGAATGACGCGGTGGCCGTTGGCGAGCTCGGAGGCCTCGCGCACCAAGGTTTCAAGCTGCTGCACGGACGTTCTCCTGAAGGGCTGACTGCGCAGCGCGGGTGCCGGCGATGCGGCCGAAGGCCGTGCCGATGCTCATGCCGACGCCGGCGGTGTAGCCCTTGCCCAGGACATTGCCGGCCATCATCTCGCCGGCGACGAAGAGGTTGGGACTGGCGCGGCCGCCGAAACGCACCGCGGCGGTTTCGTCGACCTTCAAGCCGAGGTAGGTGAAGGTCACGCCGGGGCGCAAGGCATAGGCGTGGTAGGGCGGGGTGTCGATGCGCCGGGCCCAGTGGGTTTTGGGGGGCGCGAGGCCCACGGTGTGGCAGTCGTCCAGCGCGGTGTGGTCGAAGGTCCCGGGCTGGCAGGCCGCGTTGTAGGCGTCGAGCGTCTGCATGAAGGCGGCCACGTCGAGCCCGAGCGCCTGTGCAAGTTCGGGCAGGGTCTGGGCCCGGGTGCCGGGGAACACCGGCGGCATGAATCGACCCTGTGCCTTGGCATCGATGATCGAGAACGCGACCTGGCCCGGCTGCTGCGCGACCAGCCGGCCCCAGATGGCATAGCGCTTGGGCCAGAAGTCCTCGCCCTCGTCGTAGAAGCGTTCGGCGTCGCGGTTCACCACCAACCCGAGCGAGACGCAGTCGATGCGGGTGCAGATGCCGCCGTCGTAGAGCGGCGCACGGGCGTCGATGGCGACCATGTGCGCTTGCGTCGCGTCACCGATGGTGTCGGCACCGGCATCGATCATGAAGCGCAGCAGGGTGCCGGTGTTGAAGCGGGTGCCGCGGATCAGGAAGTTGTCGGCCGGGTGTTCGCCGCGCTCGTTCATGCCCCAGGCTTCGCGAAGCCATTCGCGGTTGGATTCGAAGCCGCCGGCGGCGAGCACGCAGCTGCGCGCGCTGAAGCGCCGGGTGCCCGAGTACGCTGCCGAGAATCTGCCGTCACGCAGCTCGAGGCGATCGACCGGCGTGTCGTAGCGCACTTCCACGCCCAGCCGTTCCGCGCTGCGGTAGTAGGCGTTGACAAGCGCCTTGCCGCCGCCCATGAAAAAGGCGTTGGTGCGCGCCGTGTGCAGCGCACCGGACAAGGACGGCTGGAAGCGCACGCCGTGCTGCCGCATCCAGGGCCGGCAGGTGGACGAGGCCCGAATCACCAGGCGAGCCAGTGCCTCGTCGGTGGCGCCGCCGGTCACCTTGAGCAGGTCCTGCCAGTACTCCTCCTCCGGGTAGGCGTCGGCCAGCACGTCCTGCGGTGCGTCGTGCATGCAGCGCAGGTTGCGGGTGTGCTGCGAATTGCCGCCGCGCCATTCGCGCGGAGAGGCCTCGAGCAGCAGCACCGAGGCGCCGGCCTCGCGCGCCATCAGCGCTGCGCACAGAGCCGCATTGCCGCCCCCGATCACCAACACGTCGAACATGGCTTCAGTCATGAGCGGCAGTCTAGGAAGGGCGCCGAGGCACGGCTAGAGGGAGCGGTGGCAATGGGTCTTCACGAAGCGTGAAGGGTGGCGCCGGGCCAGAGGCCCGCCGAGATTGTCGCCGCCGCCACGTCGCGCAGGACGATGCGGGTGGCCAGCGCCGCGGGCGACAGCTCGTCGTCGCCGAGGCTGGCCAGGGTGTTCAGGCGCCTGGCCTGGTCGTCGGCGATCTCGATCCGCACCAGGGCGTCCTGCGGCAACCGCGCCGTCGCGGCGCCCGGCTGCACCGTGGCGGCGATCCCTGCGCGCACGGCGTCCATCAGCACCGCCAAGCCGTCGACTTCCAGCACCACCCGGGGCTCGCAGCGCGCGCGCGCGAAGGCGCTGTCGACGGCCGCTCGCAGTCCGTGCGGCCGGCTCGGCAGCACCAGCGGCAGGCCGGCGATGTCCGCCACGGCGAGGCGCGCCCGGCCGTGCAGCGCCTGCAGGCCCGGCAGCTCCGCTGAGCCGATGAAGAACAGCCGTTCCTCGAGCAGCGGCAGCAGCGTCCAGCGCTGTGCAGAACCGGGGTCGAACAGCACGGCCATGTCGAGCTGGCGTGCGTTCAACATCGCCGTCAGGTTGCCGGACAGGCTTTCCACCAGTCGCAGGCGCACGTCGGGGTAACGCTCGCGCATCGCGGTGATCAGCGGCATGGCGAGCATCGCCGCGGTAGACGACGCCAGGCCCAGGCTCACATGGCCCGACAGCCGCGCCTGCTGGGCCGCGCGCACCGCGTCGTCGGCATGCCGCAGGGTCAGCTGGGCCTGCTTGTAGAAGGCCATGCCCGCGTCGGTGGCGCGGGTGCCGGCGGCCGAGCGGTGCAACAGCCGCGTGCTCAGTTCGCTCTCGAGCCGGCTCAGTTGCTGGCTCAGTGCGGACGTCACCACGCCCAGCTCCTTGGCCGCGAGGCCGAGGCTGCCGAGCTCGATCACGCTGACGAAGTAGCGCAGTTGACGGAGTTCCAACGGCGTCCTTGCAAGTGTCGGATGGCGGCTGGCTTCGGCGGTCCCGCGCGAGCCCGCGGCCAGCGCCTACGCTACAGCCTGGGCCCTGTCGGCGCTCTGGCGGGTGGCGTCGTGGAACCGGCTGAAGGTGTCGTCCAGCCCCGCCGCCGAGCCGAGCCGGTTCGACTCGGCCTGCAGCAGGCTGCGAACCAGGTTGCCGATCATCATCGGCGCACCGACCTTTGCGGCCAGCTGCGATGCCAACGTGAGGTCCGCGACCACGCTGCGCAAGGGCACGTCCGCCGTGGTGCGGCCGGCGGCGATGGCCGGCAGCAGCCGCACCGTGCCGCTGTTGTTGCCGGAGCATCGCGTCAGCACCGTGCCCATGTCTTCGACCGACAAGCCGTTGCAAAAGCCCATCGCCGCGGTTTCGTAAGTCACCAAGCGGTTGGCCGCGGCGACCGTGGCCACCACCAGCGCCGCAGCCCGGCCGTTGCCGGCATCGCCGAAGTCGATCACCTTTGGGCAAATGGCTTCCAGCAGCGGACGCACCGCCGCCACTGCGCCCGCCGGGCCGCCGCAGGTGATGGCCGATGCCTCCGGCAGGGCCGCGTGCGATTCGCAGTGCAGCGGGGCGTCGATGAAGCCGATGCCGCGCTGCTGAAGCTCTGCCGCCAGGGCCTGGGCGTCGGCCGGATCGCCAGAGTTCAGGTCGACCACCGTCGTGCCGCTCGGCAGCCGGGCACCGAAGCCCGCGGCGTCGTGCAGCGCGGCCGAAGCGGCGCAGACCAGCAGCACGCGGCACTGCTGCGACAAGGCGGCCAGATCCTGCACCGGCACGATCTCGCGCTGAAGGTGCTCGGTCGGCCACTCCGGCGCCAGCACGTGAACACGGAATGCCTTCGAGAGGCGGCGTGCCACCACGGCTGCCAACGGGCTGCTGCCCACAATGCCTACGTTCATGTTCTGAGCCTCAATGAGCGGAAGATGCCAGGGGGGCGCCGGTGAAGCGTGCGTTGGCCATCGATTCGACGACCCGGATCATGTCTTCGAGCTGGGCCTGCTCGCCCAGCGTGTTCAGGCCGATCTGCAGCAGGCCGCGAACGATGTCCGAGACCGGCATCGGCACGCCCTGGGCCATGCCCATCGACAGCGCCTGGTTGACGTCCTTGACCTGCAGCCCCAGACCGAACTTGGTCGATTGCCGGCCTTCGGCGATCGCCACCAGCATGCCCTGCGTGGTGAAGTTGCGCCCGGTGGTGTGGTTCAGCGCCTCGGTCATGGCCTCCAGCGGCAGGCCGAACTTGCGGCCCATGGCCACCGCCTCCAGCGTAGCCAGGCGGCAGCCGGCGTTCATCATGTTGTTGACCGCCTTCATGGTCTGGCCGTTGCCGACCCGTCCGCCGCAATAGAAGACGTTCGGGCTGATGGCTTTCAGGATCGGCAGCACCTTGGCGTACACCGGCTCGGGGCCTGAGGCGATGATGGATACCGTGCCGGCGATGGCCGTGGCCATGGCACCCGACACCGGCGCATCGATCAGGTCCACGCCCTGCTCGGCCAGGCGGCTGGCGAAGCGGCGTGTCTCGCCCGGCACGCCGCTGGTCTGGTCGACCACGATCGCACCCGGCGACAGGCCCTCTGCCAGCCCGTCCGGCCCGAACAGTACCCGCTCCACGTCAACGCTGCGTGGCAGGCACAGCAGCACCACCTCGCAGCCCTTTGCCAACGCCTTGGCCGACGGCGCTGCGCGCGCGCCCAGCTGCTCGAAGGTGGCGACCACGGCAGGGTTGAGGTCGAGGACGCTCAAGCTGTGTTTGTCCACCAGATGACGCGCGAGGGCGCCGCCCATCGCGCCCAGACCGATATACCCGACTTGCATTCGATGCTCCTGGAAAGCCGGTGTCGCCCGCGAAGACCGCCGGACGACACGACGGCCAAATTGTCGCGGCCGTGTCGACGCGGGTCGAGTCGGTTCTTTTGGCGGCGACGGTAAGTGCCGCTGACGCTGTGCGCCCCCGCCGGGTCAGTGGGCACCGCCCAGGTCGAGCGACTCGCTGCGCAGCGCCTCCACGAAGTGCCCGACCAGGCGGCTGCCGAGCGCCGGCTCCCAGATCGCGCCGATGTCCGGCGAGGGGATCGCCGGGCTCAGTGGCACGCGCTGGATCAGCCCGAGCGGCCGATAGAGCTGCAGCTCCGCAGCGCTGAGGATGGTGAGGTAGTCGCGCTCCTCCAGCAGCAGTTGCACCCGGATCGACGACCCGGCTTCGACACAAGGTACCGGCGGCCGCTGCTTCTGCATCGCGAAAGCTTCGTCGAACGCTGCCCGCATGACCGAGCCGGCAGGCGGCAGCAGCCAGGGATGGCGGTCCATCGACGCCCAGCTGGCGCCGGCCGGGCCGAGCAATGCATGGCCGCTGCGTGCCACGACCTGCAGGCTGTCGGCGCGCAGCGGCGCGGTGGCAAAGCCCGAGGCCAGGGCCTGGGCGCTGAGCGCGCCGATGATGAGGTCGATCTCTCGCCGCGCCAGCTGTTCCAGCAGTTCCGACAACGATGCTTCGACCACCGACACGAAGATGCCGGGCTGTTTCTGCTGCAGCCGTGCGATGGCGCGCGGCAACAAGACCCGCGGCAGACCGGTGCCCACTCGCAGCCGCCCCTGCAGCCCGGCGTGGAGGGCCAGGAAATCGGCGTGCGTTCGGCGCACGTCGCCCAGCATGCGCGAGGCATGCGCGCGCAGCACCTCGCCATCCGGCGTCAGCGAAAGCCGGCGTCCGCGCACGAACAAGGGCTGACCGATGGCCTCTTCCAGGTCGGCCAGCCAGTGCGACAGCGCTGGCTGAGTCATGTGGAGTTGCCCGGCGGCAGCGGTCATGCTGCCGGTTTCGTCGAGTGCGAGGAACACTTCCAGGTGCCGGATCTTCAACCGGCGGGCCCAGGGAATGGTCTCGAGAAGATCGGACATGTGCGATTGCTGATGGACGCATCGATTCTATTCATTGGCAAGTCAGGACACCGATCCAGAGAATCCGCCGCATGGAGACCTTCGACTACATCATCATCGGCGCCGGCTCGGCAGGCTGCGTGCTGGCCCGGCGACTCTCGGACAATCCCGCGATCCGGGTGTTGCTGCTAGAAGCCGGCCCGCCGGCAGACAAATTTTGGGTCCGCACACCGGCGGGCATGGCCAAGCTCTATTTCCACGACAAGCTGAACTGGAACTACTTCACCGAACCGATGCCCGAAATGCTGAACCGCCGGATGTACTGGCCGCGCGGCAAGGGGCTCGGCGGCTCGAGCGCGATCAACGGCATGGTCTACATCCGCGGCCACCGCCAGGATTTCGATACCTGGCGTGCTCTCGGCAACCCTGGCTGGGGCTTCGACGACGTGCTGCCGTACTTCAAGCGCATGGAGCACTTCGAGCGTGGTGGCGACGCCTACCGCGGCCAGGACGGGCCGCTTTGGATCAGCGATCCGGTGATCCGCCACCCTGCGTCCGCCGACTTCGTGGCCGCGGCCGAGCGCCACGGCATCCCGCGCACCGACGACATGAACGGCGCCCTGCACGATGGCGTCGGCTTCATGCAGCACAACATCAAGCACGGCCGGCGCCACTCGGCCTGGATGGCCTATGTGGAACCGGTGGCCCAGCGTCCCAATCTGGTGGTGCGGACCGGCTGCATGGTGCAACGGATCGTCTTCGACGGACGAATGGCGACCGGCGTCTCGGTGATCTCCGGCGGCGAAACCCGCGTCCTGCAGGCGACGCGGGAGGTGATCGTGTCGGCCGGAGCGGTGAACTCGCCGCAGTTGCTGATGCTCTCCGGCATCGGGCCTGGCGAGGAACTGCAGCGCTTCGGCATTTCGCCGGTCGCGCTGTCGCCAGGCGTGGGCGGCAACCTGCAGGATCACTTCTACGTGCACACCAGCTACCGGTCGACGCGGGACAGTTCCTACAACCACGAGATCACCGGCGCGCGGAAATACTGGACCGGCCTGCGCTACCTGTTGACGCGCTCCGGCTATCTCGCCCTCGGGTCTTCACAGGTGGCGGCGTTCGTCAAGAGCAGGCCCGAAGAGGACCATGCCGACCTGCAGATCAGCTTCAGGCCGATGTCCTTCACCTACCACGGCAACGGCCTGGTCGAGGTAGACCGCGAACCCTCGATCGCCGCGTCCGTCTACCGGCTGCGCCCTGCGGTGAGCGGCACCGTCCGCCTGCGCTCGCTGGACCCCTTGCAGCCGCCGCTGCTGCAGCCGGAGTTTCTGACGCACCAGGGCGACATCGACGCGGTGATCTCCGGCCTGCGGCAGATCCGGCGCATCCTGGCCACCGAGCCGCTCGCATCGCGGGTCGTGGCGGAGATCCTGCCCGGGAGCGAAGTGCAGAGCGACGCCGCGTTGCTCGACTACCTGCGACAGCACGGCAACTCCGCGATGCATCCATCCGGCACCTGCAAGATGGGCTCAGACCCGTTGGGCGTGGTCGACGAGCGGCTGCGGGTGCGGGGCGTCGAGCGGCTGCGCGTGGTTGACGCGTCGATCATGCCGCACGTGACCTCCGGCAACACCAATGCGCCCACGATGATGATTGCCGAGAAGGGCGCGGACATGATCCTTCACGACGCCGTGGCCCACTGCCCGCGCCAGGCGGCCTGACGGTGCCCGCGCCGGCACCGCGGCGCCGAGCGTCGCATTTGCTGACCGTCGGCGGCAGTAAAAGCGACCAGTCAGGCGTCGGCCCGGCAACCACAATTTCCGTTTGGCAGGGGCGAGCCGCGCCGCCGCCGTTGCCCACACTCAAGGAGCATCAGATGATCGATCTTGCACATCAGCCACGCTACGCCGGCAAGGTGGCCTTCGTGACCGGCGCCGGCAGCGGCATCGGCCGGGCGACGGCGCTGGCCTTCGCGCGCGAGGGGGCCAGCGTGGTCGTGGTGGACATCGCCGAGCCGGCGAACCGCGAGACCGCGCGGCTCGTTGAGCAACTTGGCGCTCGCGCATTGGCCGCCAGCTGCGACGTGTCGAACGGGGACGCCGTGCGCGGGGCGCTCGACGAGGCGATGCGGACTTTCGGCCGGCTCGACTTCGCCTTCAACAACGCCGGCATCGAACAGCCGGCCACCTCACTGGCCGACCTCAGCGAAGAGGTCTGGGACCGCATCATCCGGGTGAACCTGCGCAGCGTCTTCGTCTGCATGAAGTACCAGATTCCGCTGATGGTCCAGGGCGGCGGCGGCGCGATCGTCAACACGTCGTCAGGAGCCGGCGTGCTCGCCATCCAGGGGCAATCGTCGTATTGCGCGTCCAAGTTCGGCGTCACCAGCATCAGCAAGGTGGCTGCCCTGGAATATGCCAAGTCCAAGGTCCGGATCAATGCGGTGTGCCCCGGCATCATCGACACCGAGATGATCGAGCGCTACACCCAGGGCACGCCGGAGGGCCGCGCCAGGGTGATCGCGCAGGAGCCGATCGGCCGCATGGGCAAGGCCGAAGAGATTGCAGCAACGGTGCTCTGGCTGTGCTCCGACGAGGCGGCTTTCGTGACCGGTCACGCCATGGTGGTGGACGGTGGACAGACCGCCGGCATCTGAGGTCGAACCCTCGGCGTGCTTCAGGCGCGCTTACCTTCGACACCAGAAAAACCGACTCGACCTGACCAGAGGCGGCGCAAATAATCCGCCGACCCCAGTGACTCCCAGTCGATTGGGACGGCGGTCTGCCAGCGGGGCGGTTGCCGCAGAGCCGGGCACTCGAGAAGAGGGCGTGCCGGCCCGTGGATGGGCATGACTGGCATGGGCCGCTCCGGCGTGGTTGGCAGGCGGAGTGCGGCAAGAGACAGCCAACGTAAAACTTAACTATTCAAATTGGAGACAGGCATGAAAGAGATCAAGACGCTAGGGGTGGCCATTGGCGCCGCTGCATTGGCGCTCGTGGCAGGCGCGGCAGGCGCCAAGGACATCACGCTGGGCTATGTGGCCAACAGCATGCAGTTCCCGTACGACGCGGCGCTGGGCAAGGGGTTCCAGGAGGCTTGCAAGGAGCTGGGCTGCAAGACCGTCGTGATCGACGCGCGGGCCAGCGTCGAGCGCCAGGGCAATGCCATCGAGGACCTGATCGCGCAGAAGGTGGATGGCATCACCATCATCGCCACCGACTCGGTGGTGGCCCTGGGATGGGTGGACCGGGCGACGGATGCCAAGATCAATTTCGTTGCCTCTGCCGCGCAGATCGGTGACACCGACAAGGTACCGGTGAAGCAGGTGTACTCCAAGCTCACGGCGCTCGTCATCACCGACGATGTGGTCGCCGGCGAGCGTGCGGGCGAGTTGGCCGTGAAGTTCCTGCCCAAGGGCCGCACGGTAAAGATCGGCATCATCGAGGGTGCCCCCGGCTTCGCGGTGGTTCGGCAGCGCACCGAAGGCTTCAAGAAGGCACTGACTGCGGCGGGCGTGAAATTCCAGATCGTGGCTTCGCAGCCGACCGACTGGACGCCGGCCAAGGGCGAGGCGGTCTGCCAGAACATCCTGACGGCGAACCCCGACCTCGATCTGTTCTTCAGCCACGCCGACGACATGGCCCTCGGCTGCTCGCGCGCGATCCGGGCCGCAAACTCGAATGTGAAGCTGGTCTCGACCGGCGGCGGCTCGAAGCTCGGCAATGACGCCATCAAGAATGGCGAGATTGACGGCTCGGTCTGCACCAAGCCCGCCACGATCGGCCGGCTGGCGGCCAAGGCGCTCTACGACGCGGCGACCGGCAAGAACACCAAGAAGGCCCAATACATCTCGTACGACACGCCGGCGATCACCAAGGACAACCTGGCCGCGTGCCCGGCCGAGTGGTGATCCCGAGGTGCAGCACTTGACCGTCGAGGAGCGGGTTCGATGCCGGTGACACAGCATGTCCCGCTGATGCAGCTGCAGGGACTCAGCAAGGCCTTCCTGAACGGGGCCGTGGTGGCCTTGCGCGGTGTCGACCTGGTGATCGAGCCCGGCATGGTGCACGGCCTGCTGGGAGCCAACGGCGCTGGCAAATCCACGCTCATCAAGATCCTGTCGGGGGCCTTCCCGGCGTCCGGCGGCAAGATCCTGTGGAAGGGTGAGCCGGTTCAATGGTCGTCGCCGCGTGAAGCGAGCGCGATGGGCGTGGCGACCGTCCACCAGCACGTGCCCCTGGTGCCGACGCTGTCGGTGCTGGAGAACGTTTTCCTGGGCGACGAAGGCCGCTGGCGCCGTCATGCGGCCTATCGCTCGCGCTTCGACGAGCTCTGCGACCGAGTCGGTTACCGGCTCGACCCGGACCGTCTCGTGGGCGAGCTCGCCATCGGGCAGCGCCAGATGGTCTCGATCTTCCAGGCCCTGGGCACCGGGGCCGACCTGATCGTGCTGGACGAACCCACTGCCTCGCTGGCCAATGACGAGCGCGAGGTGGTCTACCAGACCGTGCGGCGCCTGAGCCGGGTCGAGAACAAGGCCATCCTGTTCGTCTCGCACTTTCTCGATGAAGTGGTGGCCCTGACCGATTGCCTCACCATCCTGCGCGATGGCCAGGCCGTCATGCGAGCGCAGACCTGCGACATGGACGAAACCCGCATCGCCGAGGCCATCGTCGGTCGGCAACTGGTGACACTGGAACGAACCTCCGCAAGGACGCGCAGGCCGGACGCACCGGTAGCGCTCGAATTGCGCTCGCTCGCTTCGCCGGGCAAGCTCCAGCCGATCTCGCTGACGCTGAAGGCCGGCGAGGTGCTCGGCATTGCGGGACTGCTGGGTTCGGGCCGCAGCGAGCTGCTGCACGCCATCTTCGGCGCGGATCCCGACGCCACCGGTACCGTCGCCGTCGCGGGCCGCGCGGTCGGCCGATCGACCATGGCGGCGGTGAAGGCGGGCATCGGTCTGGTGCCGGAGGACCGCGCGCGCCAGGGCCTGGTGCCGCAGTTCGAGATCTGGCGCAACACCACGCTGCCGGCTCTGGCCGGCGTCTCCTGGCGCCGCTGGCTGCCGGTGCGCCGCCATGAGGTGGCGCGCGGCGCCGAGGCGATCCGCAAGCTGAAGATCAAGGCGCCTTCGCCCGAAGCGTTGGTGACCGAGCTGAGCGGCGGCAATGCGCAGAAGGTGACCATCGCCAAATGGCTCTTCAGCGACATCCGGGTATTCCTTCTCGACGAACCGACAGCGGGCATCGACATTGGCGCGAAGACCGACATCCTCCGGCTTGTGCGCGAGCTGTCCGCCGCAGGCATGACAGTGCTCATCGTCTCGTCCGAATTCGAGGAGCTGCTCGCGGTGAGCGACCGGATCCTGGTGATGCGGGACGGCCGCTGCGTGGCGGAGCGGGCGCTCGAGGACACCTCCGAGCACGAGCTCATCCTTCTGGCGGGCGGGCAGAGCGCCCAGCCGAGCCTTGCGCCCACCGGTGGCGCGCAACTGACACAGACTGAGCGGCCATGGCACTGACGAATTCCCACCTCTCACACGCTTCCGATCCGACAGCGCGGCCCGTTGCGCCGCCGCGCGAGGCTGCGCCGGTCCATCAGGCCCTGCCTACGCAGTGGCGACGGGTGTTCGGTCTGCGCGAGATGGGCGTCTATTACGCCCTGCTGATCCTGGTGCTGGTGCTGGCGGTGGCGAGCGCCTACACAGGGCGGGTCAGCTACCTCAGCATGCAGAACATCACCAACGTGATGCATCAGTCATCGCTGACAGCCGTGATGGCGATCGCAATGACGGTGATCCTGATCACTGGCAATTTCGATCTTTCGGTCGCTTCCGTCGCAGCGCTTTCAGCCGCGGTGCTGATCGGCTTGGCCGACTCCATCGGCTTCTGGCCAGCGGTCGGTGCCGCAATGCTGGTGGCCGTACTGGCAGGGTTGCTCAACGGTGCCATCGTGCAGTACGTCGGCATCAATGCCTTCATCGTCACCCTCGGCACGCTGACGGCGATCCGCGGCATCGTGCTGATCTACACCGACGGCCGCTCCCTGTCGGTCGAGAGCCCCGAGGTGATCGCCTCGATGCGCGCCTTCGAGTCGGGCCGCGTGGCGATCGGCCTGCCGCTGATCTGCATCGGCGCCGTGCTGTTATTCGCCGGTGCCGCGGCGGCGCTGCGCAGGCGGCGCGAGGGCCGGGGCTTGTCGCCCGCGTCGCTCGGCATGCTGATGGGCGGGGTCTGCGCGATCGCAGTGGGTGCGGTGGGCGGATCGGAGCTGTCCGTCTCCAAGGCCGTGATCTACATGCTGATCTTCGCCTCGCTGGTGTGGTTCGTGCTCACCTTCACCACCGTCGGCCGCAAACTGTATGCCGTGGGCGGCAACCCCGAGGCGGCACGCCTGTCCGGCATCAACGTGTCGCGTTACCGGATGGCGGCGTTCATCCTGTGCAGCGCCGCGGCAGGCTTCGCCGGCGTGATGTTCGGCAGCCGCCTGCGGTCCATCAACCCGGCCGCGCTGCAGGGTGCCGAGCTGACGGTCATCGCCTCGGCGATCCTGGGCGGCACCTCGCTGTTCGGCGGCGCGGGCAGCGTGGTCAAGACGCTCGCAGGAGCGATGCTCCTGTTCACCCTGACCAACGGCTTCAACATGCTGAACCTCGGGGCCAACTACCAGGGGCTGATCGAGGGCACGGTGATCGTCATCGCCGCAGCGATCTACACGGTGGGCGGCCACGGTCGTGCCCGCGCACACTGATCTGGTCGGCCGCAGAGCCTCGCAACCTCCATCTCTCCCCATGACCCAAGACATCTGCCACGACTTTGCAAGGGCGAGTGCCGGCACCCGTTTTGAGGACCTGCCTGCTGCCGCCGTCGAGTCGGCGCGCAATAGCGTGCTCGACACGGTTGGCGTCACGCTCGCCGCGAGCGGCCTGGAGCCCGCGGTGCGGAACTTCGTCGACGTGGTCACCGAATGTGGCGGCCGCCGGGAGAGCACGGTCCTGGGCTTCGGTGATCGCCTGCCTGCACCTCTGGCTGCGTTGGCCAACGGTGCGATGGCGCATTGCCTCGACTTCGATGACCAGACGCCCTGGGGGGCTCATGCCGCGAGCTCCATCGTGCCGGCCGCCTTCGCGGTGGCCGAGCGCATCGGTGGTGTCTCCGGCCGAAAGATGTTGGCTGCGGTGGCGGTCGGCCAAGACTTGTTCGCGCGGCTGCGTTGCAACGTGGGCTGGCGAAAGGACTGGAACCTGTCGACCTCGGTGGGCATTTTCTCGGCCGCTGTGGCCGCCTCGCATGTGCTCGGCCTGGACGCGCGGCAGACCGCCCATGCACTGGGCATCGCCAGCATGCAGTCCAGCGGCACCATGGAGCTCATCTTCGGCACAGGGAGCGATCTGCGCGGCATGTACGCGGGCTTCACAGCGCAGGGCGCCGTGCTTGGCGCGCTGCTGGCGCAGCGCGGCATCACCGGCATCGATACGCTGTTCGAGGGCCGGGCCGGCATCTTCAATACCTACTATGGCGGGCACTACGACCGGGCTGCCATGCTGCACGGTCTGGGCACCGACTACCTGGGCGCCGGCACGCTCTACAAGGCCTGGCCGGCGGTCGGCAATGTGCACACCTACCTGCACGCGACGCTGGTCCTGATGAAAGAGCATCGACTGGCCAATGACGACATCGAGCAGGTCCTCGTCTCGGTGGGCGACTTCCAGAAGATCATGTCGTCGCCGCTGGAGCAACGACGCGCGCCGGCCACCCTGGTCGACGCGAAATTCAGCCTGCCGTTCTGCGTCGGCCTGGCGCTGGCGCGCGGCCGCGTCAAGGTCTCCGACTTCAGTGCCGCGACCTTGAAGGACCCACAGGTGCTGGCCGCTGCCGCCAAGGTGCTGCCGGTTGACGACAGCCGCTTTGACTGGAACACCACCCTGCCGGACGGGCGGGTGGAGATCGTGACCCGGGATGGACGGCATCTCGTGCGCGTGGGCGACAAGGTGCCGGGCAGCGCCGAAGCGCCGATGACATGGGACGACCTGGCGGAGAAGTTCCGCGACTGCGCAGGCGCGGCGACGGTGCCCGTCGCGGCCGAGCGGGTCGAGCGGGCATTGCAGCTCGCCCGCGACTTCGAGCACCTTGAGGACGTCAGCGAACTTTTCAGGACGCTGGCCTGAATCGGCCAGGTCACGGCGGCCGCGCTGCCGCCTCGCGGCGGCGGCAGCGACCAACGGTCACTTCGCCAGGAGCTTGACGATGTCCAGCAAGCGTTCGAGCGCGGGATCCATCTTGTCCTTGACCCACGCGAGCACGAAGCTGGTGGCGTGCGAGACATCCTGCAGCGGCACCACCGTGATGCCGTTGGGGTAGATGAAGTTCCGGCCCGTGACCGCCAGGCCGATGCCGATGCCGACCGAGATCAGGTTCAGCTGGGTCGAGATGGTCTTGACCTCTTGCACCACGTCCGGCTCGAAACCGGCCTCCTGGCACAGCGTGTAGAGCGGGCCGTAGCCGGGGCTGCTGACGGATTGCGGCACCACCACGAAACGCTCACCGGCCAAGTCGCTCAGCGTGACCGACTTTCGCTGGGCCAGGCGATGGTCGGTCGGCAGGGCGACACCCAGCGATCCGGTCTGGATGTGGAACCAGTCGAGCACGGTCTCGTCCTGGCTCATCAGGTTCGAGCCAGGCCCTTTGCGCACCTTGACCCGTCCGGGCCCGAAATGCATGAAGCCAGCATCCAGCTTGCCGTCGGCGAGCGCGCGGAACTGGTCGGTGGTGGATATCTCGTGCAGCGACAGCGTCACATCGGGATAGGCTTCCTTGTACTGCTTGATGGCCGCCCGGAACAGCGAGTTGAGCAGCGTCAGCGAGCCGTAACCGATGCTCAGGGTGCCGCTCTTGCCCTGGCCCACGCGTTGGGTCGCCAGCACCGCCTGGCCCAGCTGGTTCAGCAGCGCCTGGACCTGTGGCAGCAGCGTCTTGCCGGCTTCGGTCAGGCGGACCCGGTGCGCCAGACGCTCGAACAACGGCGTCCCGATCTCGTCTTCGAGGTCCGCGATGATCTGCGAGACCGCAGGCCGCGTGACATGCAAGCGGTCCGATGCGCGGCCGAAATGTTCTTCTTCGGCGGCGGCGATGAAATAGCGCAGGTGACGGAGTTCCATGAGTCCGCGGGAGTCTATCCGCACCTGGCCCGGCGCATGTTGCCGATGACGTCTCGCATACCCTGGGTTAGTTCAACTTACCGGACCCGCCAATAAATGCGACTCGACTCGACTGGGTGCGCTCTTGAGAATGGAGCTGTCGAAATTGAACGGGCGGAACCATGTCGAACAGCAACAGCAGTGCGGAGCCATTGCCGCTCGAGGGCGTCAAGGTGGTCGAGCTGGCCCACCTGATTGCCGGCCCTTACTGCTGTCAGATGCTCGCTGACGAAGGTGCCACGGTCATCAAGGTCGAGCCTCCCAGCGGCGACCTGACGCGGCACCGTCTGCCCGCGCGCCGCACCGAAACCGGCGACGTCACGGCGTACTACGCTTCGCTCAATCGGGGCAAACAGAGTCTGGTGCTCGACCTGAAGAACGAGCACGGCAAAGAGCTGATGCTGAGCCTGCTCGAAACCGCGGACGTGTTCGTCACCAACATGCGTGCGGCAGCGCTGGCGCGCCTTGGCCTGCATCCCAAGACCCTGCACGAGCGATTTCCACGATTGGTCATCGCCTGCATCTCGGGCTTCGGGCTGGACAATTCAGGCGATTACGCTGACCGTGCCGGACTGGCGATCGTGGCAGAGGCCATGTCCGGTGCCACCGGCCTCACCCGAGATCATTCCGGCAATCCGGTCTGGTGCGGTTTCGCGTTGGGAGACATCACTGCATCGGTGTCGGCTCACGCGGCCGTCATCCTCGCGCTGCGCAACCAGGAGCGTTTCGGCGTCGGCAAGTTGATCGACCTCGGCCTGGTCGAGTGCATGCTGCCGATGGTCTCGGTCGCCATGGGGCGCGCTCAGGTCGACGACGAAGTCGCGTCAAGCTTTACCGGCTCGAACAACTTCCATGGCATTCCCTATGGCGCGTTCCCGGCGTCGGATGGCGCCGTCAGCCTTGGCGTCAACCGCGATGACTTCTGGGCGCGCTTTTGCGTGGCCATGGGCCGCCCGGAGCTCGGCACCGATCCGCGTTATGCGACCTATGTGGAGCGCGCGAAGCGCCAGCGCGAGGTGCATGCCGTTGCCGAGGAATTCACCCGTGCGCACACCCGCGCCGAGATCACCGCCAAGCTGGTAGAGGCCGACGTGCCAGTGGCCTCCATCCTGGGCATGAAGGAAGTGATCCTGAACGACTATCTTCGCGAGCGAGGCTCGCTCTGGGAGGTCGACGATGGCCATGGCGGCACCTTCACCCTGCCTGCCAATACAGCCTGGCTCGAGAAGCCGCGCAAGGCACTGCGGGTGCCGCGCCTGGGTGAACATCGCGACAGTGTGCTGAAGGAACATCTGGGCCTCGGTGCGTCTGACATTGCCCGGCTGGATGGGGCCGGCGCCTTCGGCGTGGCACGGGATAGACCCAAGTCTTCCAACGCGGCCAAGAGCGACGTCGCAACCTCCCGCGACTGAGCCGCTCCGCGAGCTCCGCGCTGCGCCACCTCCACGGTTTCGGCGCGAGTCCTCTTGCTTTCACTTCATCCCATGTCATCGACACTTCGCCCGGCCGCCTTTGCGGTCAATACTTACTCCTACACGCTGGGGTCGAGCGTTCGTGACTGTCTCGAACGCCTGGCGCGGCGTGGCTTCAGGGCCTTCGAGCTGATGATGTACCCGGGCCATCTCTGGCCGGCCCACGCCGATGCTGCCGCCCGCCGCGAGCTGCGCGCCTTCGTCGAGACCAATGGCCTGCGCATCACCACGCTGAACATGCCGAACATCGATCTCAACGTCGCTGCGGCCACCGAAGAGATGCGGAGGTCGACCCTGGCCGTTCTGCAGTCAGTGGTGGTGCTCGCGGGCGACCTGGGGGCGGAAGGGGTGGTCATCGGCCCAGGCAAGGCGAACCCGCTGCTGGCCATGCCGCGTGACGCGCTGGTCGGTCATTTTCACCAGGCGCTGGCGCAGCTGGTTCCCCTGGCTGCCGACCTCGGGACCGCCGTCCACGTCGAGAACATGCCATTCGCCTTCCTGCCGCACATGGCCGGTCTGCTCGAAGCCGTCGACCAGTTCGCCGACGACCGGGTTGGCATCGTCTACGACCTCGCCAACGGCCATTTCGTCGGCGAGGATCTCTGCGAGGCGCTTCGGCTCTGCGCCCGGCGGCTGCGGGTGGTCCACCTGTCCGATACCGGCCGAAGCGTCTACCGTCACGATGCGGTCGGGCTGGGCACTGTCGACTTCCGCCCTGTGCCGGCCACGCTCGAGGCGATTGGCTTCCGCTGCCCGCCGGTACTGGAGATCATCGACCCGGAGCCCGATGCCGCCATCGAGCGCAGTGTGCTGGCGCTTCAGGGCATGGGCTGGGCCCCTGCAGTTGCCGCGGCGCGATGACGCCGCATTCATCGACCGACCGCGGTCTCGCCAAACAGATCTGAATCCACCGTTGCGGAGAATGCAGTGAAACATTACGACAAGTGCTTTATCGACGGCCAATGGGTGGAGCCGCGCTCTGCGCGGACCTTCGAACTCATCAATCCGGCCAGCGAAGAAGTCTTCGCCACCGTGGCACTGGCCAGTGCGCAGGACGTGGACCTGGCGGTCGTCGCCGCGCGGCGCGCCTTCTGGGACTTCAGCCAGACCACCCGCGACGAGCGCATCGCGCTGCTGGAGCGCATCGTGGCGCGGTTCACCGAACGCGAAGCGGACGTGGCCGCGGCCATCACCCGCGAACTGGGCGCGCCGGTGTGCCTGAAGCAGCGCACCGGTGCCGCGATAGACGCCTTCCGTCAGGCCATCAAGACCTTGCGGGCCTACGAGTTCGAGACGAGGCTGGGCGACAACATCGTGCGCCGCGAGCCTATCGGCGTGTGCGGCCTGATCACGGCGTGGAACTGGCCGGCGCAACTGCTGGCCACCAAGGTGTCGGCGGCGCTTGCAGCCGGCTGCACGGTGATCGTGAAGCCGAGCGAGTTCACGCCGGTCACGGCCATCCTGATGACGGAGATCCTGCACGAGGCGGGCGTGCCGAAGGGGGTGGTCAATCTGGTGATCGGAGACGGCCCCACCGTGGGCCAGGCCATCTGCAAGCACCCCGACATCGACTTCGTCTCGTTCACCGGTTCGACGCGCGCGGGCATCCTGGTGGCCGAAGCCGCGGCGGGCACGGTCAAGCGCGTTTCGCAGGAGCTTGGCGGCAAGTCGGCCAACATCATCCTGCCCGATGCCGATCTGACGGCCGCGGTGCGCTGGAACGTCACGCGGGCCTTTACCAACAGCGGCCAGTCCTGCCATGCGCCCACCCGCATCCTGGTCCAGGAGGCGCAGGTCGACGAGGTTGTGCGCCTGCTGGCGGACGAAGTGGTGAAGGTCCGTGTGGGCGACCCACAGGACCCCGCCACGCTCGTCGGGCCGGTGGTGAACCGGGCGCAGTTCGAGCGGGTGCAGCACTACATCCAGGTTGGCATCGATGAGGGCGCGCGGCTGGTCAGCGGCGGTCTGGGCCGGCCCGAGGGCCTCCTGCACGGCTACTACGTCCGGCCAACCGTCTTTGCCGACGTGACGTCGCAGATGACCATCGCCCAGGAGGAGATCTTCGGCCCGGTGCTCGCCGTGATGTCCTACCGGGACGAGGCCGATGCCATCGCCATCGCCAACGGCACCGAGTACGGACTCGGCGGCTACATCTTCACGCGCGACTCGGCGCGCGGCAAGGACATCGGTGCGCGCATGCGCGCCGGGCGCATTTTCCTGAACGGCGCACCCAGCAACACCGAAGCCCCGATGGGCGGCTACAAGCGCTCCGGCAACGGGCGCGAGATGGGCGTCTTCGGCCTGGAGGAGTACCTTGAGGTCAAGGCCATGATCGGCTTCGCGCCGTCGCTCGGCGCCTGACAGCGGGGCGCCTGCATGTGCGCGAGCAGGCCCCACCCGGCGCTGCCGAGCGTCCCGACATCAACACACAATTCATCAACAACCGGAGTAGACAAGCATGCCGCAACTGGACGGAAAGAAAGTTCTGATCACCGGTGCCCTCGGCACCATTGGCCGCGCGATGGTCACGCGCTATGCCCAGGAGGGCGCCAGCGTGATCGCGCTCGACCGGCCCGGCGCCCCCAATGCACAGGGTATCCTGGACGAGGCGGCGCCGAACGTGCGCTTCTTCGGCTGTGACCTGAACCAGCTTGCCGCCACCGAAAGCGCGGTGAGCCAGCTCGCCAACGAAGTGGGCGGCATCGACATCCTGGTGAACAACGCCGCGCTGGTCATCATGAAGCCCTTCGAGCAGTTCAGCATCGAGGAGTACGAAGACCAGGTGCGCATCAACTCGTCGGCCGTCTTCGTGTTGGCCCGGGCCTGCTGCAAGACGATGAAGGAGCGCAAGCAGGGCAAGATCATCAACGTGACCTCCTTGACGCTCACCGGCCGATGGGAAGGGTACGTGCCCTACATCGCCTCGAAAGGCGCGATGTTCGGCTTGGTCAAGGGCCTGGCGCGCGAGCTCGGTGCGCACGGCATCACGGTGAACGGCATCTCGCCGGGCGCCGTGCTGTCGGAAGCGGAGTTCCGTGATCGGGCCGATACGCGCGAGCAGTACCACAACTGGATCCTGGAGAACCAGAGCCTGAAGCGCCGCATCGAGGCGGTCGACATCGCCAACCTGTCCGTGTTCCTCTCGTCCTCGCAGGCGGACCTGATCACCGGCCAGAACATCCAGATCGACGGCGGCTGGTAGTCCGTCATGGCCGACCATCGCCCGGAGCTTTTCGCCGAAGACTTCATCTTTCTCGAGGCGCCGCACTGGCAGGACGGCCGGCTCTGGGTGTCGGACGTCTTCGACCATTCGGTCTATGCACTGGACATGCAGGGTGGACGCCGCAAGGTCTGCCACGTGCCGCACCGCCCGTCGGGGCTCGGCTTCCTGCCGGATGGCACGCCCATCGTCGTGTCATCGAAGAACCGCAAGCTGATGCGGATAGACGGCGAGACGCTGGTCGAACATGCCGACCTGTCGAACCTTGCCACTGGCGACGTGAACGATTTCGTCGTCGACCGTTACGGGCGGATCTATGTCGGCAACTTCGGCTATGACTACGACGCCGGCGAGCCGCGGGCGCTGACAGACCTGCACCGGATCGAGCGGGACGGCACCGTCAGCGTGGCTGCCAGCGGGCTCGAGTTCCCCAACGGCGCTGCCATCATCAACGATGGCACGACGCTGGTGGTGGCCGAGACCTGGGCGGGTCGATTGACCGCATTCGACATCGACGCCGACGGTCACCTCGGCCACCGGCGGGTGTTCGCCGATCTCGGCGAGCGGCATCCCGACGGCCTCTGCGGCGATGCCGAAGGCGCCATCTGGGTGGGCTGCTTCAATACCGGTGAGTTCCTGCGGGTGCTCGAAGGCGGTGTCGTCACCGACATCATCGCCTTCGAAGGCCGCGGCGTGTCGTGCACGCTGGGCGGGGAGGGCGGCCGGCAACTCTTCTGCACCGTCTATCGCGGCTCCATCGAGGAGCTGGTCGCCGGCCGGCGCCACGGCGCAGTCTTCGCGCTGCCGGTGGCTGTGCCGGGGACGGACCCTGTCCGAGCATGATGCTGGCCTGCGCTCCGCCAACGCCCCCGGGACTGCTGAGCGGCATCCATGCCGGCTGGTGGAACCGGCTGAATACAATGCGGGCCAACATCCCAGAGAGGATCCCGCCCCATGATGCGCTCGGTAGAACGAACCCTCGCCGTGTTCGAAAGCTTCGCCCCCGACCAGACTTCGCTGACGCTGCAGGAGATTGCGGACAGCATCGAACTTCCGAAGTCCACCGCCTTCCGTATCGTTGGCAGCCTTGAAGAGGCCGGCTACCTGGTGCGGCTGGAGGACCAGCGTTACTGCCTGTCGTTCCGCTTCACGCGGCTGGCCGGGCTGGTGCGCAACACTTTGGACATCCGCGCCATCGCGCGTCCCGCGATGCTGACCCTGGCCGAGCAGACCCAGGAGACGGTGGCGATCCACATGGCGGTGGACGGCAACCGTGTCTGCGTCGACTCGGTGGCAACTGCACCATCGCAACTGCGCAGCGTGATGCAGCCGGGCGAGCAGATCCCGCTGCTGCTCGGTTCGGCATCCAAGACGCTGCTGGCTTTCATGCCGGAAACCGCCTCGTCATCGACCCTCGCCGCAATCGCACGGGCCACCCAGCGCAAGTCCGCCGAGATCCGCGCGCAGCTCAGCGAGATCCGGGATCAGGGCTACGCGGTGTCGCACGGTGAGCGGCTGCTCGGCCTGTCGGCCATTTCGGCACCCGTGTGGGACGCCAACGGTGAGGCGCGTTACTGCATCACCGTCAACGGTCCGTCGGTGCGCATCCAGATGCACGAGAAAGCCTTCACCAAGCTGGTGAAAAAAGCCGCCGGCGACATCTCGCGCCGCTTCGGCGGGCCTGTCGCCAGCTGAGCGGGGCTTTGCGCGTCGGCTAGAACAGCGAGCCGATCATGCCGCCCTCCACCGCAATGGTGGACCCGGTGACAAAACCCGCCTGTGCGGAGGCCAGGAAGGCCACCACGCCTGCCAGTTCCTCTTGCGTGCCCATGCGGTGCAGCGGCGTCATCGAGACGCGGCGCTCCGCCTGGGCCGGCGTGTAGGCGGCCGAGCCGCTGCGGTGCGAGGTGTCGATCAGGGCGGGCGCCACGCAGTTCACCGTGATGCCCTTTGGCCCGAGCTCGTTGGCCAGGCCCTTCAGATAGGCCGTCACGCCGGCCCTGAAGACGGTGGACAGCGCATGCACGGCCATTGGCTGCTTGGCAGAGGCCGACGTGATCGCCAGGATGCGCCCCCATCCCTTGTCGAGCATCTGCGGCGCTACCGCATTGACCACCTGGACCACGCTCAGCAACTGGTTCTCGTAGGCCTCCTGCCAGCGCTCGGGCTCGGTCTCCTTGAGCGTGTCGCGCAGCGGGTTCGGTGGGCGGCCGGTGACGAGCACCATGATGTCGGCGCCCCCCAGCGATGCCAGCGTGCCTGAGAGGCGCGCCACGTCGTCGGCCACCAGCATGCTGCCCGCCACGACATGGGCTTTGACGCCGTAGTCGCCCTCGATCTCCTCGGCCACCGCCTGAAGCTTCTCGGCGGTGCGGGCGAACAGCAGCACGTTGGCGCCCTCCGCGGCCAGGGTGCGGGCGATGTTGCGACCCATGCCGCCGCTGGAGGCGGTGACCAGGGCGAGCTTTCCGTCGATGCCGAGATTCATGGTAGGTCTGTCTCCGGGGGCGATGTTGCGGTTCCGTTCAGTGGAACTGTATGTGTGCAGTGGAACCGATGATAACATTCGAAGCTCTGTTAAGGACCAGCTTTCAAGGGGCTTCGGGCATGAGCACTTCCACGAATCAGGCGGCCGGTTGGACCGCAAGCAAGCGTCTCGACGGCAAGGTCGCCGTTGTCATCGGTGCGGGTCAGAGCCCGGGCGAGGGCTTGGGCAACGGGCGCGCGGCGGCCATCCGCTTCGCCCGCGAAGGCGCGCGTGTGCTGGCGGTGAACCGATCGATCGAATCCGCCGAAGAGACCGCCGCGATGATCCGCAGCGAAGGCGGCGATGCCATCGCCTTCAAGGCTGACATCCAGAAGGAGGCCGACATCGTCGCCGCCATCTCCGAGGCGCATCGGCACTGGGGCTCGCTCGACGTTCTGCACAACAACGTCGGCGTGAGCCTCGGCGGTGGCGATGCGGACCTGATGGACATCACCGAAGAACAGTTCGACAACATCTACCGCAGCAACCTGCGCGGCACCGCGTTCACCTGCAAGCATGCGCTGGTGATCATGCGCCAGCAGCGTTCGGGCGCGATCGTCAATGTCTCCTCGGCTGCCGCGGTGGGCCTGTATCCGTATGCGGCCTACAAGGCCACCAAGGCAGGCGTCAATGCGCTCACCGAGCAGTTGGCACTGCAGAACGCCAAGTTCAACATTCGCGTCAATGCCATCCTGCCAGGCCTGATCGACACGCCCATGGCGGTCGAGACCCGCTCGCGCCGTTTCTCCAAGTCGCGTGACGAGATCAACGCCGAGCGCAACGCCAAGGTGCCGCTGCTGCGTCAGGGCACCGGATGGGACGTCGCCAACCTCGCGCTGTTCCTGGCGTCGGACGAAGCCAGCTTCATCACCGGCGAGTGCATCCTGGTCGACGGCGGCCGGATCCTCAACCGCACCTGATCGGCGGGTGGGCGCAGGCAGCCGCCTCGCGCCAGGCAATGCCCCGCCGGGCACGGCCGTCCGGATCCCGCCGCCTCACGCCTTCTCGGCCGCCGCGGGGGCCACCGCTGGCGGGCGGGATGCAGGCGCCTCGGCGCCACAGGCGTTCCGCGCCGCAAGGTAGCCGAAGACGAGCGCAGGCCCCAGGGTGATGCCCGGCCCCGGATAGGCACCGTTCATCACCGACTGCATGTCGTTGCCGCAGGCATACAGGCCCTCGATGGCGCGACCCGCCTCGTCCAGCGCACGCCCTGACGGATCAGTCCGCACGCCGGCGGACATGCCGAGGTCCGCAGGGAACACGGCAACGGCGTGATACGGCGGCCGCTCCAGCGGCGCCACGCAAGGATTGGGTTGCTGGTCGGCATCGCCCAGGTGCCGCTGATAAATGGTGCTGCCGCGCCCGAAGGCGGTGTCGACACCGCGCGCCGCGCCGACATTGAAGGCCCGCACGGTCTCTGCCAATGATGCCGGTGGCACCCCGATCCGGGTGGCCAGCGCTTCCAGCGTCGGCGCCGTGTGCAGGTAGCCGCTGCGTTGCTCGGCACGGGCCGACAAGGCGAAGGGCCGGATCCGGCCGAGGCCGTATTTCCAGAGGAACCGGCTGTCGCAGATCAGCCAGGCGGGGATGGCGCTATCGGCACTGCGCAACTGCGCGCGCACGAACTCGTGGTACGAGACCGCCTCGTTGACAAAGCGGCAGCCGGTCTGGTTCACCGCGATCAGGCCGGGCTTGGCACGGTCGGTGACCGTGTGGGGAAACAGTGCCGTGCTGCCGTCCGAGCGCCGGAATCGGGACACCGGCACCCAGAAGGCCTGGGCGCCGTCGATCGTCGAGGTGGCGGGCGTCAGCTGTGCGCCGGTGCCGGCGGCAAGCGCGGCGCCGCTGTGGGCTGCGCCGCTTCGAACCGTCGCCGACAGCGTACCGGCCGCCGCCGGCACATAGCGTGGGCGCAATGCCGAGTCGTGGGACAGTCCGCCCGTCGCGAGGATGACGCCGAGGCTGGCGCGAGACTCTCCGCGCTGGCCGTCGAATTCGGTGCGCACGCCCGCCACGCGGCCGTCGGTCTCGATCAGTCCGATCACCGAGGTGCGGGTGGCGATGTCGACGCCCAGGTCGAGCGCCGACTTGAACAGCCGCGCTGCCAGCGCGTTGCCGAGCACCAGCGAAGTGCCGCGGTGGGCTTGCAGGCGCTGCAGCATGAAGCGCGCGAGCAGCTTCAGCGCATGCCACTGCGCCTGCGGGGATCGGCCCACCCGACGCAGGACGGGCAGATCCTCGCGGCTCACCATCATGCCGCCAAACAACAGGAACTCGGGCAGCGGATCCCGCAGTCGCGCGAAGTCGGCGCCGAGCGCGCGGCCATCGAACGAAACCGGCTCCAGCACCCTGCCGCCGGCAGTGGCGCCCGGCAGGTCGGCGTAGTAGTCGGGATAGCGGCTGACCGGTTGCAGGCGCAACGAAGTGTGGGCCTCCAGGAAGCGGATGGCCTCGTCGCCTCGCGACAGGAAGGCCTGCATGCGGGGATCGTCTGATGAGCCTGGAACGGTCTGATCCAGGTACTCGCGCGTCGCAGCGGCGCTGTCCGGAAGTCCGGCCTGATGCATCTTGTGGTTGTCCGGGATCCACACCATGCCACCCGAGATGGCCGTCGTCCCGCCGATGCGGTCGCTGTGCTCGAGCAGCAGCACGCGCTTGCCCAGCGCAGCTGCCGTGCAGGCCGCCGAGAGCCCGGCGGCGCCGCTGCCTACGACGATGATGTCGTGCATGGCTTCCTTTGAATTGTGTCGTCGAGGTCTGCGCAGCGCAGGCGCCCGCAGGGTTGGTGCCGGCGGGGCCGGCAAGGCGTGGCATCGGGATGACCTGCGGCCACCTGCCGCGGGACCTGGCCGGTGCGCGGATCAGTCATGGGCCAGGCGCAGGGCAACCGCCGCAGCCAGCAGGACCACGGCGCCACTGGCGCCAAAGGCCGCTGCAAAACCCGCTTGGTCGGCCAGCAACCCCAGGGCCGGTCCCGCCAGGGCGAGGGCCAGATCCAGGCAGGCGGTGTAGCTGCCCAGCGCCAGCGCGCGGTGCCCGCTCGGTGCACCGCGCACGACCTCCAGCCCCAGGCCCGGAAACACCAGCGAATACCCCAGACCGGTAAGGGCTGAGCCCAGGAGCGCTACCGTGGCCGAAGGCGCCAGGGCCAGCAAGGCCAGCCCGGCTGTTTCCACCAGCATGCCGCACGCGGCGACCCGCGCACCGCCGAAGCGGTCGGGCAACTGCGATCCCACCAACCGCGCGGCCACGAAGGCGGCCGAGAACGCGGTGAACCCGGCCCAGCCCGGTGTCCAGCCGCGGCTGGCAAACAGCAGTGCGACAAAGGTCGTCACGGCGGCGAATCCGAGGCTGCTGAGTGCCAGGCCGAGCCCCGGCTTCCAGACTGCGCGCAGGACTGGCATGCCGCCGGACGGCCGGGCGGCGCCAGGCGGCCCAGCCCGTTGGGGCGCCTGGCGCAGCAAGGGCAGGGCCATGGCCGGCACCACCAGCGTTGCCAGGCCGATGGCCGAGAAACCAATCGTGTCATAGAGCAATACGCCGATCGGCGCTCCGATCGCGAAGGCCGTGTACATCGCGATGCCGATCCATGCGATCACCCGACCCGTTTGGCTGGCAGGGGCCGCAGCGATGCCCCACGCCAAGGCGCCGGTGATGACGAAACTCTCGGCCGCGCCGAGCAGGGCACGCCCCAGCAGCAGCACGCCCACGGCGACGTCGGGCGACGCATGGAAGGGCAAGGAGAGCAGGTACACCGCACCTGAGAGACAGCCCGCGAGCAGCCCCGCGCGCAGCGCTACCCGCGGCCCCCGCGTGTCGCAGAGGTGGCCGCACCACAGGCGCGAGGCGAGGGCCGCCGCAAACTGGCTGCCCACCACGGTCCCGACCACGAAGGAGCTCATGCCCAGCGTCTGGTGGACATGCACGGGCAGGACCGGCATGCCCAGGCCGGTCATGGCGAAGACCATGAACACCAGCGCCATCGGCGCCATGAGGATGCGCCGCAGCGGCGCGCCTGCCATGGCACCGGGCGGGGGCGAGGCGGTCAGAATTCGAAGCACGCTTTGCCTGCGGTCTGGCTGTCGAACTGCCGATAGGCCTGTTCGGCCTGGGCAAGCTGCCAGCGATTGCTGAACTGCTGGTCAAGGTCAATCCCATGGTCGGCCACGAAGCGCACGCAGCGTGCCATGCCGACGTCCGAGAAGGTCCAGTGGCCGATGATGCTGCGCTGCCTCATCATCAGGTCTGACCAGACGTTGAGCGTGACCTCTCCGCCGACGCCGACGAAGGCGATGCGGCCCCAGTTGGCAGTGCAGCGCACCGCGGCGAGCCGGGCGGCGGCGACACCCGAGCAGTCGATGGCCACCGTTGCGCCCCGGCCCGCGGTCCACTGCAGGATGGCTTCCACCGCATCCGCTTCGCGCGAGTTGACGGCCTGGGTGGCGCCGAGCTGGCGTGCCCGCTCGACTCGGTCACTGCAGACGTCGACCGCGAAGGTCCGCGCGCCCATGGCGCGGGCCAGCTGGATCGCCGACTGGCCGACCGGCCCCAAGCCGAAGACAGCGAGCGTGTCGCGCTCGCTGATCTCCATGCGCTCCAGCGCGCCGAAGGCCGTGCCGGTGCCGCACGAGATGGCTGCACCCGCCCGGTAGCCGATTTCGGCGGGCAGGTGGATCAGCGAGCGGGCCGGCACCCGCATGAACGGCGCATGGCCGCCGTGAGCCGTATGGCCGAACACGGTCGAGCCGCGCTCGCACATCTGGACCCAGCCGTTGCGGCAGGGATCGCAGTGGCGGCAACCATCGTAGTGATAGACCATCACGCGGTCGCCCGGGCGAAAGGCGCGCCGGTCGACATTGCGGCCGAGTTCGGCGATGACACCGCAGGGTTCGTGACCCGCGATGACCGGGCTCTCGGGCGACAGCCCGTGTTCGGCCAGGAAGCCCGGACTCTTGGCCGCCAGCGATGCGCCAGGAGCCCCGCGGTAGTGGTGCAGGTCGCTGCCGCAGAAACCGGAGGCCTTCATCTCGACCACCACGTCGTCGTCCCCGGGAACGGGGTCGTCGAATGACTGCAGCGCGAGCTTGCGATGACCCTTGAAAACGACGCCGAGCATCGATGATCTCCTTGATGGGCGACGCAGCCTGTCAGTCCAGGGCCAGCTTCAGGTCCTTCAGGATGTCCTTGAAGACCATGGAGTCCTTGCGGGCCATGTCCTGCAGCTCGGCAGGTGTCTGGATCAGCATCTCGAAACCCACGCTGCCCATGTAGGCCCGCAATTCGGGATCCTGCAGCACCCGACCGACGTCCGCATTGATCTTGTTCACGATGGGCTGCGGCGTGCCGCGAGGGGCGTACATCGACACCCAGGTCTGCAACTGGTAGTGCGCAGGACCTTGCGACTCAGCCACGGTCGGTACATCGGGAAAGATGGCGCTGCGCTGGGGCGCTGTGATGGCCAGGTATTTGATCTTCCGCGCCTTGAGCATCGGCTGCGTGGTCGAAGCCGTGCCCACGGCCCAGCTGATGTCGCCGTTGCTGATGGCCATGTAGATCTGCGGCGTTTCCTTGTAGGGAATGTGGGTCATCTTCACGCCGGCGGCCTGCTCCAGCATGGCGCCGCCCAGGTGGATGTT
Source organism: Ideonella azotifigens (assembly GCF_021043325.1). Lineage (NCBI taxonomy): Bacteria > Pseudomonadati > Pseudomonadota > Betaproteobacteria > Burkholderiales > Sphaerotilaceae > Ideonella > Ideonella azotifigens. The sequence continues at coordinate 349,923 of NZ_JAJNKD010000005.1, forward strand.
GCCGCCCACGCCGGACGAGCCATAGCTCAGGCCTCCGGGCGCAGCCTTCGCCGCCTGGATCAGGTCGCCCACGGTGTTCCACTTGGAGTCCGCGGCGACTGCGACGAAATACCAGGTGCGGTACAGGGTCGCCACCGGCTCGACGTCCTTGATCGGGTCGTACGGCAGCTTCTTCCACAGGTGGGGCGCAACGGCGATCAGTGGTGCATCGACCTGTACCAGCGTGTAGCCATCGGCTGGCGCGCGCTTGGCCGCCTCCATTGCCAGCCAGCCGTTGGCGCCGGGCCGGTTCTCGATGACCACCTGCTGACCCCACACGCGCGCCAGCCTTTCGCCGACCATCCGCATGATGGTGTCTGGCCCGGTGCCTGCAGGAAAGGGCAGCAGCACCTTGACCGGCCTGTCGGGGAAGGTCTGGCCATGCACACCGACGGCCACAGTGCACGCGAGTGCGGCCGCCACGAAAGATCGCTTGTGCATGGTTGTCTCTCTTGTGGATGTCGATCGCCCGCACCTGGCATGCCAGTGGCACCCTCAAGGCGACGTCGGTCGAGTGTGCCGCCGGGATCGCCGACGTTCCAGTTGCTTTTTCTAGCCGAAGGGGCGGGTCCAACTTTCCATGAAGCCTGGGACAATCGGGCAGGTGAAACTCGCAATGTCCTTGTTCGCCGCCCAACGGGCTCCATGGCTCACCAGGTGAGCCCGCCGTTCGCCCGCGAGTCGCTCTCGCGCGAGATCGTCCGTCTCGTCGGCGGTCAGGGCGGCGTGCATGCCTGCATGTCGGGCCTGCGCATGGCGGTGCCGCTGATGGCACTGCAGCTCGGCCACGGCGCAGCGGCCGTGGGCTTGCTGCTGGCCTTGTTCGGCGCGGCCCAGCTCGCCATCTCGATCCCGGCGGGCCGGATGGCGGATCGGCATGGGCTGAAGAGGCCGATGCATATCAGCATGGTCGCCGCCTTCGCCGGCGCCGCGGTGGCAGCAGCCTGGCCGACCTACCCGGGACTGTGCGCAACGGCTCTGTTGGAAGGCGGTGCCGTTGCGCTCGCGGTGATTGCCCTGCAGCGCCACGCGGGGCAGATCGCGCACGGCGCGGACGAGCTGAGGCGGGTGTTCTCCTGGCTCTCTTTCACGCCGGCGGCAGCGAACTTCCTCGGCCCCTTCGCGGCGGGCTTGGTGATCGACGCGCTAGGCTACCGGGCCGCGTTCCTCTTGCTGGGCGTGGGGCCCGTGGTGAGCTGGGCCTTCCTGCGCGGTGCCACGGCTTTGCCGGCATCCGCCGGGCCGTCCCGGTCCGGCGCCGGTGGCGAGGGCCTGTGGCGCGATCCGGCCGTGCGCAGCGTGCTGCTGATGAACGGCTTCGTGTCGGCCACCTGGGACATCCATGGCGTCATGGTGCCGCTGCTCGGACATGCGCGCGGGCTGAATGCTTCGGCGATCGGCAGCATTCTCGCCTCGTTCGCCATCGCGGCGGCGGCCGTGCGCCTGCTGGTGCCATGGCTCGGCCGGCACTTTCGGGAGTGGGTGCTCATGGCGAGCGCGCTCACCGCGGCCTGCGTGCTGCTGGCGGTGTATCCCTTGATGCGCACCGCGCTGGCGATGGGCGCCTGCTCCATGCTGATGGGCATGACGATCGGCGGCGTGCAACCCATGGTCATGAGCCTGCTGCACCAGATCACACCGCCGCACCGGCACGGACAGGTGATCGCACTGCGCATGATGATGATCAATGCCTCCAGCATCTCGATGCCGCTCATGGCCGGTGCGGCCGGGGGCATCGTCGGGGCGGCCGGCGTCTTCTGGATCATGGCTGCGTCGCTGCTGGTCGGCGTACGGGTCGCGTTCGACCTGCGCCGCATGCCGCCGCCTTGATGCGTCAGCGTCGCTCATCCGAGGACCCAGAATACGCGACCGGACCGGCCCGAGGGGCGTACAGATACTGCCTGGCATCTCCAGTCAGGACGGCGCCTGGAGCCGCAGTACCGATCATGCCCCCCAATTCAACGCCGTCGCCTGGTGTGTCTCGGCCTCGCGCTGTGTTCGCCCGGTTTCGCGGCGCCAGCGTCCTTCCCAGCAAGCCGAGCTTGTCCTTCCTCTTCGATGCCTACATCAGCAGCGGCGGCCAGATCGCCGCCGGCAAGATGAAGGCATTGGCCGTGACCTCGCCGGAGCGGCTGCAGGTGCTGCCGAACGTGCCCACCTTCAAGAAGCGGCTCCCGAAGGAGTAGGGCAGCGTCGAGCGCTGTCGCCGGCGCGCGCGTTCAGGGTGCGTCGGTGGCGGCCGGGCCCGCCTGCTCGGGCCAGAGGATCTTCGCCACGGCGCGCTCGCGGCCATATGCGTAGCAGCTGTCCATCTTCCACGGCGCTGCGAGCGCCCGTTCCGGATCAGCGCCGCGGATGCCCTGCAGCGCCGTCGTGCCCAGCGTCACCAGCATCTCCATCAAATGGGTGCAACCGGCGGCGCCGCGCAGCCGCTCCTTGACCTTGGCCGACCAGCCGCGGGCCACCTTCTCGCCGATCAGGACTTTGAGCGTTCCTTCGGCTTCCCGGCACAGACGCCACGGCGTGGCATCGGACGACGCCTCGATGTCGCGCACGACGAACTCGCTGTCCAGCGTGATGCGCACCCAGAGGTCGTGCAGCGGATCGCCCGCAGGCACCGGCTCCGGCGAGCTGGCGCGCAGGAAGGGAAAGGGCTTGCGGTCGACGAGCCGTGCCTCGACGTCGAACAGGCCGTCGTCGCGTGCGAAGGCGCGCATGTCGATGGCGCGGTGATGCACTTCACGGCGCGGGGCAGGCAGGGTCAGTGGCATTACAGGCTCGACTGGAGGGGACAGGCGCACGGGGCCGTTGCCGTGCATTGTTGCGCCCGCCGCGGCGCCGGTCGAGTCGACTTTCTTTTGCTTGACGGTAAGCGCTGCTGACCCGAGAGCGCCGCTGGTAAGCCAGACCGGCTCCACGAATAAGAAGAAGTGAATGGACACGCCCAATCCCGCTCGGCACAGTCCATCGTCCTCGGAAGGCATCCGCCAATCGAGCCGACGCACAACACAGAACAGCGAAAGCAGGCATGGTCATGAAAGGCAGCGAAGTCATCGCGCAGTACTTGGTGCAGCAGAAGGTGCCCTACGTGTTCGGCATCTGCGGCCACGGCAACGTGGGCATGCTCGACGCCCTCTACGACGTGCGCGACAAGGTGAACCTGGTGTCGCCGCGCCACGAGCAGTGCGCGGGCCACATGGCGGACGCCTACTTCCGTGTCAGGCACCAGCCGGTGGCCACGCTGACCTCGACCGGGCCGGGTTCGGCCAACATGGTGATGTCACTGGCGACGGCGCTTTCGGACTCGTCAGCCTTCCTGGCCATCACCTCGAACGTGCCGACATCGCAGATGAACCGGGCGCCGTTCCAGGAGCTCTACAAGCACAACCAGGCCGACTTCCCGTCTGTGCTGCGGCCGGTGGTCAAGCGCAGTTTCCAGCCCTCGCGGGTGGACATGCTGCCGCTGGCCCTGCGGCAGGCCTTCGACACCATGGTGAGCGGCCGACCCGGTCCGGTGAACCTGGACGTGCCCTACAACCTCTACCAGGAAGAGGCTGACGTCGAGGTGCCGCCGCCTTCTCAGGTGATGGGTGCGCAGCGGCCGGCCGCCTCCGCCGAGGACTTGGGGAAGGTGGTCGAACTGCTCAAGGCGGCCCGCCAGCCCGTGTTCTTCATCGGCCATGGGGTCACGCTGTCCGAGGCCGGACCGGCGCTCACAGCGCTGTCCCGTCGGCTCGGCTTGCCGGTGATCACCTCGCCGAACGGCATGGGCTGCGTGCCGGCCGACGATGTGCAGACCCTGGGCTTCATCGGCCGCAACGGGGCCTACCCGGCCAACCAGGCGGGCCGGCATGCCGACCTGATCATCACCGTCGGCACCCGCTTCGACGACCGCTCGTCGTCGAGCTGGCAGCCGGGCTATTCGTGGAACTTCCCGAAGACCCGGCTGGTGCATGTCGACATCGATCCGCAGGAGCTCGGCCGTAACTACCCGCCCACCGTGGGCATCGTGGCCGACTGCAAGGTGTTCTGCGAGCAGCTGCTGGCGGCCATCGACGAAGCCTCGCTGTTCGACGCCGGCACCTATGCCGGCTGGCGTGAGCAGGTCGCCGGCTGGCATGCGGAATGGGAGCGCTTCGTTCGGCCCAACTTCTCGGCCATCACCACGCCGATCCGGCCGGAGTACGTCGTCGACACCTTGCAGAAGGTGCTGCCTGACGACGTGATCCTTTCGCTCGACTCGGGCGTGCATCACAACTGGTTCATGCAGTTCTGGAAGCCGCGCCGGCCGCAGAGCATGCTCAACAGCTGGGGCTACTCCTCAATGGGCTTCGGCGTCTGCGGTGTGCTGGGTGCCCAGCTCGCGGCCCCCGACCGGCCCTGCGTGGCCGTGGTCGGCGATGGCGGCTTCACCATGACGCCTTACGTCGTTTGCACCGCGGTGGAATACGAACTGCCCTGCGTCTGGATCGTTTGGAACAACTTCGCCTGGGGCGCCATCCGCGACATCCAGCACGGCATGTTCGGCGGCCGCGAACACGGCACCGCCTTCTACAAGGGCAAGCAGGGCCCGGGCGGCGAACGCTACAACCCCGACTTCGCCGCCTGGGCGCGTGCCTGCGGTGCCGACGGCATGACGGTTACCCGCAGCGAGGACCTGGGCGACGCGGTTGCCGCGGCGCTGCGGAACCGCCGCCCTTGCGTCATCGACGTGCACATCGACGGTGACGTCCGTCCGCCTTCGACCGGCACCTGGCAACTGCCGCCGACGCCGTTCAAGGAACCGGCCTTCGGCAAGCCGTGGGTGGCATGAGCGCAGACGAGCATTCCAAGGTCGGATCCCTGAGTGCGCCGCAGGCCCTGACGCCGTCGAACACCATGTCCACGTCCATCCCCTTGCCCGTTCCCGAGCCTAACGCCGACTCGCGCGCCTACTGGGCCGCAGCCCGCGAAGGCCGGTTGACGGTGCGGCAATGCCTCGCCTGCGGCGAGCGCCATTTCATGCCCCGCGGCCAGTGCCCGGTATGCTGGTCGGACGCGCTTGAGTGGATCGATTGCAGCGGCTTCGGCACGGTCTACAGCCTGAGCATCGTGCACCGCGCGCCGACCCCGGATTTCGCGGCCATCACGCCCTACGTGACAGCGCTCGTCGCTCTGGAAGAGGGGCCGCGCATGTACGCCAACATCGTCGGCCCCGGAGCGCTGGAGAGCGTGATCGGCGACCGGGTGCGGGTGGTGTTCGAACGCCGGGGCGAAGCCGGGATGCAGATCCCGCAGTTCACCCGGGTGGCCGGCCAGTCCGGCGGGAGCGCGGCATGAGCTTGCGCAACAAGGTCGCCATCGTCGGCGTCGGCGAGTCCGACATCGGCAAGGTGCCGCACCTGTCGGGCCTGGGCCTGAATGCGCAGGCCTGCAAACGCGCACTGAACGACGCCGGTCTTCGTCCGTCCGACATCGACGGCCTGCTGACCGCCTACTCGTTCACCGAGCACTACACCATGCTCGGCGCCTCGTTGTGCGAATACATGGGCCTGCGCCCGCGCATGTGCGCCTCCATGGTGGCTGGTGGGGCGAGCCCCGGCATCATGCTGCGCCACGCTGCGCAGGCCATTGCCGCCGGCACCGCAGAGACGGTGCTGGTGTGCGCCGGCGAGAACCGGGCTACCGGCCTCGGGCGCGAGGCGGCGATCGCCGTGCTCGCCAACGTGGGCCATCCGCAGTTCGAGAAGCCCTATGGCGCGTCCATCCCGAGCTTCTACGGCATGGTCGCCCAGCGCCACATGCACGCGCACGGCACCACGCGCGAGCAACTCGCCAGCGTCGCGGTCAACACCCGCGCGCATGCGCTGCTGCATCCGCATGCGCAGATGAAGACGGCGCTCACGATCGACGAAGTGCTGGCCTCCAAGCCGATCGCCGACCCGCTGCGCATGCTCGACTGCTGCATCATCTCCGACGCCGCCGGCGCCTTCGTGGTGACCTCGGCCGAACGGGCGCGAGACCTGCCGCACAAGCCGGCCTACCTGCTCGGCATCGGCGAGATGCACACCCATGAGCACGTGATGTGCGCGCCCGATCTCAACCACTTCGGCGCACAGGAGTCGGGCCGCAGCGCCTACCGCATGGCCGGTCTCGGCCCCGGCGACATGGACCTGGCGCAGCTTTACGACTGCTTCACCATCGTGCCGATCATCGAGCTGGAGGAGCTCGGATTCTGCGGGCCTGGCGAGGGCGGTGCGTTCTTTGCAGAGGGCCATGCCCGCGTCGGCGGCAAGCTGCCCGTCAACACCAACGGCGGCATGCTTTCGCATGCCCATGCCGGTGCCGCAGGCGCGATCCTCGGCATCGTGGAGGTGGTCCGGCAACTGCGCGGCGGCCTCGGCGCGCGCCAGGTCGATGGCGCCACTGCGGCGCTGGTGCACAACGAGGGCGGGATCCTGTCGTCGCATTGCACGATGGTCCTCGCCAATGACAGATCTTGAGAGAACGACCATGAGCACACCCGAGCATCCCCGCGGCCGCTACTTCGAGGACTTCGCCGTGGGCGAGGAGATCGTGACACCGGCCCGCACCATCACCAGCACAGACATCGTCAACTTCGCCTGCATCTCGGGCGACTTCAACGAGATCCACACCAACTTCGAGTACTGCAAGCGCACGCCCTTCGGCGAGCCCATCGCCCATGGCCCGCTGGTCTATGCGGTGGCCGGCGGCCTGTGGCATGCCGCCGGCGTCAACGACGGAACCATCCTGGCCTTGCTCGGCGTCGACGAGTGGCGCCTGGTGAGCCCCGTCAAGCACGGCGACACCGTCCACTTGGTGGCGCGGGTCGCCGAGAAGAAGGAGACCAGCAAGCCCGACCGCGGCGTGGTGGCCTTCGACCGCCGCATCGTCAAGCAGGACGGCACGGTGGTGCAGACGATGAAGACGACGTTGATGTACCGACGCCGCCCACGGGACTGAGTTCCCGACGAACCCAAGGACAAACAATGAATTTCACGATGCCTCCCGAAATCGAAGCCGTGCGCGACATGGTCGCCCGCTTCATGGCCAACGAAGTCGTCCCGGTGATGGAGGATTTCGAGAAGCGCGGCGAGTTTCCGCGTGAGCTGGTTGCGCGGGCCGGCGCGGCCGGCCTGTACGGCGCCGTCTTCCCCGAATCGGTCGGCGGCAGCGACATGGGCTACATGGCCGCCGCGGTGATCATCGAGGAAATGTCGCGCCAGGAAGTGCGGTTCACCTCGTGCAACAACCAGCAGGGCGGTACCTGCCCGACCTGCATCTACATGGCGGGCACGCCGGAACAGGTCGAGAAGTACGTGCCCAACCTGCTGGCCGGCAAGACCATCGGCATGATGTCGCTGTCCGAGTCGGGCAGCGGCTCGGACGCCGCCGGCGCGATGAAAACCTTCGCCCGGCGCGACGGCGACGTCTACCGCATCAAGGGCGAGAAGATGTGGGCCTCGATCGCCAACGAGACCGACGTCGGCATCCTGATCGCGAAGACCGACCGCGATGCGGGTGCCAAGGGTGCCACCGCATTCATCGTCGAGCCGAAGAAGTACCCCGGCTTCACCGCCAAGCCGGTCGACCTGCTGGGCATGTCCAAGGCCTTCCGCACCAACATCGTCTTTCTCGACGACTTCGTGGTGCCTGTGGAGAACCGGCTGGGTGCCGAGGGCGACGGCTTCAAGATCGTCATGCGGGCCTTGCAGCCCGGGCGGCTCAACGTGGCGGCCAAGTGCCTCGGCCTGGCCCAGGCATGCTTCGAGGAGGCGGTGCGATACGCCAACGAGCGCACGGTGCGCCAGCAGCCCATCGGCCGCTTCCAGATGATCCAGGATTCAATCGCCGAGATGGCGACGGCGATCGAGGCCAGCCGCGGCTTGGTCTATCGCGCCGCCTTCAGCATGGACAACGACATGCCGTCCAACCGTATCGCGTCGATTGCCAAGTACCACGCCTCGCAGACCGCCAAGATGTGCGCCGACAAGGCCCAGCAGATCTTCGGCGGCTACGGCCTGGCGCGCGAGTACCGTGTGTCCTGGATGCGGGTCTACGCCGACATGCTCTACAACGGCGAAGGCTCGGCCAACATCCAGAAAATCATCATTGCCGAGGACGCGCTGGGCTACAAGCCGGCCGACCGGCACCACGGCAAGACCAACCTGCGCGATGTCCGCCAGACGGACATCGCCAAGCAGTGAGGCTCGAATCATGAGCCACACGCTGGAATCGGGCCTGGTTCTCGACGACATCGGCGTCTCGATGGACGGCCATGTCGCGATCGTCGAGCTGCAACGCCCGCCGAACAATTTCGTCGATGTCGACCTGCTTGGCAATCTGGCCACCGCGCTGGAGGCCCTGGACCGCGATCCACAGTGCCGCAGCGTGGTGCTGGCGGCGGCGGGCAAGCACTTCTGCGCCGGCGGCAACTTGAAGCAGCGGCTGGAGACCGAGGCCCGCGGCGAGAAGTTCGTGCCCGCCAAGCGCCATCCGTACAAGGAGGCGCGTCGCCTGATGGCGACGCGCAAGCCCATCGTCGCCGCGGTGCACGGTGCCGCGATTGGCGCCGGGCTCGGCCTTGCGGTCTTCCCGGACTTCCGCGTCACCTGCAAGGAAGCCCGCTTCTCCGCCAACTTCACCGCCATCGGGTTCTTTCCGGGGTTCGGGCTGACGGTCACGCTGCCCCGGCTCGTCGGTCACCAGCAGGCGCGCTGGCTGATGCTGACCGGCAAGCGCATCACCGGCGAGGAGGCACATGCCATCGGCCTGGCCGACCGCCTGGTGCCGCAGGACGAGGTCCGGCCGGTCGCCATCGAGATGGCCCGGGAACTGGCCAAGGCGGCGCCGCTCTCGGTCCAGGCGACCCGCGAGGCGCTGAACGCCGAGCTGCTCCTGGCTTTCCGCGCCGCCACCGAGCGGGAGTCATTCGAACAGAACTGGCTGCGTGAGACCCAGGACTACAAGGAAGGCGTGGAGGCTTCGGCCGCCCGCCGGGATGCGAATTTTACCGGCACCTGAGCCGTCTTTGGCTTATGAACTGCCACAGGCGTCCCGCACGCCGGGCGCACATTTACCCAGGATGATGACCATGCATGACCGATCGTCGAAGCTCTCCGACGTCCGCCTGTTGATCGACGGCCAGTGGCAGGACGGCACCGAGTTCGTCGAGGTGCTGGACAAGTACTCGCTGGCACCTTGTGCCCGCATGCACGTTGCCTCGCAGCAGCAGGTGCAGCAGGCCGCGGCCGCCGCGCAGGCCGCATTCGAGCGGTCCGAGCTCAATGCCCATGACCGCGGCGCCATTCTCGACCGCGCGGCCGACCTGATCGAGCGCGACAGCGCACGTTTCGTCGATGTCATCCAGACCGAGGCGGGATTTCCGCTGGCCGATGCGCAGGGCGAGTTGCGGCGCTGCGTCCAAACCTTCCGGCTCTCGGCCGAGGAAGCCCGACGCCTGACCGGCGAGATGGTTCCGCTCGAGGGCGCGCCACAGGCGGCCGGCCGCTTCGGCTTCACCATCCCGGTGCCGCTCGGCGTGGTCTGCGCCATCACGCCCTTCAATGCGCCGGTCAACACGGTGGCCCACAAGGTTGCCCCGGCGCTGGCGGCCGGCAATGCCGTGATCGTCAAGCCTTCGAGCAGCACGCCTCGCAGCGCCGTCATGATCGCCGCCGCCTTGATCGAAGCGGGCCTGCCCAAGGGCATGGTGTCGGTGTTGCACGGCGGCGCGCAAGTGGCGCACTGGCTGATCGACGAGCCCGTCATCCGCTTCTTCGCCTTCACCGGCAGCACCGAGGTGGGGCGCGACATCCAGCGCCGTGCAGGGCTGCGTCGCACCCAGATGGAACTCGGCAGCATCGCGTTCACCGTGCTGTGCGCGGATGCCAACCTCGATGCGGCGATCCCGAAGATCGTCGGCGCTGCCTACCGCAAGGCAGGCCAGGTTTGCACGTCGATCCAGACCTTGCTGGTCGCTCGCAGCCGCATGGCGGAGGTGGAGGAGAGACTGAAGACGGCGGTCCAGGCGCTCGCCAGCGGCGATCCGCGCGATCCTGCCACTCAGGTGGGACCGGTCATCAGCCTGGCCGCTGCCGAGCGGATAGACCGATGGATCCAGCATGCCGTGGGCCAGGGAGCGCGATTGATCGCCGGCGGCCCGCGCCAGGGCGCGGTGGTGCCGCCGACGCTGCTGGCGGATGTTGCGCGGGACTGTGAAGTCAGCTGCCAGGAGGTCTTCGGTCCGGTCATGAGCCTGGAGTCCTTCGACCACATCGACGAGGCCATCGTGCGGGTCAACTCGACGCCGTTCGGCCTGGCCACCGGCGTGTTCACCAACCGGCTGGACGACGCGATGAAGGCGGTGCGCCGGCTCCAGGTGGGCGGCGTGCACATCAACGAAACCTCGAGCTCGCGGGTCGACCTGATGCCTTATGGCGGCAGCAAGGACTCGGGCTTCGGTCGTGAGGGCCCGAAGTATGCGGTCCACGAAATGTGCGAGATGCGCATGGTGAGCTGGACGGTTTGAAGCTGCTGGTAACAGCGAACATGGCGAAACGGAGAGGCAGTCGATGAAGGTGTTGGTGGCTATCAAGCGGGTGGTGGACTACAACGTGAAGGTCCGGGTGAAGTCCGACGGCAGCGGCATGGATGTCGCGAACGTGAAGATGTCGATGAACCCCTTCGACGAGATCGCCGTCGAGGCCGCGGTACGCCTCAAGGAGGCGGGCTCGGCCAGCGAGGTGGTCGTGGTGTCGTGCGGCACGGCAGCCAGCCAGGATGTGCTGCGCACGGCCATGGCCATCGGCGCAGACCGTGGCCTGCTGGTCGAGACGGCAGAAGAACTGCAGCCACTGGCCGTGGCCAAGCTGCTCAAGGCGATCGTCGACCGCGAGCAGCCCGGCCTGGTGATCCTCGGCAAGCAGGCCATCGACGACGACTGCAACCAGACCGGCCAGATGCTCGCCGCGCTGGCCGGCATGCCGCAGGGAACCTTTGCCTCCAAGGTCGAAGTGAGCGACAACGCGCTGCTGGTCACCCGCGAGGTCGACGGCGGCTTTGAGACCTTGCGGCTGCGACTGCCCGCGGTGGTCACCACCGACCTGCGCCTGAACGAGCCGCGCTACGTCACCCTGCCCAACATCATGAAGGCCAAGAAAAAGCCGCTGCAGGTGCTCACGGCGGCCGAACTCGGCGTCGACGTGGCGCCGCGCATCCGAACGCTGAACGTGTCCGAGCCGCCGCGGCGCGGCGCGGGCGTCAAGGTGCCCGACGTGGCTGCGCTGGTGGCCAAGCTCAAGAACGAAGCGAAGGTGGTCTGAGATGAAGGTGCTGGTGATCGCCGAACACGAGCGGGGCAGCCTCAAGGGCGCCACCCTCAACACCGTCACCGCGGCCGGCCGCATCGGTGCCGAGGTCCATGTGCTCGTCGCCGGCAGCGATGTCGATGGTGTCGCGCAGGCCGCGGCGCGGCTGCAGGGCGTGAGCCGGGTGCTGCAGGCCGACGGTCCCAGCCTGGCCGCGCAACTGGCAGAGAACATCGCCGCGCAGGTGCTGCAGTTGGCGGGTGGCTACAGCCACCTGCTGTTCTCGGCGACGGCTTGCGGCAAGAACATCGCGCCGCGGGTGGCGGCGTTGCTCGATGTGGCGCAGATCAGCGACGCCATCGGCATCGTTGCGCCGGACACGTTCGAGCGGCCCATCTATGCGGGCAATGCGGTCGCCACCGTGCAGAGCCGCGACGCGGTGAAGGTGGTCACCGTGCGCGGCACCGCCTTCGACCCGGCGCCCGAGGGCGGCAGCGCGGCGATCGAGCGGATCGATGCCGTGGCCGACAGCGGCCTCAGCGCCTTCGTCGAGGCGCAGCTCGTCAAGCTGGACCGGCCCGAGCTGACGGCGGCCCGCATCATCGTCTCCGGCGGCCGTGCGCTCGGCAGCAGCGAGCAGTTCGCCGAGGTGCTGACGCCACTCGCCGACAAGCTGGGCGCCGCCCTGGGTGCGAGCCGCGCGGCGGTCGACGCGGGCTATGCGCCGAACGACTGGCAGGTAGGCCAAACCGGCAAGATCGTGGCCCCCCAGCTGTATGTCGCCTGCGGCATCAGCGGCGCGATCCAGCACTTGGCTGGCATGAAGGATGCCAAAGTCATCGTGGCGATCAACAAGGATGCGGAGGCGCCGATCTTCGGCGTCGCGGACTACGGCCTGGTCGCCGACCTGTTCGTCGCCGTTCCCGAGCTGACCGATGCGCTGTGACACGGCGGGCGCCGCGAGCGCCAGCCGTGAGCGAACGGCCTGAACCGAGGCGCATGCCATGACCCTTTCGTACCAGCACGTCTCCGCCGAACTGCGGCTGTTCCACGGCAGCGAGAGCCTGCTGGCGCTGCGGCGGGAACTCGAACGCGCCGGCTCCCGTCGTGCGGTGATCATCTGCGGCCGGACCATTGCGCGCAGCACCGAGCTGCAGATGCTTCGCGAGACACTGGGGCCGCTCGTGGCCGGCGTCTGCCCATCGGCCAGGGAGCACAGCCCCGTGGCAGGTATCGAGGAAGCGGCAAGCCTCTTCGAGCAACTCGGCGCCGATGCCATCGTCGCGGTCGGCGGTGGCTCCGCGGCGGTGACCGCGCGCGCCGCGGCCATCCTGAACGGCGAGCGGCGGCCACTGGCGGAACTCTGCACCCGCCGCATGGCCGATGGCAGGTTCGAGAGCCCGCGCCTGAATGCGCAGAAGCTGCCGCTGTTCGTGGTGCCCACCACGCCCAGCACCGCCTTCGTCAAGGCCGGCACCGCGGTGCACGATGCCCAGGGCAAGCGGCTCGCGCTGTTCGACCCCAAGACGCGAGCACGGGCGGTCTTCGTCCATCCCGGCTTCCTGCAGACGGCGCCAGACGCACTCGTGCAGAGTGCGGCGCTGAACGCCCTGGCAAATGCCGTGGAAGCGCTTGAATCGCCGCAGTGCGATCCGGTCTCCGAGGCCCTGTTGATGCAGGCGCTGCGGCTGGTGCAGCGGGGCCTGACGGCCTTCGATGGCCCGCACGCCAGCGAAGCACGGGAAACGCTGGTGGTGGCCGCGCTGCTCTGCGGCCGCGGCACCGAGCAGGGTGGCACTGGCCTGGCCTCGGTGCTTGCGCATGCCATCGGCCAGCGCTCGCATGTGGCGAACGGCGTCGTCAATGCGATCGTGCTGCCGCACACCATGCGCTTCAACGCACCGGTCACCGCGCAGCGCTCGCCGTCCATCCGGCAGGCGCTGGCCGAGCTTGATGCCGAGCCGTCGGCCGACACCTCGGCGATCGGCCGCGTCCAGGTGCTGCTCGCGCGTGTCGACCTGCCGCGTCGTCTGCGGGACATCGGCGTGCTGCACGACGACCTGGCGCCGCTTGCCGATGCCGCCATGGCCGACTGGTTCGTGAGCCGCAATGCACGGCCGGTGAAGGACGTGCAGACGCTGCTGGAAGTGCTCGAAGCGGCTTGGTGACTGGGTTTGCTGCAGCGTGCCGCGGTGAGTTAGCCGAACTTACCTCGGCTGCCATAAAAGGCGACTCGACATCGGCTGGCGACACGCGGAACATGCCGTGTCGATCCCCATCGCGGCACGCTTCGTTGTCGTGATCGACAGCAGCCTCGGCATCTGCCGTCCTGACACGGGAGTCCGGCGTGCTCAAGGTGCTCACTGGCCTGGGGCCAAAGTGAGGCCGGTGCTGGTGGCGCCTGTGCAGGTTGGCGACGGCGGGCACTGCTTCCATTGACCTTTTTGTCGACCGGCCGAGACAACCCGGATCGGCCTTTCCGCTGAACCGAAAGACCATGCAAACTTCTGCAGCCACAGTCCACGAGCGCCCAGCCTTCCTGGGCTCCACCAAGCAGCTGCTCATCGGCGGCCAATGGGTGCCCGCCGCTTCCGGTGAGGCCTTCGATACCTTCAACCCGGCCGATGGCACCGTCATCGGTCGGTTGGCGCGCGGTGGCCCGGTGGACATTGACCGCGCAGTCGCAGCAGCCCGTGCCGCTTTCGAGGGCCCCTGGAGCCGCTGGAAGCCGATCGAGCGGCAGCGCCTGCTGCTGCGCATCAACGATCTGCTGCTGGCGCACGCCGAAGAGCTTGCGGTGCTCGAGACCATGGACATGGGCGCGCCGCTCTCGCGCACTCGTTCGACTGTGCAGTGGATCTCTCAGACCATCCTGCACTTCGCTTCGTGCACCGGCGCGGCGACGACGACCACGTCCAGCCATTCGCTGCCCGGAGAGGTGATGGCTCTGACCCACAAGACCCCGCTGGGTGTCGTGGGCGGCATCATTCCGTGGAACGGGCCGCTCGGTGGCCAGTGGTGGATCCTCGGGCCGACGCTGGCCACGGGCTGCACCTGCGTACTGAAGCCGGCCGAGGACGCCTCGCTGTCGGTGCTGCGCTTCGCCGAGATCATGGCCCAGGCGGGTGTGCCAGACGGCGTCATGAACATCGTCACCGGCTACGGCAGCGAGGCGGGTTCCGCGCTGGCGGCGCATCCTGGCGTGGACAAGATCTCGTTCACCGGCTCGACGGAGACCGGGAGGAAGATTGTCGCGGCCTCGGCCGGCAACCTGAAGCGTCTTCAGCTCGAACTCGGCGGCAAGTCCCCGGACATTGTCTTCGCCGATGCAGACCTCGACATCGCGGTGCCCGGTGCCGCCATGGGCGTGTTCTCCAACAGCGGCCAGATCTGCTATTCCGGTACCCGGCTGTTCGTGCAGCGCCGGGTGCAGGAAGAGTTCGTCGAGCGGCTGCGGCATTTCAGCGCCGGACTCAAGGTGGGGAACGGGCTGCAGCCGGACGTCGACCTCGGCCCGCTCATCTCGGCGCGCCAGCTCGACCGGGTGATGGGCTACGTGAAGATCGGCAGCGAAGAGGGCGCGGTGCTTGCCGCCGGGGGCGCGCGCCTGGGTAACGAGCTGGCCAATGGGTACTTCGTCGAGCCCACGGTTTTCTCGGACGTGGCCAACACCATGGCAATCGCACGGGAAGAGATCTTCGGCCCTGTGATCTCGGTGATCCCCTTCGACACGGTGGACGAGGTGCTGAAGATGGCCAATGACTCGGAGTTTGGTCTGGCCGGCGGCGTCTGGACCCGCGATCTGAGCACTGCACATCGAGTCTCGCAAGGCATCCGCTCAGGCACGGTCTGGGTGAACTGCTACGGCATGGTCGATCCGACTGTGGGCTTCGGTGGCTGCAAGGCCAGTGGCTACGGCTGGAAGGGGAGTACCGAGCATGTCGAAAGCTTCCTGCAGCGCAAGGCCGTCTACATCAACCTGAACTGAACCACTGAGTTGCAGACAGTGCAGCGGGGGACGAGCAGTGAAATATCTCAGGCAAACGGTCGTGGCCATGGGCTTGCTGGCCACGAGTTCGGCCGCCCTGGCCCAGGCCTATCCGAACAAGCCGATCCGTCTGGTCGTTCCCTTCGCACCAGGCGGTTCAACCGATGTGGTGGCGCGGGTGATCGCCCCCTCGATGGGCCGCAAGCTCGGGCAGACCGTGATCATCGAGAACCGCCCTGGCGGCGGCGGCGTGACTGCCACCAACGAGGTTCTCCGGTCGCCACCCGATGGCTACTCTTTGGCCATGGCCACGCCATCTACGACGGCTGCCAATCCGGCCATCAGCACCAAGGCGCCCTACGGTCCTGCCGACCTCACCGCCATCATCGACGTTGCTGCGACGCCCACAGTCATTGCCGTCAATCCCAGCTTCCCGGCCAAAGACTATGCCGGCTTCTTGGCGGAGTTGAAGCGCAAGCCCGCCAGCTACGCCTATGCCTCATCGGGCATGGGCGGAATCAGCCACCTGCAGATGGAAACCTTCAAGAGCCTGACCGGCGTGTTCATCACCCACATTCCCTACCGTGGTGCGGCACCGGCCCTGAACGATGCGGTAGCGGGCCAGGTCCAGGTTGTGATGGATGCGCTGCCTTCGGCGCTGCCATTCATCAAGGCTGGCAAGTTGGTGCCGCTGGTGGTCGCATCGCCCGAGCGTTTGAGCGACTTCCCGGACGTGCCGACCTTTGCCGAGGTCGGGCTGGCCCCAATGAACCGCATGTCCGCCTTCGGCATCGTCGGTCCCAAGGGCATGCCTCCGGAACTGGTACGCAAGATCAATGAAGCGGTGCGCGCCGCGCTGGAGGAGCCGGCGGTCCGGCAGCAGATCGAGAGGAGCGGCGCGATGGTGATCACCGGCTCGCACGAGCAATACACGGCGGAGATCAACAGCGAGTTTGCGCTGCTCAAGCGGGTGGTGGCCGAGCGCAAACTCACCATGGACGGCTCAAACTGAGGCCCCGATGAGCGACATCTACTCTCTCGAACGTTTCTTCCGCCCGCGCAGCGTGGCCATCGTGGGCGCCTCGCCGCAGGCTGGCTCCCCCCGCAACGCGATTGTCAAAGTACTGCTCAAGCATGGCTTCGAAGGCCGCGTCTACCCGGTCAGCCCGACCCATGCCGAGGTTGAAGGGCTGGCAACCTTCAAGTCGGTGGCCGAATTGCCCGAGACGCCCGACGTGGCACTCCTCATCACCCCCGCCCACACGGTGCCGGACATCGTCGCGCAGTGTGGCGTGAAGGGCATTCGCCATGCGATCGTCTTCAGTGCCGGCTTCGAGGAGACTGAGGCTGGCAAGGTCCACGCCGCCCGATTGGTGGAGGCAGCCGCCCGCTGCCACGTGACCGTGATGGGGCCGAACTGCCAGGGCGTCTGGTCGGTTCGCAACAAGAGCATGCTGACCTACAGCCCGGCTCTGCAGAACCTGGATGCGGTCCAGCATGCGCCGATCGCCGTGGTCAGCCAGAGCGGCGCCCTGGCCGGTGCCATCGGCAATGCGATGCAGCGCAATGGCATCGGCTGCTCGTACATGGTCAGCGTTGGCAACGAGACCTGCCTGGACGCGCTGGAAGTGCTCGACTGGGTGGTGGACCAGGACGACGTGCGGGTCGTGGCGCTCTACATCGAGGGCTTGAACGACGCCCACCGCATGCTCGGCATCGCGCAGAAGGCGCGCCGGCGCGACGTGCAGATCGTCGTGCTGAAGGCCGGCCGATCGGCGATGGGCCAGCAGGCCACGGCCTCCCACACCGGCAAGATTGCGTCCTCTCATTCGGTCTATGCGGACGTACTGGAGCAGGCGGGGGTCATGTCGGTGGACAGCCTGGTTGACCTGTTGCTGGCGGTCGAGGTGCTGTCGTTCATGCGCGCTCCGCGGGCGAGCGGCGATCCGAAGGGCGGCATTTCGGTGCTGAGCTCGTCAGGCGGCGCTGGCGCGCTGCTGGCCGACCACAGCAGCCATTGCGGTGTCCCATTGACCGAGTTTGGCGACGCCACCACGGTGCGACTTGAAGCCCTGCTGCCCGACTTCGCGCGCAAGGCCAACCCGATTGACCTGACCGGGCAGATCAATACCGTGGCGAACCTGTTCCGCGACACCTGCCATGCGATCGCGGACGATCCCCGTACCGAAGCCATCGTCGTGCAGTACGCCAGCAGCGGCAGGAGGTATCTGCAAGAAGATGCAGCGGTGTTCAAGGCCCTGGGCAGCCAGCTTCCGGTGATCGTCAGCTTCGTCGGCGAGACCATGGCGCCGGAGACCCGGCGGGCGTTCCGCGAAGCCGGTGTGCTGCTGGCTGCCGATCCGTCGACCACCATGCAGGCGCTGTCGTGGCTCTACCGGCGCATGCGGTACCGGGCGCTGCCCGAGGTACGCGAGCGGGTGGCGCTGCTGCCGCGTGCAGCCCCTTCAGACTGGAACCGCACGATGCGGTTCTGCGAGGACGGCGGCATCACCCCGGCCCGCTGGACGGTGTTGCGCGCTGGCGACCGAGCGGCGCAGGCCTGTGCCGACATGGCCCTTCCGCTGGTGGTCAAGGTCCTGCCTTCCGAGGCCGAGCACAAGACCGAACTCGGCCTGGTGCGTTTGCGGGTGGGATCGTTCGACGAGGTGGACCTGCTGGCGGCGGAGTTCCGAGCCAGGCTGGGCAGGCCTGGCGCCCGCATTCTGGTGCAGGAGATGGTCGGCGAGGGCGTCGAGGTGGTGCTGTCCTGCCTGAGGGAAACCGACTTCGGCCCCATCATCTCCCTGGGGACCGGCGGCGTCGCGATCGAGCTCTACCGCGACGTTGCCCACCTCGCGCTGCCCGTGACTTCCGCGCAGGTGCGCGCGGCACTGCACAAGCTCAAGCTGTGGACCCTGCTGCAGGGCTTCCGGGGCAAGCCGGCGGCCGATGTGGATGCGCTGGTGAATGCCGCGGTCGCATTCGGCGACCAATTCATGGCGGCGTCGGATATCCGCGAGTTCGAGATCAATCCGCTGATCGTCGGTGCACAGGGCCAGGGACTGCGGGCCGTGGATGCGTTGGTGGTAGCCCGCTAGGAACCTATCCGTCAACGATGTTGACACCCAACGGCAACTTGCGGAATGCGAGGATGGCCGCGGTCAGGTGATTGAGGGCGACGAAGCTGCGCGTTCCAAGCTCACCAGCGTCAGGCTGGCGCAGCGCGCGCGCATCGTGCTGCTGGCGGCGCAAGGCCTGCGGAACAAGGACATTGCCGAGCAATTGGGGATCGGTCGCGTGCAGGTGGCGCGCTGGCGCGAGCGCTATCTGGAGTTGGGGCTCGAAGGCATCAAACGCGACCTGCCGCGCGGTGCTCCGCCGGTGAAGGTGGATTCCGCCAAGCTGGTGGAGCTGACCACCCAAACCACACCGCCTGCGGCCACTCACTGGAGCACCCGCAAGATGGGCGAAGTGCTGGGGGTCAGCGCCAGCACCGTCATGCGACATTGGCAAGCGCATGGCTTGAAGCCGCACGTCGTTCACGGCTTCAAGATCTCGCGCGATCCGAAGTTCGTCGAGAAGCGGGTCTGTCCTAATTTCTGTGTGTGAGGCTCGTTGAGCCTTCACTGATGTCGTGATGGCGGTTGGGGATCCTACGTT